>DASYPQ010000001.1:0-111894 GCA_036006425.1 Planctomycetota bacterium
CGAGTGCTCGAAGGTCTCGAGCTCGTCGAGCTGAAAGTTGCCCGCGATGCCGCCGCGTTCGGCCGTTCGCGCAAGACGCCAGAGGTGGAACTCCTTGCAATGCTCCCCGAGGAGCTTCAGCCGGTGCGCGACCGTCCAGCGCGAGCAGCCGATGACTCGAGCGGCCTGCCGGTGCGTGACCTTGGAGATGAAGGGTGCGAAGAGCACGTGGTTGAGCTGAGGTCTCTTGAGGCGGTAGTCGACGCGAAACGTCTGCGTGGAGAAGGTGCGATGGCACTCGTGACAGAGGAATCGTTGGACGGTGCGGCCGTCGCAGTCGCGGGTGTAGCCACCCTTGAAGCTCCAGCGGTGATGGCCGGAGGAATGCGAGGGGCAATCGGGTCGAGGGCACGATCGAGGCTGAAAGCGCATGGGAGTCCTTTCCCCCGGGCACGGCCGGGGCAGCGGTCCCAAGGCGGACCGATCGGACTGCGGATGGTTTCAGCAGAAAACTGGGGATGCGTCGGTCAACGGCTCAATCCAGGGACAGCCATCCGGGCCAGATTCCGATTAGGTCCAGCGGAACACGCGCAGCGCCAGGAAGAACGACACCGCGCCCCACCCCGCGAGGAGCAGGAGCCGCGCCCACTGCGACGAGAGATCCGCGCCCTCGAGGATCACCGCGCGCAGCGCGTCGTTCAGCGCGGTCAGCGGCAGTGCCTTGACGAAGGGCTGCACCGCCGCCGGGAAACGATCCGCGGAGAAGAAGATCCCGGAGAGCACGAACATCGGCAGCATCACGAGGTTCATCAGACCCGAGACCGTCTCGATCTTGCGCGCGCGGCTCGCGACGAGCAGGCCGAGGCCGGAGAACACGAAGGCACCGAGGAGGGACAGGAGCGCGATGATCCAGATCGGGCCCTGCACGACCATGCCGAACACGAGCCAGCCGAAGGCGAGGAGCAGGATCATCTCGCCGAAGACCATCAGCATGCGGCTCGCCATCATCGCGCCGAGGAAGTGCCCGCGGCGCATCGGCGTCGCGATCAGGCGCTTCAGGAGCTTGCGCGAGCGCATCTCGACGATCACGAATCCGACTCCCCACATCCCCCCGCTCATGATGTTCATGCCGAGCAGTCCGGGGATCAGAAAGTCGATGTAGCGCGCGCCCGGCTCCGTCGACAGTTTCTCGCGCACCGGCAGGAGATCGGCGCGACCGGCCGCGCGCTGGAGCGCGTCGTCGACCCGCTGCCGCGCGAAGACGCTCTCCGGTCGCGTCGCGTCGAAGCGGTACTCGACCGGACTCCCGGGGACGACGACGATCGCGACCTTGCCGAGGCGCAACCGCAGAACGCCCTCGGACTCGGAGACCCTCTCGGCGCGGAAGCCGGCGGCCGGCGGGAGCGCGCGCAGCGTGTCCTCGAAACCGGACGCGTCGACCACCCCGACGACGATCTCGTCGGGAGGCTTGTTGCGGAACGCGATGCCGAGGCCGACCGCGAGCAGGATCGGGAAACCGAACACCCAGAAGATCACCTCGGGCTCGCGCGCGAACTCGCGGAGACGAGCGAGGAACAGCTCGACGAAGGGATGGCGGTCACTCATCGCGGAGGTGGCGGCCGGTCAACGAGACGAAGACGTCCTCGAGGCTCGCGTGCCGCGTCGAGAGGTTGGAGAGCGCGCGGCCGTTGCCGGCGAGGTGCTGGAGGAGGGCCGGGATCGCGACGTGCGGTTCGCCGACGGTGAGCTGGATCGCTTCGCCCTCCGTGCGCGCGGAGCGGACCGAAGGCAGCGCGGTCAGCGGCGCGAGATCGACAGCGCCGCCCGCCTCGACCGCGAACTCGACGACGTGGTCGCCGCCGAGCGAACGGATCAGCTCCGCCGGCGAGCCGAGCGCGATCACCTTGCCGTGGTCGACGACGGCGACGCGGTCGCACAGCCTCTCGGCCTCGTCCATGTAGTGCGTCGTGAGGAGGATCGTCTTCCCGCGGCGCCGCAGGTCGCGGATGATGTCCCAGAGCTGCCGGCGCGACTGCGGATCGAGTCCGGTCGTCGGCTCGTCGAGGAAGAGGAGGTCGGGATCGCCGACGAGCGCGCACGCGACGGCGAGGCGCTGGCGCTGGCCGCCTGAGAGGTTGACGACCCACGACGCGGCCTTCTCCTGGAGCTCGACCTCGGCCATCAGCTCCGCGGCCGGGCGCTTCTTCGGGTAGAACGATCCGAACAGCCGGAGCGTCTCCTCGACGGTGAGCTTGTCCGCGAACTTCGTCTCCTGCAGCGTGACGCCGATGCGCTCGCGCAGCTCCCTGTCCTTCGCGCTCCACTCGAGACCGAGCACTTCCAGCTCGCCGGACGTCGGCTCGAGGATCCCCTCGAGGATCTCGATCGTCGTCGTCTTGCCCGCCCCGTTCGGACCGAGCAGGCCGAAGCACTCCCCCGCCCCCACTTCGAGATCGAGGCCGCGCACCGCCTCGACCGGAGGCTTCGCGTCGTACGTCTTCACGAGGCCGCGGCAACGGATGGCGGAGGGCACGGGGGGCGCGATGCTAACCTAGACGGGCGGCGAGGAGCACGATGTCGACGCACCGATCGAGCACGAAACGCCTTGCATGGATCGCCGTCCTGGCGGCCGCGTGCGGACCCCGCGGCGGCTCGAACACGACGGTCGAGGCGAACCTCGCCACGTTCGACGCGCTCGACTTCGACGTGTTCACGCACCAGAAGTGGGAGCGCCTGCACGAGAGCCATTCCAAGGACGTCCTCGTGCACTGGCCCGACGGGCACCAGACCGCGGGGATCGAGAAGCACATCGAGGACCTGAAGGGGATGTTCGTCTACGCGCCGGACACGCGGATCCAGCAGCATCCGGTCAAGTTCGGATCCGGCGAGTGGACGAGCGTCATCGGCGTCATGGAAGGCGCGTTCACGCGGCCGATGCCGATGGGCGACGGGACGATCGTCCAACCGACGGGCAAGTCCTTCAAGCTCGAGATGTGCACCGTCGGGCACTGGACCGGCGGCGTGATGGACGAGGAATGGCTGTTCTGGGACAACCGCTCGTTCCTAGTCCAGCTCGGCATCGGGAAGTGACGCGAGCAGCTTCTTCGGCGCCACCACCCGGTACGCGTCGAGCATGATGCGCGCGAGGCGCGCGTCGTCGATCGCGGAGAGCTCGACGCCGACCCAGCCGCTGGGTCCGACGTACGGAGGCCGGAAGAAACGCTTCGGTTCCGAGCTCACGAGCACTTCCTGCGCGCCCTTGGGCGCGTGACACCACAGCGCGATGCGCCCGTCGCCGTGGTGGTCGTCCGCGAACATCGCGAAGAGCTTGTTCTTCACGCGAAACGTCGGCGCGCCCCACGCGAGCTTCTCGGTCGCCTCGGGAAGCGCGAGGCACACGCGGCGCGCGCGCGCGAGCTGGGCCTTCGCGATCTTGTTCCCGACGGCCTTCCTCATGAGCGCGGCGACCGGGAATGCTACCTTGGTCGACCCAACACCGGAGGAGGATCCCTTGCCGAGCCGCACCCAGAACGAGACCACGCCGAAGTCCGACGCGCGTCCCGCGCTCGACGCCGCCGCCGTCCGCGCGAAGCAGAAGGAGTTCCTCTTCCCTTCGTGCGCGAACTACTACCAGGAACCGGTCGTGCTGACCGAGGGCAAGGGCACGCGCGTCGTCGACCTCGACGGGCGCGAGTTCCTCGACTTCTTCGGGGGGATCCTGACGCTCTCGGTCGGGCACTGCCATCCCAAGGTGAACGCCGCGCTCAAGGCGCAGATCGACCGCCTCGGACACGTCTCGTCGCTCTACCCGAGCGTGCCGGTCGTCGAGCTCGCCGAGACGCTCGCGCGGATCACGCCCGGCAAGCTGAAGAAGACGTACTTCGTCGCATCGGGCACGGAGGCCGACGAGACCGCGGTCACGCTGGCGCAGGTCTTCACCGGCGCGCTCGAGATCATCGCGCTGCGGCACGGCTATTCCGGCCGCTCGGCGATGGCGCAGTCCTTGACCGGCCACTCGACGTGGCGCCCGCTGCCGTCGCAGATCGCCGGAGTCCGGCACGCGATGGCGCCGTACTGCTACCGCTGTCCGCTCGGGCTGAAGTACCCCGACTGCGGCGTGAAGTGCGCGCAGGACATCGGCGATCTGATCCAGACCACCACGACGGGGAAGATCGCAGGCTTCCTCGCGGAACCGATCCTCGGCGTCGGCGGGTTCATCACTCCCCCTCCGGAGTACTTCCAGATCGCGGTCGACATCGTCCGCAAGGCCGGCGGCGTCTTCCTCTGTGACGAGGTGCAGACGGGATTCGGCCGCACGGGCAAGCACATGTTCGGCATCGGCCACTGGGGCGTCGAGCCGGACGTCATGACGATGGCGAAGGGCATCGCGAACGGGATGCCGATCGCCGCGTGCATCGCGACGAGCGAGATCGCCGACTCGTTCAAGAAGCTCCAGATCTCGACGTTCGGCGGGAATCCGCTCTCGTGCGCGGCGGCGAACGCGACGATCGGGATCATCGAGGAGGAACGTCTCGCCGAGAACGCGGAAGTCCAGGGCAAGCGGCTTCGCGAAGGCCTCGAGGAGATCCAGCGCCGCTTCCCGAAGTCCGTCGGCGAGGTGCGCGGCAAGGGCCTGATGCAGGCGATCGAAGTCGTCGTCGACGAGAAGGGCGGCGACCGGACGCCCGATCCGCAGAAGACCGCGCGCCTCTTCGAGGAGACGAAGAAGCGCGGGCTCCTGATCGGCAAGGGCGGGCTGTACGGCAACGTGTTCCGCATCGCGCCCGCGCTCAACGTGCAGTCGACGGACGTCGACGACGCGCTCGCGATCCTGCGCGAGTCGTTCGCGTCCGAGGCGCGCGGATGAAGTGGGGCTTCGTCCTGGAGCTCGCACTCCCCGGCGTCGCGATCGGTCTCGCCGTCGTGCTCGGGATGGGCGAGACGCCGATGTGGATCCTGTGGGCCGTGTTGCGCGTCCTGATCGCGCTCGGGATCGCGCGCACCGTGCGCCGGCGCCACTTCGCGCACGGATTCCTCGCCGGCGCGATCGGCGCGGCGCTCGCGGTCCTGTGCGGCGCGGTCTTCTTCGAGACCTACACGGCGCACCACCCCGAATACCTGGAACGCGCGGCGGCGACCGCCCCGACCCTCGATCCGCGGCTCCTGCTCGTCCTGATCGCTCTCGCGGTCGGCATCGTCCACGGGATCGTCCAGGGAGCGCTCGCGGGGATCGCCTCGAAGATCGTCACGAGCCGCTGAGCGCGCCCCCGCGCGCGTCAGCGCGCGGAAAAAAAAGCGGATCGTCCCGAAACCGTCCGCTTCCCCGCGCGTGCAAGAGATCGAGGCGGTGGAAACGACCGCCCCGCCCGGAGGCGGGCGAGACGCCGAGAGTCGACCGTCGAACCGGGGGGGACGGACGGTCGGACGCGCGACTCGCCCGCCCAGGGCGCTCCGCGCGCGGGCTCAGAACTCCCATTCGAGGATCAGGCGCAGCTCGTCGCCGTTCTCCTCGCGCTCGTTCAGTCCGAAGACGTACGCCGTGAGGATGTTGAGGTGGCTCGTGCCGCGGTACACGACGAGCGGACCGGCGCCGTCGAAGTGGTCGTGGAAGCTGTGGATCGCCTCGACGCCGAAGCGCGGTTCCTTGTGCCACCCCGCCGACGGCGTCGCGTCCGGACCGCCGAACGGCCGGACGTAGCCGAACGTCGCCTCGCTCTCGTCTTCGCCGCCGCTCTCGAGCTCCCGGCCCGCGTTGAAGTTCACCGCGAAGTCCTGGCCGTCCTCGCCGTACCGCGCGACGATGAACTTGAGCTCGCCGCGATTCGCCTCGTCGCCCTCGGAGGGGAACTCGAACTCCACGTTCATCGCGGGGAGGAAGCGGTCGTAGGCGAATTGCCAGAAGTGGAAGCGGAACTCGAGCTCGAAGTCCTCGATCTCGTACTCGCCGCCGTCCTCCTTCTCGCGGATCTCGAGGCCGGGCTCGATCGCGAACCAGTCCGTGACCCCGTACTCGTACTCGAACTGCTGGGTGACGTCGTTGTGGCGCGTGTCCCAGAAGGTCCTCGACTCGACCTCGCTCTCGCCCTTGTACGGAAGGAACCAGTCGCGGCTGAGGGTGTACTCGCGCTCGTGAGCGCTCGCGACCGACGCGAGCACGAACAGGGAAACGGCCACGGCCGCAAGACGTCGCGGGAAGGACAAGGGGGTCTCCGGGCCGTCGGCAGGGTATCGGGGGCCGCGGGACCGTCCAAGACCCGGTTTCGAACGGGCGGCAGCCGGGTAGCTCGCGCGCGGATCCGGAAAAGCCGTCGACAGAGCAGGCCGGGGGCCGTCTGTCCTCGCGCCGACGCCGGCCCGCGAGCCGGAGCGATGGCGCGAACCCTGGACGAGATGCGCGAGGCCGCGACCGAGCAGGCCCTGATCCGCCGCGCTCGCAGCGGGGATCGCGGCGCGTTCGACGCACTGGTGCGCGGCCACTTCACCCACGTGTACGCCTTCCTCCACCGCATGATCCGCAGCCACGAGGACGCCGAGGACCTCGCGCAGGAGTGCTTCGTGCGCGCGTGGCGATCGCTCCCCCACTACCGCGAGCAGTCCGCGTTCTCGACGTGGCTCCTCCGCATCGCCCGGCACCTCGCGCACGATCACCACCGCGCGGGCGGCAGGCGCGCGCGCACGGCCCCGGTCGAGGCGGCCAGCGCGCAGGCGCAGCCCGGGCCTTCGCCCGCCGACGCACTCGCGCGTCGCGAGGTCGTCCGCGACGTCGCGGACGCCTTGCAGCGTCTTCCGGAGCGCCTGCGCGCGGCGATCGTGCTCCGGACGATCGAAGGGCGCGAGTACGACGAGGTCGCCGAGATCCTGGGCGTCAAGCCCGCGACCGCGCGCATGCTCGTGATGCAGGCGCGGCGCGCGCTCGCGCAGCGTCTGCGGCCGGAGGGAGCGCCGTGAAGACCTGCCGCACGTTCCGCGCCCGGATCCACGGCGCGCTCGACGGAAGCCTGCCGATCGAGGCCGTGTTCGCGCTCGAGGAGCACGTCCGGGGGTGCGCGGCGTGCAGGACCGTCTACCAGCGCGAACGCGACCTCGACGCCGCTCTCGCTCGCCTCCCTGGACCTCCGGTCGAGCGCGTCGACGTCGAGCGCGCGCTCGCCGGGATCCGCGCGACGATCGACCGCGAGGCGGTTGCGCAGCCTCGGCGCAGGTTCTGGCTGCCTCTATCGATTGCGGCCGCCGCGGCGGCGGTCCTCCTGTTCTTCCTCCTCCGACGCGCGCCCGTCGACGAACGGGCCCCGCCGATCGCCGCGAGCACGACGCGACCTCCTGCTCCGTCCCCGACGCCGCCGCCCGTCGCGGAGATCGCCGAACCGCCGGAGGCCGCGATCGATCCCGCGCGCCTCGCGCGGGCGCGCGACGAGGTCCGCTGCCTGCTCGCGTCCGCGGCGGAGGCGCTCCCGCCGTGGGGAGAAGCGCGGGCCGCCTCGGAGTTCGCGGCGGCGGTCGACGAAGGCGCGCGCGACCTCGAGCGTTCGCGCTGGCCCGTCCTCCGCCTCGCCGAAGGCGCGATCGCGGACGCCGATCCCGCGGTCGCCCGGGCGGCGTTGCGGTACGTCGGCGCGCGTGCCGATCGGTTGTCCGTCCGCACGCTCGAGGCAGCGTTCGCCCGTCCGGAATCGCGCATCGACGCGGCGCTCGCCTTGTGCGACGCCGGCGACGTGGCGCTCGACGCGCTCGCATCGCCGCTGCGCGATCCGGCGACGCGCGGGTTCGTCCTCGCGCGGCTCGCGGACCGCGGCGGGGACGGCGCCGCCCGCGTCGTCGAGACCTCGATCCGCGTCACCGCGATGAACGCAGCGGACCGCACCGCGTGCATCCGCGAGGGCTTGGACGCGCTCGCGCGCATCGGGGGTCCGGCTGTGCCCGCGATCCTGCGCCTCGGCTCGGAAGGCACGCTTTCCTCCGACGAGACGATCGACGCCCTCGCCGCCACGGAAGGCGCCGCCGAGGTCGTGGCGGGCTTCGTCACCGCGCGACCGAAGGGCGTCCAGGACGGGCTCGTCCTGCGCGCGCTCGCCGCGCTGCAACCCGCGCGGGCGCTCCCGCTGCTCGAGCGTCGCGCGCTCGAGGTGCGCGAACGCCGGCGCGAGGTGATCGAGTGCATCGCGTGGTACGGCAGCGAAGGTGGGCTCGCGGCGCTGCTGCGGCTCGCCGCGTCCGGACGGATCGCCGAGGACGACCTCGAGGACGCGATCCTCGCGACGCTCGACCGCGACCGGAACGCCGGGCGCGCCGTCGTCGAGGACTGGGCGCGAGCGGGACGGCGCGTCGAGCTGTCGGTGTTCCAGCGCTTCCTGCTCGGTCATCCCGTCCCCGCGGCGGCACCCGCGCTCGTCGCGTTCGGAGGCACGGAGTTCCTCCCGACCGCCGATCGACGCTGGTCGCTCCTTCTCGCCGGCGAGCTGGGGATCCCCGTCGATGCGGAGCTCCTCGCGGACCTCTTCCAGCGGCTGAAGCCGTCCGAGAAGGATCTCAAGGCGGCCTGCCTCCTCTCGATCCGCGCGCTCGCGGGTTCCGAGCGCGTCGAGCTTCTCGTCGAAACCCTCCCGCCCCGCAATGCACGCCGCGTCGTCGCAGTCCTCGCCGACGCGGACGCGCGGAGCCGTCCGATCACCACCCTGACGCGCCTCGCGCGCGAGCTCGAGAACGCGCTCGCGACGAGCGTCCCCTGACGCAAGAAAGCCCACCTCATGAGTCTCGTCCCGTCGACCGTGCTCGCCCTCCTCGCCGTTTCCCCCGCGCAGTCGCCTCCGCCCGGCGGGAACGAACCGAGCGTCGTGAAGGTCTACGACCTCGCGTCCTTCCTCCCGGGCAGCCCCTGGCACGGACAGGAGGAGGCGCTGTTCCCCTACCTCGGCCTGGTTCCGGAAGAACCCGAGAGCGCCTGGGAGCCGGGATTCGGCACGAACACGCTCATCGATCTCCTCCACAGTCTCTGCAGCGAGGACTTCGACTACGAAGGCCGCGAAATCCGCAGCGACGGCAACGGACGCTTGATCGTGAAAGCGCCGGCCGCGCTGCAGGCAAAGACCGAGCGCTACCTCGCGTTCCTCGAGAGCGTGTTCGGTGCGACCACGGAGCTCGTGATCGACTCGATGGAGACCCCCGAGGGCACGCCGGAGTCGAGCGCGCCGGCGATGATGCCGATCGCAGAGGCGGACAAGCTGCTCGCACGCGCCGGGAAGGGCGGCGCGCGGACGTGGCGGCTGCAGCTCCATGCGGGGCGCACGGGATGCCTCGAGCTCTCCCGGACCGCGCGCATGGTGACGGACTACAACGTGGAGATCGCCCAGGCCGCCGGGATCGCCGATCCGATCGTCGCGGACATCGCGGTCGGGACGCGGATCCTGGCGCGCGCGGCGCCGGCCGCAGGCGGGATGTGGCTCGGGCTCATCGTGCGACGCGGCGAGCCGCTCTCGGACGTCCGGGACCGCGACCTCGAGCTCGCGAACTCGATCACGACACAGGAGCGCGTCATGTATCCCGAGATCGTCCGCGTCTCCCAGAACGTCGACGTCCTGAACCGCTCGCTGGCGCTCTCGACGTATCTCCCGGAGGGGAAGGCCCTCGCGATCCAGTCGGCCGTGTCCGTCGGCGGCAAGCGTCACGCCGAGACGCTGGTCCTGCGGCGGGGCGCCGGAGCCCTGCCGATCTTCCAGCGCGCGTCGCTCGACGCGAAGGCGAGCACGCGCGACGCGGAAGTGCTCTGCGTCAACGCGCAGTCGGCGGAGCCGCCGCGCCTCGAGATCTGGTCCGCCGACGTGATGAGCGGCGGCGACCTGCCGCAGGCCTGGCGGAGGATCGGCGTCTCCGATTCGGAACCGCGCCTGAAGTCGGGCTTCGCGCCGGCTTCCCTCGACCTGATCCGCGACCTCCTCACGTCGAACGACAACCGGCTCGAGCTGCAAGACGTCGGGAGCTGTCTCTTCCTCTCGCGATCGCGCGACTTCGGCGACAAGAACGCCCCGCCGCCGCCCGGTGCCGACGCGAGCCTGGACATCTTGTCGAAGCTGACGCCGCCCGCCCGCGTCGCGCAGGTCGTCGTGCGCCTGCGTCGAGCCGGCGGCGGCGCCGAGCTCGCGCGCTGCTCGCTGCCCTTGCGCTCCGGCGAGGCCGCCACGCTCGTGCTCGGAGCCGAGGACTTCGAGCTCGCCGAGTTCGACGTTGAGGTGGCGCAGTCCGCGACGATCGCCGACCCCGTGATGTGCGTCGGATTCGACGGGCTGCTTCTCTGGCTGAAGCCGTCGTTCGCTCCGTCCGGGGACCTCGCGGTCGAGGTCGTGGCCCGCGCGCACTTCAGGACCGGCGAAAGCCGCCAGTTCGACCTGCGGGTGCCTGGGCTCGGCAAGCTCGACGAGTCGGCCTACGACCAGCTGTTCGCGCGCGAGAAGCTCGTCTTCCGCAAGGCGGACGGCGCGCCGCGCACGCTCGTCATCGGGGACGCCGGAGCGGGAGCGGCGAAGGGCTCGCTGGCGCTCGAAGTCGAGGCGTCCGAGCTGCAGTGAATCAGCGCCCGGGCCGGAAGCGCGGGCGGGCTTCGCCGAGCGCTGTGCGCAGCTTCGCGGCGAGGCCCTTCAGCGCCTCCGTGTCGTCGTTCGCCGACGGCGCCGTCTCGCCGAGCAGCGGGGCCGCCTCGGCGAGCCACCTCCGCGCCTCGCCGGCGTCGCCGCGCTCGAGCAGCCGCTCGGCGAGGATCGTGAGCGACTGCGCGAGCGCGCGGCGGTTCTCCTCGTCGTCCGAAACGGCGACGGCGCGGCGCGCGGCGTCGATCGACACGCGCAGGTAGCGGTCGCCCTCGACGATCTCGCCGCGCCCGTCGGCGCGCAACGCCTCGCGCAGCTCGCTGTCGGCGACGGCGCGGATCCACGTGGAATCGGCTGGAGCGAGGCGCTCGAGCGCGCCGACGAGTCCGGCGACGTCGACCGGGCTCCGGCCGCTCTCGCGCCACTCGAGCGCGCCGTCGAGCAGGTCGACCGGCTCGCGATCGAGCCCGTCGCGCGTCCCCTCGATCGCGGGCCGGATCGCGACCGCTTCGGCGAAGCACCGCGCGGCGTCCGCACGGCGGTCCGCGAGCAGGTGCGCGAAGCCGCTGCCGAGACCGCACAGCGCGCGGTAGTGGTCGGTGTTCTCCTTGTACTCGGGTCGGAGCTCCGCGCAGCGCCGGAACCAGGCGCTCGCCTTCTCGTACGCGCGGATCGCGCCGTCCGGATCCTCGCCGCGGCGCAGATCCTCCCCGAGGAGCATCCGCGCGAATCCGGCGTGCCACGCGGCGTCGGCGGAGTCCGGGTTCCTCGCGGCGATCCACTCCGCCTTCGGCGCGGCGAGCTCGATCCGGCCGCCGGCCCAGAGCGCGGCGTTCAGCGCCCCCCGGATCGCGGGCGAGGCGACGCGGCGCTCGGCCGCGAGGCCGAGGATCGCGACTTCCTCGCGCCGCATCCCGAGCGCCCCGAGGAACGAACCCAGGCTGATCCAGTCGGTGTCGTCGGCGCTCGCGCTCGCGGCCACTTCCGTGAACGCGCGCGCGCCGCGCACGATCCCGTCGAGCTCGGCGGCGGCGTCCGCGCCGGACCGCGCGGCGAGGAGACGCGCGGCAGCGTCGCCGATCCACCGCTCCGCTTCGATGCGCGCATCCGGCGGCGCGGCGGTTTCGGCCTCGATCGCGAGTTTTTCCTCGTCCGCGTACTTCCCGCGGAGGTACGCGATCTTCGCGCGCTCGAACAGCAGCGTGACGTCGCGCTTCCCGCCCTGCCAGGAGCGCTCCAGGAACCGATCCGCGTCCTGGAGCAGAAGCGGCGCGCCCTCGCTGCCGTTCTCCGTGCGCCTCTCGGCGAGCGCGAGGGACGCGCGACCGTAGCGCGCGGTCAGCTCCGGGTCGTTCGGCCGCGTGTCGAGCTCGCGGTCGAGCTCGGAGAGCTCTTCCTCGAGCGATGCGGGGCTGCGCAGCTCCGCGACGGGCTTCGGCGGCGCCGGATCGACGGGCGGTGCGTCGCGCAGCCCCGACCACCAGCGCGCGATGTCGGGGCGCGGCTTCGGCACCTTGAGCTCCGCACCGAGCGCGGGCGCCGCCCGCGCCGAGTCGGGCTCGGCCCCGAGCGCCGCGTACGCGAACAGGAGCGTGCGGCTCGCCGCGGAGGCGGCGTCGACACGGCGCAGGAGCGGGAGCAGGTTCGCATCCTCGTCGAGCCCCGGCGCGCCCGGCCGGCGGCCGAGCCCGGCGATCTGCTCCCGCAGCGCGGCCGCGGCCGGCGCCTGGATTCCCAGCGCTTCCACCGTCTTCGCGAGCGTCTCGAGGAGCTCGGGCGACGGCGGCGGACTGCGCTGGAGCAGGACGCGCAGGGCCTCGACCGAGCCGGCGTCGCCGGCAGACGAAATCGCGCGGAGCGCCGCGGCGCCGTCGGCCTCGGACACGAGCCCGAACAAGGCTTCCTCGAACGCCGCGCGCCCGAGGTGATCCTTCGCGCGCGCGAGAGCGGCCCACGACGCCGGCTGCGACGGCGGACCCGAGAGGGTCGGCCGGGCGGAGACCGCGCTCGGCGGCGGCGCGAGCTTGTCGGCCTCGGCGAGCTTCTTGTCGAGGTCACGCATGTCGAACAGCATGAAGACGTCGAAGTCCTTCGTGCCGTCCGGGAGGATCACCGCGTGCCGCGGAGCGATGCGTTCGCCTCCGAGGTAGCGATCGAAGAGGATGGGCTCGAGCGCGATGTGCTCGCCGCAGGTGACCTCGCCGAGACGCGGGCACGGGATCCGGCGCCCCTGGTCGTCGTGGTCGCGCGGGGCGTGGCGGAACGCGCTCGCGATCACGCACACGAACGGCCGCGTCCGCGCGACGAACGCCGGGTCGCGGTAGCGCTCGCGGACGATGCGCTCGCTGGCGGATTCCCCGTCCATGTTCACGGCGACGAGCAGAGGGCGCTTCTCCGCCTTGGCGAGGTGGACCGCATCCTCGACCGTGCGTTGCCAGAGGATCTGGCGATCGCGATCGACGACCTTCTGCGCTCGCGCCGCGGCGGTGCAGACGAGGGCGAGCGCGAGGACACCGGTCCAGCGCGGGGAAGCGACGCGAGCGGATCGAAGGATCGACTTCATGGCGGGTGCGGCGGCGCATCGTAGTCGCGGCGGGGTGCCGCGGCTACGCGCGCGGGCGGCGCCCGGCCGATGCCGGACGCCGCCCGCGAATCGATTCGCTCCTGTTGGTTACGGGAGCGCGAGCTCTACGGGCACCACGGGACGGACAGGCCGTCCGTGGCGTTGAAGAGCGCGCCACCCGCGGCCGGGTCGCGGAAGTAGCACTGGAAGTTCCACGTTTGACCGGCGGCGATCGCTCCGCCCGCCGGGAGACTGTTCAAGTTCACGTCGAACTCGAAGTCCCCGAACGCGCTCGAGGTGACCAGCGGGAGGCGATAGAACGGATTGGCCACGCAACGACGGCCGTTGCCGAACGGGACGTTCGTCTGGGTGAGGCCGTAGAAGAAGATCCCCGACTTGTTCGGCGGTGCGTTGAACCCGAACAGGATGAAGTTGTTGTTGTGGATGAAGTTCGTTCCGCCGTACCCCATCACCGCGCCGGTGAAGCTGGCCGAGTTCGGCGACGTCACGCAGTAGTTCGTCGGCGTGCCGCATTGCACGGTCAGGCCGGGGAACCCTTGCTGACGGAAGCCGCCGTCGATGTCGTCGAAGTGCGGCGTGCCGTCGCTGATGTTGCCGTTGTTGTCGTCGAGCGTCATCCATTGCGTCTCGATGATCGAACGGATCTGGCTCTGGTTGTAGGAGTTCATCCAGCCCATGAAGATCGTGTTCGCGATCAGGCTGCCGGCCGCGTTGCCGTTCGTGTTCTTGAGCCGGGTGCGCACCTTCCACGCCGCGCCCATCCACACTTCGCCGTCGTTGTGGACTTCGCCGTAGCAGCCGCCGCAGCAATCACCGCAGAACTGGCGGAGGTTGTTGCCGTTGCGGATGTTGCAGTTCGCGCCGCAGAAGTCCTGACCGATGATGTTCGTATCGTAGATGTAGAGCGACCAGACGTCGGCGTTGCCTTCGCCCATGCCGTCGGGGCCGTTGCCCGTTCCGTAGCTGTCGTTCATCCAGTGGCCGAACTCGTGGTTGACCACCGTCGAGTAGGTCGTGTCGTAGCAACCGCCACCCTGGGGGTAGAAGTTGATCGAGCCGCCGTTGTAGAACGCGTTGCAGGTCCCGTTGACGCGGACGTGCGTGTTCGCGCCGAAGTCCGCGTGCGTGTCGCCCGGGACGATGGAGTGGATGAACTCGCTCGTGCGCGCGACGAACAGCGCACCGTTGGCCTGGCACGTGAACACCGCGTTCGCGGGCGAATTCAGGGTGATCGCGTTCGGCACGTTCGGCTGCAGCGTGGTCGTGAACGAGTAGTTCCCGCCCGTGCCCGAATTCGTGACGTTCGCGCGCTGTCCGCTCGTGAACTGGAAGGTCACGGCGAGAGGCGTGTTCACGCCGACGTAGTTGAAGTTGCCGTTCGCGTCCGTGAACACGGTGCCCGAGGCGCTCGTGCAACGGATGTACTTCATGATCTGCGCCGTCGGCGGGTTGCTCGGCTCGTCGGGCCGGAGGCCGGGCGAGCTGAGCGCCGAGACCGTGCCGCCGACGTCGAAGTGGACGCTGGATTCCGAACGGACGACGGCGCCCGTGCGCGCGTCGACCGAATAGCGCCAGCCCATCGGTTCGGCGCCTTCGCCTTCCCACTGGACGTTGACGAGGTACGCGAGGACCGGGACGCGCGTGCTGCCACGGACGACCTGGTCGATGACGAGCTCGGGCGCTTCGACGAGAGTCGGAACGACGCCCGTGCGTGTCTCGAAGGTCGCCGCAGCGATCGCCGACGCGCCGCGCTGGCTCAGCGTCGGCGTCGTCGCGAAGCCCGCCAGGTGGGGCATGCCCGTCGAGTGCACGGAGAGGAGTGCGCCGTCGGCGGAGAACAGGACGTTGACGAAGCCGTTGACGACGCGCACGCCGCCGACTTCTTCGCGCATCCGGACGGTCACCTTGTCGGTGGAGCCGATCTGGCCGAGCGGGAGGAACATCGTGTTCTGGTGCACCAGCGTCTGCGCGTCGATCCCGTGCATGAGCGCGGTCGCCTCGAGTGCAGTGCGGGCGAGCCCTTCGAACTGGGCGTCGTCGGTCGGATGCACGTCGGACGGGACGTTCCCGCCGGAGAGCATCTCGAGATACCCGGTCTGCTCGTCCGACCGGATGCTCCAGCTGTCGCCGTGTGCACTCCGCCAGTTCGCGAGAAGATGGTCGAGCTGCGGAGCGGACGGTACGCCCGTTCCGGCGGCGGCCGCCAGGGAACACAACGAAACGGGGACAGCAAGGAAAGCTACAAGGCGATGGGGATCCATTCGTCGCATGATCACGGAACCTCGGATGCTGGGGGTAATGACTGGGGCAAGTCGCCGGTCAGCCGCCGCGAGGCGCACTCGCTGTGCACTCGCGACTCCTGCCAGGGACTTACATTCAGACGGAACCGCTCTCGAGGCGGTTCCGTCCAGGATGCCTAGCCTTCAATTTACTCGGGTGCCTGCCCCGCGGGCAGCCCCAATCGGACGGAATGCGCCGCGGTTGACAGATCCCGCGCGGCGGGGAATCATTCGGAAGTGACGGGCCGGTCCCCACCGGTCCCCTGCAGGCGCCCTTCTCCATGCATCGCGCTCTCACCCTTGCAATCCTCGCGACCACCTGCCTTCTGGCGGGCATGAGCAGTCAGGGTGGACGGGGCGCGCGGACGCTCCCCTGCGACTGGATCCTCCTCCCGCAGAACGACCAGGGCGGGTGCGTCAGCCTCGGCAATCCGGTCTGCTCGGACTCGGGCGGCGGCGAATGTTGTCAGCATTTTCATCTTCCGCTCGGCTGGAACCAGGCCTGCCACTGGTGGAAGTCGACGGGCATGGTCAAGGGTCCGTCGATCAAGAAGTACTACACCGCGCACGACGACCTGTGCTGCGCGAACGTGTGCACCGCCGGCGCGACGGTGACGGACACCGTCCACTACCAGACGGAGGACACGCTTGCAGGCTGCCCGCACTAGGCGCGGCGCCACGCGTGGACTCCTTCTCGTCGGTGTGATCGTCCTGGCGGCGGGCACGGCGTGGCTCGCGGGGACCGCAAGGAATCCCGAGCACGCGAGACCCGATGCCGCACCGGACGGACGCGCGCCGGAAGCCGAGACCGCGTCGCCGCACCGCGAGCCGGCGCTCGCCGCGGACGTCCCGGGCGATCGACGGACGCGCGCAGGTTCGCCGGCGAGCGCCCCGACGCCGTCCGTCGCCGCTCCGCCGAAGTACCGAGAGCCCGCTTGGGCCGCGTGTCTCGACGCCGTGGATGCGGACGCGGTCCGCGCCTGCCTCGCGTCGCATCTCGACGCGCATCCCGATCCGGCGGAGATCGCGCGCTTCCTCTGCTCCGACGCGCGCCATGCGGAGCTCCACCTGACACTCGTCAGCGAGGCTCTCACGCGCATCGCAGCTCCGGAGGCGATGACCTGGATCGGACAGCTCGAGGTCGGGTGCAGGCGCTACCTCGAGTGGGGACTCCTCGAAGCGGCGCTCACGATCCGCGAGCAGCGCGACCCGGAGTGGTTCCTCGCGTTCCGCCAGACGCTGACGCCGGAGCGACTCTTCGCGACCGAGGCCGGCGAGGCCGGGATCCTGATCACGACGCTGTTCCTCAAGAAGGGTGACCTCGAGGTCCGTTCGTGGATGGAATCCGGCGCGCGCGGCGAGTGGGGCGGCACGGCGGAGCAGATCGACCGCGCGATCGCGGTCAGCCTCCGGGCGCAGACGCCCGGCGACGAGACGCTCGCGCACCTGCGGTCCGTGATCGGCTCGTCCGGCGTCCCCGGCGGCGGATCGACGGGCTCGACGTTCGTCCACGCGCTGCTCGATGCGCGCGCGTGGCCGGAGGGCCATTCCGCCGGGGCGCTCGAGACGTTGACGTCGCTGCTCTACGACGATCGCTTCCAGGAGAGCGCGGCGGCGACCGTCTGTCTCACGTTCCCGGTCGAGCCTCCGAGCGGATGCGACCCCGCGGCCTGGGCGCAGATCCGCGCGCGCTCGCTCGAGATCGCGAACAAGATCGGGCTCGTGATGCCCGACGCGAAGCGGTAGACCGGCGCGTCCTACTCCGGGAGCGTGAACGAGAAGGTCGCGCCGCGCCCCGGCTCCGACTCGGCCCAGATCCGGCCGCCGTGGCGTTCGACGATCTTCTTGCAGATCGCCAGGCCGATCCCCGTCCCCGCGTAGCGATCGCGCGCGTGCAGGCGCTGGAACATCACGAAGATGCGGTCGGCGAACCGCATGTCGAACCCGATCCCGTTGTCGCGCACGGAGAAGATCCACTCGCCGTTCTCCGGGCGCGCCTCGATGCGGATGCGCGGCGGCGTCTCGCCGCGGAACTTGATCGCATTGGCGAGGAGGTTCTGGAAGAGCTGCCCGATCTGGAGGGCGTCGACCCGGAGGCGCGGCAGGCCGCTACGGACGATCTCGGCCCCGCTCTCCTCGATCGCGACCTGCATGTCGTCGAGGACGTCGCGGCAGGTCGCGTCGAGATCCGTGACGACGAGAACGCCTCCGTGCGTCCCGACCCGCGAGTACGCCACGAGATCGAGGATGAGGCGATGCATCCGCATCGCTCCTTCCGAGGCGTAGCGGATGCACTCGTCCGCGTCGGCGCCGAGCTTCCCGCGGTAGCGGCGCTCGAGGAGCTGGACGTAGGCGGTGACCATCCGCAGCGGTTCCTGCAGGTCGTGCGAGGCGACGTACGCGAACTGCTCGAGCTCCTTGTTGCTGCGTTCGAGCGCCGCCGCACGCGCCTCGAGCTCCTCCTGCGCTCCGTGGAGCACGGCGATGTCGCGCCGGACGCGCAGGATCATCGGCCGGAAGACGAAGAGGCCCATCGCGAGCAGGATGAGGATCGTCGTGCCGACGACGGCGATCTCGAGCCGCTGCGTGTCGCGGATGCGCTCCTCGCTCTCGCGCTGGAACGCCTCGAGGAGGGAGTCGAGTCCCCGGCTCAGGTTGTCGAGCACCGGCGTCGCGGTCACCGTCTGCATGTACGCGATCTGCGGCTTCATCCCCCGCAGCTCCTCGTCGCTCTGTCGCGCGAGGCTCCGCGTCTGGTCGAGGAAGTCCTGAATCGACTCGTCGAGCAGGATCGGCGGCTCGGAGTAGATCGCGTGCAATTCCGAGGAAGACGCGCCGAGCTCCGCGGTCGCCTCGCCGTGCATCAGCGACTGGTGCAGGCCCTCGAGCTCCTCCGCGTCCGCCAGGATCTCGTCCGCGCGCTTGCGCGTCGCGACCGGATCGACCGTGTTGATCAGACGCAGCGAGCGGAGCACCATCCGGTGGGCGAGGAGCCGCTGTCTTCCGCCGATGCGGACGACGGTCGCCGCGACTTCCTGCGCGCGCAGACTCCTGCGCACGAGCAGGTACCCTCCGACCGAGAGCAGCGCGAGCACGAGGAGTGCGAGCACGCTGCGCACCTGCATCGTGCGGATCGAGACGGCTCCGACGGCCGCGGCCCCGCCGTCCACCGACCCCGGTCCGGTCGCGGGTTCAGCCATGGACGGCATCTTAGGGTCTAGGCGCTCGTGCCGATCGGCGCCGGCAGGTCGGCGACGCCGATCGTCCCCTTCGCGAACACGGACGCGCGCCGGATCACGTTCTCGAGCTCGCGGACGTTGCCGGGCCAGTCCCAGCGCTCGAGCGCGTCGAGCGCCTCCTCCGACAGCGCGACGCGCCGGCCGACCTCCGTCTCCGCTTTCGCGGTGAACGCGCGCGCGAGCAGGCGGACGTCGCTGCGGCGCTCGCGCAACGGCGGCAGGCGGATCGTGATCACGTTGAGCCGGAAGAACAGGTCTTCGCGGAACGTCCGGGCGCGCACCATCTCGGTCAGGTCCTTGTTCGACGCCGCGACGATCCGCACGTCGACGTGGAGCGTCTTGTTCGAGCCGACGGGGCGCACTTCGCCTTCCTGGAGCACGCGCAGGAGCTTCGACTGCATCGCGAGAGGCATGTCGCCGATCTCGTCGAGGAACACCGTGCCGCCGTCCGCCGCGACGAAGTGCCCGGCTCGGTCGGAGATCGCGCCCGTGAACGAGCCCTTCGTGTGGCCGAACAGCTCGCTCTCCAGGAGATTCGCGGGCACCGCGGCGCAGTTCTCGGCGAGGAACGGCTTCGCGCGCCGCGGGCTCTGCTGGTGCAGCGCGCGCGCGACGAGCTCCTTGCCCGTGCCGGTCTCGCCTTGGACGAGGACGGACACGTGGCTGGGCGCGACGCGCGCGATCAGGTCGAACACGGCGCGTATCGGTGCGCTGTCGCCGATCATGCCGAAGCGCGACGGGAGCGCCGCGGCTTCCCCCGGCGCAGTCACGCGAGACGCGCCGTCGCGCAGGGCGGCTTCGAGGATCGTCGAGACGTCGTCGACGAGGCCCGCCGCGCGCGCGTCGCGCACGATCTCATCGAGCCGGCGCTCGAGCTCGGCCCGGTCCATGGGCACGCTCAACTCCCGGCCCTTTCGACGAGCTTCAGCTTCGCGTACTGCAGCAGGAGCTGCCGCTCCCCCGCCGAGACGAAGCGCACCGTCGCGCGCGCGTTGATCCCGGATCCTCGCAGCCGCTCCACGGTGCCGCGCCCGAAGTGGTCGTGCTCGACGCGGTCCCCGACGCGGAGCTCGGGCGAAGCCGCCGGCGGCGCGAAAGCGCCGAGCATTTCCTCCTCCTCGGCGTCGGGCTCGTAGCCCTCGACGAGTTCCGGCGGGAGCTCGGAGAGGAAGCGCGAAGGCGACCGGAAGCTCTCCTGCCCGAAGTGCAGCCGGGTCTGCGCGTGCGTGAGGAAGAGGCGTTCCTCGGCGCGCGTGATGCCGACGTAGAGCAGGCGCCGCTCCTCCTCGATCCCGGCCTCGGGATCCGGGCCCTGCACCTCCGCGATCGCGCGGACGTGCGGCAGGAGCTCCTCCTCGACGCCGGCGATGAACACCACGGGGAACTCGAGCCCCTTCGCCGAGTGCAGCGTCATCAACGTCGCGCGCTTCGCGTCCGGATCGATCGAGTCGACGTCGCTGACGAGCGCGACGTCCTGGAGGAAGCCGCGCAGCCCGCCCGGCGCCGCGTCCGTCTCGCCCGAGGAAGCGCCCACCGCGCCGCGGTCGTACTCGGCAGCGTGCGCGAGGAGCTCCTCGACGTTCGCGCCGCGGTCGACGCCGCTCTCGTCGTCCATCTGCGCGAGCCACGCGTCGTAGTCGATCTCCTCGACGAGCTGCCCGAGCGCGACGGCGGCCGGCGCGTCCGCGAGCGGCTCGAGCCGGGCCATCAGGTCGCCGAAGGCCTCCAGTCCGGCGCGCGCGCGGCCGCGCGCGAGTGCCAGGACCTCGTTCGAGCGCACCGCGGCGAGCACCGGCACGCGGCGGTCCGTCGCCCAGCGCACGATCGCGTCGACGGTCTTCTCCCCGATCCCGCGCTGCGGCGTGTTCACGGCGCGACGGAACGCGATCTCGTCGGCCGGATTCACCGCGAGCTTCAGGTAGGCGATCAGGTCCCGGATCTCGCGCCGCGCGTAGAACTCGACCCCGCCGACGACCTGGTACGGGACGCTCGCGAGGCGCAGCGCGCTCTCGAGCGCGCGCTGCATGAAATTCACGCGGTAGAACACGGCGAACTCGTCGGGTGAACGGCCGGCGGCGACCTGCGTCCGGATCTCGCGCGCGATCTCGCGCGCTTCGTCGTTCTCGTCCGCGCAGCGGAGCACGACGATCCTCGATCCGGCTTCGGCGGACGTCCAGATCGACTTCTCCCGGCGCGCGCGGTTGTGGCGGATCACCGACTGCGCCGCGGCCAGCACGTTGCCGCTCGAGCGGTAGTTCTGCTCGAGGCGCACGACCTTGGCCGCCCCGAAGTCGCGCTCGAAGTCGAGGATGTTCCGGATGTCGGCGCCGCGCCAGGCGTAGATCGACTGGTCCGGATCGCCGCAGACCGTCACGTTCCCGTGGAAGGACGCGAGGTGCCGCGTCAGGAGGTACTGGACGCGGTTCGTGTCCTGGTACTCGTCGACGAGGACGTAGCGGAACCGACTCGCGTAGGCGTCGCGCACGCCCGGGTGGTCGTCGAAGATCTCGAGGACGCGCACGAGGAGGTCGTCGAAGTCGAGCGCGTTGTTCCGCCGCATCGCCTCCTCGTAGAGCCGGTGGACGCGGACGAGCACCTCGTGCTCGATCCCTTCCTCGCCCTCGGGCAGCAGGGCGACTTCCTCGCGCTCCGCGCGCCCCTGGTTCTTCTTCGCGCTGATCCAGGCGCCGACCATCGACGGCTTGAAGCGCGTGACGTCGTAGTTCGCCTCCTTGATGAGCTTGCGCAGGAGCTCGTTCCGGTCGCACGTGTCGTAGATCGTGAAATCGCGCGTGTACGCGCCGCGGGAAGCGGCGGCGGGCGTGTTCAGGACCTCGATCTCGCTGCGCAGGATGCGCGCGCACATCGAGTGGAACGTGCTGATCCACAGACCGCGGGCCGGCAGCATCGCGAGGACGCGCTCGCGCATCTCCCCCGCCGCCTTGTTCGTGAACGTGATCGCGAGGATCTCGCCGGGCCGGACGCCGCGCTCGCGGACGAGCCACACGATCCGGCGCGTGATCACGCGCGTCTTGCCCGAGCCCGGGCCGGCGAGGATCAGCAGCGGGCCGTCCCCGTGGACGACCGCCTCGCGCTGGGGCGCATTGAGCCCCTCGAGGAGATCGGCGGCGGGCGCGGCGCCGGGCGTGGGAAAAAGGCTCGGCTCGCTCATCGGGGCGGAGATTCTATAGAAACGCCCGCACGGTCCGTCTTGACGGTTTCCAGTCCCCGGAGGAGCATGAGCCCCTCGTGGACGCGCCCCGAACCGTCCTCTGGGCCTCCGCGGCGCTCGCGTCCGCGGCGGTTGCGCTCGCCGCCGCGCGCACGCTTTCGAGCCTGCCCATTCCGACGAACACGGCCGACTTTCGGCAGCCGGGTTCGACGGTCCAATCCCATCTGCAGCCGATTCAGCCGTCGGTGAACTGCCAGGTGTGTCACGGCGGCTACGACGTGAACCAGGAGCCGTACACCCGCTGGGCCTCGAGCATGATGGCGCAGTCGACGCGCGATCCGGTGTTCCGCGCGACGTTCGCGATCGCGAACCAGGATTCGCAGGACTCGGGCTACCTGTGCCTGCGCTGCCACGCGACCGGTGCGTGGCTCGCCGGCCGCAGCAATCCGGACGGCGGTCAGCTCGACAACAGCCTCGGCGACTACGACGGTGTCACCTGCCACGTGTGCCACCGGATGGTCGATCCGTTCTACGAGGACGGGGTCAGCCCCTTGATCGACCGCAGGATCCTCGCGCTCATCGATCCTCTTCCCTTCAGCATCGGCGGAGGGCAGATGATCATCGACCCCGAGGACGTCCGCCGCGGCCCGTTCGACCTCGGCCCGAACTTCTTCCTGCACGATTGGCTGCCGTCGCCGTTCCACAGGGAATCGCTCCTCTGCGCGACTTGCCACGAGGTCAGCAATCCGACGATGAGCCGGCAGTCGGACGGCACGTACGCGCTGAACGCGTACCACACCAAGCACCCGACGCAGGACAAGCTCGACGAGTTCCCGATCGAGCGGACCTACAGCGAGTGGTCGCAGAGCGTGTACGCGCAGGCTCCCATCGACACCCACGGCAGGTTCGGCGGGAACCGCGCGACGGTGAGCACCTGCCAGGACTGCCACATGCCGACGACGACGGGCACGGCGTGCCAACCCGTGCTCGGCGGCGCGGTGCGGAACGATCTGCCGTTGCACGACTTCCACGGTTCGAACTCGTGGGTGCTCGATGCCGTCCGCAACCTCTTCCCGGACAGCGAGACCGGGTTGTCGGCGCAGTCGGTCGCTGACGCCCACGCGCGCAGCGCGAGCATGCTGGCCCGCTCCGTCGACCTCGACCTCTCCACCTCGGGTGCGAGTCTCGGCGTGCGCCTGGTGAACCAGACGGGACACCGGCTGCCGACGGGCTACGCGGAGGGCCGTCGCATGTGGGTGAACGTGAAGTTCCTCGATGCCGGCGGATCGCTCATCGCGGAGCGCGGCGCCTACGACGCGGTCACGGCGACGCTCTCGACCGCGGATACGAAGGTCTACGAGGTCCGCCTCGGCATGGACGCCGGCATGGCGGCGGTCACGGGCTTGCCCGAGGGCGAGAGCTTCCACTTCACGCTGAACAACAAGGTGTACAAGGACAACCGGATCCCGCCGCGCGGCTTCAGCAATCCCGCATTCGCCGCCGTGCAGGTGATCCCCGTCGGGGCGACCTACGTCGAGCAGCAGTACTGGGACGACACGGCGTACGCGATCCCGGCCGGCGCCGCCCGCGCCGTGGTCAACGTGTTTCACCAGACGACGATCCGCGAGTACATCGAGTTCCTGCGCGACACGAACACGACCGACAACCGCGGGCAGATCGCCTACGACCAGTGGGTTGCGACGGGGAAGAGCGCGCCGGTGCTGCTGCAGACCGCATCGATCGATTTCCCCGCCGGAGACTGTCGCGACCCGCTGCCGCTCGGCGTCGCGCGGCCGTTCGGTTCCGGGACCTACCCCGAGCTCGTCTCGAGCGGGACGCCGACGGTCTCGGCGAACGACTTCGCGCTCGAGATCCGGCACGGGAAGGCGCACGCGCCCGCCGTCGTGCTGTCGAGCCGCGCCACGGCGACGACACCCTACGCTGGTGGAACGATGTACCTCGCGGCTCCCTGGGTCCGCGTCCGCACGCTGTACCTCGACGCGACGGGCTCCGCCACGATCCCGATCCCGGTCACGGCCGCGATGGCGGGCACGCAGCGCGATTACCAGACCGTATTCAGGGGCGAGCAGGGTCGGTCGAGCCTGGGCATGACGAACGGGCTGCACGTCGACTTCTGCAGGTAGGCGGAAGCGAGCGCCGCAGCGCGCGCGATCTATACTCCCGCCATGGTCCCGCAGCCTGGGCCGGCGGAGCGCAAGATCCACGAGAAGTGGGCGAGCCACGATGCTGGCGCGCGCTACGCCGGCGAGCGCTGGAAGAACCGTCGTTCGGCGCTGCGCGATCCGGCGATCGTCGAGCGCATTCTCTCGAGGCACGGCGTGCGCCCGAGCTTGAAGCCCGTCCTCGACGCGCCCTGCGGCACGGGTCGGTTGCGGGGCGTGTTCGAGCGCCGCGGGATCCGCTACGTCGGGCTCGACGTCTCGTGGCCGATGCTCAACGAAGCGCGCCAGGGCGACGGCGCCGCGCTCGTCATGGGTTTCGTCGACCGCATGCCGTTCCGGGACGATTCGTTCGACGTCGTCCTGTGCTGCCGTCTTCTCCATCACCTCGAGGACGCGGAGGAGGCGCAAGTCGTCGTCCGCGAGCTCGTGCGCGTCGCGCACCGGATGATCATCGTCTCGTTCTTCGATCGGACCTCGCTGCACGCGTGGCGCCGCCGCGTGGGGCTGCGACGGCATGAAGGCGCGGGGAGCCGCCGCGCGCTCTCGAAGCGCGCCCTGAAGCACATGTTCGACGCCGCCGGCGCGGACATCGTCGGCTTCCACCACTCGTTCCGGTTCGTGTCGCAGCAGGCCTTCGCCGTCGCGTTGAAGCGCGCGCCGGTCGCGGATCTCGCGCGCGGTGCCGAAGCCCTCTCGAAGACGCTGCTCGACATCTCCCAGGCGCAGGTGAGCGGCTCGCTTGGCCCGGCCTGAGAGCGCGCGCATCCCCGGGCGCCTCGAGGTCGTCGCCCGCACCGTGGAGGAAGCCCGGGCGGCCGGCGCGTTCGCCGTCGAAGCCGCCGCGCGCGCGCCGCGCCACGCCGCGTTCGTCGATCTCCTCGGGACGCCCGCGTACTTCAAGCAGAGCGCGCTCACCGGCAAGACCGCCGTGCGCTACGCGCTGCGGCGCGGAGTGCTGCGCGCGAAGCTCCCGCGCCTGCGCGAGTACGAAAACCTCCGCTGGCTCCTGGACCACGGATTCCACGCGCCCGAGCCGCTCGCCGCCGGAGCATCGTGGAGAGGCGGCCTGCCGCGTTTCCAGTTCTTGTTCACGCGCGCGGTGCCCGGCGCGCGCACGCTCGGCGTGTTCCTCGCGGAGGAACGAGACGCGCGCTCGCGGTCGCGCGTGCTCGCGCTCCTCGCGCGCGAGACCGCGCGGATGCACGCTCTCGGCTTCGTCCACCACGATCTCTTCCCGCGCAACGTCCTCGTGACGGGGTACCAGTCGCCGCGGGTCTGGTTCCTCGACTGCTGGGCCGGCGGTCCGCCGCGCCAGGTCCGCACCCCGGCGTACGATCTCGCGTGCTTGACGCGACCCGGACGCGACGCGCTCGCGCCCGACGACGCGGACGCGTTCCTGCTCGCCTACCGCGCCGCGGCGCCGGCCTAGTCCTGGAACCGGCTCTCCGCGGCCGCGTTGGCCGCGAGCAGCATCTCGCGCACGCGGACGTGCTGCGCCGGCGGGCACGGGACGGACGTCCACTCGCCGTCGCGGCGGAAGCGCAGGTGGTCGCCCGTCAGACGCCATTCCTCGAGATCCTCGAACCGTCGCGCGAACCATCCGCGCCGCACGCCGGTCTCCCCGAGGACCGCGTCGGCCGACCCGGGGCTCAGCCACGCGAGGAGCGCGGCGAGGAGCAGGCACCACTCGGCCTCCCCGTCGGACGCGAGATCGCCGCGGACGAGCACGACGCCGAGGACGACGAGCTGCGGGCCGACGAGCAGAGCGCGCCGGAGCCAGAGCCCGGGCCGTTCGGCGAGGATCGGCCTCCCCGACGCTGCGCGCGCGCGCTTGTCCGCCGCCATCGTCGCGATGAGCGCGGGCAGGAGGAGGAACGGCGGGATCGCGAGGAGATCGGTGGGCGCGGGGGTCGAACCGTCGAGCACGCGGCAAATCCTAGCCCCTCGGATCCGGCGACGGACGTGTTCCGTAGGATCCCGCCATGCGCACGATCCTCTCCCTGGTCGCGGCGGCCGGACTCGTCCTCCCCGGATGCGCGGGTGCCTCGACGCACGCCGCTGCCGTCGCGTGGAAACCCTGGTCCGAAGCCGTTTTCGAGCGCGCGCGGCGCGAGCAGAAGCTCGTCCTGCTCGACCTCGAGGCGGTGTGGTGCCACTGGTGCCACGTGATGGACGAGACCACGTACCGCGATTCCGAGGTCGCGCGGCTCCTCGCGCAGAACTACATCGCCGTCCAGGTCGACCAGGACTCGCGGCCCGATCTCTCGAACCGCTACGAGGACTACGGCTGGCCGGCGACGATCGTGTTCCGCGCGGACGGCGTCGAGCTCGCGAAGCGCTCGGGGTACATCGCGCCGAAGCAGATGGCTGCGATGCTGCAGGCCTTCGTCGACGATCCGACGCCCGGACCCTCCGCGCAACCCAGCGCGGCGACGGCGTCTTCCGAAGCGACTTCGCTCGCCGCCGACCTGCGCACCGAGCTCGAAGCGCAGCACGTCGCGCAATTCGACCGGGAGCACGCCGGCTGGGGCACGTCGCACAAGTTCCTCGACCCCGCGAGCGTCGAGTACGCGATCGCGCGCCGCGGCGAGGACCCCGCGTCGGAGCTCATGGCGAAGCGCACGCTCGACGCGGCGCTCGCGCTGATCGACCCGGTCTGGGGCGGCGTCTACCAGTACTCGGCCGGGGGCGACTGGAAGGAGCCGCACTTCGAGAAGATCATGTCGTTCCAGGCCGACGATCTCCGGATCTACGCGCTCGCCCACGCGGCGTTCGGCGACGCGCGGTACCGCGACGCGGCGCAGGCGATCCACCGCTTCCTCACGGAGTTCCTGAAAACGCAGGACGGCCCGTTCCAGACGAGCATGGACGCCGATCTCGTCCCCGGGGAGCACTCCGCCGAGTACTTCGCGCTCTCCGACGCGGACCGACGGCGGCGCGGCATCCCGCGCGTCGACACGCACGTGTACGCGCGCGAGAACGGCTGGGCGATCCGTGGACTCGCGGCGCTGTACGCCTACGCCGGCGACGAGACCGCCCTCGCGGAGGCGCGCCGCGCGGCGGCCTGGATCCTCGCGCACCGCGCGCTCGAGGGTGGCGGGTACCGGCACGGCGAGACGGACGCGGCCGGTCCGTACTTCGGCGACACGCTGGCGATGGGTCAGGCGTTCCTCGCGCTGTACGAGGCGACCGCGGAACGCGACTACCTCGTGCACGCCGTCGAAGCCGCGGCGTTCCTCGCCGCGAAGTTCGAGCACCCCGACGCGGGATTCGTGACGGCCGCCGCCGCCCCGCGGAACCGCGGCGAGAACGTCGACGCCGCGCGCTTCGGGAACCTGCTCTTCCGCTTCACCGGCAAGGAGGAGCACCGCGCGCTCGCGCAGCGCGCGCTGCGCTTCCTCGCGACACCGGAGGTCGCGCGGAAGCCGTTCCCGTCGGCCGTGCTCCTCGCCGACCGCGAGATCGCGAGCGAGCCGCTGCACGTCGTCGTCGTCGGCAGGAAGGCCGATTCCCGGGCGGCGGCGCTGTTCCGCGCCGCGCTCGCGATCCCCTCGACGTACCGGCGCATCGAGTGGTGGGACCCCGTCGAGGGCCCGCTCCCGAACCAGGACGTCGAGTACCCCGAGCTCGCGCGCCCCGCCGCGTTCGCCTGCGCCGGCGGTCGCTGCTCCTCCCCCGCCTACGAACCGGAGGACGTGAGGAAGCGCGCGGAGGCGCTCGCGCACTGAGATCCGGAACCCGTCAGCGCGATGCCGCGGCGGGCCAGATCTCGAGCGCGCGCGCCTCGAGCGCCTTGAGCGGCGCCGCGTGCTTCTCGGGGGAGCCGCCCCACTTCGCGCCCTCGCTCTCGTGGCTGCCGCGGTACACGAGGCACATCCGCTCGGGAGGCACGGGCTTCGGATCGGGGCCGATGGCCTTCGCCGTCACCTGCACCCCGCCGTGGAGGCAGCACACGCACGTCCCCGGCTCCTCGTAGTCGATCGCGAACGCGGTGCCCGTGATGTTGACCTCCATCACGTCGGCATTCACGCGCATCGTGTGACCGCTCAATCCCGGACCCGTCCGCGCGCGGAGGCGGCCCGACATCGCGCGGATCTCGTACGGGTTGCCGGGAGCGCTGCGCAGGAACCCGGTGAACGCGACGTGCGTGCCTTCGCCGAGATCGAAGAGCGAGAGATCGTCGACCTGGACGACGAGATCCCCCTTCTCGACCTCGATGTCGCGCGCGTGCTGGAGCACCCGGGCGAGCTCCGTCGGATCGTCCGTCGGGACGGGCTTCCCGTCCGCCTTGACGACGCTGCCGGCTGCGAGGTCGAGGACCCGCCAGCGCGGCGCCGGCGACTGAAGGAAGATGAAGCCGACCGCGAGGATCAACCCGGCCGCGATCAGGCCGCCGATGCGGAGCAGCGTCTGCCGGCGCCGCGCCGCTTCGTCCGCGAACGAGATCGGGGGCGCGGGAGCGACCTCGGAGCAGAACCGGTCGCGCAGGCGCTCCCGGAACTTGGGGCACGCGGCCGGTCGCTCGACGCGGGCCAGCGCGGACTCGACTTCCGGGTCGAATTCGGCGTTCATCAGCCGAGCTCCTTCGCCGGCGAGCGGCCCAGACGGACGTAGCGATCGAGCGCCTCGCGGAGGTCGGCGAGCGCCCGCGAGTAGCGTTTCCGGACCGCCGTCTCGTTCCGGCCGATCTTGGTGCCGATCTCGTCGAAGCTGAGGCCCTCGAAGTACCGCAGGACGAGGGTCTCCCGCATCCCCGGCGACAGCGTGTCGATCGCGCGCGAGAGCTCCCGCTTCATCTCCTCGTCCTCGAGCGTGGGCAGCGGCCCGGGTTCCTTCGCGGGCGTCTCGAGCCGGCGTTCCTCGTCGTCGAGGCTCGTCTCGAGGCTCGCATCCTTGTGGCGGCGCGAGCGCCAGAAGTCCCGGACCTTGTTCGCGGCGATCGTGAACACCCAGGGCCCGGGGTCCCGGGCGGGATCGTAGGTGTGGACCGAGCGCTGGATGTGCATGAACACATCCTGGGTCACGTCCTCGGCGAGGTGGTCTTCTCCCAGCATCCGTCGAACGTACCCATAGACCCGGTCGAAGTAGATCTCGTAGAAGCGCTCGAGCGCTTCCCGATCCCGCTTCGGCAGCCTCTCCCGCAGCTCGCGTGAGAGCTCCGGCGCAGGCACCGGGGGTTCGCGTCGCTCGTGAGGGACGGGTTCGGGCACAGGAGGGGCTTTGTGACCGGGATCCCGGGCGGAGAACCGTCCGGTCCCGGGCTCACCCTAGCAGGTGGCTCCGGGGACTGTCGAACGCGCGCCGACCGGGACTAGGCCCAGAGCACGAGATCCGACAGCGCGTGGTCGTGGTCGCCCGACGCGCGCGCCCGCACGCGGATCCCGCAGGCGAAACCGCCCGAGCGATCGATGCGGTACGAGCCTTCGAAGGACGGCACGCCGCCTTCGGCCGCTCCGCCCGGGTCGAGCACGACGGTCGCGCGGTTCTTGACGTCGCCGGAGCCGTTCTGATGTCCGACGACGAGCTCGACTTGCACGTCCTCGATCGTCAGCGGCCCGAGCTCGACCTCGACGCGCGCGTCGACGAGGTCGCCGACCTTGAGCCCGGTGAGGTCCGCGACGTGCGCCGCGCGGATGCGGACGTCGCCGAACCCGCGGCGGATGCGGCCGTTCCGGGCCGCGAGCTCGCGCGCGCCGGCGCCGCCGTTGCGCGACAGCGCGCTCCAGCGGGACGCCAGCGGGGCGTAGGCGCGGTCGCGGTACTCGGTGACCATCCGGTGCGTGTTGAAGACCGTGGGAATCGTCTCGAGATCGTGCCGCACGCGCGCGAGCCATTCCGTCGGCACGCCCTGGTCGTCGCGCCGGTGGAAGAGCGGAGCGACCTCCTCCTCGAGCAGCCGGTACAGGTGCTCGCCGTCGAGCTCGTCCTGGAGCTCGGGCGTCGCGCGCGCGCGCCCTTCACCGATCGACCAGCCGTTCTTGCCGTCGCAGGCCTCGATCCACCAGCCGTCGAGCACCGACAGGTTCAGCGCGCCGTTCGCCGCGGCCTTCATGCCCGACGTGCCGCTCGCCTCCATCGGCCGGACGGGCGTGTTCAACCACACGTCGGCGCCTTGCACCAGGGAGCGCGCCAGGTCGAGGTCGTAGTCCTCGAGGAAGAACACGCGGCCGAGGAACGGCTCCGAGCGCGCTTCGAGCGCGACCCGTTTGAGAATATCGAGGCCCATCTGGTCGTGCGGATGCGCCTTGCCGCCGAACACGATGCGGACGGGGCGCGCGGGGTTCGAGAGGAGCCGCGCGAGGCGCGCGGGATCGCGGAAGAGGAGCTGCGCGCGCTTGTAGGGCGCGAATCGCCGCGCGAAGCCGATCCACAGCGCGTTCGGATCGAGTCCGGCGAGCATCTTGCCGAGCATCGTCGGGCTGTCGCCGCGCTCGGCGAAGCTCCTCTCGAGCGACGACCGCATCCGGTCGAGCATCCGCCGGCGTGCGGCGCGGCGCGCGTCCCAGAGCGCGGTCGCGTCGCGCGCGGCCGCGATCGCCGGATCCGTCCACGTCGGGAGGTGGACGCCGTTCGTCACGGACCGCACGGGCACCTCGCCTTCGAGGAGCTTCGGCCAGTACGGCCGCAGGAGGCGGCGGCTGACCTCGCCGTGCAGCTTCGAGACGCCGTTCACGAACGACGAGAACGAGATCGCCAGGTACGTCATGTTGAAGGACGCGCGGTCGTCCTCCGCGAGACCCATCTCGTAGAACCGCTCCCACGGGACGCCGAACGCGGCCGGCGCGTCGGAGAAGTAGCGGCGCATCAAGTCCTCGCCGAAACGGTCGTGGCCGGCGGGCACCGGCGTGTGCGTCGTAAACAGCGTGCTCGCGCGCACGATCTCGCGCGCCTCGTCGAACGTCAGGCCGAGCTCGCGGACCATCCGGCCCGCACGCTCCGGACCCACGAACGCGGCGTGGCCCTCGTTCAGGTGCCAGACGGAGGGCTCGATCCCGAGCCGCGCGAGCAGCCGCGCGCCGCCGCGTCCGAGCGCGATCTCCTGCCGCAGCCGCGTCTCGTGGTCGCCGCCGTAGAGCTGCCGCGTGATGCCGCGGTCCTCGGGGCGGTTCTCCTCGACGTCCGAGTCGAGCAGGTAGAGCGGCACGCGCCCGATCGAGGCCTTCCACGCGCGCAGGTACAGGGTCGAGCTCGGAAGGCCGATCTCGATCTCGATCGGCTGCCCGTCGTGCCCGGTCACGAGCTCGAGCGGGAGGTCGCGCGGATCGTTCGTCGCCGCGCCGGCGATCTGGTCGCCGCCGACGGTCAGGCGCTGCTCGACGTAGCCGCTGCGGTAGAAGAGGCCGACGGCGACGAGAGGCAGGTCGAGATCGCTCGCGGACTTCAGGTGATCGCCGGCGAGCGCGCCGAGACCGCCGCTGTAGATCCGCAGCGACTCGTGGACGCCGAACTCGGCGCAGAAGTACGCGGCCGGGTGCGCGGTCGTCAGCGCGGCGTCGCCGGACGCCTTCGCTCCGGTTCCCTTCATGTACGCGTCGAAGCGGGCGAGGACGCTCTTCAGCCGCTCGAGGTACTTCGCGTCGCGCGAGCGCGCGGCGAGATCCTCCGGGTAGATGTCGCGCAGGAACGCGACCGCGTTGTGGCGGCTCGACTCCCAGCGCGCCGGGTAGAGATCGCGGAAGAGGGCCGTCGCCTCCGGATCCCACGACCACCACAAGTTTTTCGCGAGGCGGTCTAGCCCGCGCAAGGACTCCGGGATCGACGCCGACACCTGGAACCGCGTCAAACGCGGTCGCTGCCCTTCGGGCGTCGACACGACGGGGAGCGGCACGCGCGCGCGATCGCGCGTGGACGGGGCGGCGCCCGAGCGCGCTCCGGAGAGCTCGAGCGCGCGGTCGAACGCGTCGATGTAGCACGACACGAGGTCGGACCACGCGGTTTTCATCGCGGTCTTGCGGCAAGTCCGCACGACCTCCTCGCGATCGCGCTGCTCGCTCGCGAAGCGCTCGATCATCCCCGCGAGGAGCTCCGTCGCGCGCGCGTCGGGCACGTTCTCGCGCGGCAGGACGCTGACGCCCTGCTCGGGCGCGAGCTGCGACTCGAGCGCCCAGCGCCCGAACCCCGCGCAGTCCGTCGTGATCGTCGGCACGCCGACGGCGAGGCTCTCCTCGGGCGTGTAGCCCCAGGGCTCGTAGAACGACGGGAAGCAGGTGAGCTGCATCCCGCGCAAGACCGCTTCGTACGGCAGACCGAGCAGCCCGTCGCCTTCGGCGCAGTACAGCGGGATGAAGACGACCTTGACGCGCGCGCCGCGCGCGTTCGAGAGGCCGTGATCCGCGCAGCGCCGCAGGATCGGATCGTGCTCCGCGTCGAACAGGTGGTGCGTGCAGATCCCGTCGGGCTCCGTGATCGATTCGAGCGGCGCGCGCAGGCGCTCGAGGATCTCGCTCCGGATGCCGGAGTTGCCGGCCGGGACGAGCGCGAAGAGGACGATCGGCGGACCCGGCTTCTTGTCCACGAGCGCGAGGGCGTCGAGCAGGATGTCGAGGCCCTTGTTGTGGAACTCGTAGCGGCCGGAGGCGCACAGGAGCAGCGCCTTCGAGAGGTCCTCCGCGCACATGCGCCGCGCGAGAGCGCGGAGCCGCGCTTCCGTCTCGTCGCGGCCGACGGAGCCCGCGAGCTCGTCGATCACGTCGAGGTCGATGCCGTTCGGGAGCAGCGGATCGGGCTTGCGACCGAGGAAGAGCTCGGCTTCGCGCGCGGTGATCTGGCTCACGGTCGTGAAGACGTCGGCTTCGCGCGCGCAGACGGACTCCATCGAGTGCTTCGCGCGGACGCCGTGGGTCTCGGCGGCTTCCTCGGGAGTGCGCCCGGCGAGTCCGGCTTCGGGCGTCGGGCCGCCGGCGGCGATCGAGCGGCCGAGGATCGTGGCGTGCGTGGTGAAGACGCTGCCGATCTCGGGCGCTTCCTGCTTGAGATAGAGGAGGCCGGCGCCGGTCATCCACTCGTGGAACTGGGCGACGGCGCGCTGGCGGCGCGGAGCGACGCGCTCCTCGTACCACTTCTCGATGACGATGCCGGCGGCGTGGCCGAAGAGGACGGGCTCGACGTAGTCCCAGCCGCCGGAGAGGGAGTCGACCTTGTGGTGTTCCCAGAGGCCCGCGAGGACGGCGTCCTTCTTCGCGAAGAGGCCGGAGAACTCGACGAGGATCGTGCGCGGGCGACCGGGGATCTTCCAGCGACCGACGCGGACGGGAACGCCGAGTGCGCGACAGCTCTCGGAGAAGGCGGCGAAACCCTGCTCCTCCTCGAACTGATCGTGGGCGCTGGCGAGGAGCCAGGGCCCGATCGCGACGTACGCGTCGCCGAAGCGCGCGACGAGCGTCTTCGCCTTGGTCGAGACGACGGTGTGGATGCCGCCGACCTTGTTGCAGACTTCCCAGGAGACTTCGAAGAGCGCGTGCGGGTCGGGCATGGGGGGGCGGGCATTCTTCGCGGGATGCCCGGCTCAATCAATCGTCTGGAACCCCCGGAGGACTGCAATTCCGGTTCAGGTGTGCGCCACCGCCACCCTCTGAGCCCTCCGCGCCAGGTCGTCGATGACGTTCATGAATGCGATGAACGCGTCGTGCGGCGACGAGTACGGGCTGAAGTACTTGTGCACGTCGCCGTCCGAGAACCACTTCGTGCACATGTAGTACAGGTGGTCCGACGTCGACAGCATTCGCCAGTGCCGCAGGAGCTCCTCGTGTCCGTTCTCCGCGGCCGCCAGCATCGCCGGCCTCATCGCGTAGAAGGCCTCGTTCGCCGCGCGCTGCATCGCGTTGCCGAGCCACGCCGTCAGGTCGCGCTCGACGTCCGCCCACGACACCGGGTGCGGGATCGACAGGCGCGCGACCGGATCCCGCTCCGCGGCGAGCTCCGACGGCGTCTTGAAGCCGAACCTCCCGTTCTCGAGCACGCGCCTCGGCATGTGCTCCATGAACTTGAAGATCCCCGTCTCGCTCCACTGGTGCTCGCCGAACGTCTCGTAGTCCATGAACAGCCCGATGAAGCTGTCCGCGCGCGGCACGCCGTGCACCCAGCTCGCGAACTTCTCCGCCGTCATCGGCCACTCGCTCCACCCGCGGTTGCTGAACCGGAACGCGATGTCGTCGGACAGCTTGTACGACCGCAGGAGGATCTTGATCTTCTCGCAGCCCTCCGGCCGGTACACGCGGTGCGGACTGCGCCAGCCGAGCAGGTGGTCCGCGCCCTCGCCGAGGATCACCTGGAACCCCATCTCCTCCGCCGCGCGCGCGATCTTCTCGTCGACGACGAGCTCCGTGTTCCGGAACGCCGTCGGACGGCGGCCGAACAGGCTCTCGATCCGGTCCGCTTGCGCGTTCACCTGTGCCTTGAACTCCGCGACGTCGAACAAGCCGCACAACGAGTGGTGCGAAGTCTCCGCGAGGAACTCGACGCAGCCCGTCCGCGCAAGGCGCATGAAGCTCTCCAGCGTCTCCGGCGTCCAGCGTTCCATCTGGTCGAGCGCCGTCCCCGAGATCGAGTACGCGCACCGGAACTTCCCTCCGTTCTGCTCGACGAGGTGCAGGATCAGCGCGTTCATCGGCAGGTAGCACTTCTCCGCCACGCGCCGGACGATCCGCGCGTTCTCGACGTCGTCGAAGTACCGGTCCGAATGGCCGATGTCGAAGAACGTGTACCGCCGCAGCCGGAACGGCTGGTGCACCTGGAAGTAGAAGACGAGGTCCGTCACGCGACGAGCTCCCGGTAGACGTCGCGCAGGAGCGCGGCGGGATGCTCCCAGCGCAAGGCCTGGATCTCCTCGCGTCCTTCGCTCGTCAGCTGCTCGACGAGCGCCGGATAGCGGAGCAGCGCCAGGATCTTGTTCGCGATGTCGTCGACGTCCCAGAAGTCGACTTTGAGCGCGTTCCGGAGCACTTCGGACACGCCGCTCTGCCGCGACAGCACGACCGGCGTGTCGAGCGCCATCGCCTCGAGCGGCGTGATCCCGAACGGCTCGGACACCGACGGCATCACGTAGATGTCCGCCATCGCGTACATGCGCTCGACGTCCTCGCCCTTCAGGAAGCCGGTGAAGTGCACGTGGCGCGCGAGACCGAGCTTCGCCGCACGCTCGATCATGACGGGGAGCATGTCGCCGCTCCCGCTCATCACGAACTTCACGCGCGGCTCGATGTGGATGACGCGCGCGGCGGCCTCGAGGAAGTAGTCGGGCCCCTTCTGGAACGTCACGCGCCCGAGGAAGAGCACGATCGGCTCCTCGATCGCGCGCGTCACGTGCAGGATGTCGACCTGCTCCTTCTGCGTCACGGCGTTGTGGACGACGCGGAGCTTCGCCGGATCGATGCGGTAGCGGCGCTGCAGGACGCCGGCGGTGTAGTGGCTCACGCACACGACGCGGTCCGCCGCGTCGAGCCCGAGCTGCTCGAGGTCGCGCACGCGCTCGTTGACGTGGTCGCCGCTGCGGTCGTACTCGCAGGCGTGGACGTGGAAGACGAGCGGCTTTCCCGCCGACCGCGCCGCCGCGAGTCCCGCGGGCAAGGCCATCCAGTCGTGCGCGTGCACGACGTCGAACGAGCGCTGGACGCCGAGCTGCGCCGCGACGAGCGCGAAGCGCGCGACCTCCGACATGAGATCCGGCCCGTACCCGCCCGAGAACGGGAGGGGAGACCGCGCGAGCAACCGGCGGCTCGTCTCGGCGCCGCTGGAATCGCCGCGCGGCACCTGGAGGAGCTCCGCGAGCGCCGCGAGCAGCTCGACGCGCCGCCCCGAGCCCGACTCCTCGATCGCGGTGAGGCGCTCGAGGTACTCGAGCTCCGTCAGATACGGCGTCAGCGGGCTCTCGATCGCGAGGAGCTCGACGATCGAGAAGGCGCGCGACCAGGCTTCGTCGGAGACCTTCGAGCCCGCCTCGCGCCGCACGCGCCGCTTCGCCGGCTTCGGCGCGGCCTCGGACGCGGACGCAGACGCGGACTCGACGAACTCGAGCGCCGGCACTTCGTTCGCGCCGACGACGGACACGAAGCGCTCGTCCTCGTCGCCGTACGCGCGCGGGACGACGAACAGGACCTCGACGCCGTGGTGGACGAGACCCTGCGTGATGCCGAAGCAGGCCGTGCCGAGGCCGCCGGAGATGTGCGGAGGGAATTCCCAGCCGAACATGAGGACCTTCATCGGCGCGCTCCGCCGGCGACGACGACGGCCGGTTCCTCGACGAGACTCCATGCGCGCAGGAGCTCGGCGGTGTTCCACGCTTGCGCGACGGTCCCGCCCGGCCGGTGCGGCGGATCCCCGTCGTACACCTCGGACACGTGCAGGAGTCCCGCCTTGTCGATCTCGCCGTCGAAGGCGGACAGCGCGCTGCGCACGCGCTGGAGCTGCGCTTCACCGCGGCCGAACGCGCGCAGGAAGGCCTCGCACCAGAATCCGAGGAGCCACGGCCACACGGTGCCCTGGTGGTAGCTCTTGTCGCGTTCGTCCGGTCCGCCCTGGAAGCGTCCGCGGTAGCGCGGATCGCGCGGCTCGAGCGTGCGCAGCCCGACGGGCACGACGAGCTCGGTCTCGGCCGCGCGCACGACGTCGGCGCGCTTCTCGCGCGTCAGTGGGCTCCATTCGAGCGCCGCCGCGATCACCATGTTCGGGCGCATCGCGCGGTCGACGACTCCGTCCTTCCAGCTGTCCGCGAGGTAGCCCTCGGGGAGCCAGAACCGCTCGAGGAACGCCGCGCCGGCGAGGCGTTTCCTGGCGCCCCACTCCTTCGCGAGCGCTTCCTCGCCGCGGCGCTTGTGGGTGTCCTCGAGGTGCGCGAGCAGCGCGTACCACAGCGCCTCGATCTCGACCGCGCAGCCGTCGCGCGGCGTGACCGGACCGTCCGCGGTCTGCGCGTCCATCCACGTCGCGTTCGCCTCGGGCGATCCGGCGCGGACGAGGCCGCCCTCGTCGGACCGGATCCCGAGACGCGTCCCCTCGGAATACGCGCGCGCGATCTCGGTCAGCGCCGGGAGGAAACGCTGCGCGATCGACTCCTCGGAGCCGCTCGCGACCTCGAGCAGCCGCACCGCGCGCGCGAACCACAGGCTCGCGTCGGCCGAGCCGTAGCTGCTGTCGGCGCGCGTCGCGCCGAAGATGTTCGGCATCAGGCCGCCGTCGAGGAACGGCAGCGCGCCCTCGAGGGCCTCGCGGCAGCGCTTCACCTCGCCGCGCGCGAGCAGGAGACCGGGCAGGGAGATGAACGCGTCCCTCCCCCACTCGCCGAACCAGGGGTAGCCCGCGATGACCGACGGACGGCCGGCCGCGGTCCGGAAGAGGAAGTCGTCGGCGACGAGGAGCGCCGCGGCACGCGAACGCACCGGATCGTCGGCGCAAGAGCCAAGCGATTTCTTGCGCGCGTCGGTCTCGCGCTTCCAGAGCTCCGCGATGTCCCCCACGGGGCCGTCGATCGACGCCGCGACGAAGACCTCGACGCCGCTCTCGACGCCGATGCGGAGCGTCCCGGGCGAGAACTGGTCCTCGCGGCCGTCGTAGCCTCGGGCGAGGTCGGCGGGGTACTCGAGCTGGCGGTACCACACGGGGTCGGCGTCGAACCGCACCGGCGCGCCGGCGACCGCGATGTGGATCGAGGGCAGCGCGGGATACGGCTGGCAACGGATGCCCGACGCGCCGCGCTCGGTCGACGGATCGAGCGCGATGTTCTCGAACGTCAGCGCGTCCGCCTCGCGGAACGGGAGCAGCGGCCGCAACGCGAGCTCGACCGCGTTGCGCTGGCCGCTGACGCGGTAGCGCAGGAGGACCGCGGGGCGGCTCTTCGCCATCAGGACGTCGCGCTCGATGCGCGCGCTCCCGAATAGATAGAGGAAGGAAGGCCAGGGACGGAGGTCGAAGCTCTCGATCGCCTGGTGCCCGTGAGGCGCCCACAGACCGGGATACCGGGCCATCGAGATCGGCACGGAGCGCCCGCCGCCGTGGAGCGTCTCCTCGAAGCGCGAGAGGAAGACGAAGCGCGTGCCGAGTCCCCCGCCCCCGGCCGCGGGTGCCGGTGCGACGAGCAGCCCGTGGTAGCGCCGCGTCGGACACATCAGGATCGTCGACGAGGCGTAGCCGCCGCGGCCGTCGGTCTCGAGCCACTCGCGGGTCATCGAGCGCTCGAGCGTCAGCAGGGAGTCGCGGTCGAAATGGAGGAGGGCGCTGTTCGCGGGGACGGGCATCGGGGGCTCGCGCGGGCGGGAAGTCTACGCGCCTTGGTACAAAGGAGTAGTGAGCGACCCGACGCCCACGTCCGAGCAGCTCGCCACGGCCGCGATTCCGGCGCCCACCCGCGTTCCGGGCGAGCCGGCGTGGCGGACGGTGCTCGTCGTCATGGTCACCCTCGTCGCGTCCGCGGTCGCGAGCATGGCCGCGCTGTTCGTCGCCGTGCGCTCGAGCTCCGACGCGACGACCGGGGCCGACTTCTCCGAGCGGATGAACGCGTGGATGGCGCACCACCTCACGACGGTGCCCGGGATGCTCGTGCTCCTCCTGCCGGGGCAGCTGACGATGTTCGCGATGGTCGCGTTCTTCTCCGGCGCGGACGAGCAGGGTCTGCTGCGGCGCCTCGGCTTCGTGCGACCTCGCGCGTCGCCCAAGGCGATCGTTCTCTCCGTGGTCGGGACGCTCGGCGTCCAGTGGCTCGTGTCCGTCGCGTTCGATTGGACCGGGGTGGAGCCGAACGAGCAGATGAAGCACATCTGGAGGATGGTCGCGACGCCGACGGGCGTGAGCGCGGCCTGCGTCGCGCTGTTGATCAGCGGGACGCCGGCGCTGTGCGAGGAAGCCGTGTTCCGCGGATTCGCGCAGCGACGGCTGCTCCAGCGCTGGTCGCCGGCCCTCGCGATCGCCGTCGCCAGCGTCCTCTTCGCGCTCGCGCACATGAACATGCAGCAGTCGCCCGCCGTGCTCCCGATCGGCCTGTGGCTCGGCTTCGTGGCATGGAGGACGGGCTCGGTGTGGGTCTCGGCGCTGTGCCACTTCGCGAACAACATGTCCGCGTTCGTGTTCGGGAGGATGTGGGGCGATCCGGACAGCGGCGCGCTGCCGAGCACCGTGCCGTTCCTCGTCGCGGGCGTCGTGCTGCTCGCGTGCACCTGGCTCGCCGCGCGGACGTTGAACCGGGAAGCGGCGTCGGTCTAGCGCCGGAGCCGCAGGGCGTTCCAGATCACCGACAGGGAGCTCACGCTCATCGCCGCCGCGGCGATCATCGGGGAGAGGACGATTCCGAGCTTCGGGTACAGGATCCCCGCCGCGACCGGCACGCAGATCGCGTTGTAGCCGACCGCGAAGACGAGGTTCTGCTGGATGTTCCGCGTCGTCAGGATCGAGAGCCTCCGCGCCCTCACGATCCCGCTCAGGTCGCCGTTCACGATCGTCACGCCAGCGCTCTCGATCGCGATATCGCTCCCCGTCCCCATCGCGATCCCGACTTCCGCCTTCGCGAGCGCCGGCGCGTCGTTGATCCCGTCCCCGGCCATCGCGACCTGCTTGCCCGTGAACTGACGGCGTTCCACGACGTGCGCCTTCTCCTCGGGCAGCACTTCCGCGACGACCTCGTCGATCGCGAGATCGTGCGCCACGCGCTCCGCCGTCGTGCGGCTGTCGCCAGTCACCATGATGATCCGCATCCCCATCGCGTGCAGATCGCGCACGGCCTCGCGCGCTCCCGCCTTGATCGGATCGGCGACGACCACGAGACCGGCGAGCTTCCCGTCGACCGCGACGAACGTCACCGTCGCGCCGTCCTCGCGGAGCTCGTCGGCTTGCGCCGTCGCGGCCTCGACGTCCAGGCCGACCATCTCGAGCAGGCGCTTGTTCCCGAGCGCGACCGCGCGGCCGTCGATCGTCCCGTGCACGCCCTTCCCGGGCACGGATTCGAATCCGTCGAGCTTCGGGATCTCGATCCCGCGCTCGCTCGCCGCGGCGACGATCGCGTCGGCGAGCGGGTGCTCGCTCCCCTTCTCGAGCCCCGCCGCCAGGCGCAGCACGTCGTTCTCCGCCCAGCCGTCCATCGGCACGACCGACCGGAGCTTCGGCCGCCCTTCCGTCAACGTCCCGGTCTTGTCGATCATCAGCGTCTCGACCTGGCCGAACCGCTCGATCGCCTCCGCGTCGCGGAAGAGCACGCCTTCGCGCGCTCCGCGACCGACCGCGATCATGATCGACATCGGCGTCGCGAGGCCGAGGGCGCACGGACAGGCGATGATCAGGACCGAGACGGCGCTCACGAGCGCGTGCGCGAGGCGCGGCTCGGGGCCCTTCGTCGCCCACACCGCGAACGCGACGGCCGCGATGCCCGCGACGGCGGGCACGAACCAGCGCGAGACCTTGTCGACGGTCGCCTGCACCGGAGCGCGACTGCGCTGCGCCTCGGAGACGAGCGCCACGATCCGCGCGAGCATCGTCTCGGCGCCCACGCGCTCGGCCCGCATCGTGAACGTGCCCGATCCGTTGACCGTCCCGCCCGTCACGCGCGCCTCCGCGTCCTTCGCGACCGGCATCGGCTCGCCCGTGATCATCGACTCGTCGACCGCGCTCGCTCCGTCGAGCACGACGCCGTCGACCGGCACGCGCTCGCCGGGGCGGACGCGGAGCACGTCGCCGACCGCCACGCGCTCGAGCGGCACGTCCTCCTCCGCGCCGCCGGCGCGCACGCGCCGGGCCGTCTTCGGCGCGAGATCGAGCAGCGCGCGGATCGCCTGCCCCGTCGCCGCGCGCGCGCGGAGCTCGAGGACCTGCCCGAGCAGCACGAGCGTCACGACGACTGCGGCGGACTCGAAGTAGACGGGCACAGAGCCGTCCTCCATCCGGAAGGACGCGGGGAACGAATCCGGCGCGAGCACGGCGACCACGCTCAAGATCCAGGCCGCGCCGACGCCGAGCGCGATCAGCGTGAACATGTTCGGGCTCCACGGGCCGCCCGCGAGCCCGAGCGAGCGCAGGCCGCGGACGAAGAACGGCCAACCGGCCCACAGGACGACCGGCGTCGCGAGCGCGAGCTCGACGAGATCGAGCGTTCGCGGCGACGCGAGGTCGTGCAGCGGAATCGCGTGGATGTGCCGCGCCATCGCGATCACGAACAAGGGCACGGTGAGCACCGCGGCGACGCGGAAGCGGAGGAGCATCGCCCCGAGCTCGGGGTTCGCCTCGTGCGTGGCGATCAACGGCTCGAGCGCCATCCCGCACTTCGGGCAGCTCCCCGGTCCCTCGCTCCGGACCTCGGGGTGCATCGGGCAGGTGTACAGGGAGCCGCGCGGAGCGGCGGGCGCCGGCGCGGGTGCGAGGTACCGGCCCGGGTCCTGCTGGAACTTCGCGAGACAACCCGGCGAGCAGAAGGAGTACTCCCGCCCGGCGTGCTCGCAGGATGGGGCGCCGCGCCCCAGGTCGACGCTCATCCCGCACACCGGATCGATCGCGGTCCGCTTTCCGTCCATGCGTGGGCGCGAGCCTATCCCGATTTGAGGCGATTCCTCAATTCCGTCGCCGCCCCCCCAACCGCGGCGCGGCCCCCGGCGTAGGTCCCCCCCTCGTGAAGATCGGCATCAAGCTGATGTTCGCTCTCTCGGTGCCGCTCGTCGGGCTGATGGCCCTGTTCGGATGGCTCGAGGAACGCCAGGGGCGTTCGATGCTCGCGAAGGGGCTCGCGGACGAGCGGACGGAGATCGCCCGCGCGATCCAGACCGCTGCGGAGGACTCGCAGGCCGAGACGACGCCGAAGACGGCTCTCGAGCTCGTCGATCGCGTCAGCGCGTTCACCCGCGTGCTCGGCCTGCGCCTCTTCGACGCGGAAGGCGAGCTCGCGTACGAGTCCGAGGCGCTCGACGGCCAGGCACCCGCCGACGCCTCCGCGATCCGGGCGGCGCTCGATCGACGCGAGGCCTCGGAAACGCACCTCGCGATCCGGGGGGCCCCGGTCGCCTCGTTCGTCTTCCCCATCGCGGGAAGCGACGGACGGCTGCTCGGCGCGGTGCAGGCCTTCCAGCAGGAGGCGTTCATCGAGGAGGCCGCGGCCGCGGCGCGCCAGTCGATCCTCCTCCTCACGGCGGCGATGATCCTCGCCGCGTCGAGCATCGTGTACCTCGCGATCCACCTGACGGTCGGGCGTCCGATCGCCGAGCTCGCGCGCAACTTCGAGGAAGTCGCGGCCGGCGATTTCGCCGCGCGCGCTCCCGTGCGCACGAGCGACGAGCTCGGCAACCTCGCGGGCGGGTTCAACACGATGTGCGAGCGCCTCGAGGCCGCCCAGCGCTCGTTGAAGCGTCACGAGGAGGAGCGTCGTCGCATCGAGGTCTCCCTGCGCAAGGCCGAGCGTCTCGCCAGCGTCGGTCGGCTCGCGGCGGGCCTCGCACACGAGATCGGGACGCCGTTGAACGTGATCGTCGGGCGCGCGGAATCGCTGCGGAAGAAGCTCCAGGGCAACGATCCCGCCGAACGCAACCTGCGCATCATCACCGGCCAGATCGAGCGCATCGCGACGACGGTGAAAGGGATGCTCGACTACTCGCGGTCGCGGGAGCTGCGTCTCGCGCCGACGTCGCTCGCGGACGTGCTCGGCCAGGTGATCGAGTTCCTCGAGGACCGCTTTGCGCACACGTCGATCCAGGTCGACACGGCGTTCGATCCCGCGTGCCCGGCAGTCCAAGGCGACGCGGACCGCCTGTACGAAGTCTTCCTCAACATCGCAGTGAACGCGATCGACGCGATGCCGGAGGGCGGCCGGTTGACGGTGCGGATCGGCACCCAGACGCGCACGTACCCCGAGCGCCCCGGCCCGGAGCGCCCGTTCGCAGTCGTCACGTTCGAGGACCAGGGCTGCGGCATCTCCGCCGGCGACCTCGAGCGGATCTTCGATCCGTTCTTCACCACGAAGGAGGTCGGCAAGGGAACGGGTCTCGGCCTCTCGATCTCGTACGGCATCGTGCGCGAGCACGGCGGCTGGATCGAGGTGCGGAGCTCCGTCGGCACCGGGACGGGGATCGCCGTGTACGTGCCGCTCGAGCACGTGGAGCAACCCCTGACACACAACGGGAGGGCGGCATGACGACACTCGGCAGGATCCTGGCCGTCGAAGACGACGAAGCGATGCGCATGTTCCTCGAGGAGGAGCTCCGCGACGCGGGCTACGACGTCGTCACTGCGACGAACGGCATCGCGGCACTCCACCTCTTCAACCCGAGCACGATCGACGTCGTCGTGTCCGACGTCATCATGCCCGGGATGCGCGGCGACGAGCTCCTCGCCGAGCTGCACGCGCGACACCGCGACGTGCCGGTCGTCCTGATCACCGCGTTCGGCACCATCGATTCCGCCGTCGGCGCGATCAAGGCGGGCGCGTACCACTACGTCGCGAAGCCGTTCCACATGCCGCAGCTCCTCTCGACGCTCGAGGAGGCGATGCAGGACCGGCGTCTCGTGCGGCGTCTCGACGAGCTGCGCGCGCGGCTCGACCAGGGGACCCAGACGATCGTCACCGAAGCGGACAGCATGCGGGAGTGCCTGGATCTCGCGCTGAAGGCCGCGGCGAGCCAGTCGCACGTCCTCCTGCTCGGCGAGAGCGGCACCGGCAAGGAGCTCATCGCGCGCATGATCCACGAGCAGAGCGGACGCAGCGAGAGGCCGTTCGTCCCGGTGAACTGCTCGGCGATCCCGGAATCCCTGCTGGAGAGCCATCTTTTCGGCCACCGCCGCGGCGCGTTCACCGACGCGCGCGAGGATCGGGCCGGACTGTTCCAGGAGGCGACCGGCGGGACGATCTTCCTCGACGAGATCGGGGACATGCCGCTGCCGCTGCAGGCGAAGATCCTGCGCGTCCTCCAGGAGCGCGAGATCCATCCCTTGGGCGCGCCGATGCCGATCCCGGTCGACGTCCGCGTCGTCGCCGCGACGCACCGCGATCTCGACGCGCAGGTCGCGGCCGGAGCGTTCCGCCAGGACCTCTACTACCGGCTCCACGTCCTCGTGATCCGCGTGCCGCCGCTGCGCGAACGACCCGACGACGTCCTCCCGCTCGCGGCGCACTTCCTCGCGAAGCACGGCAAGCGTCACGGGCGCACCGGATGCACGCTGACGCCGGAAGCGTTGCATCTCCTCGTGCGGCACAACTGGCCCGGCAACGTGCGCGAGCTCGAGAACACGATCGAGCGCTGCATCGTGCTCGGTCGCAACGAGGAGATCGACGCGTCGGATCTCCCCGACACGCTCGGCGCGCATTCGGCTCCGCTCCCGGAGGCGGACGAGAAGCGGTCGATGGCGGAAGTCGAGCGCGAGCACATCCTCCGCGTGCTCCGCACGACCGACGGGAACAAGGCGGCCGCGGCGCGGATGCTTGGGCTCGATCGCAAGACGCTGTACCGCAAGCTCGCGGCGTGGGAGTCGCACGCGCTCGAGTGATCGCGTCGCGTCCTGCCGCAACGACGCGTTTCGCCTCGGAGATTCCCGCGCGCACGGCGCGCGGCTGCGCGCAGGAGGCACTCGCATCGCTGGCGCAGGGTTTGCCTTCGCGGGAGCACGTACCTGAAAGGAGGTACTTCTCATGAAGACAACCTGCATCGCATGGAGAGTCGCAGCGACAGCGGCGTGGATCGCCTGGAATCCTTCCGCTCCCGCACAGGACTACCGCCGGATCGATCTCCTGTCGGACGGCGCCGTCCAGGCTCCGCACGTCGACGAAGCCCTGGTGAATCCTTGGGGCCTCGACGCGTCGCCGTCGGGCCCCTTCTGGATCGCGAGCGCCGGAACGGGAACGGCGTTGCGCGTGCTCGGCGACGGGAGGCGGACCGGCGATCTCCTCTCGATCCCCGACACGCGCGCGAGCGCGCCGACGGGGGTCGTCCACAACGGCTCGTCCGGGTTCGTGATCCATCGCGAGGATCGCTCCGGACCGAGCCTCTTCCTCTTCGCGACGCGCGACGGGCGCGTGCTCGGGTGGAACCCCGACGTCGCGGCCGACAGCGCCGTGCCCGCGATCGACGAGTCCGCGGCCGGCGCGCAGTACGAGGGCATCGCGGTCGCCGAGCGCGGCGCGCGGAGGCGCCTCTACGCGACGAATTTCGCCGCGGGAGTCGTCGACGTGTTCGACGAGCAGTTCGCCCACGTGGGTTCGTTCACGGACGACCTCGTACCCTCGAACTTCGCGCCGTTCGGCATCCGCCGGTTCGGCGAGTTCCTGTACGTGACGTACACCGACCGCCGTCCGAGCGTCCGCACGCACTCGCCGAGCGACGCGCCGACGATCGACGGCGAAGCGAACGGCTACATCGACGTGTTCGGGACCGACGGCCATCTGGTGAAGAGGCTCGTGTCGCGCGAGCACCTCGACGCGCCCTGGGGTCTCGCGATGGCGCCCGCCGGCTTCGGACGATTCGGCAAGTCCCTGCTCGTCGCCAACTCCGGCGACGGGACGATCACCGCCTTCCGACCCGACACCGGCGCCTACCGAGGCGTGCTCGAGGACGAGCAGGGCGACCCGATCCGCGTGAGCGGTCTGCGCGCGATCTCGTTCGGTAACGGGTCGCTCGGCGGGGACGCGCGCACGCTGTACTTCACCGCGGGGATCGACCACGGTCGACACGGGCTCTTCGGCGCGATCGCGAGGAACCTGTGATCCCCCTTCGCCTCGAGTGGGGCGAAATGCCCCAGCCTCCGGGCTCGCGGCCTGCGCTGGCAGGGCGTGGGCGGGATCCGCGCTCCGGCACGCGCATTGCACCCGGCGGGCGGGATGTCGAGCCGACGAAGTCCCAAACAGATGCGAGCGGTCAGGACGAGCAGACGAGGGCAGGGGGAATCCGCACCGGGTCCGACTGGATCGATGCGGCCGTCTCGACGCGCGATTCCTGGCCGCTCCATCACTTCGAACCGCGAGGGCACGCGATCGCGCCGCCTTCGTGAACCAAGCTGAGTCGCCCGGGGCGGAACGGTCTCTCGCCAGAATCCTCCCTCTGCTTCGGGTCGCCTCACGGAGAGGGTGGTTACGGTTCGGGAGCCGTGACGCCCTCTCCGCTCTTTTCAGGCCATCGGGAGGTCGACGCCGCGCTCCGCTGCGCAACGGATCGCGTCCTCGTATCCGGCGTCCGCGTGGCGCATGACGCCGGTCGCGGGATCGTTCGTCAGGACCCGTTCGAGCGCCGCGGCCGCTTCGGGCGTGCCGTCCGCGACCGTCACCTGTCCCGCGTGGAGGCTGTAGCCCATGCCGACGCCGCCGCCGTGGTGGAAGCTGACCCACGCGGCTCCCGAGGCGACGTTCAGCATGCAGTTGAGGAGGGGCCAGTCCGCGACAGCGTCGGTGCCGTCCTTCATCGCCTCGGTCTCGCGGTTCGGGCTCGCGACGGAACCGCAGTCGAGGTGGTCGCGGCCGATCACGATCGGCGCGGAGATCTCGCCGCGGCGCACCGCCTCGTTGAAGGCGAGGCCGGCGCGCGCGCGCTCGCCGAGGCCGAGCCAGCAGATGCGCGCGGGCAGCCCTTGGAACTTCACGCGCTGGCCGGCCATGCGGATCCAGCGCGCGAGCGCGCGGTCCTCGGGGACGAGCTCGAGGATGATGCGGTCGGTGATCGCGATGTCCTTCGGATCACCCGAGAGTGCGACCCAGCGGAACGGGCCCTTGCCCTGGCAGAACAGCGGACGCACGTACTTCGGCACGAAGCCCTCGAAGCCGAACGCGTCGGCGAACCCCGCCTGCGCGGCGTGACCGCGGAGATTGTTGCCGTAGTCGAACGTGTCCGCGCCGCGACGCTGGAGCTCGAGCATCGCCTTGCAGTGGTCGATCATCGTGCGGAAGGACTCGCGCTCGTAGGTCTTCGGATCCGTCTTCCGCAGGGCGAGCGCCGCGTCGTAGGTCATCCGGTTCGGGACGTAGCCGTTCAACGGGTCGTGCGCGCTGGTCTGGTCCGTCAGGACGTCGGGAGTGATGCCGCGCGCTATCAAGCGCTCGAGGAGATCGACCGCGTTCGCGCGGACGGCGATCGACTTGGCGACACCCTTCACCTTCCACGTCAGCGCTTCGTCGATCGCGCGGTCGATGTCGTCGATCGCGACGTCGAGGTAGCGCGTCTGGAGGCGCTTCCGGATCCTGGACGAATCGACTTCGGCGGCGAGGAATGTCGCCTCGTTCATCGTCGCGGCGAGCGGTTGCGCGCCGCCCATGCCGCCGAGACCCCCGGTGACGACGAGACGGTTCTTGAGCGTGCCGCCGAAACGCGCCGCCGCGGACGCGGCGAAGGTCTCGTAGGTCCCCTGCAGGATTCCCTGCGTGCCGATGTAGATCCACGAGCCGGCCGTCATCTGGCCGAACATCATCTTCCCCTCGGCCTCGAGCTTCCTGAAGTGCTCCCAGTTCGCCCACTTGCCGACGAGATTGCTGTTCGCGATGAGCACGCGCGGCGACGCCGTCGTCGTCTTGAAGACGCCGACGGGCTTCCCGGACTGGACGAGGAGCGTCTCGTCGGGCTCGAGGCGCCGGAGCGTCGCGACGATCGCGCGGAAGCAGTCCCAGTCGCGCGCGGCCTTGCCCGAACCGCCGTAGACGACGAGGTGCTCGGGATCCTCGGCCACCTCCGGGTCGAGGTTGTTCATCAGCATCCGCATCGCCGCCTCGGCCGCCCAGGTCTTGCACGTGCGCGTCGCGCCGCGCGGCGCGCGCTGGGGACCGATCGGGATCCCGTCGCGATCCCTCTCGATGCGGCTCCGGTTCGTTTCCGTCGTCGTCATCTGCCTTCCTCCGGGGCCAGCATATCGAGCTAGGATGGAAGCCGATGGCACGCTTCCACATCCGCTCGATCCTCTGCGTTTCCCTCGCTCTCCTCGCCGGCTGCACCACCCTCGCCAGGATGTCGGCACCCTCGCTCGAGGGCTCTCCCGAGACGACCGGCATCGTCGTGATCGAGCCGGACATCACGTTCTACGCCAATACGCTCGGCACGCGGTACGGCGAGAGGCTTATCAGCGGAGCCCTCGCTCGGGCCGACGATCCGAAGCAGATCGTCAGCAACCGCGGGACCTCGGGTCTCCTCGTCTTCTCGAACCTCGCGCCCGGAAAGTGGCGGCTCACGCTGGTCGAAGGCGAGCTGCAGCCCGGAGTCCAGGTGTCGCCCGAGATCACGCGGTGGCGCCGCCACTACGAGGTTCCGTCCGACAACGCCGACGTCTTCACGTTCGAGGTGCGCGCGGGCGAGGCCGTGTACGCGGGCGCGGGGATCGTCGACGACGACCGGGCCGATTCCCGGGGCGTCCGCTTCAGCCGGCACGACGATCCGGTCGCGGAGCAGCGGGCCTGGGAGCGCATGGCGGATCTGTACGGGAGCTCGTCCTGGGGTCCGATCCTGCGCACGAGGCTCGGACCCGCGGCCGAGCATTGAGCCGCCCCTCGGCAACACGCACACTCCGAGGACGTTGTCGAAGAACGTCCGCATCGCGAGCGCCGTGTGGGGCGCGTCGATCCTCCTCTCGCGCCTCGTCTCGATGGTCCGCGAGGGCGCGATCGGCCGCATCCTGGGCGCGAGCGCGGCGTCGGACGTCTACAACGCGTCCTTCCAGCTCCCCGATTTCCTGAACTACCTCCTCGCGGCCGGCGCGCTCTCGATCGTCTTCATCCCGATCTTCGCCGGACACCTCGCGCGCGGCGACGAGGCGCGCGGCTGGGACGCCTTCAGCGCGATCGCGACGTTCCTCGCGGTGCTCCTCCTCGCGCTCACGGCGGTGCTCTTCGCGCTCGCCCCGGCGCTCGCGCGATGGATCGCGCCCGGTTTCTCCCCGGCGCAGCTCGAGGACCTCGTCCGACTCACGCGCATCGTGCTGCCGGCGCAGGTCTTCCACGTCCTCGGCGGGCTCCTCTCCGCCGCGCTCCAGGCGCGCGACCGCCACGCGCTCCCCGCCCTCGCGCCGATCGTCTACACCGGCGGCATCGTCGCCGGCGGACTCCTCGGAGGCAGCTCGCTCGGTCCGTACGGATTCGCCTGGGGCGCGCTCGCCGGCAGCTTCCTCGGGCCGTTCCTGCTGCCGCTGATCGGATGCCTGCGCACGGGGATGCGCTGGCGGCTGACGTGGGCGCCGCGCCATCCGGACCTGCGCACGTACCTCGCGCGCTCGCTGCCGATCATGCTCGGCTTCTCGATCGTGGTCGTCGACGACTGGTACCTGCGCCACCACGGATCGCTGATCGGGACGGGGACGCTGACGATCCTGAACGACGCGAAGACGCTGATGCGCGTCCCGATGGGCGTCTTCGGCCTCGCGGCGGGGATGGCCGCGTTCCCAACGCTGTCGCGCCTCGTCGCGCAGGGCCGCGGCAAGGAGATGCGCGCGGCGCTCGTCGCGACGACGAGGAAGGTGCTCGTCCTCGCGCTCGCGGCGCAAGTCGTCCTCACCGTGAGCGGGACGGAGATCGCGACGCTCGTGTACGGGCAGCGGCGGATGACGCCCGATCAGCTGCGCGAGATCGGCGCGTGCCTCGCGTGGATCTCGATCGGCCTCGCCGCGTGGAGCGCGCAGCCGCTGCTCTCGCGCGGGTTCTACGCCATGGGGAACACGTGGCTTCCCGCGCTCCTCGGCACCGGCGTCGCCGTCGTCGCGCTCCCGATCTACGCGCTCGGGCGCGAGCAGTTCGGAGCGCGCGGCCTCGCCGCGGCGAGCTCGGCGGCGATCCTCGCGTACACGTTCGCTCTCGCCGTGATGCTCGGTCGGGCGACCAAGGCGCACGCAGACGACCGATGGGCCGAGTGGCTCGCGCGGGCCGCGGCCGCGCTCGCGCTCGGCGTAGCGACCGGCTGGTCGCTGCAGGCGATCCTGCCCTTGCCGGGAAGCACGCTCCCGATCCTCGCGCTGCGGACGATCCTCCACGGCGGCACGGCCGCGCTCGTGCTCCTCGCCGGCGCCCGGCTGCTCGGCATCCGCGAAGCGAGCATTCTCCGGCTGCGCGAGCGCACGGCGTAGGACCTCGCCCGTCGCGGCGAAGGGATCCTCGGCGTATCCTGGCGTCCTCGGTCCGTACGGCATGGGAGGAGACCCGATGATTCACCTCTTGACCTGCGCCTTGCTCGCCGCGCTTCAATTGCCGAGCGGCCGAGATGCTCGCGGCTTCCCCGGGCACGTGCTCGTCGTCGGAGGCGGCGGCGCGTACTCCGACATCCAGCCCGCGGTCGACGCGGCGCGCGACGGCGACGCGGTCCTCGTGAGAACGGGGACGTATTCCGGCTTCACGATCCCGGACAAGTCGCTCGTCGTCGTCGCCGACGCGGGAGCGACCGTCGACGTGCAGGGCTCCGTGCGCGTCGACGGCCTCGCCGCTGGACACTCCGTTCTCGTCGCCGGGATCGTCGTCCACGGCCCGAGTTCGCAGCCTCCAGCCTCGGGCGCGTTCACGGCGAGCCACGACGCGGGCGTCCTGCGGCTCGAGGACTGCACGATCCTCGGCGCGAACGGGGTCTCGACGACGCCCGCGCGCGCCGCCGTCGTCCTCGACGCGGACGCAGACGTCGGGTTCGTCGCGTGCACGCTTCAAGGCGGCGCCGGCGATCGCGACGCCGCCGATCCGCGCGACGGCGCGTCCGGGGAATCGGCCTTGTCCGCTCGCTCGAGTTCCGTCGCGGTGTACGACTGCGTCTTCCGCGGAGGCAGCGGCGGTGACGGCGGCCTCGGCGGAGGCCAAGTCGACGCCGGAGACGGCGGTTCCGGGGGCGTCGCGTGCCGCGTCGAGGACGGTTTCGTGTTCCTCGGCGGCTCGGAGCTCGATGGCGGCACGGGAGGGCGCGGCGGCGACTCCGGGCCATGCCTCTCGAATTCGTACCCGGGCGGCGGCGGAGCCGGAGGCGCGTGCATCCTCGTCGCGAGCGCCGCGACGCCGCCGAACACCGTGCTTCTCGGCAACCACGCGACTGCAGGCGCGGGCGGCCTCGGCGGACAGGACACGAGCGGGGCCGATTGCTACGGCGACGGTGCTCGAGGAGCCGACGGCGCGGTCGTCGTCGCTCCCGCGGGCGCCGTCGAGTCGTTCGCGGGCGCTTCGCGACGCCTCGAATGCCCGCGCGTCGCGCGCGGGAACACCTACGTCCCGATGTCGTGCACCGGTCGGCCCGGAGACATGGTGACGATCCTCGTCTCCGCCTCCCCGGCGTTCGCGTACGACGCCCAGCAGCACGGGGTCAGACTCGTGGACGCGGCGCACACGCAGGTGCTCGCGTCGGGAACGATTCCCGCGAGCGGAGTCCTCGCGCTTCGAGTCGGCTTGCCGACGGCCGGACCCGACGCGAGATCGATCCAGATCCAGGCCTTCGTCCGCGACACGGCGAACGCGCGTTTCATCGGAAGCGCGGTCACGCTCGTCGCGCTCGATCCGGCGTACTGAACCCGGAACGTCAGGCTTCGACGGTCGCCTTGAGCTTCGCGAGCGCCTTCGCCCAGTAGGCGCGCTTCCTCGCGACGTCCGCGGCGCCCGTCAGCTTGTCGTGCTGGAGCGCGACCATGCTCTTCTTCGCGCCCTTGGCGTAGAAGTTCGCCTCGATGCTCGTCTTCCCGTCGACCCAGGTGATCCGCATCGACTTCGGCGCGGTCGCCTTGCGCACCGTGAAGCGGTGGTCCTTCAACCACGCGGCGCGCTTCTTCGCGTCGCTCCACGCGGCGAAGAGGCTCTTCACGGGCACGTCGACGGTCTTGCTGCTCGACACGCGCCAGCCTTCCTTCACCTGGTTCTTCGCGCGCAGCCCCTTCGCCTGCTCGTAGCCGACCGTCACCATCTGCGTCCACCAGCCGCCGACCTTCGGCCAGCTCTTGGAGACGATCGCGGCGATCTCCTTGTGCGACTTCTCGGCGCAGCCGGCGTGGTCGAGGTGCCAGATCCACGACTTCCAGTCGCAGCCGGTCGCCTTCTTCACGGCGGCGTCGCTGATGCCGCCGGGGTTCTTCTTCGAGCCGACCATGGCGGCTCGATCCTAGCCTCGACACCCGGGCTGTCCAGGGCGTCCCGCGCCGATCAAGGGACGCGCTTGCCGGAGAACCGCAGGGTCGGCGCCGGTCCCGCCGGATCGCCCGCCTTGAGCGTGCCCTCGATCCGATCGCCTCGGATCGTTCCTTCCCAGTGATTCGTGCCGTAATCCGCGCTCGCGCAGACGGCCTCGAACCGCGTCGCGTCGCCCTCGACCTTCGTCGTGTACCCCGTGCGGATGAAACCGAACGGCCGGCACGAAGACGAGTCGAAGCTTCCGCCGGCAAAGGTGAGGTGGTCCTTGTCCTGCGGCTTCCCGTCGGCGCCGACGATCTCCACGTCGAACGTCCGTCCATCGAGGACGCCGCTCGCCGCCTTCCCTTCGAAGGTCATGCTCTCCGTCTCGCCCTTCGGATTGCTCCAGGTCATCGTGCCCCGGACGGTGCTGCTGTGGACGGCGCCCTTCCACGAGTTCGTGCCCGCGTCGCGGCTCTTCGCGACGGCCTCGAAGCGCACGTCGTCACCCTGCGCGCCGGTCGTGTACTTCGTGGCCGTGAAGCCGTAGGGCCTGCACGCGGTCGACTCGAAGAGCGCCGAGTCGAACACGAGCTGGTCCGGCCCCTTCGGCTGGCCGTTCGCCTGGACGAGGACGATGTCGAACACCTTCCCGTCCAGAGGTTGGTGGGATGCGGGAGCGGGGCTGGCGGGTTGGATCTGGGATTCTGTCGTCGAGTGCATGTTCGTGCTCGCGCAAGCGGTCGAGAGGAGCGTGAAGAGGAAGAAGGAAGGAATCGTCGATCGTCGCATGGAGGTGGCTCCGCCAAGAGGAATGGAACGGAACTGACTGGGTTCCGTGTTGCGACGCCCAGGAATCGCTGGATTTCAGGCCATCGCCGAACTCGCAACACGGAACCCAGTCAGTTCCGAATGGAACTTCCCCATGTTCGGCGATCGCGCGCGCATCGGACACCGCACGTTCATGCGGAACCGGCCCGCATGATCGTGCGGGCTCAGGCTTGCAGCGCGCCGACGCTCGCCTCGACGGCTTCGACGAGCGCGCCCGAGTGCAGCAGTTCCAGAGCCGCCACGATGTCGTCGTGGAGGTAGCGATCGCGTCCCAGCGGCTTCACTTTCTTCCGCAGGCACGCGTACGCGGCTTCCGCGCCCTTCCCCGCCGAGAGCTCGCGGTGGAACTCGCGCGCTTGAGCGGCGCACAGCCACTCGAGCGCGAGGACCATCTCCACGTTCGCGGCGATCTCCGCGCACTTCCGCGCGGCCGTGACGCCCATCGACACGTGATCCTCCTGGTTCGCGCTCGTCGGGATCGTGTCGACGGACGCCGGATGCGCGAGCACCTTGTTCTCGCTCGCGACCGAAGCCGCGGCGACCTGCGCGATCATCAGGCCCGAATTCAATCCCGGCTCGGGCGTCAGGAACGCCGGCAGGTGGGAAAGATCGGGGTTCACGAGCTGCTCGATCCGCCGCTCGCTGATGTTCGCGAGCGTCGCGAGCGCGATCGCAAGGTAGTCGAGCGGGATCGCGAGCGGCTGTCCGTGGAACTGGCCCGCGCTGACGACCTCGCGCGTCTCCGCGAACACGATCGGATTGTCCGTGACGGCGTTCAGCTCGCGCTCGAGCACGGCGCGCACGTGCGCGAGCGCCTCCTTGAACGCGCCGTGCACCTGCGGCACGCACCGCAGCGAGTACGGATCCTGCACGCGGTCGCAATCGACGTGGCTCTCGAGCACCTTCGATCCAGCGAGGCACGCTCGCACGTTCGCGGCGGCGCGCGCGTGGCCGGGCTGTCCTTTCAACGTCGCGAGGCGCTCGTCGAACGGCTTCGCGCTCCCGAGCAGCGCCTCGATCGTCAGCGCGGCGATGGCGTCGGCGGCCTTCGAGAGATGCTCGCTCGCGAGCCACGCGGCGACGCCGACGGCCTTGATGATCTCGGTCCCGTTGATCAGCGCGAGACCTTCCTTCGCGCGCAGGACGATCGGCTCCTCGCCGACGAAGCGCAGCGCGCTGCGCGCGTCCTGCCGCTTCCCCGCGACCCACGCCTCCCCGTGCCCCATGTACGCGGCCGCCATGTGCGCGAGCGGCGCGAGGTCCCCGCTCGCTCCGACGGAGCCCTTGCGCGGCACGACCGGGACGAAACCCTTGTTCAGAAGCCGCTCGAGGCGCTCGACGAGCTCGATCGTGACGCCCGAATGCCCGCGCGCGAGCCCGTTGAGGCGGAGCACCTGCGCGACGCGCACTTCGCCGATCGGCATCGGATCCCCGAGCCCGCAGCAGTGCGAGAGCACGAGGTTCTCCTGCAGCTTCTCGATGTCCGCCGCCCCGATGGCGACATTCTTCAGCTTCCCGAAGCCCGTCGTGAGCCCGTACACGGCCTCGCCCGACCGCACGTGCTCCTCGACGAGCGCGCGCGCCGCCGCGATGCGCTCGCGCGCCTTCGGCGCGACGACGACTTCGACGCGCTCGTCGCGAACGACGCTGCGCAGGTCGTCGAGGGTGAGCGAGGTCCCGTCGAGGGCGAGCAGTTTCTTCACCATGGGGCCGGGAATGGTAGGGAACTGACTGGGTTCCCTGTTGCGACTCCTCGAGGAATCGCCGGACCCCCCTGAAACCTCGGCACCGCCGCGAGGTCCCCCCTTCAGCAGGCCCAACTCGGGCCCGCATGGAGGGATACCCGCATGTTTCGACCGCCTCGATGCCCGTACAGCCGGTGCTCACAGCATCTGCAGCCCCGTCCTCACTTCTGCCGGCCTCACGGCTACTACTTCGCGAAGTGCAGGTCGCAGGCCGTGCCTCGTTTTCGATGCGAGGCCTGCCGGCGCACGTTTTCTCGCCAGACGTTCCGCATGGACTACCGCGATCACAAACCCGACCTCAATCCCAAGCTCTTCTTGTCTCTCGCGTCGGGCCTCGGCTTGCGTCAGTCCTCGCGCAACCTCCGTCTCACCTTGCGCTGCACTGAGCTCAAGTTCCGGAAGATCGCTCGCCACCTGCGTCGCCTGAATCTCAACTTGCGCGGCCTCTTGCCTGAAGGCTCCTCCTTCCAGCTCGATGAGTTCGAGTCCTACGAGGGGCGGCGGAACACGCGCCCTCTCAGCATCCCGGTACTGATCGAGACGAAGAGTCGATTCTTGGTCTGGGCGGAAGCGGCGACGATCCGCCCTCGAGGCAAGATGACACCGGCGCGGCGTCGAGCAATTGCCGCGGATGAGCAGCGTTTCGGCCGTCGTCGTGACCGATCGCGCTTGAGTCTGCGCAGAACGTTCCGCCGCGCGACTGACCTCGCCAGCAAGCTGAGCAAGGTCGTGCTGGAGACCGACAAGAAGGCCTCGTACGTCGACCTGGCGATCGAAGCGTTCGGTCGCGATCGACTCGTGCATCAGCAGACGAGCAGTCGCCTCGCGCGGACGATTGCGAACCCGCTCTTCCCGATCAATCAGACCGAGGCGATTGCGAGGGACCTGACCGGGAGGTTGCGGCGAGAGTCGTGGCTCGTGAGCAAGCAGAGGCGCTACCTCGATCTCGGTCTCCAGATCTTCCTCACGTACCGCAACTACATTCGTCGCAGGTTCAACTTCGACAAGAAGTCGGCGGCGGAACGACTGGGATTCGTTCCGCGCCGGCTGACGGAGCCCGAAGTTCTGTCGTGGAGGCAGGACTGGGGGCCGCGCAGCATTCACCCGCTCTCCGCGGCCGCGTGAGTATTGGAGGGACCAGGATCACGAGGGCCGGTGCCGCCCCCCAGCTCGTCACAGGGAACCCAGTCAGTTCTGAATGGTAGCGCGCGACGAGCCGCGCTACTTCTGGGCGCGCTTGCGCGTGTCCTCGTCCTGCCCGACGATCGCACCCTCGGGAAGCGTCACCGGCAGCGTCGTCTCCTTCCCGAGGTCGAGGAGCATCCCGTCGACGAGCGGCGCGCCGTTCCATTGGACGGTGACCTTCCACGTGCCCGGCGCGAGCCCGGCGATGTGGAGGTCGCGGCCCGGCGCGAGGACCTGCTTGTCGCGCGGCGCGCCGTCGACCTTCGTCTCGACGGGGAGGCCCTGCGTGCGGCCTTCCATTCGCACGATCAGCTCGCTGTCGCCCTGCGCGCGCTCGAGGACGAGATCGACGCGCGTCTCGCCGCCGCGCAGGAGCTTCCAGGCGGAGCTCTTGCCGTCCGCGGACGTCGCGTGGAGGTAGCGGTTGCGGCTGACGCCCTCGTTGGCCGTCAGCACGAATTCGCCGAGCGACGTCGCCTTCGTGCGCTGCACGGCGCTCGGGAAGTCGGGGATCACCTCGCGCTCGAGGCCGTAGTAGTCCGACTGCCCGAGGACGGAGAGCATCGCGCCGGAGTGCTCGGGCGCCTCGAGCACGACCTCCGCGCCGGCCGCCGGATGACCGTCCTGCGTCACGACGCCGTTGACGACGGGAGCCGGCGCAAGGTGCAGGCTCGCGGTCGCCGTCTCCTTCTCGCGGAGCGTCACGGACTGCATCGGCGGCGTCGCGATCGCGCCCGCGTGGAAGAGGCGCAGCGCCACCGCCTTCGCGGGCAGGTCCTCGATCACCTTCGTGCCGCCGGGGAAGAGGCGCACGGGGTTCACGCGGTACCACGGGAAGTCGCGCTCGCCGTCGAGCGCCTGCGGGAGGACGTAGAGCCAGGCCTCGCTGTCGGAGTTGAGCCGATCCTCGAGCGTGACCTGGAGTCGCGCGGCGGGACGCAGCACGTAGACGAGGCGACCCTTCTCGAGCGTCTGCGCGCCGACGATGCTCAATCGTTCCATGTGCGCGGCGTAGCCCGCCTTCTCGACGACCACGAACGTCTCGCCGGAAGCGAGGCCCGCGATCATGAAGTCCCCCTTCTCGTCGGTGCGTCCTTCCTGGCCGTCGATCGTCACGCGCGCGTCGGCGATCGGAAGGCCGACGGCGTCCTTGACGGAACCCTGGAGCGTCGCGAGGCGGCCGTAGCCCACGTTGAGCTGGCTCTCGTTGCCCTTCCGCAGCAGGACCTCGCGCAGCGAGCCCGGGGTCCCGGCGGCGCTGATCTTCACGACGGAGAGTCCGGGGTAGAGGTCGTTCGCGCCGAAGCGACCGTCGCGATCGCACAGGAAACGACGGCCTTCGTTCGCGCCGGCGACGAACAGGATCTCGGCCTGGAGCGCTTCGCCGTTCCCTCCGTGCACCGAGCCCGCGATCCGCGCCGTCGCATCGGCTCCCATCGCGTGGACGCCTTCGCCGGTTGGCCGCACCGCGGAGGCCTGGAGCTCGAGTTCGACCTTCAACGGGAAGACGACGGTCGTCGCAGCGGCTTCTTCGGCCACCGGCTTGTCGAGGTGGAGCCGGTGGTCCACCGCGGGCGTCTCGGGTTGCGTGGGCGCTGCGATCGGAGGCGCGATCGCGACGGGAGGTTGCGCGACCGGAGCGGGCGTGCGGACCGCCCACCAGGCGACGCCCGCGAATGCCAGCGCGACCACGAGGATCGCGACCAGCAGGAGATTGCGCTGCGAACCGCTCATGCGAACGGAAAGATACGACCCGTGCACCGGATCTCCATACCCCCGCTCGCGCCCTCGGTTGCCCGGCCGTTCCGCCCCATCCATAATGCGCGCGTGCGCGTCGTGGCCGCTCTCGCACTCCTCGGGCTCGGCTGCGGCGGCGAGGACGCCCACCACGCGGTCGTCTCTGCGCCCGCCGCGCCGCGCGCCGCGCCCGTTCCGAGCTGGCTCGCGCGTCTCGAGTTCCCGACGGGCCATTCCGCGCGCGCGAAACCGACGGGAGTGCTCGCCGCCGATCTCGACGGCGACGGGAAGGACGAGCTCGTCACGGTGACGCGGAGTCCGGGAGGCGTCGAAGTCTCCGCCGGCCTCTCGCCCGCGGTCGCGCCGGCGCCGGAACCGCGCGTGTTCACGATCGGGGATTATCCGCTCGGCCCGGTGTGGTTCGGATCGGCGCCGCACGCGGCGGTCGCGTCGCGCGAGACGCTCGAGCTCGCGGTGTTCGACGCCAAGGCCCTGCTCGAGGCGGGCCCCGACGTCGCGCTCCCCGCGACGTGGCGCGCGAAGCTCCCCGCGCGCCCGCGCGCGATCGCAGGAGGCGCCGTCGAAAAGCAGAAGAAGCCCGCGGTCGCGGTGATCACGATCGACGACGAGCTCCTCGTCTACCAGGGGCCCGGTTCTCCGCGGCGCATCCCGCTCGCGAAGCAGCACGCCGTGTGCGCGCTCCTCGCGACGGACGGGGAACGGATCGTCGTCGGCTACCAGGAAACGAAGAAGCTCGTGCTCCTCGGCCCCGACGCCGTGGTGGAACACGCGGTGGAGATCCCCGGGACGCCGCGCGCGCTCCTCGAAGCCGACCTCGACGGCGACGGGCGGCCGGATCTCGCCGTCGCGGCCGGCGACGATCTCGTCCTCGTGTTCGGGCTCGGGCGCACCGGGAGGTGGGGCGCGTGGCTCGACGCACCGCCGCTCCAAGTGCACGTCGGAAGCGTTCCGATCGCGCTCGCAGCGACGCGATCCGGCGAGCTCGGGCGCGAGGACCTCGCGGTCCTCGCGCTGCACGATCAGGAAGTGCGCGTCCTCGACTTCGCCGGCGGCGTCGCGACGGAGGTCGCTCGACGGGCCGCCGGCCAGCGTCCTGGCGACGTCGCGTGCGGCGACTTCGACGGCGACGGAACGGTCGATCTCGCGTTCGCGAACAGCGACGCACGGCGCGTCGGCGTGCTCTTCGGCCCCTTCGCGCCCGAGCCGCGCGTCGGCTGTGATCGCGCGCCGAGCTCGATCGCGAGCGGCGACCTGAACGCGGACGGGCGACCGGACGTCGCCGTGCTCGCGGCGGCGGACGAGACGATCTCCGTGCTGATCACCGGATACCGCGGGACGTTCCTCGACGCCGTCGGGCTCCGGTCGCCGGGCGCGCAGGTCGTCGCGTTCGGCGATCTCGTGGCGAAGGGCCGCGCGGACGTCGGCTGGCTGCGCCGCGGAGCCGACCGGTCGTCCCTCGTCGTCGGCTTCACGAACCCGCGCGAATTCCCGGTCGAAGGGAGCACGGACGCGACCGATCTCCTGTTCGCGGATCTCGCGGGCACCGGGCGGTCGGACGCGGTCGTCGCCGATCCCGAGAAGGGTTTCGTCGCCCTGCTCGAGAACCGGAGCGCCGGCGAGATCGCGTTCGGCGCCGCGCGGCGCACGCCCGTCGCTGCGGGACCGCGCGCGCTCGCGCTCCTCCACGGCGCCGGCGGCGAGCTCCGGATCGCCGTCGCGGCCGGAGGCCCGGGCCCGGAGCGCGGCGTCGCTCTGCTGCGCGTCGCGAAGGACGCCTCGGGCGCGGTGTCGCTCGGACAGCCGGAGCTCCTCGCGATGCCGCAGTTCCCGATCGCGGTCTGCGCCGCCGATCTCGACGGCGACGGACGCGAGGATCTCGCGGTGCTCGCGCGCGACGCCTTCGGCGATTCGCAGAGCTGGGTCGTGCCGTGGATCTCGAAGGCCGACGGGAGCTGGCGTGCGCTCGCCGCGATGCCGACGGGCGCGCGCCCGCACCGGATCGCGGCCGCCGACCTCGACGGCGACGGCAAGGCGGAGCTCGTCGTCACCGCGCAGGGGAGCCACCACGTCGAGTTGTGGCTCGCGCGCGCGGGCGATCCCGTGCAGTTCGTCCGTTCTGCGGACCTCGGCTGCGGCACCGGACCGCTCGACCTCGCGCTCGTCGACCTCGACGGCGACGGAAGGAAGGAGATCGTCGTCGCGAACGGCTTCAGCGACGACGTGTCGGTGATCCGCGTGAAGTAGGCGCGTCAGAGCGCGCGCAGCATCTTCACGAGCCCGAGCAGCATCCGCAGCGTGCCCGATGCCGGATTCTCGCCCTGCCGCTCCGTGCGATCGAGCAGGAATCCGTACGGCCGCCGGTACTCCTTCACCGAGCTGCGCAGCACCGCCGTGTACATCGCGCGCACTTCGTCCGTCTTGCCGCCGAGATCGTCCGTGTAGACCGTCGCGAGGCCATTGAGGAGGTTCTGCGGCGCGCCGGGGTAGTCGCCGACCTGCAATCCGGTCCGCGGCCCGAACCGGAAGATCGTGACATCGCCCCACGCGCCGTTCCCGTACTGCTCGCCCTTGAAGTGCGAACGCGCGGCGAGGTGCAGGAGCTCTGCGATCGAGCTCTTCTCCGACGGCTCGACCTTGACGAGATCGCCGAGCAGGTTCCAGCAGCGCACCTGGTCCGCCGCGACGTTCCCGCCGAGGCGCAGCGCGTCCCTCCAGATCGGCGCGTAGCGGTGCCAGCCGTCGAGCGCGAGCGCGCGGAACGCCTTGCCCTCCTTCCCTTGCGGATCCGCGAGCGCGATCGCCGCGGCGCGCGCGCCGTAGTTCCCGAACTCGTCGTCGAACCCCGGATCGATGCGGTCCCAGGTCCCCCACCAGACGTGCGTGAACTCGAACGCGGACCGCAGCTCTTCGGACGCGCGCACGAAACGCGGATCGGCGCGCACCCGCTGGATCCGCGCGAGCTGCGCGAGGAGATCGAATTGCCGCAGCTCGAGGACGCTCGTGTTCGCGCGACCGTCCTTCGGGTAGTAGCTCGCGGCGATCGTGCCGTCGGGCAGGACGCCCTTCGCGAGCACGGTCTCCGCGATCTTGTCGGCCGTCGCCTGCGCGCGGGCGCGGAAGCGCTCGGGACCGCTCTTCGCGACGTCGACCAGGAATCCGAGCGGCAGCGCGAGGTCGCCCGGCGGCCGGTCGCCGATCGGCTCGTCCTTTTCGCAGTCGTACGCGCGCGGGAGCCCGGTGTCCGGGTCGAAGCACAGCGCGAGCCAGTCCTCGAGGAAACGCTCGTACGCGGCGCGCCACTCGGGCACGTCCTCGACCTGCAGCGCGGCGTGGAGCTGCTCCCACAAGGGATGCATGCCGCCGGACTGCGTCGCGAGCGGCGCTCCGGTGACCGCGTCGAAGCCGCGGCACACGAATCCGGTCTTCTTCGCGCCGAGATCGTCGAGCCCGCGCTCGAGCCACGGCGCGACGATCGACTTCAGGAGCCCGAGGATCTCGGCGCGGAGATCCTTCGCTGCCGGGCAGGGCAAGTCGACGGCGACCGACACGTCGGACCACAGGACGGTCCCACCCAGACTCGACGCCTCCAGCCGGAGCACGAATCGCGGACCACCACCGACGCGGACGTCGAACTCGCTCGCATCCGCCGCGTCGAGGTCGCGCGCGTGCGGCATCCCATCGCCGTCGAGGACGGTCACCCGCCCCTTCCCCTTCACGACGCCGTGGACGGTGACCGAGTGCGCCAGCTCCCCGAATGCCGCGATCGGCTGCTCCGCCCACTCGTCGGCGCTCGTCCGCAGCGCGAAGCCGCCGCCGGGGAGCGCGACCACCTGCTCCATGCCGCGCGCCGACAGCCACCACGGGATCGGCCGGCTCCCTCCCCGGTCCGTCGCCGACTCGTTCCGCTCCGCGAACTTCCCGTTGTCGAGCAGATCGACGCGCACGACCGGCTCGACGGACTTCCCCTGCGCTCCGGCCTGCAAACCGCCGAAGAGGAAAGTGAGGGCTGCTGCGAACACGACCCCCTCACGCTATCCTTTTCGCCCCCAAATCATGAAGACCCATCGCGTCGTCGAACTCCTGGGAGACGGGATCTCGCCCGAGCTCTCCGTGAGCGTCCGTTCCGTCGTCGAAGCCCTCCCGTGCCGCATCGAATGGGTCCCGGTCGACCTCTCCGAGACGAACCGCAAGGCACGCGGGAACGCCGTCTACGACGAAGCCGTCGCCGCGATGCGCGACACCGGCGTCGCGCTCAAGTATCCGACAGCGACGACAGGCGAGAGCCCGAACAAGATCCTCCGCGACCGGTGCCAGTTCGCGGTGATCCACCGCCCGGTCTGCACGCTCCCCGGCATCGCGAACAACTTCAAGAAGACGATCGACATCGACGTCGTCCGCATCGCGACGGGCGGCACCTACGAGGACGCCGGCCGCCGCATCGGGCGCGACACGGCCGTCTCCCTGCGCGTCATCGAGCGCGCTCCGTGCCGCTTCGCCGCGCGGTTCGCCTTCAAGCTCGCGATGATCCGCGGCACGAACGTCACTTCGACGAGCAAGTACACGATCCAGCGCGAGACCGACGGCCTCTTCGAGGAAGTCGTCGGACAGGTCGCCGAGGACTACCCGTCGATCCCCTTCCGCCGCGAGCTGTTCGATTCGCTCCTCGCCGGGATCATCATGAATCCCGAGAAGTACGCCGTGATCGTGTGCCCGAACGAGTACGGCGACTTCCTCTCGGACACCGCCTGCGGGCTGGTCGGCTCGATCGGCCTCGGCGACAGCTCGTCCTACGCCTTCGACGACGACGGGAAGATCACGCTGGCGATGTTCGACCCGGCAGGCGGCACGGCGCCGGACATCGCCGGGAAGAATCTCGCGAATCCGACCGCGTCGCTGCTCTCGCTCGCGAACCTTCTGCGTCACCTCGGCGAGGTCGACACGGGGCGCGCGCTCCGCCGCGCGCTCCTCGAGACGATCGCCGCCGGCCGCGGAACCCGCGACGTCGGCGGGAACCTCGGCACGAAGGAGTTCACTGCCGAGGTCGCGGGAAGAACCCGGAGTTCGCCGGCGCCGGCGTGAGGACGACTTCCCCGGCCGGCTTCGGCACCGTGCGCACCGCTTGCACGAGCGCGCGCGCCATCGCGTCGACCGCGCGCGCCGGCATCTCCGGATAGCACGGCACGTAGACCGTGCGCGCGAGGATCCGCTGCGCTTCGCGCGGCTCGAGATCCGCCCGGCCTTCGGGCGCGGGAACCGTGCGCAGGCTCGCCGCGCGCGTCGCGTCGAATCCCGCCTCGCGCAGCTCCGTCACGACGCGGTCCGGATCGTCGACGAGGACCGTGAACACCCAGTAGCTGTGGAACGGCGCGCGCACGCCGGGGATCGAGATGCGCCCGCTAGCCTCCGCGAGGAGATGCACGAGCTGCTCGCCGCGCGCGACGCGGCCGTCGACGCGCCACGTGCTCCTGCTCTCGAGCCGCCTCGCGAGGAGCGCGAGCAGCGCGGCGTTCGGGCGATGCCGGATCTTCTCGAAGAAATCGCCGCCCGCGAAGCCGCGCACGGTGCCCTGGATCACCTGGTCGTGGTCCTTGCCGAGGAGCGCGAGCATCTTCACGAACGCCGCGTAGCACGGGCGCTTCGTCAGAGCGACGAGACTGGAGTACTTGAGGATGCGCGTGAAGTACTTCCTGCGGCTCTGCTCGGGCTGCGCCGCCTGGCGCGCGCGCATGCCCTCGAGGATCGCGCGGTCGCGCACGACGAGGACGCCGCCCGCGAGCGCCGTGGCGGTCTTGATCGGGCCGAAGCTGAACATCGAGACGTCGGCGAGCGGGCTGCCCTTGTCCGCGTCCCCCGTGTACGACTGCGCGCAGTCCTCGAGCAGGAACCAGCCGCGCTCGCGCGCGATCTTCGAGACCGGCTCGAGCGGGATGCGGGCGCCGAAGAGGTGCGCGACGATCACGGCGCGCGTACGCGGGCTCGCCGCGGCACGCCAGCGCTCCGGCGTCGGCGCGAGCGTCCCCGGATCGACGTCGACGGGCACCGGCACGAGGCCGTGGCGCTCGACGATCTTCCACATGTCCGGGATCGTCAACGCAGACATGAGCACTTCGCTGCCGGCCGGGAGAGCGATCTCCTGGAGGAAGAGATCGAGTCCGCTGCGCACCGAGAGGCACGCGATCGCCTGGCTCGCCTCGCCGTTCGCGCCCGGCGACGGAGGCGAGAGGGCGTGCTCGACGCGCTCGCGCTCGCGGCGCTCGTCGAATCTCCCCGCGCAGGCGAGGAGACCTACGAGGAGATCCGTGCTGCCGATGTCCAGCCGCTTGCGTGCGTACATGAGTGTCTCCCTCGGTCGCGCTCATCCTACGGTGCGAGGAGTCGCGGATCGACTCCACGAATCCCGGCCCCGAATCCGAGCCGCGATCCGGGGAGCGGGTGGGCTTTCCTGCTAGACTTCGCGATCGCCCGAAACGGCCGACGATTGTTCGGATCACGTTCGAAATCGCTCCCGGAGCCGGGACGTCTCGTCGAGTCGCGCGCCGTCCCGCGCAGAGTGTGGAGCGGCACCGCGCTCCTCGTCGTCGGACGCGTCTACGGATCCGCGTGCACGCTCGCGATCCTGTGGACGTCGGCGCGCGTGCTCTCGGCGGACGGCTTCGGACGCTTCACGTTCTACCTCGCGGTCTTCGCGCTGCTCGACAGCCTCGCCGACTTTGGCACCGGACAGATCGCCGTCCAGCGCACCGCGGGCGACGAAAGCGGCATCGCTCCCGTCCTCGCGGGGACGCGCCGGATCCGCCTCGCGACGGGATCGCTCGGAGTCCTGCTCGTCGGCGGCGGCGCGTTCCTCTGGAAAGAGAGCGGCGCCGCGTGGATCCTGCTCGCCTCCCTCTACCCCGTGACGCACGTGTTCGAGCTCTCGAGCACGGTCTTCCGCAACCGCATCGCCTGGGGCGTGCCCGTGCTCATGCGCGCGATCGCGAGCACGCTCTCCCTCGCGTGCGTCCTCGCCCTCGTCGCAACCGACGACCGCGAGCCGGCGCACTTCCTGTGCGGCGTGGCGCTCGGGAGCGCGATCGCGAACGGGCTCCTGCACCTCGCGGCGCGCCGCCATCTCCCGCGCGGGAGCTTCGCGGACGCGCCCGTGCGCGACCTCCTCCTCGCCGCGCTGCCTCTCGGCCTCGCGAGCCTCTTCCAGCAGGCCTATTTCTGGGCCGACAACATGTTCGTGCGCGCGATCTGCGGGGCGGAGCCGCTCGGCCGCTACAACGTCGGCGTCCGCGCGATGTCGCTGTCGATCATGGTGGCGCTGTTCGCGTCGCAGGCGTCGCTGCCTTGGCTCGCGCGCGAGCACGCCGCGGGGAGGCTAGCCGGTGCCGTCGCGAAGCTCTCGCAGCCCTTGTTCGCGCTCGCCTGTCTCGCCGCGGGACTCGTCTGGCCGTGGACCGAGCGCGTGCTCGCGCTCTTCGGCACCGGATTCGAGTCCGCCGGCCCGAGCCTGCGCTGGCTGCTCGGCGCGACCGCGGTGATCTACGCGGGCTCGGGCTTGATGACGGCGCTCGTCGCCGCGGGCCGCACGAAGTCGATCCTCGCGATCGCGGCGAGCGCGCTCGCCGTGAATCTCGTCGCAAACACGATCCTCGTCCCGTCGATGGGGATCGCCGGCGCGGGCGCCGCGACGCTCGCGACCGAGGCGTTCGTGACTTGCGGCGCGAACGTCGCGCTCGCGCGCATCGGCGTGCGCCCGTTCGCGGGGCTCGGCGGCCTCTTGTGGCTCGCCGGCCCGATCCTGTTCGCGCTCGCCGCGTGGGGCTCGTCGTTCCTGCCGCTGGCCGGGCGCGCGTTCGGAGCGTAGGACGCATCCCGTGCGCGTCGGTTTCGACTACCGTCCGGCCCTGATCAACCGCGAGGGCATCGGCCGCTACGCACGGGAGCTCGTGCGCGGATTCCTCGACCTCGAGTTCGGCGCGCATCTGGGACTCTTCGCGTACACGCTCGCCGGCTCGAAGTTCAGCAAGCAGGAGCTCGGGATCGCCGGAAAACGCGCCGAGCTCGTGCGCCTGCGCTTCCCCTCGCGCTGGATTCCGGCGCTGCTCGAACGCCTCGGAAAGGGCGTCGACGACCTCGTGGGCGGCTGCGACGTGTACCACCACACGAATCCGCACCTCCTGCGGGTGCGGCGAGCGGTCGAGGTGGCGACGATCTTCGATTGCATCTACACGCTGGACGCGTCGGAGGACAGGACGAGCGCCGCCGGCTACCTCTCGCACGAAGCCGCGGTGCGGATGACGGAGGCGGCGAAGGAGACGATCGCGCGCGTGAAGCTCGTGATCGTGCCGACGGAGTACGTGGGCGCGGAAGTGGTGATGACGTTCGGAGTGAACCCCGAGCGGATCGCGATCGCGCACTTGGGCTGCGACCACGTCGCGCGCGACCTGCCGCCGGAAGGATTCCCGAGGCCGAAGGATCCGTACGTGCTGACGGTGTCGCGCGTCGACGCGCGGAAGAACCACCTGAGGATGCTCGAGGCATTCGAGCAGATCGTGAAGGAAGGCTTCCCGCACAAGTGGATCATCGCGGGCCCGCCAGGGCACGGCGCGGAGGTGTTCGAGCAGGCGCTCGCCGCGTCACCGGCGCGCGCGCGCGTGGAGTGGAGACGGTTCGTCGAGGACGCCGAGCTGCCGCAGCTCTATTCGCAAGCCGACGTGTTCCTGTTCGCGAGCCTGAACGAGGGCTTCGGGTTGCCGCCGCTGGAAGCGATGGCCTGCGGAACGCCGGTCGTGTCGAGCTGCGTGACGTCGATGCCGGAGGTGCTCGGCGACGCAGCGCTGCTCGTCGAGCCGACGGACAGCGGGATGATCTTCGAAGCGACGCGGCGTTTCTTGGCGGAACCGGAGATCGCGCGCGAGTTCGCGACGAAGGGCAAGCGCCGCGCGCGCGAGTTCACATGGAAGGAATGCGCGCGGAAGACGCTGCTCGCGTACCGCGAGGCGACGAAAACGGAGAAGGCGAGCTAGCGCGTCCGGACGAGTGTCGTCCGGATCGGCGCAGGTTCGACGAGCGTGTCCGCGATCTCGAAGGAGCCGCTCGCTTCCCAGCCCTTCGCGGTGGCCGCGTACGTGTACCGGCCTGGAGCGTAGCCGGCGAAGAAGCTCGGCACGTGAATCCCCTCCGCGGTCATGTTCATTCCCGACGCGCGATCCAAGAGCACCGCACCGTCCGCCTGCCGCACGACGACTCTCATCTCCCACGGTGCGGTCTCGCCGTCGGGTGCGGGGAAGTCGATCCGCTGGAGCACCCCGGCGCGCGCGCGAACCTCGGCGCGCGTGGTCTCGCCGCTCGCGATCTCGAGCGTGCGCTGCTCGGTGGCGATGTTCTTTCCAGTGGGAAAGAGCGTGTAGGTGCCCGGATACACGTCGTCGGTCTTGAAAGTGACTTGGTCCTTCGACTCCAGGAAGACCGCGTACGGTCCCTTGTAGAGCAGCACGCCTGCGCCCGGGATCGACTCGCCGTCCTCGCGCCGCAGGACCACCTCGCACTTCCCCAGCGCCCGGATCCGGATCACGCCCAGATCGCGTTGTTCCTCGGGCGCGAGCGTGATCGGATCGAGGTTCAGGGTTGGGCGGCCCTTGGGAGTCACGCTCAGCGTGTAGGTGCCCGACGGCATGGGGCCCAACCGAAAGCTTCCGTCCTCCTTCGAGACGTCGGCGCCCGCGGACTGTCCCCCGAGCCCGTTCCGCGCCCAGAATTGCTCGATCTCGACGGGCTTGTCCTGCTCGTCGAGGATCTTCCCGGTCATGAACGCGGTCGATCGGCTCGCTGCAGTGACGGTGAGCACGAGCTCGCCTCGTCCGGGACGGACGTTATCGGTCTGCGCTTCCGCCGGCGCCCTGAAGTGTCGAGGTTCGCCGGCCGGCGGGTAGGCCGCCACGAAGAAGGGCACGTCCGCGCAGTCGAGGAGCTCGAACCTGCCTTGCGCGTCCGTCTTGACGCTCCGAGGGATGAAATCGATTCGCGCGCGGGTCCCCGTCTCCACGGACCACCCTTCGAGCGGGCGCCCCGATTCGTCGACCACGCGGCCGACGATCTTCCCGTACTCCTTCAACTCCGGATTCCAGGTCAGGCTGTCGTCGGGCTTGCCCCGCAGCTGCGTCGTCGCTCGCCGGACCACACTCGGTGTCCGCGAGACGACGGTCAGCTGGACCTCCCCCGAGGGAATCCGCGCGATGCGGTAGCGACCATCCGCGTCCGTCTTGGCGGAGAGTTGACGTTGCCAGACGTAGCGCCGAGCACCAGGAACCGAACCCTGGGTCACATCCGCGCCCGCGATCGGCGAGCCGTCGCTCGCGTGCAGGACGCCCTCGACCGCGAACCCCTGGTCGACCCGTGCGTCGACTTGGGTGGTGCCTCCTTCTTCGACACGAACAAACTGCACCAGGACGGCAAACCCGGTGTGGGTGACCTCGACCGCGGCCGGGCCCTTGTGCAAGCCCGCGAATCGGAAGCTGCCGTCCGCAGGAGTTGCCGCCCAGACCCCCGGCCAATCGACGCGGTTCCGAGTGTCGAACGAAGGATCCGGTCGGACGGTCACCCAGGCATCCGCGATCGGTTTCCCTTCTGGATCGCGGACGATGCCCGCGACCGTGCCGCATTCCCCGCGCAGTCGAATGTCGAGACTCACGGAGCCGGTCTTCTGCGGATCGAGCTCCTTGATGCTCTCGACCAGGGAACTGCCGAATCGATCAGCGGTCGCAAACAGCCCGCAGTCCGGCTGGATCGCGCGAGCGTAGTAGGTGCCGTCTCCCGCGCTCTGCGCGACGGGCACGCCGCCCTCGTTCCCGTACGGCACCATCAACCACACCGAGGCGCCCGGGACCGGGTTCCCCTCCGCATCGAGCACTCGGCCGCGCACATCTTCGCCTACTGCGACCGTGCATTTCTCTGTCGTCCGGTGACCACGCGTCACGGAGATCTCGAGCCACTTCGAGGAGCAACCTCTGTCGCTGACGACGTAGACCTTCCCCTCGTGCACGCGCTCGACGGTGAGATGCCCCTGCTCGTCGGTGAGCTCGTACAGGCTGTGGTCCGAGGGATGATCCTCCCCCATCGGGGTCGCCGCTACGCCGATGCCGGCCGCCGGCGTGCCATCGGCCCACACCCATTCCATGTCGAGCGAGCCGTAGGGATCGTCGTGTGCGGTCGAGGCCGCGGACTGCAGAGTCTCTCGCTGAGCAGTTCCGGCATCCGCGAGCTTGAGATCGGAGGGATTCGAGCTCTCGAGCTGCGCCGGCTCGGATGTCGTGACGACCGACGCACTCTCCGCGTGAGTCGTGTCTCGCTTCGCCATCCACAAGGCGCCCGAGGCGACGATCAGGATTGCCGCAGCCGCCGCGATCTTCTTCCCCACGAGCACACCTCCCACGATCTGCGCCGTCGAAACACCCGCGACTCCCGCCGCTCCCGCCTTCGCGAGCACGCTCGCGCGGCCGAGCACGTTCGCCCGGATCGCAGCGAGACCGCGCGGCGAGGTGAGGACGACGATCCCTCCGAGCGCGAAGCCGGCCGGCAACAACCGCCTCAACGCCTTCAACCCGCGGTGGAGCTGCACGCGCACGGTGCCCGCGGGGCGTTTCACCTCGTGCGCGATCTCCTCCGCTCCCTTCCCTTCCGCCAAGTGGATCCGCAGCACCTGACGGTAGGCGTCCGGCACGCGTTCGAGCGCGCGTTCGAGCGTCGCCATGAACTCGCGGATCTCCGTGTCGTGCGCGGGGTCCTCGCTCGCGCGTTCCGCGAGTCGCTCCGGGTCCGCTGCTCGGCTCGCGATCGCTCGCGCGACCTGCGCCTTGTTCGTCAGGATCCCGACGAGCCACGGCACGAGCTCGCGCGACGCGTCGAACCGCTCCGCGTGCTCGATCGCGGCGAGGAACGTCGCCTGCACGAGGTCCTCCGCCTGCGCTTCGTCGCGCGCCACGTGCCGCGCGACCTTCAGCAGCTGGTCCGCCGTCCGATCGAACACCTCCGCGAGCGCGTCGAGATCGCCTGCGCTCCCGTAGCGGTCGAACAGCTCCTCGAGTCCGGTTCCGCTCATGCCCCACTCTTCAGCGTCGACCGTCCGACGTTACCGGATTCCCGGGAATCCCGGCGCGCGATGAATCCCCCGAGCTACTTCTTCCCCACCAGCTCGAGCAGCGCGTTCTCCACCGCTGCTCCATGTGCCGAGATCCGGGTCACTGCATGCCCTTCAATCCGCTCAGCGCATCCTGCCGCCGCTGATTCTCGTGGCTCCCGATGCCGAGCAGCATCACGAATCCGAGCATGCCGAGTCCGACGAGCAGGAAGAAGAGGCTGGTGCGGACCGCGGAGAACGCGAGCGGGAGCAGCGGATAGTCGCTCCACTGGTAGGTCTCCGAGAGCGGGAAGCTCACGAGCATGCCGAAGAGCGCGCCGAGCACGATCGTGACGACGCTGAAGATCGACCAGAAGCGCGCGCGTCCTTCCGAGCCGCACAGCTCCACGAGGACCGCGTGCAGCGGCCCGTGCAGCGCGCGGAGTGCGACCGACGCGATTCCGACGGCGACCGAGGTGGCGAGACAGAAGGAGGCGAGGACGTTCATGACGGACTCCCTTCCCGGTGGACGAGGAGGGCGCGCAATGCGCCCTCGAGCTCCGGGTGTTCGAAGCGGAAGCCGGCTTCCTGCGCGCGGCGCGGGAGCACGCGCTGCCCGGTCGCGAGCACGCCGGCGACCTCACCGACGGTGAGGCGCAGCATGAACTCGGGCACGGGGAGGAGACTCGGGCGATGGAGCACGCGGCCGAGCGTGCGCGCGAGCTCGTTCATGGTCACCGGATTCGGCGCGGTGCCGTCGAAGACTCCGCGCGCGCGGTCGTTCTCGACCAGGAACTGGAACAGGCGGCACAGGTCGTCGAGGTGCACCCACGAGACCCACTGTCTCCCGCTCGCGAGCGGACCGCCGAGACCGATGCGGAAGATCGGCAGCATCTTCGCGAGCGCGCCGCCCGCGGGATCGAGCACGACTCCGACGCGGACGCGGCAGGTGCGCACTCCGGCTTCGGAAGCGGCTTCGGTCGCGTCTTCCCAGTCTCCGCAGAGGTCGGCGAGGAAGTCCGAGCCGCGCGGCGAGCTCTCGTCGAAGACTTTCGTCTCGCTGGTCCCGTACCAGCCGATTGCGGACGCGCAGACGAAGCACGCCGGCTTCCGCGCCGCGGCGAGGGCCGCGAGCTTCTTCGTCGTGTCGATGCGCGAGGAGCGCAGGAGCTCCTTGCGCGCAGGAGTCCAGCGCTTGTCGAAGACGTTCTCCCCCGCCAGGTGGACGATCGCGTCGGTCTCGCGGACGCCGCGCGCGAGGCTCGCGTCCGACCAGTCGAAGTCGGCGCCCGCGCGGCGGCTGACGACGCGCACGACGTGCCCCGCGGACTCGAGCGTGGGCTTCAGGCGCGAACCGACGAATCCCGTGGCACCCGTCAGGAGGATCTTCATTCGATCGCCTTCTTCCTGCTCTTCCTCCCCGCGGCCGCGACGAGGAACTTGAGCCCGAGCTGGTTGACGAGCCCGCCCTTGAGGAACGATTCGGCCATCGAGTCGGCGGTCGCGACGAGCGCTTCGATGCTCTTGAGGCGCTCGCGGAAGACAGCGGCCTCGGCGGAGCGTTCGGCGGCGAGCTTCGGGATCCAGGCGCGCAGGTGCTCGAGGATCGGATCCCACTCGCGGCGCTTGCGCGCCTGGATGATGCTCCGAATCGCGCGCTCGAGATCGGTCTCGGGGCGGTATCCGATCTGCCGCGTGCCGGCGGTGTGATCGAGGTGGAGGAGGCCCCAGTCGCGGAGCTCGCGGCAGGCCATGCTGACGGCGCCGCGGCTCATCGCGAGCCCCGCGACGATCTCGTCCGCGGTCGCGGGGTCCTTCTTCGAAAGCAGCCAGCCGTAGACGCGCGCGGTCGCCGGCGGAACGCCCCAGAACGGGCCCATGGCACCCCACAGTTCCACGAAGTCCGTCCGGACGGTATCAGTCTCGCTCATGCCGTCCTCATCGTACCCGCGCCGGGTGGAACTTTCAAGTATTTCTGAAAGTTTCTCCGGGGAGGCCGGATGAAAGTTCCCCTCCTCGTCGCGGCGGGTGCGGCCGGCGTCCTGCTCGCCGTGTGGCTCCTGGCCGGACGCAAGGCGGAGGCGCCGCCGCATTCGACGATCGAGACGGCCGCGGCGCCGGCCGAGCCGGCCGCGCCGGCCGCGACGGAGCACGTCGAGCTCGGCGCGACGGACGCGTCGGATCGGGCCACCGCGGTCCCGGCGCCCGAGGCCAAGGCGACGCGCGGGGTCCTCGAGGTCGCGTTCAAGGATCTCGCGAACGGGGACGTGCGACTCAAGTCCGGACGGCTGTTCCTCCACCGCGAAGGATCCGCGGCGACGCAGCACGAGATCCGGGGAAGCGATCCGGTCCGGATCACGGAGCTCGACGCAGGTCGCTACGAGGTCCGCGTGCGCGCGGAGGGATACGACGAGGGGATCTCGACGGTCGACGTGTCCGGAACGACGAGCTGCACGATCTGCCTCATGCCGCAGAACTGGGTCGGCGTCGTCGTCCGGGACGCGAACGATCGCTCGATCGCGGAGTGGTCGCTCGGCTGGGGCGGAGAGCCGAAGCACTTCTTCCGCGGATCCTTCCGCGTCTTCCTCGCAGACACGCCGGGCGAGGCGCCGACCGGAGGACAAGCGAAGCTCGCGGGCCAGGTCGAGGCTGCAGGAACGGGCTGCACGCCCCCGGGATGCATCGGCTTCGTCACGCGCGAACCCGGCGCGCCGGTGTGGATCGGGCTCGAGTGCCTCGGCAACTTCTTCGGGTGGCAGCTCGCGAATCCGGGCGCGCGCTCGGTCACATTCGTCATCGATCCGTCCACGATCTCCGCGCGCTTCGCGGAGATCCGCATGCGCGTCCTGCACGAGGAGACGCGACTTCCGGCGCTCGAAGCGAAGATCGCGCTCCTCTCCGACTCGTCGAAGCACCGGCGCAAGGAACAGCAGCAGGTCGCGCTCGACCGCGACGGCTCCGTCGTGCTCTCGCGGCTGATGCCCGAGGACTACGAGCTCCGGATCGAGCTGCAGGCGCCCGACGTTTCCTCGGAGGTCGTCCAGCGTCTCGTCCTCGCGCCCGGAGAGCACCGCGACCTGGGCGACATCCTCGTGCGCTCGGCGCCGCCGATCCGCGTGCGCGTCGTCGACGAACAAGGGAACGACGTCCAGGACGCCGCGGTCCAGGTCGGGCCGCTCGTGCCCGGAACCGACGAGGACACGACGTACTCGATCCACGGACAGCCGAGGTACTGGAATCGCGATCGCAACGGCGTGATCGCGGTCCCTCAGCCCGCGTTCCGCGCCGTGATGCGCGCGCTGCGGATGCAGGAGTTGCGTCCAGGCGTGCAGATCCACAACACCGGGCGTTCCTCGAACACGCTCGCGGCGAACGGGACGCTCGTGATCCGCAATCCCGTGCAGGTCGAGCTCTCGAGCGAGCCGTCCCTCGCCCTTACGGTAGCCGAGATCCGCGACGAGCTCGGCATCGTCGTCGCGAAGGCGAAGCTCGATTCCTTTGCGCCCTGGCGCGTCGCTCTCGTCCGCGGCGTCTACGAGGCGAGCGCGCACGACGAGCGGGGCAACGTCCTCGCGCGCCTGTCGTTCACGGTGGAATCCGAACCCGTCTCGATCGACTTCCGCTAGATCCGCGCCCGGATCGCGGCCTCGTCGATGTCGGACGCTTCCCACAGGCCGCGCCCTTCCATCCCTCCCGCGACCGTGACGATCTCCCCCGTGACGTGGCGCGAGGCCGCCGGCGAGGCGAGGAACAACGCCGCGCGCGCGACGTCCTGCGCGCGGCCGAGCTGGCGCAGCGGCATCGTGCGCACGACTTTCGAGATCACGCCGGGCTGCTCGAGCGCCGGGCGCGCCATGTGCGTCACGGTCCAGCCGGGCTCGATCAGGTTGACGCGCGCGTACGGATCGACGTCGACGATCTCGTTCTTCAGGCTGCGGAGGAGGCCGTAGAGCCCGGCCTTGCTCGCGGAATACTCCGCGTGCCCCTTCTCGCCGAAGCGTCCGGCGGTCGAGCCGATGAAGATCAGCGACGCGCCGTGTCCGTCCTTGCGCGGCCCGCTCTTCGCGAGCGCGTCCATGAATGCGCGCGCGGTCCAGAGGCTGCCGAGGAGGTTCGTCTCGATCGTGCCCCGGATGCGCTGCTCGTCCGCGCGGTGCAGGAGCTGGAATTCGGGCGTCCACGTGCCCGCGTTCGCGACGCAGACGTCGACGCGCCCGAAACGCGTGCGCGCCTGCTCCATCGCCGCCGCGATCTCCGCGGGCCGCACGACGTCGGCGCGGACGGCGATCGCGCGGTCGCGCCACGGCGTGCCGGCGATCCACTTCTCGAGTGCCGGGAAGCTCGTGTGCGCGTGCAGCGCGAGCGCCGCGTTCTCCGCCGCGAAGGCCTCCGCGAGCGCGCGCCCGATGCCGCCGCCCGCACCGGTGACGAAGACGGTCTTGCCGGCGAGCTCAAGATCCATGCGCAGAAAGTAATCGCTAGACTCGAGGGATGCACGCGCACCGCTTGACGCCGATCCTGAACGTCTCCGACATCCAGAAGAGCTTCGCCTGGTTCGAGAAACTGGGCTGGAAGAAGGGCTGGGACTGGGGCGATCCGCCGGGTTTCGGCGGCGTGTGCTCCGGGATGTGCGAGATCTTCCTGTGCCAGAACGGACAGGGCGGACGCGGCAAGAGCGCGCTGAAGCAGACGGGCGGGCCCGACGGCGACGACGGCCAGGAGAAGGGCGTGTGGATGTCGATCTGGGTCGACGACGTCGACGCGATCCACCGCACGTGCGTCGAGAACGGGCTCGACGTGACGATGCCGCCGACGAACGAGCCCTGGGGCGTGCGCGAGATGCACGTGCGGCACCCCGACGGTCACGTCTTCCGGATCAGCAAGGGGATCGGGGCGGAACCAGAGTGACGTCCACGCGCGCGCTGTAGAGCACGTTCCCGTCGCCGAAGTCGCTCGTCGCGCCGCTCGCGAGCGCGTTGATCCCGATCCCTTCGGGCATGTCCTTCGACCGCGGCAGTCCGTCGACGCGCACGAGTCCGCGCGGCATCCCGGGCGCGATCACGACCGGGAACGTCAGCGCGCCGCGCGTGTTCGAGAGGCGCACCTTCGAGCCCTCCCCGATCCCGAGCTCGCGGGCGTCCTCCGGGTTCACGTGCACGCGCGGCGGGCCGGCCTTCTTCAAGTGCCGCGCGCTGTGCGCGAACGTCGAGTTGTGCGTGTCGACCGACGGCGCGGACACGAGCACGTACCGGCCGCGGTCGCCCGCGCCGTCGTCGGGCACGTACGTCGCCAGCGCGGGTTGCCCCTGCGCGACCGCGGCTTCGCTGCGGAGCTCGATCTTCCCGCTCGGCGTCCCCCATCCGCGGAACGCCTGCGGCCGCAGCTTCACCGGCTCTCCGGCGCGCAGCCGCGCGAGCTCCTCGTCGTCGATCCGCGGGCGCGAAGCGACGAGCAGCTCCTCGCACAGCTCCTCCGCGTCCGGCTCCCAGGTCTCGCGCGGCAACCCGAGCCGCTTCGCGATCGCCGCGAACGCCTCGACGTTGCTGCGCGGCCCCTCCGGCGGCTCGACGGCCTTCCGCGCGTACTGCATCAGGCGGTGACCGTAGCTCCGGTACACGTCGGCGTGCTCGACGAACGTCGTCGCGGGCAATACGACGTCGGCGAGCTCCGCCGTCTCGGTCAGGAAGTGCTCGTGCACGACGAGGAAGAGATCCTCGCGTGCAAGTCCGCGCTTCACGGCGACGCTGTCGGGCAGCGTGACCGCAGGATTGTGGCACCACACGAACGCGGCGCGGAACCTCCCCGCGTCGAGCTCGCGCCCGAGTCCGACCTGCACGACGGCTCGAGTCGGCGCGCCCGCCGGTCGCAGATCGTCGCGCCTTACGACGTCCTCGGCGAGACCGAAGTGCGCGAAGCTCTCGTAGTGCACGCGGTCCGCGCACCCGAGAACCGCCGCGAGCGAGCACACCGCGCGCATGCCCATCGCTCCGTTCCTGCGCCGCGTCCAGCCGACGCCGGTCTTCAGGAACGGACGCTGTGATCGCTCGAGGGCGAGCGCGAGCTCCGCGATCGCCTGCGTGGAGAGGCCGGTGATGCGCGCGGTCTCCTCGAGGTCGTGAGCGGCGCGCACGTGGAGCTCGAAGTCCTCCGCGCCGACGCACTCGCTCTCCAGGAACTCGCGGTCGGCGAACCCGAGCTCGTACGCGATCCGTGCGAGACACAGCGCGAGCGCCGCGTCGGTTCCCGGCGCGACGACGAGTCCGCGTCCGCCCCAGCGCTCGAGGGCCGCGATCGTGTCCGTGCGGTAGATGTCGATCGCAATCACCGGGACGCCGCGGCGACAGAGGCGCTGGAGTGCGGGCTGGAGGTGCTGCACCGTGCGCGCGACGTCGGCGCCCCACAGGATCACGAGATCGGAGTCCTCCAGCGTCTCGATGTCCGGCCCGAGGCACCGACCGAGCACGCACTCGAAGCCCGCGGTGCTCGTCGCGTCGCAGATCCCGCCGTCGTGCACCGTCGCGCCGAGCGCGTTCATCGCGCGCAGCGGGAACCGTCGTTGCACGAGGCCCATCGATCCGCCGTACCACAGTGCGAGGATGTCGGCGCCGGCGATCGGCGCGACGCGTTCGGCGATGCGGTCGATCGCCTCGTCCCAGCTCGCCTCGACGAAACGGCCGGTCTTGTTCCCGCCTTGACGGACGAGCGGGCGCAGGAGGCGGTCCGGATTCGCGACGATCTCGCCGTAGAGCATCGTCTTCCCGCACAGCGTGCCGCGCGACGCGCTGTGCGCCGGATTGCCGCGCACGCCGACGAATCGCCCGCGTTCGTCGGTCTCGACGAGCACGCCGCACGCGTCGGGGCAGTCGAGCGGACACGTCGTCGGACGGAGGAGTCCCTGGGTCTCGGGCACGTGGTTTGCCTTTCTCGCGGTGCGTCGCGAGCAGCGGCCACCCTAGTGCCCGTGCGTCGCGCGTCAACGTCAGCGTCGCGAGGTTTCCATGCGCCTTTTCCCCCTGCTCTGCGTCGCCACGGCGGCGGCCGCCCTGGCTTGCGGCCCCGTGAACAGCGCGGACCCGCTCGACTCCCTGCTTGATATCGCTCGCCGCACGACGGCTCAGGATCCCGACCACGGCGGGCAGGCCGCCGAGATCCACGTGACCGGGGTGTGGTGGGGACGCCTCGTCGACGTCTACGGGACGCAGCCCGAGACCGGCGAGCGCTCCTTGATCGCACACGAATTCGTGGTCGGCCCGGACGTCGCTTCCGACGGGCGCGATTTCGATCTCGAGACGGATGCGATCACATCGATCACGAGCGTCAGGGTGCTCCCGCCGATCGGAACGGGTGCGTTCGACGCCGCCTGGGCGCGCCTGGACGCGGGGATCGTCCCGGTCGAGGACAAGGGCCTCGACCCCGCCGAGCTGCCGCCGTTCCCGAAGGTGCCGCGCGACGCGGCGATCGTCGTGCGCTTCGACGACCGCATCGATCCCGCCACGGTCGGATCGGGTTCCGTCCAGCTCTGGACGAGCGACGCGAGGGTCCGGCACGTTCCCGCGCGCGTCTTCTGCGACGCGGGCCGTCCCACGCGCGTGATCCTCGACACGACGACGTCGGAAGCGGAGGCGCTGGCGAGCACGACGCCCGTCGAGATCCACCCGGAAGGATTGCCGGCGAACCGCGCGCGAACGCCGAACGTGATCGTGCGCATCCCGACGCAGGGAGAAGCCGTCGTCCGCAACCCGGCGGGAAGAGGTCTCGCGGAGAGCGGCAGCGGGAGCATCGACGCCAGCTCCCCGACGCGCGACGTCGTCCGGGTCTTCTCGTCAGGAGCGGAAGAGGATCCGTTCCACGGCCTCCTCGCGGACCTGCAGCGCCCGCGCGTCGTCGGAGTGCAGGACGTCCAGGTCGACGGACTCGCCGCGGATCCGCAGGGTGGTCCGCAGGACTACCTCGCCCTCGTCACCTTCGCGACGCCCGCGTGCGCGCGCGCCGCGAAGGCGCGCGACGTCCTCACGACGTTGGGGGCGATGACGATCGTGACGCGCGACTCCGGCCCGCCGAACGGAGCGCGACTCGGTCGGCTCCACGTCCGGCTCGTCGCCGGCGGTCCGCCGACCACGGGCCCGGGCGTGCTGCGGGAGCAGTTCGACCCCGCGCTCGATCAGGGACACGAGGCCTGTTTCGTGCGCTTCATCCCGGCGCCGACGGCGCCGCCGGTGCACGGCGTCCAACCCGCGTCGCAGCTCATCGTCGAATTCAGCGAGCCGATGGACGCGAGTTCGGTCTCCGGCCTCGAGGCGTGGACCGTGACGAGCGTGCCGCATCCCTCGAGTCCGACCGAGTACGCGTCGGCGACGACGCAGCCGAGCGTGCTCGGAAGCCGCTTCGTGCTGACCCCCGTGCTGCCCCTCGATCACGTCCAGGGAACGAGCGAGACGCGGTACATGAATCTCGCTTCGGGTCCCTCGGGCCCACGCGATCCGGCCGGGAACCCGCTGCGCGACGCGCTGCCGCAGATCGCGTTCGATCTGGCTCCGACCGCGCCGACGTTGCGCACGGGGAGCTACGTGCTGCGCTTCCAGGACGCCGACGAGGACGGGAACGGTCACCCCGAGATCCGCGGCCAGTTCCTCCACGACCTCGCGGAAGGGACGATCCGGCCGCGGCCGGTGTCGCGCTTCTCCCTCGTCGCCGACCGCACGGAACCGGTGCCGGCGCTCATGTCGCCGCTCCCGAGCGGCGTGCAGGTCCCGCTCACCGGGTTCGGCGCGAAGCTCCACTCGCTGTGGCGCTACTGCGACGTCGGCGCGCAGCTGCTCGACGAGTCGCTGACGAACATCGACGTCGAGGGTCTCGACTGGTCGCCCGCGGGCGGCAACGTGCTCGCGGAGCACTTCGACCGGTTCGAGATGAGCCTCGCGCACTCCGGCCGGCTGCCGGACGAGATCGTGTCGCCGACCACGCTGCTCCCCGTGTACCCGCAGTCGGGACTCGTCGCGACCTACGCCGACAACCAGCTCGATCCGGTCCACGACCCGCTCGGCGTCGTGCACCCGCGAGCGCTCGGGTACACGATCGATCCCGCCGATCTCTTCGTCTCGTCGACGGGCACGCGGATGATGCCGTGGCCGCTGAACCGGCACCTGCCGCCGAACCAGCACCGCTTCTACACGTGGCGCGACACGTCGATCCAGGCGACGGGCGCGGACGCGGGCGGCGGAGCGGAGCTCGGGATCGTCGTCGCCGCCACCGGACTCGGCACGCCCGGAGTCCCCTACCCCGCCGGGCACGTCCCGACGATCGGGCTGCCGCTCCTGATGGAGTTCAAGTGCTTCCCGGACGGTCACTCGGTCGGGCTGAACGCGCTGGACGCGTCGATCGCGGTGAACTCGACGTCGGTCCCGAACTTCCGCGCGTTCTCCGCCGGCGGCATCAACTCGAGCGGGCAGCAGGTCTTCGTCGATCCCGACGCCGAGCTCGTCGCGAGCGGAGGGTTCAATCCGAACTCGGTCCCGCCCGGGCAGCACACGCTCGGAGTCGAGAACACCTTCTACATCGGCCAGATGGATCTCGTCGTGCGCGTCAGCCGCTTGCACAGCGTGTGGATCGACACGTCGAGCTCGAACTCCGCCTACGCACCGCCGGTCGTCGAGCCCGCCGCGGCCGACCAGCCCGCGGGCACGCAGGTCGTGCTCGCGTTCCGCGGCGCCACGTTCGCGAGCGCGAGCGTCCAGTCGGACGCCTCGCTCCTCGACGCGTACGGCGAGGCGGCGGCGCCAGGATCGGTGACCTTCTTCCACGGGGACGACACCTGGAAGAGCAGCCTCGCGGCGATCGACGGAGCGCGCTTCGTGCAGCTGCGCGCGACGTTCGTCTCCAACGCCGAGTCGGGTCGCGCGCCGAGCATTTCGGCGCTCGGCCTCGCGTTCCAGAATCCCTGAGCGCCTACGGGACCGGCGCGGGACGCGTGCGCATCGTCTGCAGTCGGACGTCGCGCAGGCAGCCCGTCTGGAATCCCTCGAGCACGAGCGTCTTGTCGAAGAACAGCACGGGGCCGCGGAGCCTCCCGTCGGCGTCGGCGTAGCTGAACGAAGGCTGCCAGCGCGTCTGGAGCGGGACGGTGATCGCGACGCGCTTGGAGTCCTCGTCCGCGAAGCCCCAGGCGAGCGCCGCGCCGTCGCCCTTGTACTCCCAGACGTAGAGCGGCGCTCCGAGGCGCTCGAGGCACTCGGACATCGTCGACTTCCCGACCTCGAGGCCCTCGAGCGCCCCCTTCGGCGGCTGCTCGAAGCTCCGGTCGCGCGTCCACACGAAGCTGACGCAGCCCGAGAGGAGGCACAGTCCGGCCACGCGGAGCGCGGCGAGCATCGCGGTCGCGCGCAAGCGGCTCACTTCGCGGGGAGGTCCTGCCAAGGCATCTCGTAGTGCGCGTTCGCCGCCTGGAGCGTGGAACCTGCGTGCGTCAGCACGTCGGACGAATCGAAAAAGAGCCACACGCGATCGGAGCGCGTGTCCTCGTTCAGGAACGAGAGGATGATGATCGAGAACCCGGCGCGCTTCGTCACGATGAAGTCGTAGCGGTAGGCCGTGCGCGTCCCGAGCTGGACGACCTCGGCCGGCGCGCCGAGCTGGGCGACGACTTCCCCCGCCGATGTCTGGCCGGGGACGAGCCGATCGACCTCCTCGCGCCGGATCGGTTCGTTCATCGTCGTGCGCGAGATGAAGCAGGACGGGGCGAGGAGCGCGGAGGCGACGACGAGGGCGAGGAGCGACGTAGGGGTGCGCGTCATGCGCCCCATTCATACGGTCGATCTCGCGACTCTGCTACCGTGGAGCCCGCGTGCGCATCGGATTCGATGTCTCCCCGCTGCACCGTCCCCACCCACGCGGGATCGTGCGCGTGGCGTCGGGGCTCGTCGACGCGCTCGAGAGGCGACGCGGACTCGAAATCGTCCGCCTGGCGCCCGACCGTGGCGAGAATCTACGGCGCTGGCGCGCGGTCGAGCTGCCCCGCGCCGCGCGCGAGCAGGCGCTCGACGGGATCCACTCCTGCGTGTCCGCGTTCGCGGCGAGCGGCCGCGGCGCCCGCGTGCAGACGATCCACGAGGTCCCGTGGAAACACGGCGCGCGCGAGGGAGCGGATCTGCGGCACCGCGTCTGGGTCGCCCTCGGGCCGATGCTCGCGGACGCCGTGATCACGGCGACCGAGTTCGTCGCGCGCGATCTGCGCCGGAGGTTCCTCCCAGGCGCCGGGAAGATCCGCGTCTGCCCGTGGGGCGTCGGGCCGCCGTTCCAGGGCGAGTCGCCGCCCGAGACGGTCGACGAAGTCGTGCTCGGGCGGTACCGGCTGCCGCAGGGACCGTTCGCCGTCGCGCCGGGGGCCGTCCGGCCGAAGAAGAACCTCGCCGCGATCCTGAACGGCATGGCCGAGCTCCGGAAGCGCGGCGGCACGATGCTGCAGCTCGTCGTCACGGGCGGCGACACGCCGCAGCTGCGGCGCGATCTCGGGCTCGTCAGCCGGCTCGGGCTCGCGCGGTTCGTGACGACGATCGACGAGATCGCCGACGCCGACATGCCCTCCGTGCTGCGGCTCGCGAGCGCGGTTCCCGTCCTCTCCCACTCCGAAGGCTTCGGCCTGCCGGTGCTCGAGGCGCTCGCGTGCGGAACTCCCGTCGTCGTGCCGAGGGGGAGCGCGCAGGCGGAAGTCGCGGGCGCCGCCGGCCTCGAGGTCGATGCGAGCGATCCGGCGTCGGTCGCGGGCGGCCTCGAAGCGGCGCTCGCGCAGCGGGAGACGCTCCGGCCGCGGCTCGCTGCGCGCGCGGCGGAGCTCACCTGGGACCGCTGCGCCGCGCAGGTCGAGTCGATCTGGAAGGAGATCGCGTGAGCCGCGCGCGCGCTCCGCGCGTCCTGGTGCTCGGCACGCTCCTCGGCCAGCCGATGGGCGGCGTGCGGCGGCACAACGCGGAGCTCCTGCCGCGCGCCGCCGCGCGCCTCGAGGAACTCGGCGGATCGCTCGCCGTGATCGAAGGACAGGAGCCGATCGCCTTCCCGCTTCCCGCGACGATCGAGCGGATCGCGTCGAACGCCGCGCCGCGGCCGCCGCTCTCGCGCTGGAGGACGGAGGGGCTCGCGGTCCGGCACGCGCTCGCGCGCGCGCGCGACTCCGGGAAGCCGTTCGACCTCGTGCACACGGGCCATCTCCCGGCACCCGGTCGCCTCGGTTGCCCGTTCACGATCACGATCCACGACCTGCGCCATCTCGACTCGCGCCACGCGGACGTGCGCAAGCGATTGGCCGCGGGCGCGTTCGCCGCGAGCGCCGTGCGCCGCGCGGCGCGGATCGTCGCGGTCAGCGAGGCCGTCCGCGGCGCGATCGTCGAGCGCTTCCGGGTCCCTCCAGCCCGCGTCGTCGTCGTCCCCAACGCGGCCGACCACTTCGAGCCGCTCCCGCGGGAGCCCGCGCCGGATGCCGCGATCCTCTACGTCGGCCACCTCGAGGCGCGGAAGAACATCGACGTGCTCCTGCGCGCGCTCGCGCTCGATGCGAAGCTCCCGCCGCTCCTCCTCGCCGGCGCGGCGAAGGGCGCGGAGGAAGAGCGACTGCGAGCTCTCGCACGCGAGCTCGGCGTCGACGCGCGCGTGCGGTTCCTGGGTGCCTTCGACGACCGCGAGCTGCCGCGCCTCTACGCGCGCGCGGCCTGCGTCGTCCTCCCGTCGCGGATCGAGGGCTTCGGAATTCCGGTGATCGAGGCCGCGCGCGCGCGCGTCCCTCTCGCGATCGCGGAGACGCGGGTGCTCGTCGAAGTCGCCGGGCCCGAGGCTTCCGTGTTCGCGCCCGAGGATCCCGCGGCGTGCGCGGCCGCGCTCCGGCGCGCGCTGTCGGCGTCGCCCGCGGCGCTCGACCGCGCCGCCGCCCACGCGTCGACGTTCCGCTGGGAAGATTCGGCGCGGAAGCTCGTCGACGCCTGGCGCGCCGCGAGCGGCTAGTTCCCGTCTTCCGGCGCGGCGCTCGAGCCTCCGCCGGCGTGCGATTTCAGGAGCGCAGTTCCCTTGAACGCGAAGAGGAAGATCGCAGCGAAGACGACGAGCGCGAGGAGCGCCGCGCCGACCTTGATCCACAGCGGATGTTGCGCGAGGTCCGACGCGAAGAAGCCGTCGCGGTCCGCGATCTTGTTGTACTGGAGGATCCGCTGCCCGCGCACTTCCGTCGTTCCGGGACGGGGCGTCCCCGGACGAGCCGTCGCCGGACGGGCCGCGGCCGGCGCGGGCCGCGCCGCGACCGGTTCGGGAATCGTCGGCGGCGGCGGGGAGATCCGCGTGCGGTCGAGCGGGTCCTCCTCGAGCGTGATCTCCTCCATCTCGGGCTTCGGCGGATCGAGCCGGAAGCGCAGGTGGACTTCGCCGACGCGGAACTCGAGACCGTCCTCGAGCGCGATCAACGGGACGCGTTCGTCCGCGAGGTACACGCCGTTGCGCGACTCGGTGTCGACGAGGCTCCAGCGACCGCCGGCACGCTGGAGCCGCGCGTGCTTGCGGCTGACCGACGGATCGCGGAGATGGACCGAGCAATCGTCCGCCCTCCCGAGGAGCGCGCCGTCCTCGACGTCGACGCTCTTGCCAAGATCGGGTCCGGAGAGGATGAAGAGTCGCGGCATCTACTCGGCTTCCGGGTCGCGCAGCGCCCGCTCCACCTTGCGCGCCAGGTCCGCCGCGGTCAACCGTCCCTTGAAGGCGGGCCTTCCGGCGATCTCGAGCACCGGGATCGAGCGCCCGTACCGCTCGGCGAGCGCCGGATCCGAGTCGACGTCGACCTCGCGCAACGCGACGCGACCGGCGAGACGCGCGCGCCCGATCTCCGCGAGCATCTCGTCGCACAGGTGACAGCCCTGCCGCGTGTAGAGCACGAGCTCCAGCGGCGGTTCCCGTTTCGACGGCGGACTCATGCGCGGGGCGAGCAGTCTGTCACAGATCGCCGTAGGCTGTGCAGGCTGGGACCCATCAGGAAACGCGTGCTCACCTGGATCCTCGCCGCCGCAGCGGCCTACGTCTTCGTCGTGCTGGCCTACTGGATCGGCCAGGAACGCCTGACCTACTTCCCCGGCCCGCGGCCCGGTCCGCCGCCGACGCACGGCGATCTCTCGGTCCGCGAGGAATGGATCGAGACCAGCGACGGGGAGCGGTTGCACGCGTGGTTCGCCGTGCCGCGCGGCGAGACGGAGCTGCGCGGAGCGGTTCTCGTCTGCCACGGCAACGCAGGCAACGTCGAGATGCGCCTGCCGCTCGCCGAGGAGTTCGCGAGGATGCACCTCGCGACGCTGATCTTCGACTACCGCGGCTACGGCGCGAGCACCGGCAAGCCGACCGAGTCGGGCACGTACCTCGACGCGGAGGCGGCTTTCGACCGGCTCGAGGGTGGGCTCGGCTTCGCGCCGCGGCAGATCGTCGTGTACGGCGAGTCGCTCGGCGGCGCGATCGCGATCGAGCTCGGATTGCGCCGGACCGTCGCGGCGATCCTCGTCGAGGACACGTTCACGGCGCTCGGCGACGTCGGAGCGAGCCTCTATCCCTGGCTCCCCGTGCGCCTGCTCCTGCGCGCGCGCTACGATTCGGTGTCGAAGATCGGCCGTCTCTCGGCCCCCGTGCTCGTGATCCACAGCCCCGAAGACGATCTCGTGCCGTTCGAGTTCGGCCGGAAGCTCTTCGAGGCCGCGGCGGAGCCGAAGACGTTCCTCTCGACCGGGGGACACCACGAGGACCGCGGGTTCCTGCAGGAAGAGAAGTGGAAGGCGAGCGTGCGCGCCTTCGTGGACGCGTGCCTCTGAGCCGATGACTCCCGCCGATGGAGATGCACTCCTCCTGCGCGACGTACGCCGGACCTTCCGCGTCGGATTGCGTCTCGCGCGGCGCGACGTCCTGACCGGAGTCGACCTCGAGCTCGGCGCGCGCGCGACGCTCGGCGTCGCCGGTCCGAACGGGTCGGGCAAGACGACGCTCCTGCGGATCCTCGCGGGCGTCGATCGCGCGTCGTCGGGGGAAGTCGGCGTCCTCGGCGGCAGTCCGAGCGATGCGCGCGTCCGCCGCCGCGTCGGCTACCTCCCCGAGGAATCGCCGTTCCCGCCCGAGCTCACGGCGCGGGCCGCGCTCGATCTCCTCGGCTCCTTGCAGGGGATGGACCGCGTCGAACGCCGAGCGGAGAGCGCGCGCCTGCTCGAGCTCGTCGGCCTGCGCGGCGAGGAGCACCACCGCCTGGGACGTTTCTCGCGCGGGATGCTGCGCCGGTTCGGCCTCGCGCAGGCGGCGCTCGCGCGACCCGCCCTCCTCCTCCTCGACGAGCCGACCGCCGGCCTCGACGCGCCCGGTTTCGACGTGCTGGCACTCCTCCTCGCCGAGTCGCGCGAGCGCGGAGCCGCGGTCGTCATCGCGTCCCACCTGATCGGCGATCTGCGCGACCATTGCCAGGAGCTCGCGGTGATCCTCGGCGGGAAGATCGCGGTCCGCGGCGATCCGCGCGAGCTGCTCGCGGGCCGCACGTTGCTCGACATCTACCGGGAGCGGAGTCCGGCGCCCGGAGCGCGTCCGTGAATCCCGGTCTCGCGCGACTCGCGCTCCGCCGGGCGCTCGCGCCCGGCGTGCTCGCCGCGTGGGTCGTCCTGCTGCTGCTCCTGCTCCCGCGCGAGTGGGCCGGCTCGAACGCTCTCGTCGAGGCCGCCGGCGAAGGCGCGGATCCCGAGAGCGTCGGGCGCGGCATGGTCCGCGCGGGCGTGTGGACGATGCTCGCGATCGCCGTGCTGCCGCTGCTCGTCGCGCGCGCGGCGCGTATCGTCGCGGTGTGGCGCGCCGGCGAAGCGGACTGGCTCGGGAGCCGGACGACGGGGCGCGGCGCGATCCTCGCGTCGACCTGGATCGGGACCTGGCTCGGCGGCGCGCTCCTCCTCGCGGCGTCGTGCGGCGCGATCGAGCTGCGCGCCGGCGCCGGGGAGCCCACGCTGCGGCGCGCCGGAGCGCTGGCGATCCCGGCGACCGGGTGGATCACGGCGCGCGCACCTCTCCGGTGGACCGCCGACGACGCTCCCGCGGGAGGACGCGCGCGCGTCGAGTTCGGATTCGCCGGGGATTCGGGCTCCGCCGCGGAGGTCGTCTTCCGCGCGCGGCGCGGATCGAGCGAGCGCTCGAGCACCGCGCGCAGCTCCTCGCGCGGCGCGATCGAGGTCGAGCTGCCTCCCGGACGCGGAGGCGTCGAGTTCGAGATCGCGTGCTCGCGCCCGGGGACGCGCGCGTTCCTCGCGTCCGACGCCGCGGAGCTCTGGACTCCGTGCGCGAGCGACCGCGCGGCGAGCGGCGAGATCCTGCTCCGCCTCGTGCTCGCCCTGGCGACCTGGACCGCGCTCGCGATCGGCCTCGGCGCGTGGGTGAGCGCGCCGACGGCGGGGATCGCCCTCCTCGCGGCGTGGATCCCGGCCTGGTTCGGGAGCGCCGCGGCCTGGCTGCCTGGAGCGGATCTCTGGACCGCGCTCGAGATCGCGGGGTGGGGGCGCGTGCCGCCGCCGATCGATCCGCGGGCGTTCGCCGCGGGCGCCGCGCTCGCGATCGTCGGACTGCTGCTCGCCGCGGCGGGACTCCGGCGCTGGAGGGCGACTTGAGCGCCCGCAATGGCTGGGCGCCCTGGATCGGCGGCTGGATCGTCGTCGCGGCGCTCGTCGTCGTCGCGCTCGCGCCGCGCGGACCGCGCGAGCCCTCCGGGGCCGCGTCGACGTTCGAGCGGATCGTCGGGCCGGTGGCGAGCCTCGCTGCGAGCGTCCAGTGGGCGCGCGTCGACTACTCGCTGCGGCGCGGGGAGAACGCGCGCGCCTACGCGGAGGCGGAGACCGCGCTGCGCCTCGATCCGCTCGCCCCCGAGGGGTGGATCTTCTTCGCCCACCATCTCCTGTACGAACGCGCCTCCCTCCTGCGCGAGCCGGACGCGCGCCAACGCGTGCTCTGGATCCAGGCGGGGCTCGAGACGCTCGCGCGCGGCGAGCGCGTCTCGCGGGATCCGGCCGCGATCCTCTTCGAACGGGGCGTGGCTCTCGCGTACCTGGCGTCGCTCGCGGACGAGGACCGCGCGTGGCCGGAGAGCTCCGGGGAAGCCTGGAGCCTCGCCGCGGCGGCGTTCGACCGCGCGGCGGCGCTCGGACGACCCGGAGCGGCCGAGGCGGCGCGGCTCGCGCGGGAGCGCGCGCGGGACCGCGGTCCAGGCCGCTGAATCCCGGCTCTCCCGATTCACCGCGGCGATGCCGCGGCTAGGATCACGCCGCGTGTACTTCGCCTGGTCCGGTTTGAGCCAGTACGTGACCGACCTGATCGGCCGGTTCCACTACCTCGCGCCCTTCACGATCCTCTTCCTGTGCGGGCTCGGATTCCCGCTGCCCGAGGAAGTGGCTCTGGTCGGCTCGGGAATCCTCCTCTACCAGGGCAAGGTGGAGTTCGCGGCGATCACGATCGTGTGCTCGATCGCGATCCTCCTCGGGGACGCGGTCCCCTACTGGCTCGGGCGCCGATGGGGCATCGCCGCCCTCCGGAGTCCGTGGATCGCGAAACTGCTCCACCCGGAGCGTTTCGCGAGGCTCGAACGCCGGTTCGCCGAGCACGGCAATTGGGTCGTCTTCTCCTGCCGGTTCATGCCCGGGCTGCGGATCCCGGCCTATTTCGTCGCGGGGACGCTGCGGATGAGCTTCGCGCGGTTCATGTTCCTCGACATCCTGGGCGTGGCGATCTCGGTGCCCGCCTCGATCTGGATCGGAAAATTCTTCGGCGACTCGATCCAGGCGCTCACGCACAAGTTCAAGGAGCTGAACCTCATCCTCGGCTTCGTGGTCGCGGCTCTCGTGATCGTCATCGTGTGGCGGCACTGGTGGCGAGGCCGCGAAAAGGAACCGACGCCGCCGGACGAGACCTCGACGGGATCCTCCGGGGGCTCGTCGGAATCGAGCCCGCTGCTGTAGAATCGGGGCCGGCCCCCTACGAAAGCAGGAGATCTCTCATCGAACCCAAGCAGCTCGCCGCCTTCGCGGCGCATCTCGCGGAAGCCAAGAAGGGCGTCGACATCACCGTCTACGACGTCAACGAGCACATCAAGATCGCGAGCTATTTCGTCGTCGTCACCGGACTCTCGCGACCTCACGTCCAGGCGATCACGAACGAGATCCACACGCGGCTGAAGGAGTTCGGCGAGCGGCACACGAAGGCCGAAGGCGCCGATCTCGGCTGGTGGGTCCTCCTCGATTTCGCCGACGTGGTCGTCCACGTCCTGCAGCCCGAGGCGCGGCAGTACTACGCGCTCGACCAGCTGTACGCCGAGTGCCCCATCCTCGACGTCGACTCGATCGCCCTCCCGAGCCTCGCCGAACCGCGCGCGGCGCGCGCGGCGGAGTAGGTTTCCGCCTCCCCCGGGGCGTCCCGGGCGAGATCCGCCGTTCGCCGCGTTCGGTCGCGGCGTTTCCCCGGCACGCGAGCATTTGCTATCAGGATCCCGATGCTCTGGTTCGAATGGAGTGAGACCGCATTCGCCGCCGCGCGCGAGCGCAAGCTGCCCGTTCTCCTCTTCATCCGCGCGGCGTGGTGCCGCTGGAGCCGGGAGATGGAGCGCAAGGTCTTCCTGGACCCCAGCGTCGCGCGCCTTGTGAGCGAGCGGTTCGTCGCGATCCGCGTCGACAAGGACCGACGGCCGGACATCGACGCGCGCTACTCGAAGGGCGGATGGCCGACGCTCGCGTGGCTCGACGACTCGGGCGAGCTCCTCGGCGCCGACAACTTCCTCGAGGCTCGCGAGCTCGCCGCGCGCCTCGAGCTCGTCTCCGACACCTACGCGAAGAACCGCGACGCGATCCGCGCGCACCTCGCGCGCGCCGCGGCGGCGGTCCCGCCGCTGCAACCCGCCGGCGACGCGCGCGCGCGCGCGACGACCCTCGACGCGGCTCGCTCGCAGCAGATCGTCGAACAGGTCGAGCGCACGCTGCTCGAGACCGCCGACCCGGTGCACGGCGGCTGGGGGCGCGACAACAAGTTCCCCCACCCTGAGGCGCTCGACTTCCTCCTGATCCGCTGGTCGCAGACCGGCGACGCGTCGATGCTCGCGTTCGTCCGACGGACGCTGCGCAAGATGGAGGAAGGCGAGATCCACGACAAGGTCGACGGGGGCTTCTACCGCTACGCGACGCAGCCGGACTGGAGCGGTCCGAACCACGAGAAGATGCTCGACAGCAACGCGCAGCGACTCGAGGCGTACCTCGAGGCGTACCAGGCGCTCGGCGAGGAGTCGTTCCGCAAGACCGCGCGCGGCATCCTCGGATGGATGCACGGGACGCTGCTCGACCGCGCGACGCGCGCGTTCAAGGGCAGCCAGGACGCGAGTCCGGTCTACGCGCACCTGCCGACGCTCGCCGCGCGGCGCGACCTCGGTCCGCCGGCGTGCGATCCGACGATCTTCGCGAACTGGAACGCGATGGCGGTCAGCGCGCTGCTCAAGGCGGCGGTCGTGCTCGACGAGCCGCAGCACCGCGAGCAGGCGCTCGCGACGCTCGATTTCGTGATCGACGCGCTGCACGACACGCGGCAGGGCGTCTTCCACTACTGGGACGGCACATTCCACCTGCCGGGCCTCCTGACCGACCAGGCCTACGTGCTGCGCGCGCTGATCGACGCGGTGCAGCTCGCGGGCGAGAACAAGTACCTCGGCGTCGCGCGCCACCTCGCCGACCTGACGATCGAGAGCCTCCGCAGTCCGGGCGGAGGCTTCTACGACACGCTGCACGACCCCGGAGCGCGCGGCGGACTGCGGCACCGGCAGATCTCGATCCTCGAGAACTCGGTGATCGCGGAGGTGCTGCTGCGTCTCTCCCATCTCCTGCGCGACGACGACTACGCGGACGCGGCGCGCGCGACGCTCGCGTCGTTCGCGGGCGACTACAAGCGCTTCGGCCACTTCGTCGCCGGCTACGGCCGCGCGGTCGACCTGCTCCTCCACGAGCCCGTCCACGTCACGATCGTCGGCCCGAAGGGCTCCGAGGCGACCCGCGCCCTGCGCACCGCCGCCCTCAAGCCGTACCTCGCGAGCCGCATCGTGCAGGTCGTCGACCCCGTCGAGGACATGGAGCTGCTCGACCGCTTCTGCCTGCCGGGACCGCGCACGCTGTTCGAGCCGGCGCGCGCGTACGTGCACCGCGCCCGCGGCAGCTACGCCGAGACCTCGGACCCCGCGCGCCTGCCGGCGCTGCTCGCGCGCACGGAACGCAGCGAGTAGGCGCTCACACGCGCCGCATCGCCTGCGTCGGTCGCATCCGCGCGGCGCGCCAGGCGGGCCACGCTCCGCCGAGAAGACCGAGCACGAGCGAGAACGTCACCGCGACGATCAGGACGAACGGCGTGACGCGGAATGCGAAGGCCATCTCGGTGAACGTCTGGAAGTTCATCGTCCCGGCGCGGATCCCGTTGAACGGCAGCGCCAGCAGGCATCCGACGAGCCCGCCGATCAACCCGAGGACGACGGCCTCGAACAGGAACGACAGGAAGATCGGGATCGGGCGGTAGCCCATCGCGAGAAGGATCCCGATCTCCCGGCTCCGGGCGGCGAGCGCGGAGAGCATCGTGTTCGTCGCGGTGAAGATGGCCGCGAGGCCCATGACGACGCCGAGCATCGCCCCGAGCGAGATCAACGCGAAGGTCAGGAACACGGTCTGCGCCGAGAGATACTGCGACTCGGACATCACCTTGGCCGGGATGACCGGGTCGTCGCGGAGCCGGTCCGCCATCGAGCCGGGGACGGGCGGGATCGGCGTCTCGCTGAACATCGCCTTGGTCGGATCCGCCGCGCCGATCACCGTGCCGGGCTTCAGCCGCGCGATCACGCGGTTGGGGCCGTAGCGGCCCATCGTCGCGCAGAAGCGATCGAGGTCGCCCCAGATCTCGCCGCCGAACGAACCCACGTGGTCGAACACGCCGACGACGACGAACGGCGTCGTGTTCAGACGCACCGAGTCGCCGATCCTGCAGCCCTGGATCCGGTCGACGAGGCGCTTCCCGATGATCACCTCGTCCGTGCCGGGCTTGAAGTTGCGCCCCTCGACGATCTTGACCTCGTCGCCGCGGATCTCGAACGTCGCGGGCTGGACGCCGCGCAGCGGGATGTTCGTCAACCCGCCTCCGCTCCTCTCGAGGAGCACGGCGAGGTAGGCCTCCATGGAAGCTTCCGGTCCGTGCTCTCCCACCGCGATCTCCGGGACGTTCTTGATCAGCTGGAGCCCGCGATCGCGGCTGAACTGGCTGTCGCCTTCGCTGTTCGCGCCGGGGCGGAGGAAGACGGCGATGTCGTCGCGACCCCCGGCGATGAACATCGTCTTGAAGCCCTGCTGCAGCGCGAGGATCCCGGACACGATCGCGACGGTCGCGCCGATGCCGAAGACGGTCAGGAGCAGCGACGTCTTGCGGACGAACAGGCTGCGGAGGTTGTAGGCGATGGGGACGAGCATGGGAGGACCCTAGTCGACGCTCCGCAGGGCCTCGACGCAGCGCAGTTTCGCGACGCGCCACGCGGGCGCCAATCCCGTGAGCAGACCGAGCAGCATCGCGATCACCGCGGCGAGCGCGAAGGTCCCGGGAAGGATGCGGTAGCCCGGGAAGCTCGTCCCGAGGAGGTTCTCGACCCCGGCCTGGGTCGACCAGGCGAGAAAGAGGCCGAGCGCTCCGCCGACGCAGCAGAGCGTGAACGACTGGGCGATCAGGAGGCCGAACATCGAGCGATCCGTGAAACCCAGCGATTTCAGGATGCCGATCTCGGACAGCTGCTCGCGCATCGACATGATCATCGTGTTCACGCAAGCGAGGAAGATCGCGATGAGGACGCCCGTGCCGATCCATCCCACGAACAGGGGCAGGTTGCCGAACATCGTCACGAACTGGCGCTGGAACTCCGCCTCCGTGTTGCAGTCGACGCGCTGCGGACCGTTCTCGAAGAGACCCTTCACGTTGGCGATCACGGCCGGAATGTCGGCGTCCGGTTTCACGCGGATCGCGTAGACCCCGACGCCGGGCGGATGGCCCTCCCCCTTCAACGTCTCCTCGAAGTACTCCCAGTGGAAGAAGAGCGTGCGGTTGTCGAAGTTCGGCGACTTCGAGTGGTAGATCCCGCACACGACGAAGTCCCAGGCCTGGTTGCCGGGAGTCGGGTGCAGCGGGCTGTTGATCTGGATCGTCTGACCGAGCCTGAAATCGAACTTGGAGTCCGCGGCGAGCGCGTCCCCGACGATGCAGCCGTTCCGCGTGTGGAGGAAGGACGCCTGCTGCTCGGGCGAGACCTCGCACTCCGGGTACATCGCGAACATCGCCTCGCCGTCGATCGCGAACTGCGCGAAGAAGCCCTTCATGCTGCGGTAGTAGCCGCCGAACCACTGGAACTTCGTGGTCCGCTCGACGCCCTCGACGGCGTCGATCTTCTGCTGGTAGCTGAGCGGCAGCTCGACGAAGAGCCCCGTCGACGACATGGCCGCCAGCCGGCGACTGTCCGCGTGCTCGACGCCGGCCGTGAGGGTCGTGATCAGCGTGCGCAGGAAGCAGATCAGGAAGATCGCGACCGTCAGCGAGAGGACGGTCAACGTCGTCCGGAGGGGTCGCCTCAGGAGGTTCTTGCGGACGAGCTTGAACGGGAGCATGACGGCGGGCTCAGATCCGCGCGGCCGCGGCCGCGGGCGCATTGCGCTCGATGCGGCCGAGCTGGCCCTTGTCGAGGTGGACGATCGTGCGCGCGCGCTCGGCGGCGTGCGGGTCGTGCGTCACCATGAGGATCGTCTTCTTGAGCTCCGTGTTCAGCTTCGCGAGCAGGTCGAGCACCTGGCTCGCGGAGGTCCTGTCGAGGTCGCCCGTCGGCTCGTCGGCGAGGATCAGCTTCGGATCGGTCACCACGGCCCGGGCGATCGCGACGCGCTGCTCCTGACCGCCGGAGAGCTGCGACGGCCGGTGGTGCATCCGATCGGTGAGACCGACGAGCTGCAGCGCGTACTTCGCGTGCTCCCGGCGTTCCTTCCCCGAGAGCTTCGTCAGCTTCAGCGGCAGCTCGACGTTCTCGAGAGCCGTCAGCACGGGGATGAGGTTGAAGCCCTGGAAGACGAATCCGACCGTGCGCGCGCGCCAGTGCGCGAGCTCGGCCCCGCTCATCTCCGCGATCGGATCGCCGGCGACGTCGATGTCGCCCTGGTCGGGCCGGTCGAGTCCTCCCACCATGTTGAGGAGCGTCGTCTTCCCCGAACCCGATGGACCCATCAAGGCGATGAAGTCGCCCTCGTCCATCTGGAGGTTCAGGCCGTCGAGGACCCGCATGGTCTCGCCGCCCCGCGAGTAGGACTTCGTCAGGTTGTGCACGGAAACGATCGGGCTCGTCATCTGGCTACCTCAGCTCCCTGGATTCACTCGAACTCGGTCGCCGCTCGCGAGGCTCGTCGGGGGCGCGAGCACGATCGTGTCCCCGTCGGCGAGACCCTTCTCCACGACCGCGCGGCCGCCGCGCTCCGCGCCGAGCGCGACCGCCTGGAAGCGCACCCGGTCGCGCTCGAGAACGAAAACGCCCTTCTCTCCCGCGGATTTCACCACGGCATCGAGCGGGACGAGGAGGACGGGCTTCGCGTCTGCCGCGGCGCCTACTGAAATCGGGGCTTGCTCCGCTGCCCCTTCCGCAGCGAACACCACGCGCACTCCCATCTCCGGGCGCAAGCGGTCGTCGCGCTCGAGGAACGCGACGCGCACTTCGACCGTCGCCTTCGTCCGGTTCGCCGTCGGCCAGATGCGGTCGACGCGCGCGGCGTAGCCCTTGTCCGGATACGCGTCGAGGTACACCTTCGCCGGGCGTCCGACGACGACCGCGGAGAGGCTCGTCTCCGGCACTTCCGCCTGCACTTCGAGCGAGGCGAAGTCGACCATCGTGACGACCGAGCCGCGCGCGGTGCTGCCGCCCTGCACGTTCGGGCTCACGACCTCGCCGACTTCGGCGTCCTTGAGCACGACGATGCCGTCGAAGGGCGCGCGCACTTCCGTCTTGTCGAGCGTCGCCTTGGCCTGGTCGCGCGTCGCGGTCATGCTGTCGACACGGCCCTGGGCTTCCTTCTCCGCCACGCCGGCGACGAGGATCTGCGACTCCGCCTGCGCCGCCGTACGCGACGCGGTCTCGAGCCGCGCCTTCGCCGACTCCACCAGCGCCTTCGCGGCGTCGAGCGCGCTCTTGGCGCGGTCGACGCGCTCGGCCGTGTCGACGCCGTTCTCGAGGAGCTTCGCCGCGCGGTGCATCTCGAGCTCGGCCATCGCGAGAGTCGCCTGTTGCGCGGCGACGTCCGCTTCCGCGGACTTCTGGGCGGAACGGAGTCGCGCGAGATCGTCCTCGCTCACCTTCTTCTCCGCCTGGGCGCGCTGGACGCCCGACTGCGCGAGCACGAGATCGGCGTCGGCGCGCCGGAGCGCGGCCGCGTATTCGTCGGAGTAGAGGCGCGCGACGATGTCGCCCTTCTTGACGACGGATCCCTCCTGCACGTGGAGCTCGACGATGCGGCCGGGAGTGTCGGCCGAGAGCGCGGCGCGCGTCTTCGCGACGATGTAGCCGTTCGACGAAGTCCCGGTCGCGGCCGCCGCGGAGACGGGGCTCGACTTGCGGACGACAAGGATCTTGACCTCGGGGAGGCGCAGGGAGTCGACGAGGCCGAGGATCGGCGCGTGGAACACCCAGACGAGGCCGCCGAGCACGAGCAGCGTGATCGTCGGGGCGACCCAGCGCGTGTTCCTCCGCCGCCTCCCGCGAGAGGTGCTGACGGACTCCTCGCGATCGATCTTGAGCGGCTGTAGGTCCATGAATCTCGGGATCGGCGCTCGTGATGCGGCCTTCCCCGGGAGTCGCGGGCGCAGTAGGGTACCCGCCCGCGCGGAGCGCGAAAAGACCCGGGCCCGGCGGTGCGAACGTGCGCTCGCGAACGCGTGCGGCGTCGCTGCTCGCAGGCTAGCGGCTGAAGCTGACCGTGAGCATGCCCGCGAAGGCGTCGAGCCCGCCGTTCAGGCCGCTGACGCTGTCCGTGACGTAGTACTTCCCCTCGAGACCGATCGCGAGGGTATCGCCGATGTGCGCCGCGCCGCCGAAGAATGCGTCACCGGCGGCCGCGAACCCGTCCGCGTCGATGGACACGGAACTGCTGCTGCTGCTCACGTCGTAGTAGATCGTGCCGAGCCCGAGCCCTCCGTAGAGATCGAGGGGCCCGATGGGAATGTTCGCGCGGGCATTCACCATGAAGGGGATGCCCCACAGGTCCGTGGAGCCGCCGGCCACTTTCCCGTCCGCATCGACGTATCCGATCTCGATCTCGGATGAGAAGTTCTTCGATAGCGCCTGCGTCCACGAAAGATTGACGATGATGCCGTCGTCGAGCTTGTTGGTGTCCTCCAGGCTGTAGTAGCCGCCCTTCACGGTGAAGAAGCTGCTCCACACCGGCCGCTGCGGAGCAGGCGCGAGCTGCGCGGGCTGCTGGAGATCGAGTGCGTCGACGGAGTCGGCGGGTGCGAGCGCGATCGCCGGCTCCACGGGACCGGCGAGCGGAACCGAGTCCAAGGCGAATCCGAGGCTGTGCGGCGCGGCCGCGTCATACGCGTAGCGAGGAGCCGGCCCGGATGCGCAGCCGAATGCAAGTGCGACGAATGCAAATACGAATCGAGTCATGATCATGCTCCGACCGAAGGGAGAGGGTCGTACGCAGTGCTCTTGCGAGCCGGCCCGCAGTATAGCGGCCGAGCCTCGGGATCGGATCGCACGCCCGTCGCGCGTCAGTCGCCGCCCTGGAAGAGCGGCAGCATCGTGCCCGCGAGCTTCTGGTAGAGCTGCGCGGTCGCGCGGCAGTCGCGCAGGCAGTACTCGCCGATGTCGTCGATGCGTCCGGAGCGGTAGACGCGCGAGACCTGGCTGCCGTCGATCGAGCCCTTCGGGCTCTCGACGTCGAAGCGGCGGCACCAGTACTCGAGCGAGAAGCGCTCGCGCGTCGCGCCCATGAAGCTGAAGACCTCCATGAGATCGCAGTGCTCGGCGATGCTGAAGCGGTTGCCGAGGAGGTTGCGCGAGGGCTTGACGCCGAGCTGAGCGGAGCGGATCGAGAGCATCGGGCCGTCGTAGCCGCGGCCGTTGAAGCTGACGAGACGCGGCATGCCGGTCTTCGGCGCGCGCGCGACGAGGCGCCAGAATTCCTCGAGGACCTGGCGTTCGTCGCCGCGGAAGATCTTGGCGTTCGGAACCTTGCTCCAGTCGCGCGTGTCCTCGCTCTTCCCCTCGAGCAGGATGAGCCCGCGGTCCTCGGCGACGAGCCACATGCCGATCGCAATGATCTTGCCGAGCCCGGGATAGAGCCCGGTGCGCTCGGGAATCGCCTCGAGCTTCTCCGCGTCTCGCTCGCGCGAGAGCAAGTAGCCGCGCGTGATCTCGTCGACCTCTTCCCAGGGGAAGCCGGCGACCTCGATGTCGAACGCGATCGTGGAGGAGGCCATGGGGCGGGGATGGTAACCTCCGGCGCATGGTTCCCGCGAAGAGTCAGACAGCCGATCCCAAGCGTGAAATGCTCCGCCACACCGTCGCGACGCTCGCCTACCGCGCCGCGAAGAGCCTCGCGAACGCTCCCGCCGACTTCGCCCGCTTCAAGGCGCGCGACAGGACGCGCACGCCGGAAGCGATCCTCACGCACATGGGCGATCTGTTCGACTGGGCGCTGCGCGTCGCGCAGGGCGACCGCAAGTACACGGAGGCCAAGCCCCTGCCGTGGGACCAGGAAGTCGCGCGCTTCTTCGCCGCGGTGAAGGCCTTCGACGACTACCTCGCCTCCGACAAGCCGCTCGCGTACCCGCCCGAGCAGATCTTCCAGGCCCCGATCGCCGACGCGCTCACGCACGTCGGCCAGCTCGCGATGCTGCGCGGAATGGCGGGCGCGCCGGTCCGCGGCGAGAGCTACATCGTCGCCGAGATCGCGATCGGCCGCGTCGGGCCGGATCAGTCGGCGAAGCGCTTCGAGTTCGACTGAGCCATCAGGGCCACCACGTCACTTGCCCTGTCTGCGTCGCGTTGAACGTGCTCGACGCGGAACATCCACCGAGCACGATCGGGTCGCGGTAGTAGACGAGGTACCAGCGACTCTGGCCGGGCTGAATCACATCGCCCTTGGCGGCGGAGCGAGCGGAGACGGTGGAGTCACCCACGACGAAGTTCGGTGCGGTGATGCTTCCGCCGACCGCGGTCTTCACGAACAGCCGCTTTGTCGAGCCTCCTGCACACCGCACGCCCTGGCCGTAGAGCAGCCCACTCGCCAGAGAGGCACTTCCCTGCATGAGCACGCTCAGCGCGGTCGGCCGTTCTCCGCTCGTCGTGAATACGACGCTATCGATCGACAGGTAGGCGTTGCCCGACGCCGAAAGGCTCGCACCCCCAGTCGCCGACGAATTGTCGCAGCCGCGATTCGGACCGGAGGGTGGATTCGAGCAAGGACAGGCGACGACTCCACTCACTCCTGGCCAGCACTGACTCCGGAACCCCGTTGCATTCCTGTCGTGGAGGAACACGTCGTCGCGCCCGTTTGTGTCGCCGGCCACTAGGTTCGAAGCCGAACTCCTGAACGCAACATAGCGACCATCCGAGGACATCGATGCGTATGCACTCGCGCCATTGGCATGCGCTCCGCCGGTGGACACAGTCACCAGTTCCGTCACTCCCCTGACGCGGTCGCGAATGAACACCTCGCCCGTCCCGAACACCACAAGGCGACCGTCGGTGGAGAGTGGACCGCAACCGGAGTCGGAGTTGATTTGGCCCCCCGCCGAGTTCAGGCTGACGCGCTCGGTCGTGCCGAGTTGCCGATCTCTGACGAACGCGTCCGCGGCGCCATTCGTGTCCCCTGGAATGAGGTTCGCCGCCGTGCTCGTGAAACCCACAAGGCGCCCATCCGTACTGATCACGGCAGCACTGGACACGCCATTCCCCTGAGCCCCCCCGGTGGAAACGCTTACTCGCTCCATCGTTCCCGTGAGGCGCTCCCACACGAACACGTCCCAGGTCCCGTTCGTGTCTCCGGGGACCAGATTCGAGGCGGTACTTTCGAAGGCCACGAATTGGCCATCGGCAGAGATCACCGGCACATAGCTGTCCGAGTCGCCGTTCGCGCCTCCCATTCCCGCGCTCACGAGCGCGGTCGTGCCGAGCAAGCGGTCGCGGAGGAAAACGTCGAAGGTGCCGTTCGTGTCCCCCGCCACCAGGGTCGACGCCAAACTCGTGAAGGCAACATAGCGGCCGTCCGCGGAGACCGATGGAAACCAGCTCTGAGCATTTCCCTCCGAGCCTCCGGTGGCCACGCTCACCCTCTCGGTCGTGCGGGCCACGCGGTCCCTGAGGAACACGTCGCTGAAACCGTTCGTGTCTCCGGGAACGAGGTTGCTCGCTGAGCTTTCGAACGCCACGTAACGCCCGTTCGGCGTGATCCAGAAGCCGTACAGGCTGGAGTAGCCGTTCGCCTGCCCGCCTCCCGTCGCGACGCTGACCCTCTCGGTCGTGCTGGTCACACGGTCACGGACGAACACGTCCCAGGTCCCGTTCGTATCGCCCGGGACGAGAACCGACGAAGCGGTGAACAGGACGTAGCGCCCGTCGCCGGAAACCGATGCGCCAGGAATCAGATCCCCACCGCCGGGGGACTGCGCGCCGTTCCAGGCCACGTCCACGCGCTCGGTGACCTGCGCCGGCAGCGGCGCGCAGAGAACGGTCCCGAAGCAGAACGCGAGGAGCTTCGAACGCGAGCCAACCACGCAGAGGCCTCCCCGTGGCTTCCGACCCGTCACGGAGTCCAGAGGATCTGGACTCCGTTCGACAAGTTGAACGTGCTCGGCGTGCAGAAGTTCGCGGAGTCGCGGTAGAGGATCTGGTACGTCCGCGTGCCGGGAGCGATCACTCCCCCACGCGTCGAGACGTCGGGATCGCTGGGTCCCGGAAACTGGGCCGTACCTCCCGCGCTCGTCACCGCGCCGAGGCGCCGGATCGTCCCGCCGGCGCAGCGCAAGCCGTCGCCGTAGGCGTCGCCAGCTCCTCCGTTTTCGCGCACGGAGCCCTGGAAGTAGAGGGCGAAACCGTCCGGGAGCCCAGTTCCCGTCAGGATCACGCCGTCGTGGACGAGTCGGGCGGAACCCGAAGTACGCAACGCGGCAGCGACTCCGCGCGAATCGAGGCAACCAGCGCCAGATCCGGGGAGGCTCGAGTTGTTGCACGGACACGCCGTGCCCGAGCCGTCGCCTGCGCAGAAGACGACTCCGCTGTCGCGGCAATTGCGGAGCCCCGAGACGCTGTGCTGTCCGCCGTTTGCGACGCCGAGATCCAGATCGCCGTCCCCGTCGAAGTCAGCGACCGTCACCGACAGCGTGGAGCGGCCGCAGGCGTACTCCACCTCCGGTCCGAAGGTTCCTTGCCCGAGGTTCCGGAGCACGGACACGGAAGATCTCGCGAAGTTCGCGAGGATCAATTCCGGCTGCCCGTCGCCGTCGAGGTCTCCGCTCGCGACGCAGTAGGAACTGTGGCCCGCGTCGTACACCACGGCATCGGCGAAGGTTCCATCCCCGTGGTTCAGCATCACTTCAGCCGTGTACAAGGAAATGGTGGTAACCACCAGATCCGGAGAACCGTCGCCGTTCAGGTCGGCGCTCGTCATGCCACCGGCAGCGAGCGACCAGTACTGGGCGGCGGGAATGAATGTTCCGTTCCCCAAATTGTGCAACACGGCGACTTGGCTGTGTTGGGCATGTCCACCCACTGCCAAGTCCAGATGTCCGTCGCCGTCGAAGTCTCCGCTCGTCAAGGCAAAGATGCCGACCATTCCCCCTCCTGCGGGATACCTCGCTCCGAGCGGAAACGTCGCGTCGCCAGCGTTCAGGAGCACGAGCACGGTCCCGGCACCTCCGTTCATGGCGATGTCCGGAGAGCCATTCCCGTCCAGGTCCACGCAGACCATGGACATGGATGAGGTCCCCACTACGAATTCCATCTGCGGCTCGAAGGTCCCGTCTCCTCGATTCAAGAGTACGGACAACGATTGCGACCCCAGGTTCGAGACCACGAGATCCGCATCTCCGTCGCCGTCGAGGTCGCCGCTCACCACGCATCTCGGACTTGCACCCACGGCGTACTCCACCTGGGGCGCGAACACACCGCCTCCCCGATTCATGAGCACAGAGACGGTCCCAGCCATGTCGTTCGCCGTGATCAGATCTGGAGCGCCGTCTCCGTTCAGATCCGCGTTCGTCACGGACCATGGAAGTCTGCTCACGAGGTATTGTCCGCGCTCGGCGAGCGTGCCGTCGCCTTGGTTGTAGGACACGCTCAAGCCGTCCGACCCCAGCACCGCCAAGTCCGGGGATCCGTTGCCGTCGATGTCCCCAACCGCAGCGGTGATCATGTAGACGTTCGGGGCATACGGCAGCGACCAACCGAAACTCCCGTTCCCGTGATTCAGGAGCACGGACAGGTAGTACGACTCGCCCGCGATCACGAGATCCGGTTTGCCGTCCCCGTCCATGTCCGTTGTCAGCACGGCGCTCGGGTACCCTCCGTAGTCGATGCGGAACGCCACAGGAGTCCCGAACGTCCCGTCGCCGCGGTTGAAGAAGACCGAGACGGAATTCTCGTAGGTCGTTGCCACAGCGAGATCGACACTCCCGTCGCCGTCGAAGTCCGCGCTCGTTACGGACGACGGGCTGTGATCCAGCGCGTACTGGACCTGTGGCGCGAACGTGCCGTCGCCACGGTTCGAGAGCACGGAGATGCTCCCCCCTGTGTTCGCGACCGCCAGGTCCACATCGCCGTCGCCGTCCAGGTCCGCGCAGGTTGCGGACGCGGGCCCGATCCCGACCGGGTAGCGAGCCTCCGTCGCGAAGGATCCATCGCCCCGGTTGAGCATTACGGAGACTGCGGATGCGTCAGCGTCCGCCGCGACGATGTCCGGAGATCCGTCGCCGTTCAGATCCCCTGTGGTGACGAAGTAGGGACCCGTCGACAGGCCGTATCGAACTTGGGTCGCGAACTGGCCGCTCCCGAGATTCAGCAGCACCGAGATGGAGTTCGATCGATGGTTCGCCACGAGGACGTCCAGGTGGCCGTCCCCGTTCACGTCCGCGGCCGCCACGGACAAGGGCTCGTCCCCCACCCGGTACTCCGTCGGCGAGGAGAACGAGATCCCATGGACGTTGAGCAGCACCGAGATGGTGTCGGACTGGTCGTTGGCTAGGACGAGATCCGCGTAGCCGTCCCCGTCCAAGTCCGCGGCGATCACGGCGACGGCGGACGCTCCGAGGTGGATCGGAATCTCCTGCTCGAGGCAGATCTGCGCCATCGCCGGAGGCGAAGCGGTGGCGAACAGGATCAGGAAAGTCGAGCGCGAGCCAACCATGGGGAGTCCTCCTCTCAGGACGGCGCCGCCATGGCAACTGATGCGCCATCGATGCCCCGGGGCCGAGAATGTGTCTGGCCCGACCTTCGGATGGACGAACCGCACGCACCTGTGCGCACTCGCACGCCGATCACGCAGTGACTTTCAACTTCCGGACGAGCCGGACGAAGAACCAGATCCAGAACACGGTCGCGATCGCGGCCGTGATGATGAACCGCTTCGGCGAGACGTCGAAGGACGTGTCCGACACGATCCGACCGAACGCCATCCCGGAGAACACGATCGCGAAAAACAGAGGCCAATCTTTCTTCAGCATGGCTTTCCTCATTCGGTTCAGGGCTTTCGTCTCTTGATCGGGGGCGAGGTTCATCGGCACGGCGGCGAGCAGCTTTCCGCTCTCGTCCTCGCGCAACCGCCTCGCGAACTCGGAATCGCTCTTCAGGAACTCCTCGACCACCGCGCGCGTGTCCGCGCTCGCCTCGCCGGATTCGTACAAGGGCCACAGGTCGCTGACGACGTCGCGCGTGATCTTCATGACTTTCGTTCCTCACGGATCTTCAGGGCATTGAGCTGGAGCCGCGCGCGGTGCACGCGCACGCGCACGGCGGCGATGGACAGGCCGAGCGACGCCGCGATCTCCTCGTGCGACATCCCGTCCTGCGCGCGCATCAGGAGCGCGGCGCGGTCTTCCTCGGGAAGCTTCTGCAGCGCGGCGAGCACGGCGCGGAGCTCCATCCTTCCGTCGAGAGACGTCGACGGACCGGGTTTCGGATCGATCCAACCCGCGTCGATCTCGACCTCGCCTCGATCCCGCCGCGCGCCCTGGCGCACGAGATTGCGGACGATCGCGAAGAGATAGGCTTTCACCGTCGCGGTGCGGATCGTCTCCGTCTCCGTCCACGCGCGCGCGAACGCTTCCGCGGCGATGTCCTCGGCCTGGGCCGCGTCGCCGCTCAAGTAGAGCGCGAAGCGGTGGACGTCGCGTGCGTGACGCTCGTAGAGTCCGTGGAAGTCGGTGCGATCCATGCTCCCGGCACTGGATGCGCGGGAGCGCGCGACGTTACCAGGATCCGGTGTCGGGCTCGGCGCGAGCCCGCCGGGCGCGCATGAGGACGAGGGCGGCGAGCGCGAGGAGCCACGCGCCGCCGGAGAGCGCGTCGAGAGGCGATCGCGGAGAGCCGGAAGGAGAGATGGAGCACCCGCCTGCCCCTCCGCCAGAAGATCCGTACGTGAATCCCGAGGAGATCACGGCGGCCTGGCCGCTCGCGGGATCGGTGACGAGCACGCTCACCGTTCCGCTCGCGTGCGCGGGCGTCACGACCTCCAGAGTGCTCGCGTCGATCCACGTCACCGAGCTCGCCGGGACGCCGCCGGCCCCGGTGTCGACGTCCGCGCCGAACGCGACGGCGGCATTCGCCGGGAAGTTCGCTCCGTGGACGAGGACGGATTCGCCGCCCGCCGCCGCGCCGCGCGTCGGAGCGACCGAGAGCAGCGCGGGATCGGAGGCGGCCGTGTACGTGAACGAGGACGAGGAGGTGCCGCCGCCCGGATTCGCGATCGAGAGCACGTACGGTCCGCCCGCGACGCCGGGCTCGGTCACGAAGGTGATGCGCGTCGGATCGTCGAAGGTGAGCTGGGGTTGCGCGACGCCGTCGATGGCGACCGCGGAGCCCGCGACGAATCCGGAGCCGCGCAGGATCACGGTCGTGCCGCCGGCAGCGCTGCCTCCCGCGGGGAACACCGAGTCGATCACCGGGTTCGATGTGAAGAGGAAGGCCGACGTCCTGCGGCCTTCGACGCCGCTCGTGTCGAGGACGACGGCGTCGTAGCTCCCGCCCGCCGTCGGCGCGGTGACGAGCTGGATCGTGTTCGCGTCGACGACCGTGCAGCCGCCCGGCTGGCCGTCGGGGTAGATGTTCTCGCCGAGGACGACGCGCGCGCCCGCGCGGAAGGCGACGCCCGTGATCGTGACGAGCGTGCCGCCGGCCGCATCGCCCGATGCGGGACTGACGGTGTTCACCTGCGGATCCTGCGGCGTGATCTCGATCGCCGCGGGGACGGTGCTCGAGTTCCCGCCGGGATCGGTGACGGTCAGGTCGACGTGCCCGGGTGCCGCGCCCGCGGGAACGGTGGCCTGGAACGTGACCGCGGTCCCCATCCACGAGAGCGGCGTGATCGTGAGCGTCGGATCGCTCGCAGCGAGCGTCGAGCCGGTGGCGAGGCCCGAGCCGCGCACGTGCAGGATCTGGGCGGAGCCGGCGACGCAACGGAGCGGGTACGGGTCGCTGTTGCGTCCGAGGCTGACCGCGACGTTCGGGGCGACGCTCTGGTCGCCGATCGCGAGCGCCTGTCCCGCGGCGACGGCGAACATCCCGAAGGACGTCGTCGCGAAGTCGACCTGGACGGTGTTCCCGGTAGCGAGGTTGCTCGCGGAGACCGGATAGTCGAGCGGAGTCGCGTAGACCGTGTAGCTCCCGGCGTCGAGTCCGCGCAGCTGGAACGCGCCGAGGCGATCCGCGAGGGCACCCGCCGCGGTGCGACCGGCCGCGTCGCGCGCGACGACATGCGCGCCGGCGACGAGCGTTCCGTCCGCCTGGCGGCGCACCTTGCCGCTGATCGACGCGAACACACCCGCGGGATAGGCGTCGCGCATGCCGCGCTCCTCGTCGAGCGAGAGCGAGCGGTGCAGGATCACCGTCGGGTCGACGTACGGATACATCGTGGCACCCGCCCAGCCCGAATGGTCGAGTCCGAGGAAGTGTCCGAGCTCGTGTGTCGCGACGTCCTGCACGTCGAAACGCCCCGATTCGCCCGAGGTCGTGAACGAGAAGCCCGAGCCGTTGAAGAGGACGTCGGCGTCCGTGATCCGCCCGTCGCTCGCGAACCAGATCGGCGTCAAGGCGACGATGCCCGTGCCGGACGGGAAGTAGCCCGACGCGTTCGTTTCGTCGAAGAGGATCTCGTGCAGGGCGTCGTCCTGCCAGTCAGTCCTGGCCTGCTGGACGGGCGACGTGTCCTCGACGAGGTGCTCGGTCGTGCCCGCGCTGGCGTTCCACGCGGCGATCGCGTTCCGCAACGCGGGGAAGTGGAGACCCGCGGGGATGTCGGGCGAGCCCGCGGACGAGATCACGATGCCGATCGAGGACGGCGTCGCCCAGTGGAGCTTCGCTCCGTTGCTGGGATTCAGGAGACGGATGTGGGCGAACGCCGCGACGCCCACGAGGACGGCGGCCGCGGTGAGCGCGAGTCGTGCTCCACGGATCATTTCCCGCCCTTCTCCGCCCGCACGCGCGCGCGCCGCGAGGCCGCGGCGGCCTCGATCTCGGCGACGGTCGCCGCGTACTCGAGCACGGTGCGGTCGTCGGCGGGGACCGCCGCACCGGAACGCGGGTTCGCGAGTTCGAGCCCGGCCTGGTCGCGGACGACGCGCTTCCTCCCGCGGAGATCGGTCGTGACGAGCATCCTTCCCTGCGCGAGACCGATCGGCATCCGCGCACCCAGAGGATCCGCCTTCGACAGGAAGAGGATCACCTCGTCGCCGACCGCGAGACCGGGCAGACCCGGGACGAGCATGCCGCGGCCGTCGGGGAGCACGCCGCCGGGGAGCCGGATCGCGCGCGACGCCTCGGGCTCGCCCCAGAAGGTCCGCTCGACGGAGAGCGTGTACTCCGTGTCGATGCGCCGGCCCGGCTCGAGGATCGCGCGCGCCGCGGTCACCCGGGCCTCGACGCACAGGTCCGAGCGCTCGACGAGCTCGGGCACGGAGAGGCGCACGGCGGTGCCGGCGGCGAGGATCAGGAGGAGTCCAGGGAGCATGCGATGGGCCAACTCGACTCATCGGCACGCCCGGAGCGCCCCTTGAGGGCACCGGGGGCCGCCCTCCCCCGACCCGGGGCCCGCGAGCGGGGTAGGCTTCGGGGACTCCTCCGACGCCTTCCGTGACTCCTCGAGAGAACCCCGAAGCCCTGCTGCGCAAGATGTGCCTCCAGCACGGGCTCCCGCCCGACTACGCGATCAAGCTGATCCCCGTGGTCCGTCGCGCCATGGAGTCGCCGGACGAGATCCGCGAGCGCATCCTCGCGATGGTCGAGGGCAACCTCGCGCAGCACGCCGCGGACCGGGTGCTCACTCCGCCGGAAGCGAAGGATCCCGACGACGCCGTGCTCCTCGCCGTCGCGCGCCTGATGCACCACTGGACGCCGTCGGAGTCCGCGCTCGACCCGGACTCCGGGTTCGGCGGCCTCGACCTGGGCGAGATCGGCGGGGCCTGAAAGCACAGCGGGCGAGCCCTCCGAGGAGGACCCGCCCGCATCGTTCGCGTCGGAGAAAAGACTACTTCTTCTTCTCGCCCATCTTGATGTCGAGCGCGTCGCACGTGCCGTCTTCCTTGACGGTCGCTTCGCCCTTCGCCTTGCCGAGCTTCTCGTGCCAGACCTCGACCTTGTACTTGCCGGGCTTCAGACCGCCGATCTCGAACGACCCGTCCTCCTTCGTGACGGCGAAGTGCGGCGTCTCGGCGACGTAGACCCACGCCGACATCCAGTCGTGGATGTCGCACTTCACCTGGACCTTGTCGCCCTTCGCGAGCGTGCACTCCTCCTTGGAGCCCGGCGCGACGGTCTTGTTGAAGCTGTCGTTCTTGTTCGCGTACGTGTGGATGTTGTGGCTGACGCCGTCGGAGTTCAGGAAGACGACCTTCCCGCCGGCCGCGACGACTCGGACGTGCGGCTCGAAGTGGCACATCTTCTGGTCGATCTCGACCGTTTCCGTCGACGGCTCCATCTTCTCGCCGGGCACTTCGATCAGGACGACCGCGTTCGCGAGACCGCCGTCCTTCGAGACGACCATCGACGGGTCGGTGGTGTCCATCTTCGCCCCGGCGGGGCAGCAGCCTTTCGACTTCTCGTCGGTGATCGCGAGCGGTTTCAGCTCGGGCGCCTTCCCGTCGAACTTGACGTGACCGGCGACCTTGCCCTCGACGGGCTTCGTCTCCGGGCTGACGGTCATCGCACCGACGCAGCTCAGCGCGGCGGCGATCGCAAGGGCAGTGGGTGTCTTCATGGGTATCTCGAATCCTTCTATTGGGGTGGAGGTGTGGCCCGGTCCATGTTGAACAGCCAATCCAAGACGGACTGGATCTGCTGTCCGTTGGAGGAACCCGGGTAGACGTTCTGGTACTGCGGCGGGTCGCCTTGGAAGTTCGCCGGCATCGAAGTGCCTGGATAGACCAGGGCCGGGCTCCACAACCAGTCTTCGACCCAACTTTCGCGCAAGCGCTCGCGCGCGAGGCCGAGATCAGGCCCCCAGGAGAGCGGCGAATCCTTCTGGTCCGGCGGATCGCCCTGGTGCCAGTGGCACTGGTAGCAGTTCGGACCCTTGAGCCCGACCGCCTGACCGAGAGCGATCGGTCCGCCTTGTTCCGCGCATTCCTTTCCGCGCGCTTCGAGGTGGCTCGGCATGCGGCGGTGGACGGCCTCGTAGCTCGGATCGACGGCGCCGTTCATGCGGAAGCCCTGCTTCGTCCCGAACGCGAGCACCTTGCCGAAGCTCGCGTCGATGTCGGCGCGCGAGCCGGCCTCGATGCCGCGCAGCGTCTTCACGTCGAGCGCGGTTCCCTTCGCGACGTCCTCGATCGGGAGCGCGCCGCCGCCTTCGCGGTACGTCGTGACCTGCGGCCAGTCGCGCTCCGTGTCCGCGGCGTGGTCGCCCTTGAGCTTCATCCCGAGAGCGAGTCGCATCGTCCGCGCGTACTTCGACGGCCAGTTGGCGCGCGACGCGTACGCGAAGTAGTCCGCGACGGCTCCGGCCTCGCCTTCGGCGAAGTGGAAGCTCGGCATGCGCACGCGGATCTGGCGGCGCAGCGGCACCGGGTCGTTCAGGAAGGCGAAGAACCAGCCGCGCTGGAGCTTGCCGCCTTCGTCGAGCAGCACGGGCGGAGCGAACGTCCAGCGCACCTTGTCGTACGGCTGGTCCGCGTACGCGCGGAACGTCCCGTCGACGTCCTGCACCTTGCCTTCGCCGTCGGGATCGGCGGTCACGGAGGAGACGGCGTCCTCGGGCTTGGCGGCGTCCTTGTCGAAGCGCTGCACGCCGTGGAGGTAGTAGTCGGTGACGAGGCGCACGAACGTCCCGCCGCGCGCCGGCGCGACGGAGACCAGGTTCGCGCGCTCGACGGAGACGTTCTCGCCCGGCATCCCGACGTCGGGGCTCGCGGCGTAGAGACGCATCCCGAGCTCCTTCACTTCCTCGTCGTTCGCCTTCTCGTACGTCGCGAGCCACTCGTTCAGCTTCGCGAGGCTCTCCATCGGCGGAGGCATCTTGTCGCTCTCGAGCGGCGTCAGCTCGGCGGGCACGGTCTGCACGACGCCCTTGGCGTCCTTGAACGTCACTTCGCCGGGCGCGATGACGTGGCAGGCCATGCAGTTCTTCTGGCGGATCGTGCGCAGCCCGGCGTCCATCGACGCCTTCTCCGCGGAGGGATTCATCCGCGCGCGCTGCACCTCGTCGTCGACGAGGCCGACGACGAACGTGGTGATCGCGTCCACCTGCTCGTCGGTGAACGCGAAGTACGGCATGCGCAGCTTCTCCTTCGGGTTCTTGACCTTCTCGAGGTCGAAGGAGCGCGGCGCGTGCAGCTTGCGGATCAGCCAGCCTTCCCGGTACTCGTGGTCGAGCTTCGGCCTGCCGCCGAGCTCCTTGTCGCCCGCGAAGCCGAAATCGAGCTTGTCGACGGTCTTGCTGCCCCAGTTCGAGAGCTCGGTGCCGATCGGCATCTCGTTCTCCATCCCCTGGATCTCGTGGCAGGAATAGCAGCCCTGGTTCAGGACGAACTTCTCGCCGACCTCGACCTTGAGCCTCTCGACGTCGTCCCAGCGGTGATCGGGATCGCCGCCCTGGAAGCGGCGCTCGAGCTCCGCGCGGCTGAGCTTGTTGAAGAACCAGCGCGCCTGCTCGCGCAGCGCCTCGACGTCGAGCGGGCTCGCCTTCTCGGCCCAGCCCTTGGGGACGTCGTGGAAGACGCCGTCGGGGTCGTCGATCATGTACGCGGCGATGTCGGCGGCGTCCTGGTCCGGCAGGCGCAGGTTCGGCATGCGCGTGTCCGGCCAGTAGCTCTTCGGATCCTTGATCCAGGCGTACAGCCACTCGCGGTTCAGCTTGGAGGCGACCCCGCGCAGGTTCGGGCCGAACTCGTTCGCCTCGTTCTTCTCGAACGCGGGGTCCTTCGTCTTCGGCTCGTCACCCTCGTGCGGAGCGAGGTCGTGACAGGCGAGACAGCCCGAGACGCGGAACACCTCGCGTCCCCTCTTCGCGTCGCCTTGCACGGGCACCGGCGGCATCGTCGCTTCGGGCGCGCGCGAGAGCACGAAGGCGGTGACCGCGGCGACCGCGGTGTCGTTCCACGCACGGCCCGAGATCTCCTGGCCCTGCCCGAAGTTCGACTTCACGACGGGCTCGTCCTCGGGGAAGTTCTCGAGGTGGAAGATCTGCGGCATCCACGTCGTCTCGCGGAACGCCTTCGGCTTCGTCACCCACGACGCGATCCAGTCCGGGCGCACCTTGGCGCGGATGTTCTTGAGCGACGGAGCGGGCTTGCGGCTCGTCGGGAACCAGTCGACCTTGTGGCAGGCGTAGCAGCCGTACTTCTCGAACAGCCGGTATCCCTCAGCGACCTTCGGCGCCGCGTCGGCGACGAGCTCCATCGAGGACTTGTGGCACTGCACGCACGACGACTCGACGTACGCGTCCGAGAGCATCGGGTAGTCCCAGTGGTGCTGCTTGTGCCAGCCGTACTCCTCCTCCCACCTCTTCTCCTCGTGCTCGTCGGCGGGACGGTGGTCGGCGCGCACGAAGTCGAGGGCCTCGCCGCCGCCGCGGTGGCAGATCGTGCAGCCGACGTCCTTGAGCGGGTGCGGCGACTTCGCCGTGACGAACAGGTCGAGCCGCGGGTGCGTGCGCAGCGGCTCCTTGTCGTCGTCCGTCGCCCAACCCTCGCGGTCGGTCGCCATGTGGCACGTCGTGCACATGTCGACGCGCTTCGTCTTCGTGAAGTTCAGCTCGAAGGTGAGGTTGTCGAGGACGACCTTCTGGACCTTCAGCGTCGGACCGATGAAGTCGAGGCCCGGCGCGTCGCGGATCTCGTTGGCGATGACGACGGCCTTGTCCTTCGGATCGAGCTGGTCGATGCGCTTGCGGATGCGCTCCTGGTCGCGCGTCCCGGCGGCGAGCGCCTTTTCCGCGTCGCTGACCTTCGCCATCAGCGCCGCCGTGGCGGCCGTGCCCGCCTTCGTGGCGCTCTCGGCCTTCTCCTTCGCGAGCGCGGTCACCTGGATCCGGTCGAGGGCGCGGTCGAGCTTCTCCTGCTCGGCCTTCGGGTCGCCGACCACCTTGCGGTGCTCCTCGACGAGGTAGCGCGTCCAGTCGTAGTCCGCCTTCGCGAACTTCGCCTCCTGGTCTTTCACGTAGAGGTCGCCCTTGAGCGCGAACTCCGCCGCCGTCGCCTTGTCGAGCTCCGCCTGGTTCGAGCCGACGTCCGCGCGCGCCTTCTCGACGGCGGCCTTGAGCGCGGCCTCGCCCTGGCGCGCGGCCGGCGTCTCGAGCGCGGCGAGGTTCGCTTCCGCCTTCTTCAGCTCGACCTCGCGGAACTCGCGCTGGTAGTGCTTCCACGGTCGATTCCAGTCGGCCACCATCATCCACAGCGACGAGACCAGGAACGCGAGGCTCGCGAACAAGAACCACTTGTTCAGCGTCAGGGTGAGGTAGTGGGTATCTCCGCGGTCGGCCATCGGATCACACGTTGAAGAAGAATTCGGGGATCCCGATGATGTATTTAAGATTGACGGTCCAGCGCAGGATCATCTTCGTCGGCACGAGGCAGAACCACAGGAAGAGGTTCATCATGATGTTGAAGCGGATCGGGCCCATCATCTCGGCCATCCGCTTGAACAAGGTCTTCCCGAGCAGCGGTGGAAGGACGACGAACCAGCCGAGGAGCCCGATGATCCCGGGCAGCTCGCGCAGGAGGATGTTGTCCGGCCGTGGCTTGCCCATCCAGCGGATCCAGAAGTACTCGGACAGGTTCACGTTGACCGACGGCTCGAGCTTGTGGAGGTCCCAGAACTCGAACGGGCCGAAGAACGACCAGTTCGGGCCGCGCAGGAACGTGCCCATGATCACGAGCGACACCCACAGGAGAAGGAAGCCCGTGCAGAAGAAGCTGACCGCGAACGGCCTCTCGTCGAACGTGTAGTAGCCGTTCCCCTTCGGGTTCTTGTCGAGGTACGGGACCGCGCACAGGCCGATGATGATGAAGCTCGGCAGGAGCACGCCCGCGATCCAGGGATCGAAGTAGACGAGCAGCTCCTGGAGGCCGAGGAAGTACCACGGCGCCTTCGACGGGTTCGGCGTGCGCGCCTGGCTCGCGGGCTCCTCGAGCGGAGCCGGGATGGCGACGCTCCACACGATCAGGAGCACCGTGAAGAGCACGAGGCAGATGAGCTCGGTGTAGACGAGGTCGGGCCAGACGAAGACCTTCTGCCTGCTGAGCTCCGCCTCGAGCGTCGCCTCGCCCTTCTTCGATCGCTCGTCGTTGATCACCGCGCGGCGCAGCGAGAGCCACGTGAAGAAGATGACGCCGGCCATCATCCCGACGATCGGGACGTTGTCGCCCTTCGTGACGATCTTGTTGAAGTTGGGATCGGGGAACGCGTAGACGAACAGCCCGATGCCCGCGAGGCTCGCGGCGCCGAACGCGATCGGGTTCGTCGCGATCTTCCGGAAGCGCAGCACGACCGCGAGCAGCGTCGCCACGCCGACCGTGTACGGAATCGGCGCGGAGATCAGGTTGACGAGGTGCTTGAGGTCGAACGCGGCGAGCATGTCCGGTCCACGGCCGCTAGAGCGGCCCCGAGATCCCGCCGTCCTTGCGGACGCGCCAGAAGTGGATGGCCATCAGCGTGGCCGCGACGAGCGGGAACCCCACGCAATGGAGAACGTAGAAGCGCAGGAGCGTCGCTTCGCCGACGAAGCGCCCGGAGAGCAGCGCGAAGCGGACGTCGTCCCCGGCGTGGATGAAGTTCAGGCCCCCGAACGACAGCATCGCGGCACCCGGCCCCTCGTGTCCGAGGAACGGCGTCGCGCGCGCCATGTTCGTGCCGACCGTGATCGCCCACACCGCGAGCTGGTCCCACGGCAACAGGTAGCCGGTGAACGAGAGCAGCAGCGTGAGCGTCAGCAGGATGACACCGATCACCCAGTTGAACTCACGCGGTGCCTTGTACGCGCCGTGGTAGAAGACGCGGCTCATGTGCAGGAACACGGACAGCACCATCAGGTGCGCGGCCCATCGATGCATGTTGCGCACGAGGGAGCCGAAGGTGACCGCCGTCTCCAGCGTCTTGATGTCCTGCCAGGCGTTCACCGACGTCGGTCGGTAGAAGAACATCAGGAAGATGCCGGTCACGGTGAGGATGATGAAGAGGAAGAACGAGAGCCCGCCGAGGCAGAGCGTGTACGAGACCTTGACCGCGTGCCGCTTCACCTTCACCGGGTGAAGGTGGTACAGCACGCTGTTCATGATCACGTAGGACCGGTTCCGGGGGCTGTCCGTGTAGCCCTTCCGGAAGAACGAGCCGGGCCGGAAGATGGAGCCCCAAGCCTGTGAGCCCTTCATCTTCTCCGCAGACTCGAGCATCTTGCCCTTGAGGCCGTGCCCGTTGCCGTTACCGCTCGCCACCCGTCTCCCTCCCTAGGGCCCAGAAGAAAAGCGTCAGAACCGTACTCCGTAGGCGTAGCCGTGCCGGTTGTCGCGCTGATGCGGGTCGCCGGGC
>DASYPQ010000002.1:0-79056 GCA_036006425.1 Planctomycetota bacterium
ACGTCGCCTACAACAGCGGCATGATCATCCGGTCGGAGCGGGCCGGCACCATCACCTACGTGGACGCCGAGCGGATCAAGGTGGACGACCGCGAGTACGTGCTGCGGAAGTTCGTCGGCCTCAACGAGCGGACGTGCCAGAACCAGAAGCCTGTCGTCAAGGTGGGCCAGAAGGTGAAGAAGGGACAGGTGATCGCCGACGGCGCAGCGACGCGCAACGGCGAGCTGGCGCTGGGCCGCAACGTGCTGGTGGCGTTCATGTCCTGGGAGGGTTACAACTTCGAGGACGCGATCATCATCAGCGAGCGGCTGGTGAAGAACGACACGTACACGTCGCTGCACATCGAGGAGTTCGAGCTCGAAATCCGCGAGACGAAGCTCGGCAAGGAGGAGTTCACCCGCGACATCCCGAACGTCGGCGAGAAGGCGCTCGCCAATCTCGACGAGACCGGGATCGTCCGCATCGGCACGTTCGTCGAGGCGGGCGACATCCTCGTCGGCAAGGTCGCTCCGAAGAGCAAGAGCGAGCTCACGCCGGAGGAGAAGCTCCTCCACGCGATCTTCGGCAAGGCCGGCGTCGACGTGAAGAACGCGTCGCTGACGATGCCTCCGGGAACGCGCGGCGTCGTGATCGACGCGCAGAAGTTCAGCCGTCGCGTCAACCTGACCGACGCGGAACGCAGCAAGGCGCTGGCGGTCATCCGCGACGCCGAGAAGGAGTTCCTCCGGGCGCTCCGCGACTACACGCTCGCGATGCTGCGCGACGTCAAGGCCGCGCTCGCGACCGAAGTGACCGACGACCTGACCGGCAAGCCGGCGACGATCGACGACACGGCGACCTACGACGAGCTCCGCCGCGTGCGCGGGCTGTGCCTCGCGGCCGCCGACGCGCACACCGAGAAGTCGGAGAGCGAGAAGGCGCACGCCGTGATCGCCGAGTACCAGTCGAAGATCGACGGCAAGGAGACCGAGAAGAACAAGGTCGTGAACCGCCTCTCGCGGGGCGACGAGCTCCCGACGGGCGTGCTCGAGATGGTGAAGGTCTACGTCGCGACGAAGCGCAACCTCTCCGTCGGCGACAAGATGGCCGGACGCCACGGCAACAAGGGCGTGATCTCCAAGATCTGCCCGGTCGAGGACATGCCGTACCTCGAGGACGGCACGCCGGTCGACATCGTGCTCAATCCGCTGGGCGTGCCCAGCCGGATGAACGTCGGGCAGATCCTCGAGACGCACCTCGGTCTCGCGGCCCGCAGCCTGGGCGTGCGCTGCAACACGCCGGCGTTCGACGGCGCGAAGGAAATCGAGATCGAGACGATGCTCAAGGAGGCCGGGCAGCCCGGCACCGGCAAGTTCAAGCTCTTCGACGGCCGCACGGGCACCTCGTTCGAGCAGGAAGTCACCGTCGGCGTGATGTACATGCTGAAGCTGCACCACCTCGTCGACGAGAAGGTGCACGCGCGCGCGACCGGGCCGTACAGCCTGATCACGCAGCAGCCGCTCGGCGGCAAGGCCCGCTTCGGCGGACAGCGCTTCGGCGAGATGGAAGTGTGGGCGCTCGAGGCCTACGGAGCCGCGGCGATCCTCCAGGAGCTCCTGACCGTGAAGTCGGACGACGTCGACGGTCGCACGAAGATTTACGAGTCGATGGTCAAGGGCGTGAACATCCTCGAGCCCGGCACTCCGGTGTCGTTCGAGGTGCTCACGAACGAGATCAAGGGTCTGGCATTGAACATGGAACTGCACAAGAAGGCGGCGACGGCCTAGCCGGCGGGGGACAGCGATGACCGAGACCATCTACACGCGCGTCAACGACTTCGGCAGCGTCACCATCAGCCTGGCGTCGCCCGAGGACATCCGCTCCTGGTCCTACGGCGAGGTCAAGAAGCCCGAGACGATCAACTACCGGACGTACCGCCCCGAGCGCGACGGCCTGTTCTGCGAGCGCATCTTCGGTCCGGAGAAGGACTGGGAGTGCTTCTGCGGGAAGTACAAGGGCATCAAGCACAAGGGCATCGTCTGCGACAAGTGCGGCGTGATGATCACGCACTCGCGCGTGCGCCGGAAGCGCATGGGCCACATCAACCTGGCCGCTCCGGTCGCGCACATCTGGTTCTTCAAGGCGATGCCTTCGCGTCTCGGCAACCTGCTCGGGATGAAGGTCAGCAACCTCGAGCGCGTCGTCTACTTCCAGGACTACGTCGTCGTCGACCCCGGCGACACCCCGCTCGAGGAGCACCAGCTCCTGACCGAGGAGGAGTACCGCCAGACGCGCGCGAAGTACGGCTCGGAGTTCGACGCCGACATGGGCGCGGAAGCGGTCAAGAAGATCCTGCGCCGCCTCGATCTGCCGAAGCTCTCCCAGGAGCTGCGCGAAGAGCTGCTCTCGACGCGTTCGAAGCAGCGGATGAAGGACATCATCAAGCGCCTGCGCACGGTCGAGATGCTGCGCGACTCGAGCAACAACCCCGAGTGGGTCATCCTCGACGTGATCCCGGTCATCCCGCCGGATCTGCGGCCGCTCGTCCTCCTCGATTCGGGCAACTTCGCGACGAGCGACCTGAACGACCTGTACCGGCGCCTGATCAACCGGAACAACCGCCTCAAGAAGCTCCTCGACCTGAACGCCCCCGAGGTGATCATCCGCAACGAGAAGCGGATGCTGCAGCAGTCCGTCGACGCGCTGTTCGACAACGGCCGCTGCCGCCGCCCGGTGCTCGGCTCGTCGAACCGCCCGCTCAAGTCCCTGACCGACATGATCAAGGGCAAGCAGGGCCGGTTCCGCGAGAACCTGCTCGGCAAGCGCGTCGACTACTCCGCGCGCTCGGTGATCGTCGTCGGGCCGGAGCTGCGCCTCCACCAGTGCGGTCTGCCCAAGAAGGTCGCGCTCGAGCTGTTCCAGCCGTTCATCATCCGGCGCCTCAAGGAGCTCGGCCTCGCGGACACGATCAAGTCCGCGAAGAAGATGCTCGAGCGTCGCGACGAGGAAGTGTGGGACATCCTCGAGGAGGTCATCCGCGACCACCCCGTGCTCCTGAACCGCGCACCGACGCTGCACCGCATGGGCATCCAGGCCTTCGAGCCGGTGCTCATCGAGGGCAACGCGATCCGTCTCCACCCGCTCGTCTGCGGCGGCTTCAACGCCGACTTCGACGGCGACCAGATGGCCGTGCACCTGCCGCTCTCCTTCGAGGCGCAGATCGAGGCGAGCACGCTGATGCTCGCGACGAACAACATCTTCTCGCCCGCGAACGGCGCGCCGATCATCTCGCCCAGCCAGGACATGGTCCTCGGCCTCTACTACCTCACGAAGTCGCCGCAGTCGGGCGGCGGCCGCGTGCGCCGCTACGGCGGACTGTCGGAGCTGTTCCTCGCGTACGGCCACGGCGAGACGCGCACGCACCGTCCGGTCGAGGTGCGCATGGAGCCGCGCCGGCTCGTCAAGCAGTCGCGCGACACGCAGCCGATCGCGGTCGGGGAGGACGGCAAGATCCAGTGGGACCCGCGCTTCGGGTCCGTCGCCGGTCGCACGCCGCCCGTCGAGTCGAAGGATGCGAAGAAGAAGGGCGAACCCGCGCGCGTCTACCTCGTGACGACGATCGGGCGCGCGATCTTCAACGACATCCTTCCCCCGGGGATGCCCTTCTACAACTGCGAGCTCGACAAGAAGGGGATCCAGGAGCTGATCTCCGACTGCCACCGGCTGCTCGGCCGTGACGCGACCCTGCGCCTGCTCGACGACCTCAAGGATCTCGGCTTCAAGGCGGCGACGCGCGCGGGCCTCTCGTTCGCGAAGGACGACATCCGCGTGCCTCCGAGCAAGAGCAAGATCCTCGCCGAGACCCAGCGCGAGGTCGACCGGATCGAGAAGGGCTTCCAGAAGGGCGCGATCACCGACGGCGAGCGCTACCTCAAGATCGTCGACTTCTGGACGCACGCCCGGGAGAAGGTCGGGGACGACCTGATGAAGGTCCTCCACGACGACTTCAGCGAGGAAACGGGGTACGTGAACCCGATCTTCTGCATGGTCTCCTCCGGCGCGCGGGGCTCGATCGACCAGATCCGGCAGCTCGGCGGGATGCGCGGCCTGATGGCCAAGCCTTCCGGCAAGATCATCGAGACGCCGATCAAGGCGAACTTCCGCGAAGGCCTGAAGGTGCTCGAGTACTTCAGCTCGACGCACGGCGCGCGCAAGGGACTCGCGGACACGGCCCTCAAGACGGCCGACGCGGGCTACCTCACGCGGAAGCTCACGGACGTGGCGCAGAACGTCGTCATCACGATGGAGGACTGCGGTACGGTCAACGGTGTCACGAAGGCCGTCGTGTACAAGGGCGAGAAGGTCGCTGTGACCCTCGCGAAGGCGGTGCGCGGACGGATCGCGCGCAATACGATCCTCGACATCGTGAACGACGAGGTCGTCGTGCGCGAGAACGAGCTCGTGACCGAGGAGATCGCCCAGCGGATCGAGCAGCTCGGCAACGAGAAGATCCTCGTGCGCAGCCCGCTCACCTGCGAAGCGCCGCTCGGCGTGTGCGCCCGTTGCTACGGCATGGACCTCGCGCGCGGCTCGCTCGCGGAGCGCGGACTCGCCGTGGGCATCATCGCCGCGCAGTCGATCGGCGAACCGGGAACGCAGCTCACGATGCGCACGTTCCACATCGGTGGAACGGCCAGCCGTTCGGTCGAGGAATCCGAGCGCAAGGCCAAGCGCGAGGGCAAGGTAGTCTTCACGAACCTCAAGGTCGTGTCGAACTCCTCGGGCCAGAGCGTCGTCCTCAACCGGAACGGCGAAGTCGCCCTGCACGACCCGCGCGATCGCGAGATCGACCGCTACGCGATCCCGACCGGCGCCGAGATGCTCGTCAAGGACGGCTCGACCGTCCGCGTCGGCGAGATCCTGTGCCGCTGGGACCCGCACAACGTGCCGATCCTCTCGGAATTCGCCGGACGGATCCGCTTCGAGGACCTGATCGAAGGCAAGACGCTCAAGACCGAGCGCGACGCGCGCAAGGGCGTCGTGCGGCGGCAGGTCGTCGAGCACAAGGGCGACCTGCACCCGCAGATCGTCCTCGAGGACAAGGCCGGCCAGCCGCTGGCGGTCTATCCGATCCCGGAGCGCGCCTACGTCGACGTCGAGGACGGCGCGATGATGGGCGCCGGCGAGCTGATCGCGAAGAGCGCGCGCGAGGCGGCGGGCACGCAGGACATCACCGGCGGTCTGCCGCGCGTCACCGAGCTCTTCGAGGCGCGGCGTCCGAAGGAGCCCGCCGTCATGTCCGAGATCGAAGGCATCGTCGAGCTCGGCGAGAAGAAGCGCGGCAAGCGGACGATCATCGTCCGCGCGGCCGGCGCGAAGGGCGAGGTCATCCAGGAGCAGCAGCACGCCGTGCCGCAAGGCAAGCACCTGCGGGTCCACAAGGGCGACGAAGTCCGCGCCGGCGAGCCCCTCGTCGACGGCCCGCTCGATCCGCACGACATCCTGCGCATCCGCGGCGAGGACGAAGTGCTCGGCTACCTCCTGCGCGAGATCCAGAACGTCTACCGGTCGCAGTCGGTGACGATCGACGACAAGCACATCGAGATCATCCTCAGCCAGATGATGCGGAAGGTGCAGGTCACCGATCCGGGCGACTCCGAGTTCCTCCCGGGTGCCGTCGTCGACAAGTTCCGCTTCCGGCGGGAGAACGATCGCCTCAAGAAGGAGAAGAAGAAGGCCGCCAACGGCCAGACGCTGCTCCTCGGTGTCACGAAGGCCTCGCTCTCGTCCGAGTCGTTCATCTCGGCGGCGAGCTTCCAGGAGACAACGAAGGTCCTGACCGAGGCGGCGATCGCCGGCCGGCGCGACCACCTCGTCGGCCTCAAGGAGAACGTGATCCTCGGGCACATGGTCCCGACCGGGACCGGGTTCCGCGACCACTACCGGACGCGCGTGAAGAAGAACATCGACTTCGGCGAGATCGGTTCCGGCGTCGGATTCACGCGTTCGACGGGCGACGCCGAGATGGAGGCGCTGCTCTCGGGCACGTACTCCGCGGCACCGCAGCCCGAGGAGATGGTCCTCGCGGCCACCGGTTCCGAGGGCATGCACGTCATCACGCCGGGCGGGGCCGCGGGCCTCCCCGTCGACGACGACGACAGCGACGACGAGGACAGCGACGGGGACGAAGGGACCGACGAAGGGGGCGGGGACGGCGAAGGCCCGGCTCTCGATCTCGAGTCGGCACCCGCCGTCGAGTGATCCCGACCACGATGCGGAGCGGGCGTCCGGCCGAGCACACTTGACCCGGCGCCCCCTCCCCCTAGAATGCTCGCCCCACCAGAGGACTCGAACCCCGAATGCCGACGATCAATCAGCTCGTGCGCAAGGGACGGCAGAAGATGAAAAGCCGTTCCAAGTCGCCGGTCCTCGATTCCTGCCCGCAGAAGCGCGGCGTGTGCCTCGTGGTGAAGACCCAGACGCCCAAGAAGCCGAACTCGGCGCTGCGGAAGATCGCGCGCGTGCGGCTCTCGAACGGCAAGGAGATCACCTGCTACATCCCGGGTGAGGGACACAATCTCCAGGAGCACTCGGTCGTGCTCGTGCGCGGGGGACGGGTGCGCGACCTGCCGGGCGTGCGCTACCACATCCTGCGCGGAACGCTGGACGCTTCCGGCGTCGACGGACGGACGAAGAGCCGTTCGAAGTACGGCAGCAAGCGCCCCAAGAAGTAGACGAAGGACGTCAGGGAAAGCATGCCGCGCAACTACAAGTCAACCGAGGTCCTCGTTCGTCCGGACCCGAAGTTCGGTTCGATCCTCGCCTCGAAGATCATCAACAAGCTGATGTGGGGCGGGAAGAAGAGCACCGCGCAAGCGATCTTCTACGAAGCCCTCGATCTCGCGCACAAGCGCCTCCCGGAGATCACCGACCAGGTCGAGATCTTCACCAAGGCGATCGACAACGTGCGGCCGATGGTCGAAGTGCGCAGCAAGCGCGTCGGCGGCGCGAACTACCAGGTGCCGCGTGAAGTGCGCCGGAACCGCCAGCAGAGCCTCGCGATCCGCTGGCTGATCGACAACGCCCGCAAGAAGAAGGGCAAGCCGATGGCGAAGCGGCTCTCGGAAGAGCTCGCCGACGCCTGCCAGGGCACCGGCGCCTCGGTGCAGTGGAAGGAAGCCGTCCACAAGATGGCCGAGGCGAACAAGGCCTACGCGCACTACGCGAACTAGGGCAGCGCGAGCCGGCCGAATCAGCGAACCCCGCCACCGAGCGGGGTTCGTCGTTTCTACGGACAGCCGCAGCCGCCGTCGATCCACGTGCGCATCGCGCGCACGAGATCCGCGTGGCTCGTCGACACGGGAGCGCGGCCGTCGCCGGGGCTCCAGCCCCACATCACGAGCGGGTCGTGGTCGACGTGGGCGAACAGCTCCTCGAGCGTCTTCCCGCCGTTGCGCTTGGCATCCTTGAGCTGCCGGCAGAGGTCGCCCGAGCTCCGGCCTTCGAACACGAGCGCCATGTCGGCGCGCGGCAGGTGCCACTTCGGCGCGCCGGGAGGCATGTGCGCACCGGGCGTGTTCTGCTCCTGGTGGCACGCGTCGCAGCGCATCGCGTAGAGACCCTGTCCGTCGCGCCCGCGCTGGACGTTCTGCGCGTGTGCGTGACTGTCGTCGCCTTGCAAGGGTGCCTCGCCGGCGGGATGGCAGTTGAGGCAGCGCGGGTGCTGGAGCGCGCCGTAGACGACGCCCCACGCCGCGACCGACGCCGGAGTGCCGTTCGGGACCGGCGCGCTCGAGCTCCTCCGCGTCTGCGGGCCGCCGCACGTGGCGGCGAGCAGCGCGACGAGACCGGCGACGAGATGAGTCGGAGTGGTGATCTTCACGCCTTCAAGTCCTCCGTGCGGATCGGCAGACGCCGGATGCGCTTCTTCGTCAACTCGAAGAGCGCGTTGCACACGGCCGGCGCGACGGGGGGCACGCCGGGCTCGCCGACGCCGGTCGACGGTTCGCTGCTCTCGACGATGTGCACGGCTAGCGACGGCATCTCGTGGATGCGCAGCATCGGATAGTCGTGGAAGTTGCTCTGCTCGACGCGGCCGTCCTTCAGCGTGATCTGGCTGTAGAGCGCGGCGGTGAGCCCGAATCCGACGGCGCCCTCGAGCTGCGCCTTCACCGTGTCGGGATTGACGACGCGCCCGCAGTCGACGGCCGTCGTGACGCGGTGCACGCGCGGCCGGCCATTCGCCAGCGACACCTCGGCGACGTGCGCCACGTACGAGTTGAAGGACTCGTGCACGGCGAGTCCGCGCGCGCGGCCGGCCGGGAGCGGCGAACCCCAGCCCGCCTCCTTCGCCGCGCGCTCGAGGACGCCGAGGAGTCGCGTCTTGCCGGCGAGCAGCTTCCGCCGCAGCGCTAGAGGATCTGCGCCCGTAGCGTGCGCGATCTCGTCGAGGAAGCTCTCGACGACGAACGCGGTGTGCGAGTGGCCGACCGAGCGCCACCACAGGGTCGGGACGCCGATCTTCGTCGTGTGCAGCTCGACCTGGACGTTCGGGATCGCGTACGGGAGATCGACGGCGCCCTCGACCGAGGTGCCGTCGATCCCGTCCTTGATGATGAACGGCTCGAACGGAGTACCGGCGATGAACGACTGCCCGACGATCGTGTGATTCCACGACGTGACCGCGCCCGCCGCGTCGAGCGACGCGCCGATGCGGCTGTGCCACATCGGACGGTAGTAGCCGGCGCGCAGGTCGTCCGTCCGCGTCCAGACGAGCTTCAACGGAGCCCCGGCGGCCTTCGCGATCTCGACCGCCTCGACGATGTAGTCGGAGGCTGGATTCGCGCGTCTGCCGAAGCCTCCGCCGAGGAACGTCGTGTGGAGCTGCACTAGCTTCGGGTCGAGTCCGGCCGTGCGCGCCGCGGCCGCGTGATCGACGGTCTGGAACTGCGACCCCGCCCAGATCTCGCAGCGATCGGCGCGCAGGTCGACGACGCAGTTCAGGGGTTCCATCGTCGCGTGCGCGAGGTAGGGGAGCTCGTAATCGGCGTCGAGCCGTTTCGCGGCGCTGCCCGCGGCGGCGGCGACGTCGCCGTCCTTGCGCGCGACGAGGCCGGGCGTCGCGGCGAGGCGCTTCGCCTCCGCGCGCAGCTCGTCCGTCGCGAGCTTCGCGTTCGGCCCGAGGTCCCACTCGATCTCGAGCAGGTCGCGCCCGCGCTTCGCCGGGAAGAACCCGGTCGCGATCACGGCGACGCCCGAGCTGATCTCGACGACCTTCTTGACGCCGGGGACGGCCAGGGCCGCGTCCGACTTCACGCTCTTCACGCGGCCGCCGAACGTCGGCGGGTGCGCGACGAGCGCCGTCAGCATGCCCGGGAGGCGGACGTCGATCGCGAACTGCGCCTTGCCCGAGACCTTGTCGGCGGTGTCGAGACGGGGAAGCGGCTTGCCGATGATGCTGAAGTCCTTCGGATCCTTGAGCGCGACGTCCTTCGGGGCCTCGATTCCCGCGGCGAGGCTCGCGAGATCGCCGTACCCGGCGCGCTTTCCGCCCGGACCGACGACCGATCCCTTCTCCGTGCGGCATTCCGCCGCGCCGACGTTCCAGCTCCGCGCCGCCGCCGCGACGAGCATCGCGCGCGCCGAGGCGCCGGCCTTCCGCAGCGGCTCCGACATCCCGGCGACGCTCGTGCTCCCGCCGGTCATCTGGATCCCGAAGCCCGGATGCGCGTACACCGGATCGACGGGCGCGAACTCGAACCCGACCTTGGACCAGTCCGCGTCGAGCTCCTCGGCGAGCAGCATCGCGAGCGACGTGCACACGCCTTGCCCCATCTCGGCCTTGTTGACGATCACCGTGACCTTGCCGTCCGTTGCGATGCGCACGAAGGCGTTCGGGACGAAGTCCTCGCCGCTCGCGGGCTCGACGGCTCCAGGCAGGCGGAATCCGATCAGCAGTCCGCCGCCGAGTGCGGCGGAGACGCGCAGGAACGTGCGGCGCTCGATCGTCTGCGGCTTCATCGCGCGCTCCCTCCGCCTTGCATCAGGTCCGCGGCGCGGTGGATCGCGCGCCGGATCCGGAAGTAGGTCGCGCAGCGGCACACGTTGCCGGCCATGCACGCGTCGATGTCGCCGTCGCTCGGCTTCTTGTTCTCGGTGAGCAGCACGGACGCGCTCATGATCTGCCCCGTCTGGCAGTAGCCGCACTGCGGCACTTCCTCCTCGATCCAGGCTTGCGTCAGCGCTTCCTTCGGCGCGCCCGAGAGGCCCTCGATCGTCGTCACGCGCTTCCCGGCGGCGGACGAGACGGGCAGCACGCACGAGCGCACCGCGCGGCCGTCGACGTGGACGGTGCACGCGCCGCACTGCGCAGCGCCGCATCCGAACTTGGTCCCCGGGAGCTCCAGCGTCTCGCGGATCACCCACAGGAGCGGCGTCGCGGGATCGACGTCCACCGAGACGCGCTTTCCGTTCACTTCGAGATCCAGGGCCACGTCGACCTCCTCGTTCACGCTCGCGTTGCGGGACCGCCGGCAGCCTAGCGCGCGGAACCTGCGGCCGCGAGCTACGCTTTCGCCATGTCGCTCGACGTCCTGATCCTCCGCGACCCGCGCGAGTCGCCGAAGAAGTGCTCGCTGACTCCGTTGCGGGGCGTTCACGGAATCCGCTTCGTCCCGTACGCGAGCGATCGCCGCGTCGATGCGACCGGACGGGTGCTGCTCCACCCCGACGGCGAGGAGATCGGCCCGGCGGACCGCGGGCGCGGGATCCTGCTGGTCGACTGCGCCTGGCGCCGCCTCCCGGCTCTGCTCGCGAGCGTCGACGGCGAGCCGGTGCGGCGCCGGCTGCCTCCGTTCGCGACGGCCTACCCGCGGAAGAGCCGCCTGTTCGAGGACCCCGAGCGCGGGCTCGCGTCGGTCGAGGCCCTGTACGCCGCCCTCGCGCTCCTCGGCGATCCGCAGCCCGCGCTCCTCGCGGCCTATCCGTGGGCGGAGCGGTTCCTCGCCGCGAATCCGTCGCTCGCGCGCTGAAAAAACCCTTTCGGAGCGCTTCGAATCGCCGGCGCGTGGCATCCCTGAGCTCGTCATGACCCGCGGAGCCGAGCTGCGCGCGCCCGAAGCGATCCTCGAGAGGAACCTCGAGTGGATCCGCGCGCTCGCGCGTTCGCTCGCGCGCGACGAAGCCGACGCGGACGATCTCGTGCAGGACGCGTGCGTCGCGGCGCTCGAGAGCGCACCCGAGACGGTCGAGCGGCCGCGGCGCTGGCTCGCGACGGTCGTCGGGAATCTCTGGCGCGAGAGCGGCCGCTCGCGGGAGCGCCGGCGCGCGCGCGACACGGACGCCTTCCGCGGGGATCGCACGCGCGACGACATCGTCGAGCAGGTGCAGGTCTTCCGCGAGGTCGCCGAGTGCGTCGTCGCGCTCCACGAGCCGTACCGCACCGCGGTCCTGATGCGCTTCTGGGAGGGGCTGCCGCCGCGCGCGATCGCCGCGCGCCTCGGGACGACGCCCGCGACGGTGCAGAACCGGATCGCGCGCGGACTGGCGCTCCTGCGCGAGCGGCTCGACGCCGCGCGCGGCGGGCGCGCGACGTGGCTCGCGGCCCTGCTTCCCTGGGTCGAACGTCCCGCGGCACCGACCGCACTCTCGATCGGAGGTCTCGTCGTGAACGCGAAGCTCGTCCTCGCCTCGCTCTCGCTGGTCGTCGCCGCGGGCGCGCTCCTCGTGTGGGCGCAGCGCGACGGCGGTCCGGAAGTCGTCGCGCGCGCACCGGCGCCGGCGGAGGCGCAAGCGCACGAGCCGCTCGCGGCTCCGAACGCGCCGGCTCTCGCCCCGGCGAGCCCCGAGATCCGGCGCGAGCTCGCGACGAGTCCCGCCGTCGCGCCGGCCAGCGCCGCTCCGGCCGCGGAGAAAACCGCGTGGACGATCCGCGGTCGCGTGCTCGACGTCGAGGGCGTCCCGCTCCCCGGCATTCCGCTCGGCGCGGGTGGCGGCGGTCCGGCGATCACGTCGAGCGGCGCCGGCGGCAAGTTCGAGCTCGCGACCACGGAGCGCGACGTGCGCCTCGCGTCGGCGGATCCCGCGTGGACGACCGTGCGCAGCGCGGCCTGGCGTCCGGACTCGGAGTCCGAGCCGCTCGTCGTCGTCGCGCGCTCGATCGACGTCCAGGGCCGCGTCCAGGACGCGAACGGCGAGGGGCTCGCCTCGGCGCGCATCCGCTTCGCGATGCCGCCGGGCTTCGAGGCGCGCTTCGACAAGCCGCTGGAAGGCTCCGTGTCGATGAGCTGGTCGGCGACGTCGGGCCCGGACGGCGCGTTCTCGATCCGCGGCATGCCGTCGATCCCGGGCGCGACGCTCTCGGCCGTGCTCGAGGGTTTCGCGCGCAGCGAAGTACCGGCGCCGGTCGGTCCGGCCGATCCCGCGGTGATCGTGCTCGCGCGTCCGGCGCGACCCGTCACCGGCCGCGTCGCCGGACGCGTGCTCGACGACCAGGGGAATCCCGTGCCGACGGCGCGCGTGTTCCTGGGCCTCGCTTCGGTCACGACCGACGCGAAGGGCGAATTCGCGCTCGACGTCGCGCGCGCTGTCTCCACCGACCGCATCGTCGCCGTGAAGGCGGGCTGGCTCCCGGCGATCCTCGAGCGGACGCGCGAGCCGCGCGGGGAGGACACGGGTTGGCCCGCGCTCGTCGAGCTCGTCCTCCCGGGTCCCGTGCTCTCGATCCGCGGCCGCGTCGTCGACAAGAAGGGCGACCCTGTCGCGGGCCTGCGCGTCTCGATCGCCGATCCGACGCCGATCGGGACGATCGGCCAGATGCCCGTGCACGCCGAATTCCTCGGCGCGGGGAGCCCGATCCCCGCGGCGGCGCTCGAGACCGAGAGCCGGATGCCGTCGGCCGACGGGGACAACTTCAACGACTACTACATGCGCGTCGGCGCGCCGTCCGCGTTCTTCCACTTCGCGACGACCGGCGCGGACGGCTCGTTCGAGCTCGGCGGGCTCGCCGACAAGCGCTACCGGCTGCGGCTGCAGGAGCCGAAGACGTGCGCGTTCTCGACGACCGAGGAGCTGCGCGCGGGCGCGCCTCCCGCTCGGATCGAATGGCTCGCGCCGCCGCTCTGGGAACGCGTCGCCGGCACCGTCGTCGACGACGAGGACCGGCCCGTCGCGGGCGCGCTCGTGTCGCTCGAGCGCGAGGCCTTCGGCGTGCGCACGCGCGTCTTCGGCGGACGCGTCTACGTGACGATGCGCGATCCGCGCGAGCGCGTGGCGACGGACGCGGACGGGCACTTCGAGTTTCGCGACGTGCCTTCCGAGGGGATGGGCGTCCAGGTGCGCGGCGAGAGCGTCGTCCCCGACGAATTCCTGCTCGCGAAAGTCAGCGCGCCCGGCGCCGTGAAAATCGCCGTCCACCAGCGCTGCAAGTTCGAGGTGGTCGTCGTCTCCGGGGGCTTCGCGGCCGACGAGCTCGCGCTCCAGGACGTGCACGGTGCCCAAGTCGACGTCCTGCGGATGGACCTCGAGAGCGTGAATGCGTACTCGTCCGCCGCGATCACGGACGGACGCTCCGGCGTGCTCTCGGCGAGCTCGGCCGCGAAGACGCTCGTGCTCAAGAAGGACGGGGTCGTGGTGAAGACCGTGCCTCTGCAGCTCCGCGGGGGCGAGGTCACCCGCATCCAGGTCTGACGCAGCCGCCCGCGCGCGATACCCTGGGCGCGCCATGGACCTCTCCAGGGTGCGCAACATCGGAGTCGTGGCGCACATCGACGCCGGCAAGACGACGGTGTCGGAGCGCATCCTCTACGACGCCGGCGTCGAGCACCGCATGGGCGAGGTCGACGAGGGCACGACGGTCCTCGACTGGATGGCCGAGGAGCGCGAGCGGGGGATCACGATCACCGCCGCGGCGACGACCATCCCGTGGAAGGGCCACACGATCAACCTGATCGACACGCCCGGGCACGTCGACTTCACGATCGAGGTCGAGCGGTCGCTGCGCGTCCTCGACGGCGCCGTGCTCGTCGTCGACGCGGTGATGGGGGTCCAGGCGCAGTCGGAGACCGTCTGGCGCCAGATGAAGAAGCACGGCGTGCCGTGCGTCGCGTTCGTGAACAAGCTCGATCGGCCGGGAGCGGACTACCTGCGCGCGCTGAACGATCTCAAGAAGCGCCTGTCCGCGCGCGCCGTTCCCGTGCAGTACCCGATCCTCGGGGAGAACGGCGTCGAGGCGATCGTCGACCTCTTCTCGGGGCTCACGTGGAGGTTCTCCTCGAACCCGCCGCAGGCGCGGTCCGAGCGCGAGGACCTGCCTCCACGACTCGTGGACGAGATCGGCGTCCTGCGCGCCGAGCTCTTCGACGTCTTGTCCGAGGACGACGAGGGCTTGATCGCGGCGCTCCTCGAGGACCGGGAGCCCGACCTCGAGGCCGCGCACCGCGCGTTGCGCGCGCGCGTCCTCTCGGGATCGCTCGTGCCGGTCCTGTGCGGCGTCGCGCTGCGCAACGTCGGGATCCAGCCGCTGCTCGACGCCGTCGTCGCGTGGCTGCCTTCGCCGCTCGATCTGCCGCCCGTGCGCGGGAAGCATCCGGAGACGGGAGAGGAAGTCGCGCGCGCTCCGCGCGAGGACGAGCCGCTCGCGGCGCTCGCATTCAAGCTGCAGGCGCAGGCGCACGGCGACCTGACCTTCGTGCGCATCTACTCCGGGAGGATCGTGCCCGGCGCCGCGGTGTGGAACCCGCGCGCGCGGCGCTTCGAGAAGGTCGCGCGCGTGCTGCGGATGCACGCCGAATCGGGCGTCGCGCTCGACGCGGCCGGCCCGGGCGAGATCGTCGCGCTGACCGGTCTCAAGGTGACCGCGACCGGCGACACGCTGTGCGCGAAGGAAGCGCCGATCGCGCTGGAATCGCTGGAATTCCCGGACGCCGTGATCACGCTGACGATCGAGCCCGCGTCGGCCGGCGACCGCGACAAGCTGCGCGCGGCGCTCGCGCGGCTCGAGCACGAGGACCCGAGCTTCCACGTCCGCGAGGACGAGGACACGGGGCAGTGGCTGATCGCCGGGATGGGGGAGCTGCACCTCGAGGTCGTGCAGCACCGCCTCGCGAACGAGTTCAAGGTGAAGCAGAAGGTCGGCGCGCCGCGCGTCGCGTACCGCGAGGCCGTGCTCGCGCCCGGGCGCGGTCGCAGCCGCGTCGAGCGTCCGATCGGAGGCAGGGACGTGTTCGGCGACGTCGAGATCCTCGTCGCTCCCGACGAGACGCTGCTCGCGCCGCGCGTCGACTGGGACGAGCCCTGCCCGATCCCGGCGGCGTTCCGCAAGGCGATCGCCGAGACGCTCGCGCTCGACGCGCACACCGGACCGCGCTTCGGGTTCCCGCTGATTCGCGCGCGGATCCGCGTCGTCGGCGGAGCGAGCGATCCGCGCCGCGACTCCGAGATCGGCTTCGTGCAGGCCGCGAGCCAGGCCTTGCGCGAAGCGCTCTCCGCGGGAGCGATCGCGCTGTTCGAACCGCTGATGTCGTTCGAGATCCAGGCGCCGGGCGAGTTCTCGAGCGGCATCATCGCGGACCTGAACGCGCGCCGCGCCGAAGTGACCGAGGTGCAGGCCGACGGAGAGCTGCGCGTCGTGAAGGGCTCGGTCGCGCTGTCGAAGATGTTCGGCTACGCGTCCGCGGTGCGCTCGCTCAGCCAGGGCCGCGCGGGATTCAGCATGGAGCCCGCGGGCTTCCGCGAAGTCCCGGAGGCCGAGCTCGAGAGCCGCGGCCTCGTCTGGCACTGAGCGGTTCGGATCGAACCCCTTGTCATGGAACGGGTTGCACCCGTTCGAGGAGCTCGCATCCCGCCCCGGGATCCGGTACGGGTCGCGACCCCGCTCGCGAGCGCGCTCCGGATGCCCCGCGGCCTCCGTGATTGACGCACCCCACCCCTGCGGGTACTCTCCTCGCCCCTTTCGCGCCGCGGCAACGCGCTGCGAACGGTTTTCGAACCCAACCCCGGAATCCAAGTCGTCGCGTTCGGGAGGGTCGCGGGAGCGTTTCCCGCCCCCTTCGCGTCCAGAGAGAGCATGAAGGACAAGATCCAGATTCGCATGGAAGCCTACGACCACGAGGCGCTCGACCAGTCGGGCCTCGAGATCGTGGAAACCGCCAAGAGGACGGGGGCGCGCGTCGCCGGTCCGATCCCCTTGCCCACGCGGATCGAGCGGTACACGGTCCTGCGCTCGCCGTTCATCGACAAGAAGTCGCGGGAGCAGTTCGAGATCCGCACGCACAAACGACTCATCTACATCTCCGAGCCCACCAGCCAGACGGTGGACGCTCTGTCCAGCCTCAACATGCCTGCGGGCGTGGACATCCGCATCAAGGCCTGAGACCAGGCCTCGAGCGCGTCGCGCGGGATCTCCCGCGCGACACGTCGGATCCGCCGCAGCACTCTTTCTCCCCCGGACGACCTCGCTTTCGGTGCGCGCGCTGGCGCGCGCATCGGTCGCGCTGGAAATCCAAATCCTGTCCGGACGTCGTCGACGTCTCCGCGCGCCGCGCGGGGACGGAGAAGCGTCCGGCGCGCCGCGTGGCCAGGCGTCTCGTTCGCCCGATCGCACCGCTCCCTCCGAGCGGGCCGGGCGGCACCTGGTCGAACCGGCGAAACTGACGAGTTCAAGGAATCATGACGCTGATCCTGGGACGCAAGCGCGGAATGACGCAGCTGTTCGCGGAAGACGGCACGGTCACGGGAGTGACCGTGGTGGAAGTCGGTCCGTGCGTAGTGACTCAAGTCCGCACGCGCGAGAAGGACGGGTACGACGCCGTCCAGCTCGGATACGAGGACATCCCCGACAAGCGCTCGCGGAAGCCGCAGCTCGGCTCGTTCCGCAAGGCGAACACCGCGCCGAAGCGCTTCCTCCGCGAGGAACGCCTGGCGACGCCGGCCGCGGTCGCCGTCGGCGACGCGGTCAAGGTCGACGCCTTCAAGCCCGGCGACCTCGTCGACGTCACGGGCACGATGAAGGGGCGCGGCTTCGCCGGCACGATCAAGCGCCACGGCTTCAGCCGCGGTCCCGAGACGCACGGCTGCATGAACGTGCGCGACCCGGGCTCGATGGCGAGCAAGCGCATCGGCAAGGTCATCAAGGGAAAGCGCCTCGGCGGCCACTACGGCGCCTCGCGCTCGACCGCCAAGAACCTCCGCGTCATCGAAGTCGACGCGCAGAAGAACCTGCTCTACCTGTGCGGCGCCGTCGCCGGGCCGAGCAACGGCTTCGTCCAGGTGCGCACCGCCAAGACCGGCACGCGCAAGCCCAAGGTCCAGCACTGACGTGAAGATCCAAAGCTACAAGTCGGGCAAGCTCGGCCAGACCGAGTTCGACGGCGCGCCGTTCGGCGGCAAAGTGCGCCACCGTCTCCTCAAGGAGTCGGTGGTCACCCACCAGCGCAACCAGCGCCAAGGCAACGCGCACACGCGCGGCCGCGACGACATCGCCGGCTCGCACAAGAAGCCCTGGAAGCAGAAACACACCGGGCGCGCGCGCGCGGGCGACCGCAAGTCGCCGATCTGGCGCGGCGGCGGCACGGTCTTCGGGCCGAAGCCGCGCGATTTCACGGTCCACATGCCGGCGAAGTCGCGCCGCGTCGCGCTGCGCTCGGCGCTCGCGGGCAAGCTCGCCGACGGCGAAGTCGTGATCGCGGACCTGCCGACCTTCGAGAAGCCCTCGGCGAAGGCCGGGCGCCAGCTGCTCCAGGATCTCGGCGCGCCGCGCCGCGTGCTCGTCGTCCTCGACAAGGCCGACGCGAACCTGTGGAAGTCCCTGCGCAACTTCCCGGGCGTCACCGTGCGCATCGCCGCCGAGCTGTGCGCGCACGACGTCGTCGCGGGCGGGCTGCTCGTGGCCGAGAAGGGCGCGATGAACGCGCTCGCGTCGCGCGTCGGCGTTCCGATCGAGGGAGGTGCCGCATGACGAACGTCGATCGTCTCTACCACGTCCTCCAGGCGCCCGTCCTCACCGAGAAGGGCACCGACGACACGGCCGACCGCAACGCCTACCACTTCCGCGTCCCCGTCGACGCGAACAAGATCGAGGTGCGCCAGGCCGTCGAGCGCCTCTTCAAGGTCAAGGTCGTGCGCGTGAACACGCTGCGCGTCTCCGGCAAGGCGCGCCGTCGCGGATACACCGCGGGGCGCACGCCGGACTGGAAGAAGGCGATGGTCACCCTCCGCGAAGGCGACACCATCGAGATCCTGTAGCCGTCCGGCGAAGAACCACCCATGGCCATCAAGCAATACCGACCGACCTCACCCGGACGCCGCACCGGCAACGTCCTCGACTACGCCGAGATCACGAGCACGACGCCGGAGCGCAGCCTGCTCCGCCCGATGCGCAAGACCGGCGGCCGGAACAACCACGGTCACCTGACGCGCCGTCACCGCGGCGGCGGCAACAAGCGCCGGTACCGCGTCCTCGACTTCAAGCGCGACAAGGACGGCATTCCGGCCCGCATCGCGTCGATCGAGTACGACCCGAACCGCTCGGCGAACATCGCGCTCGTGCACTACGCCGACGGCGAGAAGCGCTACATCGTGGCGCCCCTCGGGATCCAGGTCGGCCAGACGATCGCGTCGGGCGCGGGCTCGGAGCCTCTCGTCGGCAACACGCTCACGCTCGCCGACATCCCGGTCGGCCTCGAGATCCACAACATCGAGCTCTCCCCCGGTCGCGGCGGGCAGCTGTGCCGCTCGGCCGGCTCCGTCGCGCAGCTCACCGCGCGCGAAGGCGAGTACGCGGTCGTGATGCTCTCGTCGGGCGAGCTGCGCAAGATCCACATCCGCTGCCGCGCGACCGTCGGTCGCATCGGCAACACGGACCACCAGAACGTCAGCCTTGGCAAGGCCGGTCGCAAGCGCCACATGGGCCACCGCCCGTCCGTCCGCGGCACGGCTCAGAACCCGGTCGACCACCCGATGGGCGGCGGCGAGGGTCGCACGGCCGGCGGACGCCATCCCTGCTCCCCGAGCGGCGTGCTCGCGAAGGGCGGCAAGACGCGCCGCCGCAACCATCCGACGAACAAGTTCATCATGCGGCGCCGCAAGCCGGGTCCGCACCACGCCTAGACCCAGAGGACAACGGAAGCCACCACGCCATGGGCCGCAGCACCAAGAAGGGACCCTTCATCGACGAGCACCTCCTCAAGAAGGTGGCCGCCGAGGTCAAGAAGGGCACTCGCAACCCGATCAAGACCTGGTCGCGTCGCAGCACGATCCCCCCCGATTTCATCGGGCACACGTTCATGGTCCACAACGGGCGCCAGCACCTGAAGGTGGTCGTCACCGAGGACATGGTCGGGCACAAGCTCGGAGAGTTCGCGCACACGCGCGTCTTCCGCGGGCACACGAACCGCAAGGAAACCGAGACGAAGGAAGGAGCGCCGGCGGAATGAGCGCCGTCAAGGAATTCAGCGCGCGCCATCGCTTCGCGCACATCACCGCGCGCAAGGCCCGCTACGTCGCCGACCTGATCCGCGGGCGCAGCGTCAACGAGGCCCTCGAGCTCCTGCAGTTCACGCCGAACCGCGGTTCGACGTTCTACGTCAAGGTCCTGCGCTCCGCGATCGCCAACGCGAGCCACGACGAGGCGGTGAACATCAACCGCCTGTTCGTCTCCGAGTGCCGCGCCGACGACGGCCCGCTCCTGCAGAATCGCCTGCGCTACCGGCCGGGCCCCCAGGGGCGCGCGATGCCGTTCGCGAAGCGCATGTCGCACCTGCTCGTCAAGGTGCGCGAGATCGACGGCGCCGATCCGAGGAAGAAGGGGTCGATCGACGAGCCCGCCGCGGAAGCCTCGGCTCCGGAGACCCCGACGAAGGGCAAGAAGGCCGCGCCGAAGAAGAAGAAGGCCGCGCCCGCGCAGGCGAAGACCGCGGGCAAGCCCGCGAAGAAGCCCGCCAAGGGCAAGAAGAGTGAAGGGGAGGGGAAGAAGGCCTGACGGCCGACGCTCATGGGACAAAAGATCCACCCGACCGGCTTCCGCCTCGCGACCATCGAGCCCTGGCGCTCGCGCTGGTACGCAGGCAAGAAGGACTTCAAGCGTTTCCTCCTCCAGGACAGGGACATCCGCGCGCACGTCTCCAAGGAGTTCGGCTCCGCCGGCATCGCGCGCATCGAGATCGAACGCACGAGCGAAGCCGTCAACGTAATCATCCACACGGCGCGCCCCGGCGTGCTCGTCGGACGCAAGGGCGTCCGCGTCGACGAGCTCAAGAAGGAGCTCCAGGCGATCACGGGCACGACCTGCCACCTGACGCTGCACGAGATCAAGCGCCCCGAGCTCGAGTCGAAGCTCGTGGCGGAAGTGATCGCCGAAGCGCTCGAGAAGCGCATGGCGTTCCGCCGCGCGATGAAGCGCGCGATCCAGACGACGATCCAGGCCGGCGCGAAGGGCATCAAGGTCGAGCTGAACGGCCGACTCGGCGGTGCGGAAATGGCCCGGCAGGCTAAGGAGCGCGAAGGTCGCGTTCCGCTCTCGACGCTGCAGGCGAACGTCGACTACGGCACTGCGCTCGCGCAGACGACGTACGGCACCCTCGGCGTCAAGGTGTGGATCTACAAGGGCGAGATCGAGCGCGGCCAGAAGGTCGACTTCCGCGCCTCGCAGACGACCGCGGTGCGCAGCGAGCGCCCGCGAGGACCGCGTCCGAATGCTCCCGCGAAGGAGGTGCGTCATGGCTCTGATGCCTAAACGGACGAAGTTCCGGAAAGCCCACCGCGGAAGATTGAAGGGGATTGCGACGCGCGGTCACCGCGTTTCGTTCGGCGACTTCGGTCTGCAGTCGCTCGACTACTGCTGGCTGTCGGGCCGCCAGATCGAGGCGGGTCGCGTCGCGGCGAGCCGCGCGACGGACGGACAGGCGCGCGTGTGGATCCGCGTCTTCCCGCACAAGCCGATCTCCTCCAAGCCCGCCGAAGTGCGCATGGGCACGGGCAAGGGCGAAGTCGAGTTCTGGGCCGCCGAGATCAAGCCGGGCACCGTGATCATGGAGCTCGGCGGACTGACGGAAGAGAAGGCGCGCTCGGCGTTCAAGCGCGTCGCTCACAAGCTGCCCATCAAGGTCAAGATGATCCGCCGCCTTCCGACCTCCTGAGCTGGACACGAGAGACATGAAGATCGAGGAAATCCGAGGCAAGAGCGACGTCGAACTCGGCGCGGTGTTCGGGGCCATGAAGAAGGAGCTCTTCGACATGCGCTTCAAGTCCGCGTCCCAGAGCCTTCCCGACCCGTCGCGGATCCGCACGCTCCGCCGCACGATCGCGCGGATGGGCACCGTCGTGCGCGAACGCGAACTCGGCCGGAACGCGAAGGCAAGCTAGAGACCGCCATGAACCCGACACGCAACGACCGTCGCACCCTCGAAGGCACCGTCACGAGCGATCTCTGCTCGAAGACGATCACCGTCGAGGTGGAGCGCACCTACAAGCATCCGAAGTACAAGAAGTACGTCCGCAAGGTCGCGCGCTACCACGCCCACGACGAGAAGGACGAGGCGAAGAAGGGCGATCGCGTCGAGCTCCGCGCGTGCCGGCCGCTCTCGAAGACGAAGCGCTGGCTCCTCGTGCGCGTGATCGCGCGCGCCGCCGAGGTCGCGTCGCTCGAGACCGTCACCGGCCTCGTCGACACCGGGATCCCGACTCCGAAGGCCGGTGCAGCCGGCCCGACCGGAGGTGCCTCTTGATCCAGATGCAGACGTTCCTCGACGTCGCCGACAACACCGGCGCGCGTCTCGTCCAGTGCATCAAGGTGCTCGGCGGAACGCACCGCCGCACCGCGGGCCTCGGCGACATCATCGTCGTCTCCGTCAAGAAGTCGCTGCCGACCTCGGAGTTCAAGCAAGGCAGCGTGGCGAAGGGCGTCATCGTGCGCGTGAAGCACAACACCCGCCGCTCGGACGGCTCCTACGTCCGCTTCGACCGCAACGCGCTCGTGCTGATCGACCCCGAAGGAAATCCGAAAGGCACGCGCATCTTCGGCGCGGTCGCGCGCGAGCTGCGCGAACGCAACTTCATGAAGATCATCTCGCTCGCGCAGGAGGTCGTGTGATGCACGTCCGCAAGGGAGACATGGTCGTCGTCATCGCCGGCAACGACAAAGGCAAGCGCGGCACGATCCGCTCGGTCATTCGCGAAGCGAACCGCGTGATCGTCGAGGGGATCAACCTGCGCTGGAAGCACCGCAAGGCGAACCAGAAGAACCCGAAGGGCGAGCGCGTGCAGGTCGAGTGCTCGATCCACGCGAGCAACGTCATGCACCTCGATCCGAAGACCGACGCGCCGGTGCGCGGCCGGCCCGACGCCAAGCAGGCGGGAACGCGCGGCGCTCCGGCCAAGAAGCCCGCGAAGGCATCCAAGAAGAAGAAGGAGGCTGCTGCGAGCTGAGCGCCACGCTCGCTCCGCCAAGCCCAACACCCCCATGGCACGCCTCAAGGAACGTTATCGCAGCGAAGTGAAGCCGCGCCTCAAGGAGCGGTTCAAGATCGAGAACGACATGGCCGTCCCGCGCCTCATGAAGATCGTCGTCAACATGGGCGTCGGCTCGGCGGTGGAGAACAAGGGCCGGGTCGAGTCCGCCTCGAAGGACCTGGCGCAGATCACCGGGCAACGCCCGATCATCCGCAAGGCGAAGAAGGCGATCTCGAGCTTCAAGCTGCGCGAGGGCATGCCGATCGGCTGCTCCGTGACGCTGCGCGGCGACCGCATGTGGGAGTTCGCCGACCGGCTGCTCTCCATCGTCCTTCCGCGTATCCGCGACTTCCGCGGCGTGCGCGACAAGCTCGACGGCCGCGGGAACTACTCGCTCGGACTCTCCGAGCAGAGCGTCTTCCCCGAGATCGATTTCGACAAGCTGGAGGCCGCGCAAGGCATGGACGTCACGTTCGTTACCACGGCGACCAGCGACGACCAGGGCTACTGGCTCCTCAAGGAGCTCGGCATGCCCTTCGTGACCAAGGAAACCTCGGGCCCGAAGGGCGCGGGGCAGGAAAGAAAGAGCTGAGCTGCCATGGCAAAGACCACCTGGATCGTCAAGCAGCGCAGGAAGCCCAAGTTTTCGACGCGCGCGTACACGCGCTGCACGATGTGCGGACGCCAGCGCGCGGTGTACCGCAAGTTCGGCATCTGTCGGATCTGTCTGCGCAACGCCGCACACCGCGGCGAGATCCCCGGGATGCGCAAGGCGTCCTGGTAGTCCGAGGAAAACGAGCCCGATCATGATGACCGATCCGATCAGCGACATGTTGACGCGACTGCGCAACGCGAGCCGCATCCACAAGAAGCACGTCAAGATGCCCGCGTCCCGCATCAAGGTGGGCATCGCGCAGATCCTCAAGGAGGAAGGCTTCATCCACGACTACACCGTCGAGCCGGGGAAGCCCGCGAGCCAGCTCGCGATCCACATGAAGTACGGTCTCGACGGCGAGCTCGTGATCCGCAGCATCGAGCGCATCAGCAAGCCCGGCTGCCGCGTCTACGCCGGCGCGGAGGAGCTGAAGCCCGTGCTCCGCGGGATGGGGATCCAGATCCTCTCGACTCCGAAGGGCGTCCTCTCCGATCGCTCCGCCCGCCATCAGAAGATCGGCGGCGAGATCCTCTGCAAGGTGACCTGAGCCATGTCCCGCATCGGCAGACAACACATCCAGATCCCCGCCGGCGTCACGGTCGAGTGCAAAGCCGACCACAAGGTCTTCGTGAAGGGCCCGAAGGGTCAGCTCGAGATCGAGGTGCGCCCCGAGATCGATGTCGAAGTCGACAAGACCACCGTCAAGGTGCTCGCGAAGACCGCCGCCGAAGACCGCTTCGTGCGCGCCTGGCACGGCATGACGCGCGCGCTGATCCAGAACATGGTCGTCGGCGTCACGAAGGGCTACGAGAAGAAGCTCGAGATCCAGGGCGTCGGCTGGAACGCCGCCGCGCAGGGGAACAAGGTCGTGCTCAACATCGGCTTCAACAAGCCGGTCACCGTCCCGATGCCCGTCGGCGTCCAGGTCGGCACCCCGAGCCCGACGAACATCGTCATCTTCGGCGCGGACAAGCAGAAGGTCGGCGACGTCGCCGCGTCGATCCGCAAGCGCCGTCCGCCCGAACCCTACAAGGGCAAGGGCATCCGCTACGACGGCGAAGTCGTGCAACGCAAGGCCGGCAAGAGCTTCGGCGCGACCGCGTCCTAGCACCCAACCCGCGATTCGAATCGAAATCCATGAGATCCACGCTGATCAAGAACGTCCGTCGCGAGCGCAGGGCACTGCGCGTGCGCTCGCAGTTGCGTCGCGTGTCGACGCTGCCGCGACTGTGCGTCTCGCGCTCGCTGAAGCACATCACCGCCCAGATCATCGACGACTCGAGCGGACGGACGCTGGTCCACGCGACGACGACGGCGAAGAGCCTCGCCGGCGATCTGGCCGGCAAGACGAAGACGCAGCGCGCCGCGCTCATCGGCGCCGACATCGCCAAGAAGGCGCTGGAAAAGGGCGTGAGCGAGGTCGTGTTCGACCGCGGCTTCGCGCGCTTCCACGGCCGCGTCAAGGCGCTGGCCGAAGCGGCCCGTGCGGGCGGACTGAAGTTCTAGGCCAGGCACCCAGAAAAGATCCACGACATGAAGCAGCGCATTCGATTCCTGGACGGCATGGAGGTCGAGACCATCGACAACCTGGCCGAGTCCCTCGTCAAGGTGAACCGCTCCGCCGCGGTGGTGAAGGGCGGTCGGCGCTTCTCCTTCTCGGCGCTCTCGATCAGCGGGAACAAGTCCGGGATCGTGGGATACGGCTTCGGCAAGTCGCGCCAGGTCCCCGGCGCGATCGAGAAGGCCGCGCGCGACGCGCGCAAGCACCTGATGCGCGTCCCGCTGACGAACAGCGGCACGCTGCCTCACGAAGTCGAGGGCTTCTGGTGCGGCTCGAAGGTGCGCCTGCTCCCCGCCTCGCCCGGCACGGGCATCATCGCGTGCCCGTCCGTCCGCGCCGTCGCCGAGATGGCCGGCGTCCGCGACATCCTCACGAAGTCGTACGGCTCCACGAACCCGGTGAACCTGGTCAAGGCGACGTTGCACGCGCTGTCGCAGCTGCGGACGCCGGAGCAGGTCGCCGAGCTGCGCGCGGTGCGGGTCTGAGGCTCAAGAGGAACACGAAGAGGACCACGCCATGGACCTGAAGTCCGTCACGCAGAAAGGCCAGAAGTACGAGGGTCGCAAGCGCATCGCGCGCGGCCCCGGCAGCGGCCTCGGGAAGACCGCCGGTCGCGGTCACAAGGGCTGGGGCCAGCGCTCCGGCACGAGCCGCCGTCCGGGTTACGAAGGCGGCCAGATGCCGCTGTACCGGCGCGTTCCGAAGCGCGGGTTCACGAACGCCCGCTTCCGCACCGACTACACCGTCATCAACGTCGAGCTCCTCGAGAGCTTCGACGCCGGCTCGACGGTCGATCTCGAGAGCATCCTGGCGCGCGGCCTCGCCCGGAAGACGGCGCCGTTCTTCAAGGTTCTCGGCGACGGCAAGCTGACGCGCGCGCTCACCGTGCGCGCTCAGAAGTTCTCGAAGAGCGCCGTGGAGAAGATCAAGTCGGCGGGTGGCACGGCCATCGAGCTCGACGAGCAGGGACGCGTGCGCGAGGCCGCTCCCGAAGCGCCGCCGCCGAAGCCGAAGCGCGCGCCCGCTCCGAAAGAGGAGCCCAAGGCCGCGGATGCTGCCGCCGAGGAACCCAAGGCGAAGCCCGCGAAGAAGCCGAAGCCGCCGAAGGCGGACGGGGGAGCCAAGGGCTAGTCGTCGTGAAGAACTCCTTCTTCCAGCTCTTCAAGATTCCGGAGACGAGACAGCGGATCCTGACCACGTTGGGTCTCCTGCTCGTCGAGCGCCTGGGTTTCCAGGTGCCGATCCCCGGGATGAGCCCCGAGTTCCTCACGTCGAACAAGGACCAAGGCTCCCTGTTCGGCCTGATGAGCGCCTTCTCCGGCGGCGCGATCGGTCAGACGACCATCTTCGCGCTCGGGATCATGCCGTACATCTCGGCATCGATCATCTTCTCGATGCTCACGAAGATCTCGCCCGCCATCGAAGCCATCCAGAAGGAAGGCGCGGCGGGCCAGAAGAAGATCAACCAGTGGACGCGTCTCGCGACCGTTCCCATCGCGCTGATCCAGGGACTGTTCATCTACACCGGCGTGTTCCGGATGCACCCCGAGATGATCACGGCCGACATGCGGTCGTCCGTCCTCGGGCTCGGCTTGATCGTCGTCCTCTCGCTGATCGCGGGCGCGATCGTCGTCATGTGGCTCGGCGAGCTGATCACCGAGTTCGGCGTCGGGAACGGCGCTTCGCTGATCATCATGGCCGGCATCGTGGCGCGGATCCCGCACGCGATGGTCGCGATCGCGGGCGAGGAGTTCTGGCACACGATCCTGTTCCTCGCCGCCATCTGGGCCGTCACGGTCGTCGTGGTCGTCTACATCCACAAGGGCGCCCGGCGCGTGCCGATCCAGTACGCCCGTCTCACGCGCGGTCGGCGCGTGTACGGGGGACAGCGCCACTACCTTCCGCTCAAGATCAACATGGCCGGCGTCATGCCGATCGTGTTCGCGTCCGTGATCTTCATCCTGCCGGCGATCATCTTCGACTGGGTCGGGCTCGGGAGCATGAAGGAGATCTTCAGCACGCCGACCGGCTTCGTGCACGTCACGCTGTATGTCGCCCTGGTGTTCTTCTTCTGCTTCTTCTGGAACCGCCTGATGTTCCAGCCGACGGAGATCGCCGACAACCTGCGCGAGCACGGCTCGTTCATCCCCGGCATCCGCCCCGGCGCGAGGACCGCGGAGTATCTCTCGAACAGCCTCACCCGGATCACCCTCGCGGGAGCGGCGTTCCTGGCGCTGATCGCGATCGCGCCGGCGTTCGTCACGTCGGGGACGAGCATCCCGCAGGACATGCGCTACTTCCTCGGCGGCACCTCGGTGCTGATCGTCGTCGGCGTCGCGCTCGAGCTCGTCGACCGGCTCAACGCGCAGCTCGTGATGCGCAACTACGACGGCTTCATGAAGCAGTCGGGACCGGGCTGGACGCGCAGCGAAGCCAAAGAGACCGAGAAAGAGGAAGCCTGAGCATGGTGCGCGTCGTGATCCTGCTCGGTCCGCCGGGCGCCGGGAAGGGGACGCAGGCCGCGCGCCTGTCGTCCGCGCTCGGATTGCCGCACGTCGCGACGGGCGATCTCTTCCGCGAGAACCGCGAGAAGGGCACGCCGCTCGGGAAGCGCGCGCAGGAATTCATGGACAAGGGCAACCTCGTCCCCGACGACCTCGTGCTCGAGATGCTGTTCGACCGCGTCTCGCGCGCCGATTGCGCGCGCGGGTACCTGCTCGACGGCTTCCCGCGCACGCTGCCGCAGGCCGAGGCGCTCGAGAAGCGCCTGCCGCAGGGGACCAGCGTCCAGGCCGTGAATCTCGTCGTGCCGGACGCCTCGCTGCTCGAGCGGATCACCGGACGCCGCACCTGCAAGAGCTGCGGCAACGTCCACCACGTGAAGAGCGCGCGCCCGCGCGTCGAAGGCCAGTGCGACCGCTGCGGCGGCGCGCTCATCCAGCGCACGGACGACACCGAGAGCGTCTTCCGCGAGCGCCTCGCCGTGTACCGCCGTCAGACGCAGCCGCTCGAGGGCTTCTACCGCTCGCGCGGCGTCCTCGCGGAAGTCGCCGGCGATCGCGAGCCCGAGCGTGTCTTCGAGGCGCTGCTCCAGGTCGCTTCCGAGAAGGTGAAGGCCTGATGCCCAAGGAGGAGCCGATCACCGTGGAAGCTCTCGTCACCGAAGCCCTGCCGAACGCGCGGTTCCGCGCGCGGTTGGAGTCCGGCCACGAGATCCTCGCTCACGTCAGCGGGAAGATGCGCATGCACTACATCCGCATCCTGCCGGGGGACAAGATCACGGTCGAGATGTCGCCCTACGACCTGACGAAGGGGCGGATCATCCTGCGCGGAGATCGACGCAAGAAGGAGAACGACAGATGAAGGTTCGGAGCAGCATCCGGCGCATGTGCGAGAAGTGCAAGATCGTCCGCCGCCGGGGGATCGTCCGCGTGATCTGCAGCGACCCGCGCCACAAGCAGCGGCAGGGCGGCTGAGAGTCCGCACCAGCGAACACAGACCAAGAAGGAAGAGCCAGGAGGACAACAGAAGATGCCGCGTGTCATCGGTGTGGATATCCCGCCCAACAAGCGCCTCGAGATCGCGCTGACCTACATCTACGGAGTGGGTCGCAATACGGCGGTCAAGGTGTGCGACAACCTCGGACTCGATCGCGGGATCAAGTCCCGTGACCTCACGGAAGAGCAGCTCGCGGCCGTCGCGACGCACCTCCAGAAGGAGTACGCCGTCGAAGGCCAGCTGCGGCGCCAGATCGCGGCCAACATCACACGGCTGCGCGACATCGGTTGCTACCGCGGCGCTCGCCACCGCCGCGGACTGCCCGTGCGCGGTCAGCGCACGCGCACGAACTCGCGCACGCGCAAGGGTCCGCGCAAGACCGTCGCAGGGAAGAAGTCCGTGAAGGGGATGAAGTAGCCACATGAGCGCCGAAACCGAGAAGCCCGAGAAGCCCGAAAAAGCCGAGAAGGCGAAGCCCGAGGGCGGCAAGCCCGAGGGAGCGAAGGAGGGTGCCGCGCCCGCGAAGGCCCGCAAGCTCCGTCGCGTCGATTCGCGCGGCGTCGTCCACGTCAAGGCGACCTTCAACAACACGCTGGTCACGATCACGACGAACCGCGGCGAAGTGCTGTGCCGCGGATCCGCCGGGACCGTAGGGTTCAAGGGCACGCGCAAGAGCACGCCTTTCGCCGCGCAGCGCGCCGCCGAGCAGGCCGCCGCGCTCGCGATGCGTCACGGCCTCCGCGAGGTCGAGGTGAAGATCAAGGGCGCCGGCTCGGGCCGCGAATCGGCCGTGCGCGCGCTGTCGAACTCCGGGCTCAAGGTCCTCTCGATCGAGGACGTGACCCCGCTCCCGCACAACGGCTGCCGCGCGCGGAAGCGCCGGCGCGTCTAGTCCTGTCCTCGAACACCGAACAGTCCCCGTAGAGAGCGCGAACACGAACGATGTCCCGTCTGATCGACCACAAGTGCAAGCTGTGCCGCCGGGAGGGTATGAAGCTCTTCCTCAAGGGCCAGCGCTGCTTCACCGAGAAGTGCGCGGTCTCCCGCCGCGACTACCCGCCCGGAGTCCACGCGCAGAAGCGTGCGAAGGTCACCGAATACGGCGTGCGTCTGCGCGAGAAGCAGAAGCTCAAGCGCATCTACGGCGTCGCCGAACGGCAGTTCAAGCTCTACTTCCACGAGGCCGAACGCCTCAAGGGGAACACGGGCGAGAACCTGATGATGCTGCTCGAGCGCCGGCTCGACAACGTGGTCCTCGCGAGCGGCTTCGCGCTCTCGCGCAACCACGCGCGGCAGCTCATCAACCACGGCCACTTCCGCGTCAACGGGAAGAAGACCGACATCTGCAGCTACCAGGTGCGTCCGGGTGACGTGATCGCGCCGGGCACCGCCGAAGGGACGCGCAAGCGCGTCTCCGAGGCTCTCGAGGTGAACAAGTCGCAGCCGATCCCGGCCTGGATCCAGGTCGCCGGCGACGCGCTGACTTCCCAGGTCGTCGGCATCCCGCGCCGCGGCGACGTCCCGCACCCGATCCAGGAACAACTGATCATCGAACTCTGCTCGAAGTAGCGATCCCGTACGGGCTGAACACTGCCCGCGATCCACCGGTCCGGATGCCGGGGGAAGCGGTGCTGAAGAGAGCCTGGGGGGCGACATCGAGCCCATATCCGGAGAAGAACGACCATGAGAATCCGCTGGCGGAATTTCGAACTTCCGAGCCGTGTCCAACCCGACGCCGAGTCGCTGACTCCGACGTACGGGCGTTTCATCATCGAACCCTTCGAGCGCGGCTTCGGCCACACGATCGGCAACGGTCTGCGGCGCGTGCTGCTCTCCTCGATCGAGGGGACGGCCGTCGCGACCGTGAAGATCGAGGGCGCCTCGCACGAGTTCGACTCGCTCGAGGGCGTCTACGAGGACGTCACCGACATCATCCTGAACCTGAAGCGCCTGCGCGTTCAGTTCGAGGGCCAGAATGAGATCAACTGCCGCATCCGCCGCACGAACAAGGGACCGGTGACGGGAGCCGACATCCAGTGCGACGGCGACGCGCGCGTCGCGAATGCCGACCTGCACATCGCCACCTTGACGAAGGATCGGCCGTTCAACGTCGACCTCGTGCTCAAGAAGGGACGCGGGTACGTGCCTTCGGAGGACAACCAGTCGGAGTACCAGGCGCTCGGCACGATCCCGGTCGACTCGATCTTCTCGCCGGTGCACCGCGTGCGCTACTCGATCGAGGCGACGCGCGTCGGCAAGCTGACGAACTACGACCGCCTCGTGCTCGAGATCTGGACCGACGGCACGGTGACCCCCGAGCTCGCGCTCGTGGAGGCGGCGAAGATCTACCGCAAGCACTTGAACCCCTTCGTGCTGTACGGCGCGAGCAGGGACGAGCGTCCGGTCGCCGAGGACCCGACGACCTCGGAGTACAACCAGCGCAACCGCCGCGCGTCGGAGCTCGCCGAGATCCTCGGTCAGCCGATCGCGGACCTCGAGCTCTCGGTGCGCGCGCGCAACTGCCTCGACAGCGCCAACCTGAGGACCCTCTCGGACCTCGTGCGGCTGTCGGAAGGCGAAGTGATGAACCTGAAGAACCTGGGCAAGACCAGCCTGACCGAGATCAAGGGCAAGCTCGCCGAGCGCGGACTGTCGCTCGGGATGCAGGTCTAGCCAGCCCAAGCGAGAAGATCGAGGAAGCGAGACTCACCATGCGACACCGCTCAGCCGGAAACCACCTCGGCCGCACCAGCAGCCACAGGATCGCGATGACGCGCAACATGGCGGCATCGCTCATCACGCACGAGCGGGTCATCACGACGTTGCCGAAGGCGAAGGTCGTGAAGCCCTTCGTCGAACGGCTCGTGACGCTCGCGAAGGAGGAGTCGGTGCACCACCGCCGGCTCGTGTTCGGCAAGCTGCGCGACAAGAAGGCGACCGCGAAGCTCTTCGAGACCCTCGGCCCGCGGTTCAAGACGCGCGCCGGCGGCTACTGCCGCATCCTGCGCCTCGCGAAGCCGCGCGTCGGCGACAACGGCCAGCGCGCGATCCTCGAGTTCGTCGAACGGTCGCCGAAGGAGAGCGCGGAGAAGACCGCGTAGTCGTCCGGGCAGGGTCGCGATCCCCGCACGGGGACCGCGATCGCGCCCGCGGATCGGGGTTGAGGGGAAAATCTCCTCAAGCTCGGAGGGCCTGGATCCGATCGCCACCCAATGCGGCGACGCGCCCCCAGCGCCAGCGACTCCCCCCGTCGAGCGGGCGCGGCGCATTCCGCCGGCGTGCTCTGGCTCGTCGGACTCGCCATGCTCACGATCGTCGGCGCGGGTTTCGGGGTGATGTGGCGCTACGAGCGCGCCCCGGGTCCCGCCGCGTCGGTGCCTCCCCGCTGGCCGGCCAACGCGCCGTTCGCGCTCGCGCAGGATCGGCCGACGCTGATCCTGTTCGCCCATCCGCACTGTCCGTGCACGCGGGCGACGATCGGGGAGCTCGACCACATCGTCGCGCGCTGTCGCGAGCGCCTGCACACCGTCGTGTACTTCCTCGCCGATCCGCGGCGGGGGGACGCGTGGACGCGCACGGATCTGTGGACTTCCGTCGCCCGGATCCCCGGCGTCGAGATCCGGACCGATCCGGGCGCGGCGATCGCGGCCAGCTTCGGTGTCTGGACCTCCGGTCACGCGCTCTTGTACGCCGCCGACGGCAGGCTGCTCTTCGACGGCGGCATCACCGACGCCCGCGGACACGCGGGCGACAACGTGGGAGAGGAATCCATCGGGAGCTGGGTGCTCGACGGCGCGTCGAAGTGCGTGTCGACGCCAGTGTACGGATGCCTCCTGCGATCCAATTCCCTGGACGACGACGATGGAGATCCACCGTGATCGACTCGGACTCGAGCCTTCGCTGGAGCCACCGCGCGGATCAGCTGCTCGCCGAGCACCGGGACGCCGTCTACCGGCGGACCGACCGGTTGTTCGCGCGACTGATGCTGTTCCAGTGGATCGCCGGCCTCCTGGCCGCGCTCTGGATCTCGCCGCGCACGTGGAGCGGCACGCACAGCGGGGTCCATCTCCACGTCTACCTCGCGCTGTTCCTCGGAGCTCCGCTCGCGGCGTGGCCGGTCTTCCTCGTGTGGAAGCGGCCCGGTGCGCCGATCACCCGGCATTCGGTCGGCGTGTGCCAGGCGCTGACGTCCGCGCTCCTGATCCACCTGACGGGCGGCAGGATCGAGACCCACTTCCACGTGTTCGGCTCGCTCGCGTTCCTGTCGTTCTACCGCGACTGGCGCGTGCTGATCACGGCATCGACGGTGGTCGCGGGCGACCACCTGCTGCGCGGAATCTGGTTGCCGGAGTCGGTCTACGGAGTCCTCGCAGCGAGCCCGTGGCGCTGGCTCGAGCACGCGGGATGGGTGCTGTTCGAGGACGCGTTCCTGATCCTGTCCTGCAGGCGCAGCGTCAGCGAGATGCGCGAGATCGCCGAGCGCCGCGCCGACCTCGAGGCGGGGAACGCGGACCGCGAGCGACAGATCGTGGCGCGGACATCCGAGCTCGCGCAGGCGCGGGACAAGGCCCTCGCGGCGGCGAAGGCGAAGTCCGAGTTCCTCGCCAACATGAGCCACGAGATCCGCACGCCGATGAACGGCATCATCGGGATGACCGGGCTCCTGCTCGATACGCGACTCGACGACGTCCAGCGCGACTACGCCCACACCGTGCAGACCTGCTCGGAGTCGCTCCTGTCGTTGATCAACGACATCCTCGACTTCTCGAAGTTCGAAGCGGGCAAGCTGGAGCTCGAGGTCATCGACTTCGACCTCCAGGCCGTCGTGGACGAGACCGTGGAGATCCTGGCTTCGCGCGCGCAGGAGAAGGGGCTCGAGCTGATCGCGTTCGTCCTTCCCGAGGTTCCGCGACTCCTCCGCGGCGACCCCGGGCGCTTGCGGCAGCTCCTGCTCAACCTCGGGAGCAACGCGATCAAGTTCACGGAGTGCGGCGAGGTCGTCTTCCGCGTGCAGCTCGAATCCCAGGAGGGATCCGGCGTCACGCTGCGGTTCGAGGTCATCGACACGGGGATCGGGATCCCGAAGGACCGCGAGGATCGCCTGTTCCAGTTGTTCTCCCAGGTCGACGCGTCGACGACGCGGAAGCACGGCGGCACCGGGCTCGGGCTCGTGATCTCGAAGCGCCTCGCGGAGGCGATGGGGGGCGCGATCGGGATGAAGAGCGAGCCGGGACTCGGTTCGACGTTCTGGTTCACGACCAAGGCGGAGCTGCAGCCGCGCGGGTCGACGGAGGAGCGGGAGCTGCTGGAGACGACGCTGCGCGGCCAGCGCATCCTCGTCGTCGACGACAACGCCACGAACCGGCAGGTCGCGAGCGCCTACCTCCGCGCCTGGGGATTCCGCTGCGATCTCGCGCGGCTCCCGTCGCAGGGCCTGACGATGATGCACGACGCGCGCGTCCGCGGAGACCCGTACCAGCTCGCGGTGCTCGACTACCAGATGCCGGAGATGGACGGGCTCGAGCTGGGCCGCCTCGTCCGGACGGACCCGCGTTTCGCGGACGTCCAGCTCGTGCTGCTCACGTCCGTGGGGACGCGCGGCGACAGCGTCGAAGCGCGACAGGCCGGTTTCTCCGCGCGCCTCATGAAGCCGGTGCGACCCGCGCACCTGCGGAGCTGCGTCGTCGGTGCGCTGACGCAGCGCACCCGCCCCGTCGAGTCGCCCGTGCAACCTCCCGCGGCGCTGCCGAAAGCGCGCGTCGAGGCCGCGAGCGCGTCGGGCAGCGCGCGCGTCCTGGTCGCCGAGGACAACGCGGTGAACCAGAGGGTGATGCTGCTGACGCTCGTCGGGATGGGGATCCGTGCCGACGCGGTCGCGTCGGGACGCGAGGCGCTGCGGGCGGTCTCGAGCACGACGTACGACCTCATCCTCATGGACTGCCAGATGCCCGAGATGGACGGGTTCGAGACCACGCGCGAGATCCGCCGCCGCGAGAACGGGAAGGAGCAGGTTCCGATCATCGCGATCACCGCGCGCGCGATGCACGGGGACCGGGAGCGGTGCATCGAAGCCGGGATGAACGACTACGTCGCGAAGCCGGTGCGCCAGGAAGATCTCGTGCGCGCTGTCGAGCGCTGGTTGCCGAGCTACCGCGCGGGCCTCGGCACTCCGCCGCGCGCGGACGCGTGATCGGCCTTCAGAACGCCGCGACGCGCTGGAAGACCCAGAACATCGCCACCGAGCCGATCGCGTAGGGAGTCGCGCGCGCGACCCAGGCGGGCGACGGCAGCCGGACGCGCCGCGCGATCGCGAAGAGGCCCAGCACCGCGGCGACGAACAGGAGCTGGCCGATCTCGACGCCGACGTTGAAGGAGAGCAGCGCGAACGGGATCGCGTGCGCCGGCAGGCCGACCTCGCTGAGCGCGCCGGCGAACCCGAATCCGTGCAGGAGGCCGAACGTGAACGAGATCACCCAGGGCCAGCGGTGCGTGAGGCCGGGATCTCCGCGACGCGCGACCACGATCTCGCGCGCGACGAACACGATGCTGAGCGCGATCATGGCCTCGACCGGAGGCCCGGGCACGTGCACGTACCCGAGCGCCGCGGCCGAGAGCGTGATGCTGTGCGTGAGCGTGAACGCGGTCATCGTCGCGACGACACGCTTCCACCCGGACACGACGAGAAGCATCGCGAGGATGTAGAGCAGGTGATCGACGCCCGAGAGGATGTGCTCGACGCCCAGCCGCACGTAGGTCGCGGAGACCTGTCCGACCGACGGCGTCGCCGTGACGACGAAGCTCGGCGCGTCGGGGAGCATCCGCGCGGTCTGCGTGACGCCGGTCGCGTTCTGCACGCGCGCGAGCACGTCGATCCTCGTGGCGGACAGTCCGTCGATCCGGATCGTCCTCCCTTCGAGCCCGCCTGCGATGCGGATGCTCCAGCGTTCGATCGACGCGTTGCCGCTGAAGACGCCGCGCCTCCCGTCGAGCTCCGTCGCCTCGGGCGGGAACTGCACGTAGATCGCGAGCCGACGGTCGTCGCCCGCCGCGGGGACCTTCCACAGGACGTCGTACGTGTCCGGCGCGGTCTGCACGAGCTCGAGGTACGCGGGGCGCACTTCGTGCGCGATCGCTCGCGGAACGAAGGCAGCGCAGACGAGGAGCACCGCGAGCGGGAACCACCGCTTCATCGCGAGTTCGCCGTAGCCGGATCCCGTCGGATCGTCACGTGGTACCGCGCGAGCAGGGCGTCGAGGAACTTCTGGTTCGTCTCGACGCGGCGCGCGTTCAGGAGCTCCTGCTTCACCCGCTCCCGGACTTCGTCCAGCGCGGGGAGTCGTCCTTCGGTGCGCCGCCTGATCTCGACGAGGTGCGCGCCGTAGCTCGAGCGGATCGGTCCGGACCATCCGCCCGTGTCCGACCGCGCGAGCGCGGCGGCGAACTCCACGCCGAATTGCGCCTCCACGGACCGACGCGGCTCGTCCGCGAATTCCTGGGGCAGCAGCAGCGGATCGCCCACCTCGGCGAGATCGGCAGCCGGGTCACGCCGCAGGCTCTCGAGCAGCGCGGCGGCGTCGGCGTCGAGTCGATCCCCGCGCCTCTCGGGGTTCAGGAACACCTGACGGAAATCGAACCGCTGCTCCATCGCGAACAGGTCCGGATGAGCGGCGAGGAACTCCGAGAGCTCGGCCTCCGTGGGCTCTCCGGACATCGCGAGGTCCTGCCCGATGAACTCCATCTTCTGCTGGAGGCGGCGCCGGATCACTGTGTCGTCCTGGTCGAGGCCGAGCTTCTTCGCCTCGCGGCTGAGGATCTCCTCCTTCACGTAGCCGTCGATCAGGGTCTTGAGCTCCGCTTCGGTCGGCGGGCGCTGCCAGACCTTGGCGAAACCGGCCGCGAGCGTCTCGATCCGCGCGTTCGTGACGACGATGTCCTCCGGCGACGCGGCATCCTTCCGGTTCAGCGCGGAGTAGGCGCCGAACAGGAGGGCGCCGAGGAGGAGGAAATGAACGAGCGGCTCGCGAGCGAGCCGGTTCATGGGGTGTACCAGATCGGCGACGTGTACGCGCGCTCCTGCGTGACCATGCGAACGTCCTTCGGCAGCTGCACGCCGTAGTACTTCGCGTCGTACGCGGTCCAGCGCGGCGTCGGGATCTCGAGGACGCGCACGTAGTAGAACGCGCGCCGCGTGGCGTCGAAATCAGGGTCCTTCCAGACCTTGACGAGCTCCGTCGATCCGATCGTGTTCGTGTACGTCGCGTTCGGGACGTCGACCGTGTTCCCGACGGGCGGGAGCTTGCCGTCCGCGCCCGGCTTCCGATCGCCGCCCCAGACCACGTCGTACACCTTCTCCGCCGTCTTGCCGTCCTTGCCGACCCAGCCCTTCACGACCTGCACGCGGTCGAGATTGGCGCCGATCGGATCCTTGAGCGCGGCGACGAGGAACGACGGCGACTTGCCCGACGGCGCCGCGGAGAGGTCGCCGCCCATCGGCACGCCCTTGCCGTACCCGACTCGCGCCGGGTTCCGGGTCGCGGCGTCCTTCTCCTCGAACTCCCACCCGCCGAAGAACCGCACGATCATGCGCGGCCCGGTCGTCGCGTAGGTTTCCTTCCGTTCCATCGCGTCGAAGATCGCCGCGCGCGTGTTCTCGGTCGCCCAGACGGCGGCGTAGCCCGAAGCGGTCTGCTCCCAACCCATGATCGTGCCGTTCTTCGTCTTGATGAACGGGTGGGTCGCGCGTTCCGGGCTCGGCTCGGAAGACGACGTCTTGCCCCAGAAGTTGTCGTCGTCGGCCGTCGACAGGCCGGTGTGCGAGTCGGTCGAGCCGATCATCCCGAATTTGTACGGGTTCGTGCCGAGCTCCTGCTCCAGGACGAGTCCGAGCTTGAGCGCTTCCCGCGCGTACTCGAACTGGAGCATCTCCGGCTTCTTGACGACGCTCAGGTCGAGGTTGCCCTTGTCCCAGGTCTCGAAGCCGGCGAACTCGTCGTTCGGCGAGAGGAACGGGTGCGCCTCGCCGTCGCCCTTGATCTGCGTGGCTTCGTACAGGGGCTCCCACCGCGCCCTCGTCTCGGCGTACTCCTTGTCGATCGGCTTCCCGGTGAAGCTCTCGATCCTCGGGAACATGATGCCGTTGGAGAGGTTGCCGTTGTGCGCGATCGCGAGGATCTCACCTCCGGTCTTCTCCTCGTAGCGCTGGAGGTACTTCCACAGATCGCGGGGATCGTCGCTGCCGAACGGCTTGTACACCGTGTAGGGCTCGACCTGCGACGCGCGGAGCCCGTCGTCGCGCAGGATGCAGACGCGGTGCAGGTTGTTCCCACCGGTGTTGCTCGTCCACTCGAAGCCGATGAAGGCCGTGAAGCGGCCCGGCTCGTTCGCGGCTTCGGCGGCCTCGATCGTCTCGCGCCAGGCCGAGCGGTAGCCCGGCGTGCCGGGGAAGTACATGAGCTCCTTCGGGAACGTTCCCTGGGAGAACTGGACGACGATGTCCATCGCGGCCTCGGCACCTTTTCCGGACTGCACGAGGTCGTACCACTTCCTTCCGGTGGGGTTGGCCAGGATCTTCGCGTCGCCTTTGAAGAGGTCCGGGAAGAACCCCATGTTGTCCGAGTGGTCGGCGACGACGAGGAAATCGAGCGGCCGCGACAGTCTCACGGGTTGTTTCGAGGACGCGGTGATCTCCTGGCCCTTGGCGAAACGGTATGCGTCCCGGGGCCCGAGCGTGCAGCCGAAGGCGCCCGCGTCCATCGAGAAGCCCGTGTGCAGGTGCGTGTCACCGAAGTAGGGGCGCGTCGGAAAGTCGCGGCCGGCGTAGGGCGAATACGGCGGCTTGGCGGGGAACAGGTTCTTCGCAGTCGTCGGCTCGAGCGTGCCGGTGTCCGTCGTGGTCTGCGCCGCGGCCGGGGGTACCGCACAGCCGGCGAGCCACGATGCGACCATGAACTGAACGACTCGTCTCATCGTGGACCTCCTCCGGTCGATGCCGTGCGGAACAGCGAAGCGCGGAGATGATGCGCAGCGCGACGGCGGCCGGTCAAGGTGGCGCGAACGATTCGCGCGCGAGATCGAACCTACATCCGCGCGACACGCACGCGTCCGGCGCCGAGAACGGCGTCGACTTCGCGCGCGAACCGCTCGCTGATCTCGATCGAGAGGTCGCTCCCGGCGCGGATCTTCCGATTCCCGCCGTCGTCGCCCGTCACCTGCAGGTAGAGAGGGCTCTTCCCGCGATGGCGCTCGATCACCGCGCGCAGCCCGGGCAGCAGGTGGGCGTCGTCGGAACCGATCTTCACGACGACGCAGCCGGCGAAGCGCGCGAGGGCCTCGTCGAGCGTCAGCGCTTCCTCGAGCAGCAGCGCCGGTTCCTCCGCGCGGTCCTCGAGCCGCGCCCGGCACACGAGCACGGCTCCGTCCTCGATCTTCTTCCCGCACTCCTCCCAAGTGCGCGGGAAACACGTCACGGGCACGTGGCCCGACAGGTCCTCGAGCCGGAACCGCGCCATCCGCTTGCCGGCGAGCTTGCCGGTCTTCACGAGCGCTTCGCTCTTCCCGAGCACGAGGCCGGCGACGATCACTTCGGTGCCGCCCGGGATGGCCGCGAGACCGTCGATGCGCGCCGACGAGAGAAGTCCGAGCAGCCCGCTCCGCTCCTCCAGCGGGTGTCCGGTCAGGTAGAACCCGAGCACCTCGAACTCGGCGCGCAGCAGGTCCGAGCGACTGAGCGTCGAGCCGGCAGGACCGGCGGTGACGACCGCCGGTCCGGTCGCGGCGCCGAACAGGTCTCCCTGGCTGGCGCGACGGTCCGCGGCGCGCCGCGCGCCGTCCGCGAGCGCACCGTCGAGCGCCGCGAGGACGGCTCCGCGATCCTTGGCGCTCGAATCGAACGCGCCCGCCTTCGCGAGCGCCTCCCAGTTCAAGCGTCCGACCTCGGCCGCGTCGACCTCGCTCGCGAGCTCGTGCAGGCCGGGCGGCGTCCCGCACTCGAGGAGCCGCGCGCGCGCCGCGCACAGGGCCTCGATCGCCCTCTCGCCGGTCCCCTTGATCGCGCCGAAGCCGAACCGGATCCCGCCGTCCTCGGGCTCGAACTCCCAGCGCGAGCGCGCGATGTCCGGCGGATGGATCGCGACCTTCGCGCGCCGCGCGTCGTCGAGGAAGTCGCGCACCTTGTCGGAATCGCCCATCTCGCACGACATGTTCGCCGCGAGGAACGCGCAGCGGTGATTCGCCTTCAAGTAGGCGGTCTGATACGTGATCACGGCGTAGGCGGTCGAGTGCGACTTGTTGAAGCCGTACCCGCCGAACTTGACCATGTGGTCCCAGATCTCGCGCGCGACCGCGCTCTTGCAGCCGTTCTTCGTCGCGCCGGCGATGAACTGCTCGGCGAACTTCTGCATGATCTCGGGCTTCTTCTTGCCCATCGCCTTGCGCAGGTTGTCGGCTTCGACGAGCGAGAGGTCGCCGAGACGGTTCGCGAGCAGCATCACCTGCTCCTGGTAGACGAGCGATCCGTACGTGTCGCGGAGGATCGGCTCGAGCGACGGGTGCGCGTAGGAGATCGGCTCCTCGCCGTGCTTGCGCCGGATGAACGTGTCGACCATCCCCGATTCGAGCGGGCCCGGCCGGTACAGCGCGAGGATCGCGATCAGGTCCTCGAAACAGTCGGGCTTCGCGCGCGCGAGCAGCTTCCGCATGCCGTCGGATTCGAGCTGGAACACGCCGAGCGTGTCGCCCGCGCCGAGCAGCGCGTACGTCGCAGGGTCCCCGGGGGGGAGCGCGTCGAGATCGGGCGGCGTGCCGCCTTCCTTCACGATGTTGCGCAGCGTCTTCTCGAGGATCGTCAGGGTCCGCAGACCGAGGTAATCCATCTTGAGGAGGCCGAGAGCCTCGAGCTGCGTCATCGTCCATTGGGTGACGATGTCGTCGCCGTTCCTCGCGAGCGGGACGTAGGACGTGATCGGCTCGTCGGAGATCACGACGCCCGCGGCGTGCGTCGAGATGTTCCGCGCGAGCCCCTCGAGCTGCACCGAGAACTTGAACACCTCCGCGAGGTCCGGGCGCTCGTTCTTCAGCGAGCGCAGATCCGCGTCCTTCTCGAGCGCTTCCTCGAGACCCGGAGCCGCCGGGCCGGCCGGGATCTTCTTCGTGATCCGATCGACCTCCTTGAGCGGCAGGTCGAGCACGCGGCCGACGTCGCGGACGACGGCGCGCGAGGCCATCGTGTTGAACGTCACGATCTGCGCGACGCGGTCCTGCCCGTAGCGCTTGCGCGTGTACTCGAGGACCCGGCCCCGGCCGTCCTTGCAGAAATCGATGTCGATGTCGGGCATCGAGACGCGCGCGCTGTTCAGGAACCGCTCGAAGAGCAGGTCGTAGCGCAGCGGGTCGACCTTCGTGATGCCGAGCAGGTAGGCGACGATCGAGCCCGCGGCGGATCCGCGCCCCGGCCCGACCGGGATGCCGTTCTCCCGCGCCCAGCGGATCAGGTCCCACACGATCAGGAAGTAGGAGACGAAGCCGAGTTCGGCGATCACGCGGCGCTCGTACTCGAGACGCTGGCGCGCGGCGGTCTGGTCCCCGGGGTAGAGGCGCGCCATCCCGGCCTCGAGCAGGCGCTCGAACAGCGCCTCGACCGTCTCACCCGAATCGGGCGCGAAGACCGGCAGCCGGTACCGCCCGAACTCGATCGAGAGATCGACCTGCTCGGCGACGTCCATCGTCGCGCGCAGGGCGCCGTCGACGTCGCGGAACATGTCGGCCATCTCCGCGCGCGTCTTGAAGTACAGCGTGTCCGTGTCGAAGCGGAACCGCTTCTCCTCGGCGCGCTTCGATCCGGTGTTGATGCACAGGAGCACGTCGTGCGCGTGGCAGTCCTCGCTGCGGAGATAGTGGATGTCGTTCGTCGCGACGAGCGGGATGCCTGTGCGCGCGTGGATCCGCGCGAGCGACTCGTTGACCCGCGTCTGGATCTCGATCCCGTTGCGCTGGAGCTCGAGCCAGAAGTGGTCGCGCCCGAAGATCTCCATCCACGTCGCGGAGAGCTGCTCGGCTTCGGCGTCCTTTCCCTGGATGCAGAGCTGCGAGAGCTCGCTCGCGAGGCACCCGGAGAGGCACGTGATCCCCGCCGCGTGCTTCGCGAGGAGCTCGCGGTCGATGCGCGGGCGGAAGTGCAGGCCGTCGAGGTACGCCGTCGACGCGAGCAGCATCAGGTTCTTCCAGCCCTGCTCGTTGCGCGCGAGCAGCGTCAGGTGGTGGTAGCCGTTGCCCTTCGCCTTGCTGTGCGGCTCGAGACGCGAGCGCTTCGCGACGTACACCTCGCAGCCGAGGATCGGACGGATCCCGGCGCCGACGCAGGCCTGGTAGTGCTCGATCGCGCCGAAGAGATTGCCGTGGTCCGTGAGCGCGATCGCGCGCTGCCCGTCGCGCTGCGCCGAGGCGATCAGGTCCGGGATGCGGTTCGCCCCGTCGAGGAGGCTGTATTCCGAGTGGACGTGGAGGTGGACGAAATCGGGGTCCGACATGTCCCGCCTGCCTCCCCCGCGTCCTCAGGTCTTCCCGCCGAGCAGGGAGAGGAGCAGCGCCTTCTGCGAGTGGAGGCGGTTCTCCGCCTGCTGCACGACGAGGCTGCGCCGTCCGTCGAGCACGTCGTCCGTCACCTCGACGTTGCGGCGGACGGGCATCGCGTGCATGAACTTCCCGTCCTCGGTGAGGCTCATGAGCGCTTCGTCGACGCGCCACGTCGGATTGCGGGCGCGGCGGCTCGCGGCGAGCGTCGGATTCCCGTAGTCCTCGAGCGACTGCCACGACCGCGCGTAGACGACGTGCGCGCCCTGCGCCGCGTCGCGCGCGCTCATTCCAGTCTCGAACGCGACGCCGTGGGATTCGGCCGTGCGCGCGGCTTCGGACAGCACCTGGTCGTCGAGCTCGTAGCCGCTCGGATGCGCGAGTCGCACTTCCATACCGGAGCTCAGCGCGGCGAGCAGCAGCGAATGGACGACGGCCGCGCTCGCGGGCGAGGTCGAGTGCGTCCAGGTGATCGCGAGGCGCTTCTTCTCGAGCTTGCCCAAGGTCTCGCGCAGCGTCATCAGGTCCGCGAGAGCCTGGAGCGGGTGCGCCATCGCGCTCTCCATGTTGATCACCGGCACGGTCGCCCACTCCGACCACGCGCGGATCACCGCGTCGCGCCGGTCGACCGCCCAGGACTGTCCGCCGAGCGCGGGCCGGATCGCGAGCGCGTCGACGTAGCGGGAGAGCACGCGTGCCGCGTCCTTCACGTGCTCGGGCGCGCGCCCGTCCATCAAGCTCCCTTCCTGGGATTCGAGCTCCCAGAAATCCGACGATGCGGTCAGGTTGATCGTGTGTCCGCCGAGCTGGTTCATCGCCGCTTCGACCGACGCCCGCGTGCGCAGGGAACCGCGGAAGAACAGCAGGCCGACGCTCTTGCCCGCGAGCTTCGGACCGGGCGGCGCGCGCTTGATCGCGAGCGAGAGATCGAGGATCTCCTCGACCTTGCGCTCAGAGAGGTCCTGGAGGCTGACGAGGTGCGCGATCCGCGGTTCGGAGGCCATGGTGAGGTAGCCTACTCGCGTCCCCATCGATTCCAAGGCTCGCGCGCCCGCGGCTTGACACCCGAGGGACACCGGGCTAGAACTCCCGCCCCGCGCACCCATAGCTCAATTGGATAGAGCATCTGACTACGGATCAGAAGGTTAGAGGTTCGAGTCCTCTTGGGTGTACCAGCACACGCTCCTCCGCGTGTCGTCGCGGCGCCGGAAGAGCGGCTTCTGTTCGCGGAGGGGGAAGCGTCACGTTCGTCATGTCGGGCTCTGCGTTGCAAGCGATGTCGTCCATGGATCGGGTCTCCCCGAGGCTCGACGTCGACTGGATGCAGCTCGCGCTCGAGGAGGCCCGCCTCGCCGCCGCCGAGGACGAGGTCCCGATCGGGGCCGTCCTCGTCCTGGACGGGATCGTCCTCGCGCGCGCCCACAACCGGACGCGGACGCTGAACGACCCGACCGCGCACGCCGAGCTCCTCGCGATCTCCGAGGCCGCGCGCGCCGCGCGCGCGATGCGTCTCCCTGGATCCGTTCTCTACACGACCGTCGAGCCGTGCTTCATGTGCGCGGGCGCGCTCCTCCATGCACGCGTCGAGCGCGTCGTGTGGGCCGTGCGCGACCCGAAGTTCGGAGCCTGCGCTTCCCTGGGAGCGGTTCTGGACACGCCGGGGCACAATCACACGGTCGAGCATTCCGAGGGCGTGTGCGCCGACGAGGCGCGCGAGCTGCTCGTGAAGTTCTTTCAGAGAAAACGCGCGGACGCGGCGAAGTAGGGTCCCTCGCGGACCCTGCGGCGCTCGGTTCGCGCGCATCAGCGAAAACGGAGAGGTGCCAGAGCGGCTGATCGGACTGGTTTCGAAAACCAGCGTGTACCTTTCGGTGCACCGGGGGTTCAAATCCCCCCCTCTCCGCCAGTACCGTAGGCAGCGCGCGCGTCCGCACCGATGCCGCGCGGCCGCAGTGATCCTGGAGAGGTGTCCGAGTGGCTGAAGGAGCACGCTTGGAAAGCGTGTGTGTCGGCAACGGCATCGCGGGTTCGAATCCCGCCCTCTCCGCCAATTCTTGTGGAGCGCGCCCGATCTCGGGTCCGCTCGTTCGCGATGGAGCGGGTTCGAACCGGGTCAGGCCGGGAACGGAGCAGCCCTAAGGACATCTCCCCATGCGCGCGGCGAGCGGGCCCGACATCCGGCGCGGAGTCGGCTCGAACAAGTTCCTCGGCTTCCCGCGCGGACCTGATATTTTTGTCGGGACGCGCATGACCTACCTCGTTCTCGCCCGCAAGTACCGACCGCGCGTGTTCGCCGACGTCGTGGGACAGGAAGTCGCCACGGGGACGCTGCGCGGGGCGATCGAGGAGAAGCGCGTCGGACACGCCTACCTCTTCTGCGGCCCGCGCGGGACAGGCAAGACGACGACGGCGCGCATCTTCGCCAAGGCCCTGAATTGCGAGACCGGGCCGCGCGCCGAGCCCTGCGGCACGTGCGAGCGTTGCCGCGCCGCCGACGACGGCTCGGAGATCGACATCGTCGAGATCGACGCGGCGAGCAACCGCGGGATCGACGACATCCGCGGCCTGCGCGAATCGGCGAGCTACCGGCCGATGCGCGCGCGCTTCAAGATCTTCATCGTCGACGAGACGCACATGCTGACGAAGGAGGCGGTCAACGCCTTCCTGAAGACGCTCGAGGAGCCTCCGCCGCACGTCAAGCTGTTCTTCGCGACCACGGAGCCGGAAAAGCTCCTGCCGACGTTCGTCTCGCGCTGCCAGCTCGTGCGCCTCGCGCTCCTGCCGGAAGAGGTGATCACGGCGCGACTCCTGCACGTGTTCGAGAAGGAGGGGATCGAGGCCGGAGCGGGCGTCTGCGAGGAGCTTGCGCGCCGCTCGCGCGGCGGCCTGCGCGACGCGCTGTCGCTCGCGGACCAGCTCCTCTCGCTCGTCGGCACGTCGCCGCAGGTCTCCGACCTCGCGCGCCTCGCCGGGGGCACCGGCCGCGAGGACGTCGAGGCGATCCTCGAGCGCGTCGAGGCCGGCGACCGCGCCGGGATGCTGAAGGCGCTCCCCGCCGTCGAAGGCACCGAGCGCGAGCTCCTGGCTGGACTCTGCGCGAGCCTGCGGGAGACGCTGCTCGTCGGTCTCGCCGGGGCCGATCATCCGCTCGTCGAGGCGGACGCACCGGCGCGCGCGAAGATGGGGGAGCGCTTCCAGCGCCTCGGCTGCGATCGCACGCAGGCGTGGCTCGCGGAACTCCTGCGCGCGCGCGAGCGGATCGAGCTCCTGAAAGCCGTCCCCGCGCGCCTGATCCTCGAGGCGACACTGCTCGATCTCTGCAGGCCCGAGTCGTCGATGCCGCTCGCGGAGCTCGAGAAGCGCCTGCTCGCGTTCGAATCGCGGCTCGAATCGGGCCGCGCGAACGTCGCGGCGACTCCCGCCGCGGCTCCGGCTCCGTCTCCGGTCCCTGCGCCTCCGCCCCCGCGCGCGAACGCGAGTGCGAGCGAACCCGCGTCGGCCCCGGACGTCTGGAAGAGCCTCCTCGCGGCGCTCGACACCGACGCGCGCACGCTCGCCGACATCCTGCGCGCGCGCGGGAAGCTCGAGAGCTGCGCCGGCGGCCGCGCGATCGTCCGCCTCGCCGGTCTCAAGGACGACGAACGCGCGATCGTCGCGGAGAGCCGCAACGCGCGCGCCGTGTCCGCGGCGCTCACGAAGGTCTGCGGACGGCCGGTCGAAGCGCAGCTCCTGACTTCCGAGGTCGTCGCGGCGGCGAAGCCGTCGAAGGACCTCTTCACCCAGAAGGTGGCCGAGTCCTTCGGCGGCCGGATCGTGGAGGGCCAATGAGCAGCGCGTTCGGTGACATGGGCAACCTGCTCAAGCAAGCGCAGAAGATGCAGCGCGATCTCGAGCGGGCGCGCGAGGAGCTCAAGGCCGCGCGCATCGAAGGCACCGCCGGCGGGGGAGCGGTGCGCGTCGAGTCCGACGGCGACGGACAGATCCTGGGCGTGAAGATCCAGCCCGGGATCCTCGCCGGCGCGGACGCGGGGCTGATCGAGGACCTCGTGCTCGCCGCCGCGCGCGACGCGTTCACGAAGGTGACTGCGCTGCGCGAGGACCGCCTCTCCAAGGTCTCGGGCGGACTCAACCTGCCCGGACTGTTCTGACACGGGAGCGCGGACGTGGCCTACCCCGAGCCCCTCGAGAATCTCGTGGCGGCCTTCGAGCGCTTCCCGGGCATCGGCCGCCGCAGCGCCGAGCGCCTCGCGTTCCACGTGCTCCGCGATCCGGCGGCGCGCGAGCTCGCGCGCGCGGTCGACCGCGCGATCGACGGCACGCTGCGCTGCGGTGTCTGCTCGAACGTCAGCGAGACGGACCCGTGCTCGATCTGCTCCGACCCCGCGCGGGACGCGACGATCGTGTGCGTCGTGGAGGAGCCGCGTCACGTCGAGGCGATCGAGCGCTCGGGCGCCTACCGCGGCCGCTACCACGTGCTCATGGGCGCGTTCAACCCGGGCGAAGGGACCGAGCCCGAGCACCTGACGATCGAGAAGCTGGTTCAGCGCGTCCGCGCGGGAGGCTTTCGCGAGGTGATCCTCGGCACGGACCCGGACGCGGAAGGGGAGGCGACGGCGCGCCTCCTGCTCGACGCGATCGAAGCCGCCGCGGACGGCTCGCTCGTGATCACGCGCCTCGCGCGCGGCCTCCCCGCCGGCAGCGCGATCGAATACCTGCACCGCGGCGTGCTCGAGGACGCGCTGGCTGGAAGGCGGCCCGTCCGCCGCCGCTGATCTCCGTGCGCAACGTCCGTTTCCTGGTCGCCTACGACGGGTCGGCGTTCTTCGGCTGGCAGCGCCAGGACGGGTTCGATTCCGTCCAGCAGCGCCTCGAGGAGGGGCTCCACGCGCTGACCGGGGTCCACGCGACCGTGCAGGGCGCCGGGCGGACCGACACGGGGGTCCACGGACTCGGTCAGGTCGCCCACGCTCACGTCGACACGCGCCTCGACGACGACGCGCTGCTCCGCGCCTGGAACGCGCACTTGCCGCGCACGGTCGTCCTGCGCCGCCTCGAGACCTGCGCCGAGGATTTCCACGCGCGATTCTCCGCGGTGTCGAAGCGCTATCTCTACCTGACGGTCACGACGCGCTTTCCGCCCCCCTTCGGGGCCGCGCACTGCCACTGGACCCCGTCGCGGCTCGATTTCGCGCGGATGCGCGGCGCCGCCGGCGCGCTGATCGGCCGCCACGACTTCGAGTCCTTCTCGAGCTCGGGCTCTCCCCGGACGTCGACCGTGCGCAACGTCCAGCGCATCCACTTCCTCCTGCGCAAGGACCGCTTCGCTTTCGTCATCCAGGCGGACGGCTTCCTCTACAACATGGTCCGCGCGATCGTCGGCACGCTGCTCGACGTCGGCCGCGGACGCCTCGATCCGTCGGTCGTCGCCGCGGCGCTCCAGGGAGCACCGCGGGCGACCCTGGGTCCCACGGCGCCTCCGGGCGGACTCTACCTGCACTCGGTGCAGTACGAGGCCGAGGTGCTCCTGGAGCGCGGCCAGCGCGGAAGCCGGCGCGGCGAGACCGGCCCTTGACCGAAACCTCGGTTGGCCCCAAGGTATGAACAGCAAGGCTGCCGATGATTCACACGCCCCTCGGGTTTCCGCGCATCGAGCGAGACCCACACCGGGCGCCCCAACGCGAAGAGACTCATCGACGTTCGGCAAAGGCACCGCTTCCGGAGGCCGGCATGCAAGCTCAGGTATCGATTCTTCACCATGACTACCCCGTCCGGGCACGCGAGCAGGTCGAGCAGAAGCTGCAGCATCTCGTGAAGTTCTACGATCGGATCGTGTCGATGCGCGCGCTCCTCGAACGGCAGCACGACGAGCATCGCATCGAGATCGTCGCGCACGTCGCCCGCGGCGCGGTCCTCGTGGTCGATGCTCGTGCCTCCGCGTTCGGCGCCGCGCTCGAAGAGGCGATCGAGCGGATGGAACGACTCCTCAAACGACAGAACGACAAGCGCCTGCACGACCGCAGGCGCGGACGGACGGAACGCTGAGCCGGACCGACGCGATCGGCCCTTGGCGAGACTGCGTGCGCGGCTCTCCTCATGGGGATCCGGGCGCGGCCTCGCGGCGACGGGATGCGACATGAACCATTGGAAGGCATTCAAGCCGAAGGCCTGCAGCGTCCACCTCAAGGCGACATCGAAAGAGGCGGCGCTCGTCGAGGTCGTCGAGAACCTCGTCCAGGCCGACGTCCTCCCGCGCGCTCTCGCCGCGGACGCGGAGAAGGCCCTGCTCGAGCGCGAGCGGACCGCTTCGACCGGCGTCGGGATGAGCGTCGCGATCCCGCACGTCAAGCTCGATGGGATCGACCGGGCGCTGTGCAGCCTCTCGATCCACCGCGAGGGGCTCGCGTGGGACGCCGTCGACGGCGCGCCCGTGCAGCTCCTCTTCACCATCCTGCGGCCGGACAAGAAGAGCGCGGTGCACGATCCGGACCGGCACCTCGAGATGATGCGCTGGATCGCGCGGCTCGGGCGCGACGGGGATTTCCGTCGCTTCGCGGTGCGCGTGAAGACGAAGACCGAGCTCGTCGATCTCCTCAAGGAGATGTCGGCAGTCTGATGGCGAAGCTCCCGGGATCCGGCGAAGTCGACATCGGTACAGCGCCCGTGGAAGTCACCCGGACCGTCCGTCTGAAGAATCCGTGCGGCCTGCACGCGCGGCCGTGCCACGCGATCGTCTCCACGGCGGCCGAGTTCCAGAGCGAGCTGCGGATCTCCTGCGGCGACGCCGAGGTCAATGGGCGCAGCATCCTCGACCTGATGACCCTGTGCGCGCCGTGCCACTCCGAGCTCACCCTGCGGGGACGCGGCGCCGACGCGGCGGCGATGATCGAGCGCGTGGCCGGCGTGATCGAGCGCGGTTTCGACGAGCTCGAGTGAGCCGGCGGCGGGGCGCCTCGGCCCCAGTTGCGGGAAAAAGAAGCACGGACCCGCCGGCCCGACGTCGCTTTCACCCTCGCGGGGGTCGGATTCCGGGAGGGGACTAAACCCCGGCCGCCTTCCGGGTCGAAGGGTTTGCCGGCTGCCGGATCCCCCGCGCAGCGGCGCTCCGGCGCCTTCGCTGGTTCTCTACCGCAAAGGAAGAGCAGGGCATCCGTGTTCCGAAAGCAGAAGAGCGTCGTCGGGCTCGACCTCGGCAGCTCGGTCGTCAAAGCCATTGAGATCACGATGCAGGGCCCGGAACCCGTCGTGACCGGTTTCGCCCGCGCGGAGGTGCCGCCCGGCGGAAGCCCGGCCGACGCCGTCGCCGGCCTGTTCTCCAGCGGCAAGATCAAGAGCCGCAAGGTCGTCACCGGCGTGTTCGGCCAATCGGTCGTGGTGCGGTACGTCCCCATGGCCCGCATGTCCGAGGGGGATCTGAAGCAAGCGATCCGCCTCGAGACGGACAAGTACCTGCCCTTCGAGCTGGAAGAAGTCGTGCTCGACTGCCAGGCGCTCAAGCGCCCGCCGGCCGGCGCGCACCAGGACTCCGAAGGCAAGGGCGGCGAGCAGATGACCACGCTGCTCGCGGCGTGCAAGACGAAGACCGTCGACGAGCGCATCGACTTCCTGCAGAAGCAGGGACTGACGCCCGTCGCGATCGACGTCGATCTCTTCGCTCTGGCGAACGCGTGGGAGCTCTGCAGCCTCCCCGGCGGCGAAGGCGAGGAAGGCGAGACCCGCGGGATCGCGCTCGTCGACGTCGGCGCGGTGCGCACGTCGATCAACGTGCTCTGCGGCGGCGAGACGTGCTTCAGCCGCGAGATCAACGTCGGCGGGTCGGACATGACCCAGGCCGTCGCGCGCCGTTTGTCGATCACCCCGCCCGAGGCGGAGGTGATCAAGCGTCAGCCCGACGCCCACGAGCACGACGTGAACGTGGCGATCTCGCCGGTCCTCGAGGACCTGATGAGCGAGCTTTCGCTCTCGCTCGACTACGTCGAGCACCACTCGGGAGTGCAGGTCTCCGAGATCCTGCTCTCCGGCGGCGGCGTCCTCGCGCCGGGCGCGGTGACTTTCATCGAACAAGCGACCGGTCGGACGACGCGCATCTGGAACCCGATCGAGGGTCTGCGCGTGGATCCGGCCGCGGTCGACGTCCAGGAACTGGAAGCCTGGGCGCCCACTCTGGTGGTCGCCGTGGGCCTTGCATCGAGGGTGCGTGCGGCATGATTCGGATCAATCTACTTCCCGAGGAGTACCGCAAGAAATCGCGGACTCCGATCAAACTGCTGGTCGCCATCACCGCGGTCGTGGCGGTCAACGGGGGACTCGCGAGCTGGTGGGGATGGACCGTCTTCGGCGTCCACGCCAAGGTCGAGAGTGAGCGCGCGACGCTCCAGCTCGAGATGGACGGGCTGACTCCGCAGGTCGCCTACTACCACGCGCTCGAGACCGAGAGCAAGCAGTACAAGAGCCGCGAGAAGACGCTCGCTTCGATCACGAGCGACCGGATCTCGTGGACGCGCAAGCTCGACGAGCTCATCGACGTCGCGAACGCGGGCGGCGACGGCTCCCGCCACCTCGTGTGGCTGGACGACCTCAACGTCACGCAGGCCATCGACCCGAACGCGAAGAACTTCGGTTCGGTGCGCGCGTCCGGCCACTCGGGGTCGGACAAGTTCGCGCAGGTCGCGAACTTCCTCGAAGACCTCGAGACTTCCGCGTTCGTCGACGACTTCGAGAAGCCGTCGCCTCCGGAAGGCACGCAGACCCTCGTCGACGAGACGCTCGTCCCGCCGGTCGCGTGGGCATTCCCGATGCAGCTCTCGCTCAAGGGCCCCGAGGAGCGGGCGAAGAGCGAAGCCGCGCGCCTGGCGAAGAATCGCAAGGATGCGCCGCTCGATCCGTCGGAAGCGGAACCGGCGACGGCGAGGAGCCGTCACGGCAACGCGACCGAGGGCAGCACGGACGACAAGAAGACCACCACGCCGCCTTCGGCTCCGAGCGACGCGCAGAAGCCCGGTGACACGACCAAGCCCGCCGAGGCGAAGAAGCCCGGCACGGAGGAACGTCGATGAGCCCCCGTCAGAAGTGGATCGCGATGTTCGCGGGAGGCGTCCTCCTCGCGAGCGGCATCGTGTACATGATCTGGGACGAGTACGGCAAGATCGACACGGCGCGCACCGAAGTCGCGGGTCTCCGGTCCAACATCGACAGCTCGCGGAAGCTGATCGAAGGCACCGGCACGCTCGAGCGCGACGTGATCGTCCTGCGCGAGCTCTCGGAGGTGATGAAGAAGATCCTCCCGGACACCGACGACGTGAACAACCTCGTCCGGACGTTCCAGAAGTTCTCCGAGGAGTCGGGGGTCCGCATCTCGGGCCTCAAGAAGAAGGCGAACGACGCGCGGGACAAGGGCGACTTCAACAAGGTCGCGTACACGCTCTCGCTCGACGCGGATGCCTTCCAGTTCCTCGACTTCCTCGACCTCGCCGAGAACCACCGCCGGTTCATGTGCATCCCGAACTTCCACATCGCGGCGGCGACGCGTGCCCAGCAGGTCTCCGAGAAGGAAGCCGCGCCGGCGCACAAGATCCAGGTCGACGTCGAAACGTACGTCTACGAGCCGCAGAAGGACGCCAAGCCGGTCAAGATCGACGGCTACGACCGCAAGCGGGAGCTCCTGAAGGGCGAGATCGATCGCCGCAAGTCGACCCTCGCGATCTCGAGCTACACGTACCGCGGCGCGCGCGGACGTCGCGATCCCTGGATCGACCCGCGCGTTCCGGTGCTCGGCGACGGCGCCAGCTCGCTGACCGTGCAGGAGCAGATGGCGATCGTCGAGAAGCTGATCGAGCGTACGAAGGCCGTCATGGGCCTGTGGGACCTCTTCAAGGTCGCCGACAGCGCGATCAGCGAGCTCACGACCCGCGCCGACCTCGAGACGGCCATGGCCAAGCTCGAGGAGGACGTGCGTCGCGTCGTCGAAGAGAAGTCGGTCCGCTACGTGCCCTCCGAGCGCAAGCTCAAGATCGAGGTCGTCGACGCCCTGGCGCGCCTGCGCAAGGACCTCTCGAAGACCGAGGCCGAGGGCCCGAGCGCCAACAAGCTGCGCGAGATCGAGAACGCCATGAGCGCACACGAGCAGAAGGGCGAGTTCTCGCTCGTGCTCGAGGCGTTCCAGGGTGTCGCTCCGCAGCTCGCGTTGGCCGAGAAGGATCCGCTGCGCAAGCCGCTGGTCGATCGTCTGCGCGAGCTGGCCGCACTGGCCCAAACCGTGCTCGACTTCCAGAAGGTCGAAATCAAGGTCGGCGGCGTGGCCGTCGGCGACGAAGGCATCTCGAGCGTCCTCATCAACGGCAAGTCCGTCGGTGTGGGGGACATGCTCGACAAGGATCTCTTGGTCCGGGCCATCCGTCCGGACGAGATCGAGTTCATTTTCCGAGGAATCATCTTCGCCCGGCGCTTCTAGCCGCGACGAACGACGAATGCCGGCGACAGCCGGCGGGGAAGGCCGTGATGAGACTGACAGGAGTGGTTCTGGCGTTGCTCGCGTTCTCGGTGGTGTCGCCGAGTGTCCTGGCCCAGGGAGGTCAGGCGCCCTTGGCTCCCAGCGCAGAAGCGCGCGTGACCATCAGCGTTGCGGATCGGACCCTCGAGGACGTGGTGGCGGACCTCCGCGCTCGATCGGGCGCGAACATCGTCATCATCGACGGGGATGAGAAGCCCATCTCGGCGGAGAAGATCTCCATCGATTTGGCCGACGTCCCCTGGCGTGACGCGCTCGACCTGGTCGCCGAGAAGGTCGGCGCCATCGTCGAGGTGCGCACGGCCGGCGTCCTCGCGGTCACGCGGCCTCAGCGCGTCGACTTCGAGTTCCCGAACGCGGACATCCGCCAGGTGATCGACACGATCGCCAAGTACGGGAGCGCGAACATCGTCATGGCTCCCGAAGTCACGGGGACGATCTCCGTGCGCTTCAAGGGCGTGCCGTGGCGCGAGGCGCTCGACGTCGTCGCGAAGACCTTGAACTTCACGGTCGTCGAGGAAGGTCACGGCGTCCTCCGCGTCGTCGACCCGGTCAAGCTGCAGGAGCAGCTCGTCACGCGCACGTACCAGTTCCGGTACCTGCGCCCGAAGAGCCTGTACAAGCCGGTGATCAAGTCCGAGTTCGTCCAGGCGCCGCAGCAGAACCAGCAGCAGGCCGGTCAGCAGCAGACCACGGAAGACGTCGCGAAGACGTTCACCGTCCTGCAGGCGCTCTCGAAGGCCCTGACGCCGAACATCGGCAAGATCGACTACGTCGACTCGCAGAACGCGCTCGTCGTCCGCGACACGAGCCAGGTCCACGACGCGATCAAGGAGCTGCTCGCGCGTCTCGACGTCGAGCCGCAGCAGATCTTCTGCGACGTCAAGTTCGTCACCACGACGAACGGCGACGTCCTGAACCTCGGCGTCGACTACGGCGACAACGGCCCGCAGGTCACGCTGACCGGCGGCCAGATCCCGGTGACGTTCCCGTTCAACGCCGGCCGCGGCGGGTTCGAGGACTGGCTGATCGCCAGCCCGGACGGCCACGGTCCGTACGTCGACCCCGCGCTCAACGGCAGCGCGGTCACGACGGTCCCGGACACGATCTTCGGTTCGCTGTCGTTCACGCAGGTCCAGGCGACGCTCCGCCTGCTCCAGCGCGACACGAAGTCCGAAGTCATCCAGGCTCCGAAGATCTTCGCGGTCGACGGAAGCACGGCCACGATCTTCGTGGGCGAGACGATCCGCTACGCCGAAGCTCGTTCCGAGCAAGGCCAAGCGGGCGGTCTGCAGCTCTCCGTGTCGGAAGCCGCCGGCTCGCCGGTCGAAGTGGGCTTCCAGTTGCTGATCCGGCCGAACATCGTGCCGGGCACGCAGAACATCGTCATGGAAGTCATCCCGAAGGAGACGAGCCTCTCCGGTACGGGCATCTCCACGCTCGCGCCTCCGGGCTTCGACGTGTTCACGGTCGGCGCGTCGGGTCTCTCCGGCGCGATCGCCCTGCCGCGCACCCGCAGCTCGACGATCGTCTCGACGATGATGGTCGAGAGCGGCAAGACCGTGATGATCGGCGGCTTGACGACGGACTCCGACGTCGAGACGAAGACGAAGGTGCCGATCCTCGGCGACATCCCGCTCGTCGGCGACCTGCTCTTCAAGCACAAGTCGAAGTCGCGCGATCGCCGCAGCCTGCTCGTGTTCCTTTCCCCGACGATCGTGTACTCGAGCCGCGACACCGACTTCCTCCTCCGCAAGGAGTGGGAGCGTCGCAACATGAAGCTGAAGGACGAGATGAAGCAGCTTCTCTCGGCCGACGCGCCCGCGGTTTCCGAGGCGCGCTGAACGGGAATCGCTCGAACCGCGACCGGCTCCGATCCGCGACGGCGGCTCGGGGCCGGTCGGTTCGGTCCCCCTGAATCCTCGAGCCGGCGCAGCCCTGCGGGGCGCAGCGGGCCTTCCGGAGGGGGTTCTCGCCCCCCGTCCGTGGAAAACTCCCGAATTGGGGTTCGACTCGGGCTCTGCGATAGGCGATCCTCTGGCCTCGGTCGACCGCGAGGTCGGCCGAAGCGCGCCGGACCGGGAACCGTTCCGCGGTGCGCCCTGAACCGAACATGGACGCGCGTCCTTCGCGAGTCCCACACGATCTTCCACGCGGAGGCATCCGTCTCCGCCCCACAACACAACTAGAGGTTGCAGCCTCACCCGGGAGCCGGCTTTCGCCCGCGCACGCGCGAACTCGAGCTGTCGCTCCCGCTCTCTCCCTCGGTCTCTCGCGTCGGACTCGCTTCGACGGACCGCCTGAAGGGAATCCAAGCGCAGGGATCCAGCCTGCGGCGCGCGCTGCGCGCCAGGGCTCCGGCCCAGGATCGCTTGCGGTCGAGCTGCCGACTCGAAACGAGCTCATGGACAATGATTGACGAGCACTCCGCAGACGCCAACGGGCGTCTCGACCCGTTCCACACCACTCCTTCTTTTCTTTCCAGCCCCGAACCGAAGCACGAACCTTCCGCCGAGGTACCGCGTTACGGCGACCGCGCATGGCGCGTCGACGACGAACACGCGCTGCCCGCGGGGGCGGACACCGACGCCGGCGCGCCGGCTTCGACGGTCGGTGCACCAGGCGGGGAACGCCGGCGACGCCGGCGCGGATCCCGCGGCGGACGCCGTCGCCGCGCACCCGGCCAACTCCCGCTCGGTGATGCCGACGGTGCGAGGCCCGCGCAGGGCGACGACGCGGCGCCGCGTGACGAACATTTCGCGGTACCCGAGGATCGAGCTCCGCAAGGGGCCCCGCCGGAAGCGGATCACGCGCAGCCCGGCCAAGAGCCCGGTGGCGATCAGGCACCGCGACGCGGCCGCAGACGCCGCGGCGGGCGCAGACATCGCGGGAGCAAGAGCGGTGACGCTCCGCGTCCCGAGCAGGAGCTGCGTCCGGCTGGTGACGCTCGCGTCGCGACCGACGCGCCGCCGCGCCGCGCACGCAACGACGGGCAGGCACCCGTCGATCGCGGGGCGGATCGCGGCACGGGCGGCAGTCCCGGCGCTCCCAAGCGCAGGCGCCGCCGGCGCGGCGGTCGAGGCCGCGGCGTCGCACCCGGTGCACCGGTCGAGATCGAGGCGATCCCGGGCGAGGAAGACGACCTGCCGGAGCTCCCCGAGCTTCCGAGCGACGCCGTCGCCCTGCCTCCGACCGAGGAACGCGTCGATGGATCGGGCGGTCGCTCCGTGCGCGAGGAGCGCGGAGAGCGCGGCGAACGCAGCGAACGCGGAGACGGACGCCGCCGTCGCAAGCGCGTCGAACCCGATCGCGAGACCGAGACGGTCGCGCGCCGGCCGCTGCGGAAGAACCTGATCCTCGTCAACGCGGGGGATCCCGAGGAACAGCGCGTCGCCGTCGTCGAGGACGGACGCATCGTCGATTTCCAGATGACCGTGCGGACCGAGAACTCGGTCGTGAACGACATCTACCGCGGGCGCGTCGTCAACCTCGAGACCGCGATCGGCGCCGCGTTCGTCGACTTCGGACAGGGAAAGAACGGCTTCCTGCACACCTCGGACGTGCTCTCCGCCTACGGCGAGGAAGGCTGGAGCCTCGACAAGCTCCTCTCGACGAGCGTCGACCCCGACGAATGGGAAGCCGGCTCCGAGAAGGGCGAGACCGAGGAGCCCGCGGAGGGCGCCGCGCCGGAGGAAGGCCAGGAGGCGGAGCCCGAGGCGGAACGCGCGAAGGTCGGCGCCGGACGGAAACGGCGGCCGGAGCGGACGAGCCGTTTCCGCGCGCGCCCGCGCCTGCCGATCACGGATCTCCTGAAGAAGGGCGAGATGGTCGCCGTGCAGGTGACGAAGGACGCGATCGGCGACAAGGGGCCGACGCTGACGACGTACATCTCGATCCCCGGACGCTACCTCGTGCTCATGCCGTCGATGTCGAGGACGGGCGTCAGCCGGAAGATCGAGGACGAGAAGGAACGCAAGCGCCTGAAGCGCATCCTCGAGCAGCTCGAGGTGCCGCCCGGGATGGGCGTCATCGTGCGGACGGCGGGAGTCGGGCGCACCGCGGAGGACCTGAAGCGCGACCTCGACTACCTGACGAGTGCGTGGGAGAACTTCGCGCGCCGGTTGCGCAGCGGAAACGGGCCCGCGCCGCTGTACCAGGAATCCGACATCGCGATCCGCACGGTGCGCGATCTGTTCACGAGCGAGACCGAAGCGGTGCTCGTCGACGATCCGGAAGTGCACCGGCAGATCCTCGAGTTCACGCGGCGGCTGATGCCCGAGGCGGAGGAGCGCGTGAAGCTCCACGAGGGCCCGAAGCCCTTGTTCCAGACGTACGGGATCGAGCCGGACTTCGAGCGGTTGTTCGCGCGGCGGATCGAGTTGCCTTCGGGCGGCTCGATCGTGTTCGACCAGGCGGAAGCGCTGGTCGCGATCGACGTGAACAGCGGCCGGACGCGTGGCGGCGGACACGATTTCGAGGAGATCGCGCTGAAGACGAACGTCGAGGCGGCGCCGGAGATCGCGCGGCAGATCCGGCTGCGCGACCTCGGCGGGATCCTCGTCGTCGACTTCATCGACATGATGAAGGCGGCGAACATCCGGAAGGTCGAGAAGGCGTTCGCGGATGCGCTCGCGATGGACCGCGCGCGCAGCAAGATCGGAAGGATCAGCCAGTTCGGACTGCTCGAGCTGACGCGGCAGCGGCTCGGACCGGGGATCTCGAGAAAGGTGTTCACGACGTGCGTGCGCTGCCGCGGAACGGGCCGCGTGCGGACGGTCGAGTCGCGCGCCGCCGCGGTGCTCAGGCGCCTCGGCTCGGCGTTGACGCTGAAGGGCTTCGCGCAGGTCGAAGTGAAGGCGCACCCGGAAGTGACGAGCTACCTGAAGCGCGAATGCTCGGAGCTCCTGCGCGCGCTCGAGTACCGGCACGAACGGCAGATTCGCCTGGTCGACTCGCCGGAACAGCACGAGGACAGCGTCCTGCGCTACCTGCGCACGGACGGCCGCGAAGTGCGCCCGGGCGGGCGACGGAAGCGGTAGTTCCTCGACCGGAACCGACGGTCCGCGCGGCGGTTGAGAGCCCGTGCGGATCCTCGCCGGCCTCCTTCTTCTCCTCCAGGGACACGCGAAGAAGCCCTGGATCTGGACGGAGGAGACTCCGACCTACAACCCGGACGCCCCGAACCCTCGGTTGCCGAGTCACGGCTTCGGCGCACGGATCGCGGTGCTCGGCGATCTCGACCACGACGGCGTCGCCGATCTCGCGATCTCCGCGCCGCTCGAGACGGGTGGACCGGAATCCGGGTGCGTCTTCGTGGTCTCGGGGCTCGACGGCCATCTCCTTCGAACGATCGCGAACCCGCATGGGGCCGACCGATTCGGCGTCACGCTCGAGAGCTGCGCGGACGTCGACCTCGACGGGTACGAAGATCTCGTGGTCGGCTCGCGCGGGAACTTCACGTGCGTCGTCTCGTCGCGGACAGAAGGACTGATCCGTAAGTTCTCGCATCGCTCAGCGGTCGCCGCCTCGGACCTCGACGGAGACGGCGTCCCGGAGTGGATCTCCGGATGTCTCCTCGATTGCGGCGAAAGGCGGCACGATCACCGCGGGTTCGTGTCCGCGGTGTCCGGCTGCGACGAAGCCGAGCTCTGGCGCGTGTACGGGAGTCCGGAGACGTGTCTTCCAGGCGGCGGGTTCCGGATGGACGGTTTTGGTGGAGTCTTGTGCGTCCTCGGCGATCTCGACGGCGACGGAGTTCCGGACCTCGCGGCAGGGATCCCGGGCCATCTCCGCGCGGAACAACGCGTCGGAGGCGTCCGATTCCTCTCGGGGAAGACTGGTGCGACGCTTTTCGTGGTGCCCGGTCCTTTCGCCCCGGATCAGTTCGGCGCGGGCACGCGCCTGCGCCGCATCGGGGATCTCGACGGAGACGGGAACGACGACGTGCTGGTCGCCTCCGAATCCGATCGTCCGGTGTTCGCGCTCTCGTCGCGCACCGGAGATGTCCTTCTCACCCTGCGCCACCAGCTGTCGTACGGAAACCTCGCCGGGTTCGGTGATTCGATAGCGATCGCCGGCGATCTCGACCGCGACGGAATCGCGGACATCGCGGTGGGTTGCTCGGAGTTTCTCGATGACGAGGGAGATGGATACTCGGTGGAGGTCTTCTCGGGGAGCGACGGGCACCTGCTCGTCGGCCTCGATGCGGGCGATCAGCATGCGATCGTGGGGGACTCCCAGGACTTCGACAGGGACGGGATCCCGGACCTTCCGGTCGGCCTCCCGGAGACGGACGAGGTCCTGATCCTCTCGGGCCGCGAGCTCCAGGCGAAGCTCAGGGGACCGCCGGTCCTCCGGTCGGATTGGCCGCTCCTCAAGGCGATCCGTCGCGCAGATCTCGTGCGTTAGAACAGCGCGCCCGAGAACGCTCCGCAACCCGAGCCGACGAGGCCGGTTGCACGGACCATGATCTGGTTCGCGATCCCGGCGCTCGTGCTGCTGCAAGGCGCATCGAGGAAGGGATGGATCTGGAAGGAATCGCTTCCTCGCGCTCCGAGTATTCCCCTGCCGATCTCGCCTCCAGGTCGTGGATCGGCGAGCTCCTCGCGCGCAGCAGAAGTTCCCCCGGCTTCGGCGACGGGATTCGGGCATCGACTCGCATCGCTGCGCGACGTCGACGGCGACGGAGTCCCCGATCTCGCGATCGGGGCGCCCCTCGATCGCGGCCATGGCATCGATTCTGGTTGCGTATTCATCGTCTCCGGCGCAGACGGACACCTGATCCGGCGATCCGCGAGAGACCATGCGGGGGATCGATTCGGGATCTCCGTGTCGAGTACTCGGGACGTGGATGGAGACGGAGCCGACGACGTGCTGGCGGGATCTCGGGCGGGGTACATGCGCGTGCTCTCGTCCCGGAGCGGAGCCGTGCTCCACGAGTTCCCGGATGCGGACGCCGCCGTCGCGATCGATCTCGATCGCGAGGGCGTACCGAGCTGGGATTGGATCGTCGGAACGCCGCGCGCTTGCGAGCCTGGTTTCCATGTGGAGCGGGGCGCTGTAGCGGCCTTTTCCGGACGGGAGGATCGCCCGAGGTTCCGCTTGTTCGGAGAGTTGCCTGCGGAGACACCCGGTGGCGCGCAGATCAGCCGGTTCGGCCGGTCGGTGTGCACGGTAGGGGACCTCGACGGCGATGAGATCCCAGACTTCGCGGTCGGAGCGAGCGCGGCCGGCGCCGGAACGAGCTCGGTCGGCGAGGTCCGCTTCTGTTCGGGAAGAGATGGCTCCACCCTTCGCGCCGTTCGGGGCCCGTTGACTCCCAGGACCTTCGGACTCGGTGAACGACTCGCACCGGCCGGGGACGTCGACGGTGACGGCGTCGAAGACGTCTTGGTCTCGACCTGGGACGACGGCCCGGTCTACGTCCTCTCGAGTCGCAGCGGCGCGTGCCTCCGGACGTTGCTCCACCAGCGGCCGGGCCATTACCTCGATGGGTTCGGAGACTCGATCGCTCTCGCCGGCGACGTCGACGGCGACGGGATACCCGACTACGCGGTCGGCTGCTCCGAGTTCATGGCGGATTCTGAAGACGACTACTGCGTCGAGATCTTTTCGGGCCGCGAGGGTTGGGTGCTCGGCGTGTACGACAGCGACGCGAAGAGCGCCAGCGTGGCCGAAGGCCGTGACTTCGACTTGGACGGGATTCCGGACCTTCCGGTGGGACTTCCCGAACTCGATGAGGTCGTGATCCTCTCGGGGCGTCAGTTCGCGCTGCGACCCCCGGGTTCGGAGGTCAAACGGCCGAACTGGTGGGCGACCCTCGAGATCCGGAGGGATCAGTTTCCCTAGGAAGCCCAGGGGATTCGGCTCGATTCCGTGCCTGGTGCGGATCCGGCGGCGGTCGCTTCCCACGCTCTGTTCCCCTGGTTAGACTCCTCCGCCCCAAACCCGGAGGCTCGCCTCCAGGTCCCCGGACCCCCTCCAGGGTCCACCGCGGGAGGGTTTCCACCGCGGCAGCACGGAGACGAGTCATGTACGCCATCATCCAGGATCGCAAACGCCAGGCGACCGTCCGCAAGGGCGACGTCATCCTGTGCGACTTGAACACCGACAAGAAGCCGGGTGACGAGATCACCTTCGACGAAGTGCTGCTCCTCGGCAACGAAGGCAACATCACGCTCGGCAAGCCCACCGTGAAGGGCGCCCGCGTCACCGGCGAAGTCATCGCCGAGGTCAAGGGACCGAAGGTCGTCGCCTTCCGCTTCAAGCGCCGCAAGGGCGTCCGCCGCAAGCGCGGTCACCGCGAGCGCTACACCCAGGTCAAGATCACGGGCATCCACGCCTAGGAGCGACGCACCATGGCACACAAGAAAGGTGGCGGCTCCACCCGCAACGGCCGCGACAGCAACCCGCAGTTCCGCGGCATCAAGCGCTTCGGCGGCCAAGCGGTCTCCGCCGGCACGATCATCGTCCGCCAGTGCGGCACGGTCTTCCACGCCGGCAAGCACGTCGGACAGGGCACCGACTACACGCTCTTCGCGCTCGTCGACGGCACCGTCCGCTTCCAGGACAACCGCAAGGTCCACGTCGATCCGATCGCGAAGTAGCGCGCGAGCGCGCTCCGCGACTCCGCTTCGGAGCCCCGCGCTTCGACGCGCCTCTCGGTTTTCCCGATGTTCCGCGACGAGGCCGAGATCGAGGTGATCGCCGGACGCGGCGGAGACGGCGTCGTCTCCTTCCGCCGCGAGAAGTTCGTGCCCCGCGGCGGCCCCGACGGCGGCGACGGCGGCTCGGGCGGCAGCGTCGTCCTCGTCGCGTCGCCGAGCCTCAATTCGCTCCTTCCGATCGGCCGCCGCTTCACGTACCGCGCGGAGAGCGGACGCCCCGGCGCCGGCGCGAACAAATCCGGCCGCGGCGCCGAGGATCTCGAGATCGAAGTCCCGGTCGGCACACAGGTCTACGACCGCGAGCGCGGCAATCTCCTGCGCGACCTCGCGCGCGCGGGCGACCGCGTCGTCGCGGCGCAAGGCGGCTCCGGCGGCAAGGGCAACGTGCGCTTCGCGAGCTCCGTCCGCCAGGCGCCGCGCATCGCGACACCGGGTGAAGCGGGGGAGAAGCGCTTCCTGCGCCTCGAGCTCAAGCTCTTCGCCGAAGTCGGACTCGTCGGTCTCCCGAACGCGGGCAAGTCGACGTTCCTCGCCGCGGTCACCGCCGCGACGCCGAAGATCGCGGACTACCCGTTCACGACGCTTGTGCCGCAGGTCGGCATCGCGCGGCTCTCCGACACGCAGACGCTCGTGATCGCCGACTTGCCCGGACTCATCGAGGGCGCTTCGGAGGGACACGGCCTCGGCCACCGTTTCCTCCGGCACGTCGAGCGCTGTCGGGTGATCGTCCAGCTCGTCGACGTCGGCGACGACGCGGTGACGCCGCCCGAGGAAGCCTGGCGCATCGTCGACGCCGAGCTCGCGCGCTTCTCGGACGACCTCGCGCGCCGCCCGAGGCTCCTCGCCGCGAGCAAGTGCGAGAGCCCCGAAGCCGAGCGCCGGGCCGGGGAGCTCGAGGCCGCGAGCGGCGTCCGGGTCTGGCGCGTCTCCAGCTCCCGGAGGTCCGGGCTCGACGCGCTCCTGACCGAGGCCCACCGCCGCGTCCGGGATGCGGCTTCGTAGGTCCGGACACCGGGCGGATCTCAAGCTGGGCTGCCCGGACGGCCGATCCTCATGAGCCGGCTCGGCTCGGGGAGATCCCCCCGCGTTCCCCCCGGCGGAGCCTCGCATGCCCTCACCCGATCCGCGCATCCCCGACGAGGACCTGAGTTTCCGGGACGTGGCCAAGAGCCTCGGCGCCTCCGGAGTGCGGGTCAGCGGTGCGGGCGTTCCCGCGCCCGTCGCACCGATGCCTCCGGCGCCGCTGCCCTCCGCCGAGGTCCCGCCCTCGCTGAACTCGACCGCGATCTCGCCGCGTCACCAGCTCGAAGCCTGGCTCGCGATCATGGTCAAGAACGGGGCGAGCGACTTGATCCTGCGCGCGGGCGGTCGTCCGTCGCTCCGCACCGACGGGAAGATCGCGTTCCTGCCCGGCCGCGTTCCGAACGCCGGCGCCCTGCTCGAGGTGCTCGACGGGATCATCGGCCGGGAGCGCATGGAGACCTGGCGCGAGCGGGGCTCGACCGACGCCGCGATGCACCTCGACGGCCTCGGGCGATTCCGCATGAACGCGTACCGCCAGCTCGGCGACCCCGCGGTCGTCTTGCGGCGCATCTCGCAGGATCCGCCCTCGCTGGAGCAGCTCGAGCTTCCGACCGAGTCGCTCAAGAAGCTCGCGGCGCGCAAGCGCGGACTCATCCTCGTCACCGGCATCGCCGGCTCCGGCAAGTCGACGACGCTCGGCGGGATGATCCAGTACATGAACGAGAACATCGAGCGCCACGTCGTGACGCTCGAGGACCCGGTCGAGATGCTCTTCCCCGAGAAGCGTTGCGTGATCAGCCAGCGCGAGGTGGGCACGGACTGCCGGACCTTCCAGGAAGGCTTGCGCCACGCCCTGCGCCAGAGCCCCGACGTCATCCTGATCGGCGAAATGCGCGACGCGGAGACCGTGACGGCGGCCCTCGACGCGACCGAGACCGGACACCTCGTCCTCTCGACGCTGCACACCGTGAACGCCCCGCAGACCGTGGAGCGCATCCTGTCGTTCTACGCGCCCCAGCAGCACGCGCAGGTTCGCCAGCGCCTGGCGGAGAACCTCGCCGGCGTCCTGTCGCAGCGCCTGATCCCGCGCGCGGGCGGCAAGGGCCTCCTGCCCGCGTTCGAGCTCATGCTGTCGACGCCGCACATCCGCGAGCTGCTCGCCGAGGGCAACATCGGGGAGATGGCCCGGGTAATCGAGCAGGGGACCGAGCGGGGCCTCGTTTCCTTCAACATGTCTCTCCGGCGCCTCGTCCAGGAGCGCAAGGCCGACGTGAACGACGCGCTCGCGGCGAGCGACCGCCCCGAGGAGCTGATCCTCGCCTTGCGCGGGTTCACGGGGAGCGCCGCCCGACCCGAGGTGGACCTCACCCGCAAGGGCAAAGGGGACCGGGACGGGCTCCGGATCGCGAAGCCCGACAACAAGAAGCGGGAATAGGTCCGGCCGGGGAGCGTCGCTCGGCGGTTCCGGAAGGGACAGCCAGCGGGTTGGCGACAACTTGCGGCGGGGGCTAGGATGCCCCGGAGCACGCGATGAACATCGGCCAGATCAAAATCCTCTCCTGGGGCGCAGCAGGCCTCCTGACCACCGGACTCGGGCTCTACGTCGCGGTCTTCGTCCGCGACCTCGAGTCGAAGCGCAAGCCGCCCGACGCGGCCAAGATCCAGGCGGCCCTCGAGGCCGCCGAGCCCGCGAAGCCGAAGGCCGCGGATCTCGTTCCGTACGAGGACATCCGGCGCCTCTTCCTCCCGAGCTGCGAGCACTGCAAGGAGAACCCGCACTGCCGGCACCTGAACTGGACCGGCAAGCCGCCGCCGCCGCCGGCCGCGCCGACGAATCCGGACGTGGACGTCAAGCCGCCGGTCGTCGCGATCGCCGAGCTCGTGCGGATCGGGATGATCCAGGCCGACCTGAGCGACAGCAAGCTCTCGCGCGTCTGGCTCAAGTACCGCCCGAAGGCGAGCGTGCAGAACAACGCGCCGGCGGGCGGGTTCCTGCTCCGTGAAGGCGATCACCTCGTCTCTCCGTACCAGTACGCGCGCATCGAGACGATCAACTCGCAGGCGGTCGTGTTCGCGTTCGACGACGCGAATCGCGAAGCCGAGACGATCACGCCCGACGAGTTCGACTTGAAGTCGACGATCGTGCAGGTCGACCCGGACGGCGTGATCATGCCCAAGATCACCGGCATCCCGCGCGGGAGCCAGATGCCGTGGCGGCCGAACAAGACGACCGAGTTCGGGCAGAACAAGTTCATGCTCGGCCTCGAGGACGTCGCCTACGCGAACGACAACTATGCGAAGATCCTGGCGGAGGACATTCGCACGGGGAGGCACCAGGACGCGCGGACCGGCAAGTACGACGGCATCGAGATCCAGGCCGTCAGCGCCGGTTCCTTCGCCGAGCGCCACGGCGCGCAAGAAGGCGACATCATCAAGAGCGTGAACGGGCACCCGGTGACGAGCGTCCAGGACGCGATCAACTACGCCAAGATGAACGCGAACCAGTTCACCACGTGGGAGATCGTCATCGAGCGCAACGGGAAGCTGCAGACGTTCTACTACCACAGCCCGCAGCAGTGAGAGGGCCGCGGGGGGCGACCCGCGCATGCCCCCGCGCATGAACGTCCTCACCGGCGATCTCGGCAACAGCCGCAGCAAGTTCCGCGCGTGGAGCGTCGAGGACGGCCGAGCGCCCCGGCTGATCGGATCCGCGGATTTCGACACGGCGCCGGGACTGGGCGCGCAGGTCCGCGCGTGGCGCGCGAGCGCGCCGCGCATCGATGCGGTCGCGCTCGCGAACGTCGCGTCGCCCGCGATCGAGGCCGAGCTCCTCGACGCGCTCGCCGCGCGCGCGCCCGATCCCGGGCTCGCGATCGCGTGCCGCGCACCCGAGCGCGTGGGCCGCGATCGGCTCTTCGCCGCGCGCGGCGCGCTCGAGCTCCTCGCCGACGACGCCGCCGGCGCGATCGTGATCGACGCGGGGACGGCGCTGACCGTCGACGCCGTCCGCGCCGACAGGGTCTTTCTCGGCGGCGCGATCGCTCCCGGGCCCAAGCTCCTCGCGCAGGCGCTCGCGGACGGCACGGCCAGGTTGCCACGGGTCACACCGCGGACCGACGTCGCCGCGCTCGGCCGCGACACGGAGGAAGCGCTCCTCGCCGGCGTCGTGATCGGATTCCGCGGTGCCGCGCGGGAGCTCGCGCGCGGCGTCGCAGCGGAGAGCGGGCTCGCCGACGCGCCGCTGTTCCTCACCGGAGGGGCGTGCGGATTCCTGATCGATCCGCCCGTGTTCCCGGCCGCGCGGCACGTCGAGGATCTCGTCCATCTGGGACTGCTCGCCGCGTGCAGGGACGGAGCTTCCCCGTGAGCCTCGAGATCGTCGAGCTCACCCCGCGCGGGAGCGGCGCCGTCTCGGTCCTGCGCGTGCGCGGTGCGGACGCCGCGCGCTGGGTGAGGGATCTCTGCGGCGGAGTCGACATCGCGGCGGACGCTCCCCGCTGCGTGCGGCTGCGCCTCGGGGAGGAGGACCTCGACGAGGCCCTCGCGTGCGTGCTGCCGTCCGGCGAGATCGAAATCCACGTGCACGGCAGTCCGACCCTCGTCCGCCGCCTCGTGGAATGCGGCGCCGCCCCGGATGCTGCGCGGCGCTCGGTCGAAGTCGAAGCCGCCGAGAAGCTCGCCCACGCCCCCTGCGAGGCCGCCGCCCGCATCCTGCTCGACCAGGCCGAGGGAGCGCTCGCGCGCGAGCTGCGCGCTCTCTCCGGCGCGGCTTCGCCCGAGGACGATCGCCGCATCGACCTCCTGCTCGCCCGCTGGACCGTCGCGCGCCGCGCTCTCGAGCCGGCCGAGGTCGTGATCGCGGGGGAGGTGAACGCGGGCAAGTCGACGCTGTTCAACGCGCTGCTCGGCGAAGGCCGCGCGCTCGTGTCGTCCGAGCCGGGGACGACGCGCGATCGGCTGCGCGCGCGCGCGCAGCTCGGCGCGTGGCCCGCGTGGATCTCGGACACGGCCGGCGAGCGCGAGCCGACGTGCGACGTCGAGCGCGAAGGGCGCGAGCGGGCGCGGCGCGCGCGCGCGTCGGCCGATCTCGTGCTCTGGCTCGAGCCGAGCGCGCGCGAGGCACCCGAGCCGGACGAACGCACGATCGTCGTGCACACGTTCGCGGACCGGCAGCCGATCGCGACACGCGCGCGCGGCGCGATCTCCGCGCTGCGGGATCCCGTCGGCGCCCGCGCGCACATCGCGGAGCGGTTCCGTGCGGCGTTCGCGCTCCCCCCGGACCCGTGGGAACCGGGCACCGGAGTTCCGGTCACTTCCGAGCAGGCACGCGCCGTCGCGAGGCTGCGGGGACTCGCGGGGAGCGCGCTCCGGCGGGCGGTCGAAGCGCTCCTCGAGGGCTCCGACGTTGCGCGCGCGCAGGGCGAGCCGTAGAGTGGTCGCTCGGCCAACATGACCGGGATCCGCCATCTCGTCTCGATCGACGATCTGTCGGTCCCCGAGATTCGCGACATCCTCGAGACCGCGCAGCGCTTCGCGAAGGATCTCAAGGCTTCCGCCGGGCTGTGCCGCGGGATGATCTCCGCGAGCCTCTTCTACGAGGCGTCGACGCGCACGCGCCTGTCCTTCGAATCGGCGATGCTGCGCCTCGGCGGCGGGACGCTGACGGCGGCGGACATGCGGACGATGAGCGCGTCGAAGGGCGAGTCCCTGGCCGACACGGTGCGCGTCGTCGGCGGCGCGTACGCCGACATCATCGTGCTCCGGCACCCGAGCGAGGGCGCCGCGCGGCTCGCGGCGCAGTACTCGCCCGTGCCGGTGATCAACGCGGGCGACGGGAGCCACGAGCACCCGACGCAGACCCTGTGCGACCTCTACAGCCTGTGGGTCGAGCACGGCCGCATCGAGGGCCTTGACGTCGTGCTCGCGGGCGATCTGCGCTACAGCCGCACGATCCACTCGTTCGCCTACGCGCTCGCGCGCTTCTCCGCGAACATCGTCTGCGTGCCCCAACCCGGCTTCGAGATGCCCGACTACATCGTCGAGCGCCTGCGCCAGGATTTCGGCGTGGAGCCGCTGCGCGCCGACGCGACGCGTCTCGGGGATCTCGCCGCGCGTTCGGACGCGGTCTACTTGACGCCGCAGAAGCCGCACCAGCTCTCGCTGTTCACGGACGCGCGCGGCTTCTCGGTCGACCGCGTCGACGCGGTCTACATGACGCGTCCGCAGACCGAACGGCATCCGCAGGGGAACACGGGGCCCGAGGCGTACTTCCAGCTCGGGAAGCGCTCGCTCGCCGTCCAGCCGCTGAAGGATGCCGTCGTGATGCACCCGCTCCCGCGCCGCGACGAGATCAGCTCGGACATCGACGACGATCCGCGCAGCATCTACTTCAAGCAGGCCGCGCGCGGCGTCCCGATCCGGATGGCGATCCTGGCGCGCCTGCTGGGCGCGGTCCCGGGCGCGACGCTGACCGCGAACCCTCCGCCGGCCGGGCTCGCCGTGACGACGGGGCCGAACCCGTGCACGAACCCGACGTGCATCTCCCGCACCGAGGCGCGCCACGTCGTGCCGATGCTCGAGGTCTCCTCGCGCGCGCCGCTGCGCGCGCAGTGCACCTACTGCTCCCAGCAGATCGTGTTCACGCTGGTCGGATGCTCGACCACCGGACGCTGGCACGAGCCCGAATCGCCGGAGGTGCGCAAGATCCGCCCGGACCATCTGGTCTTCCTCCGCGACGCGGAGCAGGGCGCGAGTCTCGGCTTCGCGCCGGTCGAACGCCCGGCCGCCGCGACCTGAGCGTTTCCGCACGCGGTGCGACCCCAACTGCGTTTCGCACGCACGAACGCGGTCCTCGCCGCCGCGATCTCCGGCCTCCGCGAGGCCGGTAACTTGTTGGACCAGCCGAGGTTGAGCGGTAGCATGTGCGCCCCCCCAGGACCGGCACGCGGTTTGTCGGTTTGGCGCGGCTCGAGGCCGTTTCATCGCGCGTGTCGGGCGCAGGCAACCTGCGCTTGACCGTTCGACGACGGGCTCGAATCATGAGAATCCGACTTCGCTCTCCTGCCGAAGCCGACCCCCCGGCGAGGCGCGAGAGGGAACACCCCATCCCAAGCCTCGGCGATCCATCCGGACCCGAGCCTCGCCTCCGCGAGGTTCGCGCGTCCGCGACCCGCCGAGTGAATCGAAACCCATGAACTGCTTTGAACTCGATCCCACGACTCGCGGCCGACGCCTCTCGAACCACGGCATCTCGACGACGGCCTACGCTGCGGGGCTCGCCCTCTGCGCGATCGCGATCGTCGGATGCAACAACGGCGCAGGCCCCGGGGGCGGCGGCGGGGGAGGAGGGTCCGGGAACGCGGTGGGATCGGTCGTCGATCAACCCGATCCGAGCATCGGCTCCCAGCACTTCGTCGTCGACGCGAATACCGGCGGCTTCTCGAGCCACCCGCGCCTGCTCAGCGTCAAGTGGGGACGGCTCGCGAGCATCTACGACGGTTCGGGTTCCCCGATCCCGCAGCAGCGCGACTTCGTCGTCGGCTCGGACATCCCGTCGGTCGATCCGGGGATGTTCAGCCTGACGGTGAACCCCGTCACGGACGAGACGATCGTCACGGTCAACGCGATCTACGGGACACCCGAGTACGCGGCCGCGTTCCAGCAGCTCGACGCGAACCTCGTCCCGATCGTGGACAAGGGCTTCTCGCAGAACGAGCTGCCGCCCTACTCGGTCGCTCCGCGGAACTCCGCGCTCGTCCTGACGTTCGACGACCTCCTCGACGCGTCGACGATCACGGCCGCGACGGTCAAGGTCCTGATCGGCAATCCCCCGGTCGTCCCGATGGACCTGCGGATCATCCAGGACATCAACCACGGCGACACGGCGGACTTCACGCACCCGGATCCGATCACCGGCGACCCGATCGCGGGCGCGGACGGCGTCATCGAGTTCCACTCGACGCGCGTGATCCTCGACACGACGGTCTCGGAGATCGAATCGAACCAATCGGACCCGCCGCTGCCGCAGAACGCGCTCGGGTTTCCCGCGAGCCCGACGCCCGACCTGCCGAACGTCGGCCTGCGCATCCCGACGATCCAGGACGCGTCGCTCGGCCAACTCGTCATCCTGCAGAATCCCGCGGGTCACGGCGTGTCCTTCTCGGGCAGCGGCCCGAACGATCCGGGCTCGCCGACGCATGACGTCGTCCGCGCCCTGCGCTCGGGGAACAACAGCGACCAGAACCACGGCTTCCTCTTCGACGACATCCACCCGCAGATCGTCGGGACGCAGCCCGTCGGACTCGGAACCGTGACGGAACCCCAACCGGGTGAATTCGTCGCGAACGTGACGTTCACCGTGCCGGCGTGCAGCTCCAAGTTGAAGGAAGGGGACGTCATCGAGCAGCCCGGCGTGTTCGGACAAGTCACGCAGCAGTCGGCCGACCCCGACGCCGGCGGGACGGTCGTCGACGTCCACTTCAAGATCCTGTTCCCGCTGAACGCCACGCTGACCCCGGGCCCGGCGCAGCTGTCGTCGGTGTTCGACCAGGGCGCGAACTTCGGCAAACAGGCGTGCTTCGTGCGGTTCCCGAACGCGGCGACGCCGCCCGCGACCGGCGTTCCCACGGACACGACCGTCGTCCTGCGCTTCAGCGAGCCGATGGACCCGATCACGATCAAGCCGTTCGACAGCTTCACGGTCACGCGGGTCCCCGGGACGCCGATCTACAACCAGTACGTCGTCGGACAGATCACGGCGTCCGCGGACCTGCGGCAGTTCACCTTCCACCCGACGCTGCCGCTCCGGCACCTCGCGTCGGTCGCCGAGCCCTACTACGTCAACGTTGCGAACCAGAGCAACGGCCCGACGGACCTCGCCGGAAACGCGGTGTTGAACACGGGCTTCCTGCCGCAGGTGCCGTTCACGATCGATCCGTCCGAGAATCCGGAGAACACGGACGGGTTCGCGCTGCGCTTCAGCTCGACGGACGAAGTGAACACGGGCGACGGGCGCGAATTCCGCGGCCAGTTCCTGTACGACCTCCCGGCGGGCATCCTCCGTCCGCGGTCGGTCATCCGGTTCGCCGGGGCGTGCACGCGCGACAAGCCCGTCGTGGCCGCGCAGAAGATCCCGCCCGCCGGCGTGCAGACGCCGCTCTCGCCGCTCGGGAGCAAGATGCACTCGCTGTGGCGCTACTGCGACGTCGGCTTCGCGCTGACGGACGAAGGCTTCTACAACGTCGACGTCGAAGGGCTCGACTGGGCGCCGATCGGCGGAAGCGTCGTGTCCGACGCGTACACGAACTTCGGGATGTACCTCTCGCACAGCGTCCGGCTGCCGGACGAGAGCGTGAACCCGACGACGCTGCTGCCGCTCTACACCGGCTCCGGTCTGGTCTCGAACTACAGCCAGAACGTGCTCAACGATCCGATCGACCAGCCGCAGGTCAACGTGCACCCGAAGGCGCTCGGCTACGTCGTCGATCCGGCCGACCGGTTCCTCTCGACCACGACGCCGGCGGTCACGATGGTGCCGTACCCGCTGAACCGGTCGTTGCCGATCAACCAGCACGTCTTCTACACGTGGCGCGACACGACGCTCACGACGGTCGGCGGGCCGGGCAACGCCGGCGCCGAGCTGCGCATCGTCGTCACCGTCACCGGGATCGGGACGATCGGCGTTCCCTACGGGCCCGGCGCGGTCCCGACCGTCGGACTGCCGCTGCTCATGGAGTTCCGCTGCTACCCCGACCAGGACGCGCACGGTCAGAACTCGTTCGACATCAACATCGCGATCAACTCGTCGTCGCTGCCGAACTTCCGCGCGTTCTCCACGGGCGGCACGAACTCGAGCGGCATCCAGGTCATCAAGGACCCCGATCAGGAGCAGATCGCGACGGGCGGATTCAACCCGAGCTCGAATCCGCCGGGTCAGCCCACGCTGGCCGTGGACAACACGGTCTACATCGGACAGATGGACCTCATCACGCGGATCAGCCGCGCGCACTCGATCTGGTTCAACACCCAGACCGCCAATCCGCTCTACAGCGATCCGGTCGTCGAGCCGCGTTCGGTGGACCAGCCGGCGGGCACGAGCATCGTGCTCGCCTTCCGCGGGGCGCAGGCCGTGACCGGCCCGGCCGGGCAGGACGCGTCGACGCTCACTCCGTACGGTGAGTCCCCGACGGGCGGCGTCACGTTCGTGAACGGCGACACCACGTGGAAGAACGATCTCACGACGATCCACTCGGCCGGATTCTTCCAGGTCCGGGTCACCTTCGTCTCGAACGCCGAGACGCTGCTGACGCCGCAGCTCTCCGCGCTCGGCTTCGCGTTCCGCCGCTAGCGTTCGACCATGACCTTCGCACTCACGAGTTTTTCCATGTCCAACTCCCTTCGATCGCTGTCGGCCCTCCGGAACGTCTCCCTGCTCGCGGGCTTGGCTGCATGCATGCAGCTAGGGGCGTGCAGCGGCGGCGGCACCGCCGGAACCGACCTCGAGCTCGTGTCCGTGTCCGTCTCCGGAAACAGCAGCTGGCAGCTCAACCGGCCGATCCTGTTCCAGTTCAGCACCGACGTCGAGCCGACGTCCGTGAACATGAACACGATCCACATCGGGCAGACCGCCGGTGGCGTCGCGCTCGGCGAGTTCTCGATGGCCGACTCGCGCACGGTGAAGTTCCAGCCGCGCTGCCCGACGCTCCCCGACAATTCGGACGCGGGGCTGATCCCGGGCGGCGTGAGCTACACGATCCAGATCCCGGGTGCCGGCTCCGGCGGCGCGACGGTTCGTTCGACGGGGGGCTCCTCTCTGGCCGACTCGCAGACGCTGCGGTTCAGCACGGTCGATTCGGATGATCCGGCACTCCTCTTCATCGACACGGGCAGCGGTCCGCCGAACCCGGTGGTCCGTGATCCGCACCAATCCGGCGACACGCGCATCGAGATCGGTGACGACCCGTCGAACGTCGTCTACTTCATCCCGCGTACGCCCCAGGATTCGGAGCTCGGCGCGGACATGCCCGTCGGGTTCACCGCGGGCCTGAACCTCTACAGCGACATCACGACCCACGTGTCGATCCTCGTCGCGATCGACCAGGCCGTGGAGTCCTCGGCCGACAACGTGAGCCCGGACACGGTGCGTCTCGAGTACCAGTCCGGATCGGGCGCGTGGATCAGCCTCGCCCACAACGTCGTGCTCGAGGGGAACTGCGTCGGCACGGGCGCGCTGTTGCGCGTGACGCCGACGGGCATCCTCCCGCAGAACCACCTCGTCCGCGTCGTGCTGACGCGCGACTTCAAGGACATCGTCGGCGACTCGAATCTCGTCGCCGTGACGGTCGGGTCGTTCCTCGTCTCGACCGCGACCGATCCCGGCACGTCGACGCCCGGCGCCGCGGCCGACCAGATCCTCGAGCAGTTCTCGACGGACAGCCTCGAGGACACGACGACCGTGCTCTCGTCGCCGCGCGCCGACTGGGCGAGCGGGGGGCTCCTGAAGGCCGGGTTCGCCTTCGGCGGCACGGGCGGTCCGCCGGACGGCGACTTCGACTGGAAGATCGGCAACGACCTGCCGGCGTCTCCGACGAACCGGCCGCAAGTGGTTCTCGACACGTCGTTCTCCGTGATCATCAACCAGCAGCAGGACTTCACGCAGACGGTGGTCAACGGTGTCGTCGACGTTCGCAACCTGCTCATCACGGAGAGCGGGATCCTGAAGATCCAGGGCCCGAATGCCTGCAAGATCCTCGTGGCGGGCTCCGCGCAGATCAACGGCGTGATCGACATCCGCGGGACCGACGACTTGAGCGTCGCATCCCTCGACTCCGCGAACCTGCCGGAGCCCGGAGCGTCCGGCAACGCGGGTGGCGGCACCGGTGGAACCGCGAGCCAGCTGACCTCGCAATCGGACCCGGCCGGAGGCAACGGCTTCGGCGCGTTCGCGAACCCCGACGGCGGCGGCGTGGGCGGCGAGTCCGGATTCAATCACCTCTGGCCGCAGGACGGCGACGACGCGCACCGCCGGCCCGCCGGCGGCGGCGGCGGCACGCTCGGACACAACGCGTTCCGACCGGTCAACATCGTCGCCGGGTTCGCGAACCTGAACAACTGCCCCGACCAGAACGTCATCGGCTACGACGCGGAGCAGGGCTTCTCCGGCTCGCCGGTCGCGACGGGCGTCCTCTCCGGTGCGAGCCCGCCGATCGGAGGCAATCCGGGACCGCGACCGTTCTTCGACGACGATCCCGAGAACGACTTCTGGGGAACGATGAAGAACAACGCGACCGGCCAGCTCATCCTGGGTGAGCTCAGCCGTCCGTGGGCCGGTGCGGGCGGTGGCGCCGGCGGCGACGCGATCAACTCGAATTCGTTCCCGGACAACCCCTTCACTCCGGCCGGCGACGAGAAGGGCTGCGGCGGCGGCGGCGGCGCGGGATCGCTGACGATCCTCGCCCTCGGGAACATCACGTTCGGACCGCACGGACGCATCGACGCGAGCGGCGGCACGGGCGGCGGCGGCGAGAACTCCGCGAGCGGCGACATCACGCACATCGGCGGCGGCTCGGGCGGCGGGTCCGGCGGCCACGTCATCCTGCAGACCGGGTCGCAGATCGACATCTCGCAGTGCGTGAGCACCACGGCGGGCGTCCTCGACGCGGGCGGCATCTTCGCGCTCGGCGGCGAAGGCGGCGCGGGCAAGAACAACCTCGGTGGATCCTTCCCCGGGGGAGTGCCGGTCGGTCCGGCGAGCGACGCCCTCCCGCCGAACTCGTACCCACACGCCTCGGCACCTTGCGGCGTGACCTCCGGCAGCATCACCCAGGGCGGGTACACGTTCACGAACCAGGTCGGCGAGTCGAGCGGCGACGCTCCGCTCGTCGTGATCTGCGCCGGCGGCGACGGCGGTCCGGGGTTGATCCAGCTGCACACGCCGCAGCTCACGGACATCCTCGTTCCCGCGGCGCCTTCGACCGAGAAGGTGTACACGCTGGTCAAGCCGCCGCCGGTCGGGTCCGGCCCGGGGGCGGGGCTCCCGACCTACGCAGCGATCAACAACCCGCTCGTCTGGAACCAGCTGCTCCCGATCTTCGGGCGCCGCAGCGCCGCGATCTCGAAGTGGATTTCGCTCGGCGCCGCCAGCGTCAGCTCGGACGCGAGCTCGACGACGCCGGACCCGGTGCAGTTCATCTTCAAGGGCACCGACGCAGCGGGCGTCGTCTCGACGACCGGCAGCGGCTCGGGCGCGACGGTCCTCGAGCTCACGCCGGTCCTGACCGGCACGATCGCGGCGACTCCGGCGACGCCGTACATCGACCAGACGGACCAGCGCACGGTCGTCTTCGATGCGACGACGCTCGTCGACACCGACGACATCTATCTGCGCAACATGGAGCTCTTCAAGCGCTTCCTGCTGCGCATGGCGCACGGCACGACGACGGACTTCGAAGTCGCTGCCGCGAGCTACGATCCGGCGACGCACCTCCTGCGGCTGACCGTGAGCGGGAGCGGAACGCCGCTCTCGCCGTTCCCGGTCGGGTCGACGGTGGAAGTCCGGCCGCGGTTCTTCCGCGTGCTGACGGACAACGTGCCGAACTCCCTGCCGTCCTCGAGCCAGATCCTGGTCGAGTTCCAGGCGACGGTCCCGAACGCGCAAGGCGATCCCGACGAGGGCGCCGGCGTCGTGTCGGCCTTCGTTCCGAACCCGGCGGCGATCGACCCGAACGTCGGGGGCAATCCGAACTACAAGTTCTTCCGCTTCCGCGTGAGCTTCGACATCAGCGCGAACGGAGCCCCGTTGAGCTTCGACACGCCGATTCCGAGCCTCGACTTCTTCCGGATCCCGTTCAGGTTCTGATCGGGGGGAAGGCGGACTGAGTCCGCCTGCCGTCGGTCGCGCGTTGCGGCTCGGGCAGAGGAGACGCAACGCGCCACCGAACGGCGACGGCAGGTGCGGCGCGGCCGTCCGGTGGTGCGTTGCGATTCGCGCAGTTGAGAGGTAACGCGCAACCGTACGGCGGGCGGAGTGACCCCGCCCGCCGGACTCCTGATTCGCGTCTGCCGAGTACGGCAGCCGCGAATCAGGAGTTCGAGACGGACTCGACCCTGTGATCCACAGTCGCCGCGATGCGTCTGCTTCTGGCGCGTCCGCGGACTTGGTTCAATGCGCCCGTGCGCCTGCACGTTCTCCGCCCTCGCCTGTCCGCTTTCCCGGGCGGCAAGGTCGGCCTCGGCGCGGCGGTGCTCCTCGGCGCGATCACCGCCTGCTCTCCGCTCGATCCGGGTCACGTCGCTGGTCACCTCCACCTGACGCACCTTCGTCCGACGAACCCCGAAGGACTCTTCCTCAACGAGGAGCTCGTCTTCTACTTCGACGAGGAGCTCGACCCTGCGTCCGTCACGCGCGCGAGCATCGAGATCCTCGCTCAGGATGGCCGGCCCGCGCGCGGTGAGCTGCGCGTCGAGACCGACCGCGTTCGGTTCGTCCCCGCGGCCGTGCTCTCGGCCGACCTCACCGACGGCGGCTACCAGCCGGACACGCGCTACACGGCGACCATCGCGGGTTTCCCTCGGCCGACCGCGCTCCGCAGCGCGCGCGGCGCCGTCCTCGAGAAGACCTGGACTTGGCAGTTCCACACGGTCCAGGTCAGCCGGCCTCGCACCGGCCTCGTCTTCGAGGACCGCATGCAGGAGCGCGTCGGGATCCTGCGCCTGTTCCCGTCCGCCGCGGGCCAGGGCGGTCTCATCCGCGCGCAGGACTCGATCTACCTCGCGTGCGACAAGCCGATCGATCCCTCGACCGTCGTCGCGGACGCGTTCCTCCTGACCTTCCTTCCCACGGATCCGCAGCGCACGCGCACGAGCCCCCCGAAACCCGTCGGCGTCCGCGTGCGCGTCGTCGAGGACGAGCCCGAAGTCGCGCGGCGCCCGCGCCCGGCGGACGCGAGCTCCTCGGCGACCGCCGAAGCGTGGGAGCGCGAACGGCGCGCGTGCGTGATCGAGTTGAATCCGGACCGCCGCTTCGGCGCCGGCACGTGGGAGCTCAAGCTCCGGCCGGAGTCGCCCGAGACGGGTCCCTGGCTGCGCGATTTCGGCGGCCGGCCGGTCCTTCTCGCCGAGCCGTCGGCGAGCTTCCGCATCAGCGTCGACGATCCGTCGGCGGACGCGCGCCGCGGCGAGCTGAGCGAGGAATTCGACGGCCGACTGCTCTTCTCCCCGGTCGCCGTGCCCGGCTACGACGGGACGGCGTACTGGAAGGACAGCGGCCGCGTCGAGGTGCGCTACCCCGCGGCCGCGGGCAACGGGGAAGCGGGCGTGGTCGTCCTCGGCGCGCGCGAGGACCGCGCCGATGTCCAGGCGACCTCGATCGAGCTCCCCAAGGATTCCGAGTGCCGGCTGAGCTCGAAACCCGGACTCGTCGTCTTGCGCTGCCAGGGGCGCATGTCGATCGGCGGGAAGCTCGTCCGCGAGGCGCCGTGGGACGCGCACACGAAGGACGACGCGACGCTGAACCGCTGGGAGGAGCTGTGCGCGTCGCGTCGCACGAGCAGCCAGAGCCTCAGCGACTGGCTCGCCGAGGTCCGCGCGGCCGACGCGAACTGGACCGTCCTCATCGCCGGCGGCGATCTCGCGATCGACGACTCGCTGACGACGACGACGCCGTTGCTCCTCGTCGCCGGCGGAAGGGTGCGCGTCTCGGGCCTCGTGCACGGCGCGAGCCACTTCGTCGAAGGCGGGACGGGCACGGTCGGGTGCGTGTACCTGCTGCGCGAGGGCGGGGGCTTCGGCATCGTCCCGACGCGCCCGCACGTCGCCCCGATCCTGGTCGACGAGCCGCAGGGTCCGAATCCGCTGCGCGTTCCCCTGCGGTTCGCGGCGCTCTCCGGACCGATCCCGCAGCGCGGCGAGATCGTGCGCTGGCTCACGCAGGAGTCCGGCGGCAGCTCCGACCGCGTCGGAGAAGCCGCCGTCGAGGGCGGTTCCCCGGAGCCGCCGATCGGGGGTACTTGGCGCGTCCGGTACCTGCGCGACTTCGCCGCGGTTCCGAACAGCTCCTCCGCGCTCGAGCTCGTCGACAATCCGGGGCTCTTCGATCCCGCCGGACCGGTCCGGTTCCTGGTCGAGCTCGAGCTCACGGTCGACGACCAGGCCAGGATCTGGAATCCTCCCTGGGTGGACTTCGTCCGTCTCACCTGGGAGCAACCTCCCGTGAGCTCGGGCGCCGCGGGAGGAGACCGCTGATGCCGCTCACCGTCCCCTTGGCCGCGTTCCAGGTCGGCTGGGCGTTCTTCGGGTTGTTCGTCGGCTCGTTCTTGAACGTCGCGATCCACCGTTACCCGCTCGAGGGGGAGACCGTCTCCCACCCGAAGCGCTCGCGTTGCCCGAGCTGCAAGACGGTGCTCACGTGGAAGGAGAACATCCCGCTGCTCTCCTGGACCCTGCAGCTCGGCCGCTGCCGGACGTGCGGGTGGCGGATTCCGTGGCGCTATCCGCTGGTCGAGGTCCTGACCGCGGGGCTGTGGTGGCTCGCCGCGTCGCGCTGGGACCCCGGGCAGGCGGATTGGCCCAGGGAGTTCGGCCTCTGCCTCGTGCGCACGATCGCCCTCTCGGGCCTCGTCGTCGCTACGTTCGTCGACTTCGACTGCTTCGAGATCCCCGACGGGATCTCGATCGGGGGGATCGTGCTCGCGCCGATCGCGGCCCTCGCCCTGCCGTCGCTCCACGACGCGACGAGCCTCGCGCTCTCGATGACGCCGGGCGGCGTGGCGCCCGTGACGCGGATGGCCGCCTTCACGGCCTGCCTGGCGGGGATGGCGGCGGGCGGGGGGAGCCTCTGGATCATCGGGTGGGTCGGGAGCCGGATCTACGGTCGCGACGCCATGGGGTTCGGAGACGTGAAGCTCCTGGCGGCGGGAGGCGGCTTCCTGGGTCCGGGCGGAGTCCTCTGGGCCCTGATGATCGCGTCGCTCGCCGCTTCCGTCGTCGGCGTGCTCAATCTTCTGCGCTTCCTCGCGATCCTGCGCGGGCGCGTCCGGGCTCGCCACCGGCAGACGCGGCTGCGGAAAAGCCTCCAGGTCGCGCGCATCGCCGGGCGCTACGTCCCTTTCGGGCCGTACCTCGCTCTGGGAATCGGCATCGTCTTGCTGTATTGGAAAGAGGTCCTCGGACTGCTGCGGTACGGCGGGCTCTGACGTCCGGAAGCCGCGGCGGAGGTTCGCGAGGCAACAGGGTTCGCGCGGAGTGCACCGCGCTCAACAGGAGGGGATCTCGGACGCGATGAAACTGAACACGTGGAGCCGGCTCTCGATGGCCGGGTGGTTGTTGCTCGCGGTCGGTCAGGCGAGCTGCGTGAGCAACCGCGGCTACCAGACGGCGATGGACGAGAAGGAAGCCGAGATCCGCGGGCTGCGCGAGGAGCGCGCCGCGTTGAAGGCGCAGATCCAGAAGAATCACAGCGACCTGGACACCGCGCGCGGACAGGTCTCGGAAGCGAGTGCGAAGCCCGCCGAGACGGTGGACGCGCCGGAGACGGCGGAGAAGTTCCCCGAGCTCGACAAGATGGGCATCAGCTACGGCATGCGCGACGGGAACATGGTGATCTCGATCCCGTCGTCGATCACGTTCGCTTCGGGCCAGGCGACGCTCTCGAAGGACGGCCAGAAGGCGCTCAAGGAAGTCGCGTCGACGCTCAAGAAGCAGTACGCCGGCGCGAAGTACGAGATTGAGGGTCACACCGACGCCGACCCGATCAAGAAGTCGAAGTTCGCGTCGAACCGCGAGCTCTCGATCGCGCGCGCGATGGCCGTGCTCACGTACCTCGTGGAGGAGTGCTCGATCAAGGACGACCAGTGCGTCGTCGCCGGCTTCGGGCAGTACGAGCCGCTCGCGCCGAACGACAACGACAAGGACAAGGCGAAGAACCGCCGCGTCGAGATCGTCGTCCACCGCGCGAAGTAGGGGACGACACCTCACGCTAGTCCGGTCCAAGACCGCCGGATGCGCTGCTGCGGCGTACCCGCCGCAGCTCTGCAGCCGGCGGAATCGTTTGCGCGTTGCGCATCGCCTGCCGTTGTGATTCGTACCCCAGGACGCAACAGCGGCCGGATCGCAACCCGCAACCGATTCCGCCGGCGGATTCCCGCCGGCGGCTCCTCGGCGTGGG
>DASYPQ010000003.1:0-274796 GCA_036006425.1 Planctomycetota bacterium
CCCGGCGGCGTGCCGGTCGACGCGGCGTCCGCGAAGCGTTTCCGATCGCTGTGGGGTTTCGACGTGCCGGCGGAGCCGGGGCTCACGACGGTCGAAGCGCTCGACGAGGCGCTCGAGGGCCGGATCGACGGCCTCTACTGCATCGGCGGGAACTTCCTCGAGACGATGCCCGACCCCACGAGGATCGAGCGCGCGCTCGCGCGGATCCCGGTTCGGATCCACAGCGACATCGTCGTGACGAGCCAGATGCTCGTCGACCCGAAGGAGACGGTGTACCTGCTCCCGGCGCAGACGCGCTACGAGCAGAAGGGCGGCGGGACGGAGACGACGACCGAGCGCCGCGTCGTCTTCTCGCCGCAGATCCCTGGCCGCCGCGTCGGCGAGGCGCGCAGCGAGTGGGAGATGCTCCTCGACTTCGCGCGCGCCGTGCGACCCGAGCAGTACGGCAAGGTGCACTTCGACAGCACGGCCGAGATCCGCATCGAGATCGAGCAGGCCGTGCCCTTCTACCGCGGGATCGCCGCCATGGAGAAGCAGGGAGACCAGTTCCAATGGGGCGGGGAGCGCCTGTGCGAGGGGCGGAGCTTCCCGACCGCCGACGGCAAGGCGAGCTTCCGGCCCGTGCTCGCGACGACGTCCGCTCCGTTGCCCGGGACGTTCCTGCTCGCGACCCGGCGCGGGAAGCAGTTCAACTCGATGATCCAGCGCGACCGGGATCCGCTGACCGGCGCGGACCGCGACCACGTGTTCGTCTCGCGGGAGGATGCGGCGCGACTCGGGCTCGCCGGCGACGATCCGCTCGTCCTGCGCAACGCGCACGGCGAGCTCCGCGGACGGGCCTTCCTCGCGGACGTGGCGCCGGGGACGCTGCAGGCGCACTGGCCCGAGGCGAACGTCCTGATCCCCGCGGGACGGGTCGCGAAAGACGGCGGCGTGCCCGACTACAATGCCGAGGTCACGATCGAGTACGGAGCCAGAGCAACTTCTCAACGATTTCCGACGGACGGAAATCGTTGAGAAGTTGCTCTGGCTCCGTACTACTCCGTCGCCGAGAACGTCCGCGGCGCCGGCATCGAGATCTCGTCGGGCCGCGCGGAGCGGCTGTCGCGGTCGATGCGGAACCGGCGCACGAAGTGCTTCTGCCAGAAGTCGATCACGCCGAGCTTCCAGAAGAAGTAGCCCGCGCGTCCGGGGAGGACGGAGAAGTCCATGAAGCGCAGGTGGCTGAGCCCGCGCTTGATGAACAGGATGGCGCGGCACACGAACAGGATGCCCGGGACGCGCTTCTGCTCCGCATGGCTCGGCAGCGCCTTCTTCAGGAGCCGCTCGAACAGCCAGTCGGGCAGCCGGACCGCCGCCGCGAGGTAGAGCAGCGCGTTCGCCCAGGTCGGCGCGACCGCGTGGTAGTTCTTGTCGATCCCTTCCATCTCGAGCTCGCCGCGCTCGAGCGCTTCCTTGATCTGCTTCTCGAGCTCGGTGCCGGGGATCAGCCTCAGCGAGAAGACGGAGAGCGTGAACGGTCTCGGCATCTCGTGGACGAGGCGGATCGTCTGCTCGACGTCGGCTTTCTCCTCGACCGGGATGTCCACGATGATGTCGTACGCGGGCGGGATCATGAACCCGCGGTAGTCGCCGATGACGCCGGCGACGTTCTTGATCAAGCCGGGCTTGTTCGGCCGCTTGAAGAACTTGAGCATCTTGTCGCTGCCGCTCTGGATGCCCATGCGCAGCCGGTTCATCCCCGCATCGAGCAGGATCTCCATCTTCTCGCGGTTCACGAACGACGGGATGACGCCGGCGACGAAGAACGGGACGTTCACCTGCTCGCGCCACTTCTTCGAGAACTCCTTCAGGACCGGAGTCGGCAGCGCCGCCATGCAGTCATCGTCGAACACGACCGTGTTGATGTGCGGGTGGCGCGCGATCGCGCGCTTCACTTCCTCGATGATGTAGTCGACCGGCGTCTGGCGGATCGCCGCGTACTTCTTGTCGATCGCGAGGAACGCGGTGTTGCCGCAGTAGGTGCAGCGGTACGGGCAGCCTTGCGTCCAGATCGTGTGGTACGACAGACCGTTGCAGTCGAGGTAGTGCCCGAGCGCGAGCGGCACGAACCCTTGCCCGCGCTCGTACATGAACTCGGAGCCCTCGTCCGCGTACTGCGGGTGCGGGCGCTTCGCCATCTCGTCCGGCGTCAACAGCGGACGGAATCCGTTGCGGAACGTCTCCTCGCCGCGCCGGAACCAGAAATTGCGGACGTCGTGCCAGTCCTCGCCGGCCTTCATCCGCAGGAGCAGCTCGTCGAAGGCGAGGTCGCCTTCGCCCGTGCACACGGCGTCGGCGTGCTGGAGACAGTCCTCCGGGCAGACGATCGCGTGCATGCCGCCGATCACGATGTAGGTGTCGGGGCTCCTCTTCCGGACCTCGGCGATGATCTTCTTCGCCCACTCCGAGTCGATCGTCATCACGGAGAAGCCGATCAGGTCGTGGCCCGCGAGCCCCTCGGCGATCGCCTCGAGATCCGCCTGCTGCAGGTTCGTCGCGTCCTTCTTGCTGGAGAGCAGGACGTTCTTGACCGAGTGGAGGTGGGCGCCGGTCGAGACGTAGTACGTCGTCGTGTCCGGCACGATCTCGCGGACCGCCGGGGCGAGCTTGCGCAACCCGTAGACGGAGATGTAGGCGCCGACGTTGACGAGGGCGACGCGGCGGAGCGTGCGCTGCGTCGCGGTGGCGGGGGCGAGGACCATGGAGGGCGCGGGGCCGAGGATAGCGCCCGCGTGCGATTCGCGTCAGGGCCGCCGAAACGGCTTCCGGCGCAGCGCAGGGGCAGGTCTCCTAGCCTGCTCAATATACCTCATCGGCCGGAAGCCCGGATCGACCATCAGGGCTTCGTGGAGCCCTGCGCGCCGATCAAGAGCTTGACGATCGCGTCGAGGTCGATCACCGAGGGGACCGAAGGGTCGTTCGAGTTCAGCGTCACTTGCCGGATGTTCAGGTTCTCGGCCGCCTCCCGGGCGAGCCAGAGCCTTCCGCCGGCGGTCGCGAGGGCCTTGCGCATGAGCCCTTCCTTCAGACTCTCCGACCGGGCGACGAGCTGATCCCCCTCGAGCACGAGGCGCGCGTGGTCGGCCTGTGCCTTGGCTCGATGCGTCCGGTCGTAGGTCTTCGTCGCGCTCTGGAGCGCCGCGATCTCGCTCCGGCCCTGCGCGGTGCGCTCCGCGATGCGGCGGTCCCAGTCGGACGCGCGCGCGGCGAGGCCGTTCTCGATCTCCTGCTCGCGGATCGCAAGGCGCGAGCGCTGCGCCTCGACGTCTCCCGCGGCGCGCTGGAGGAGCTCCTGCTGGGCGAGGAGCTGCTTCGCCTGGAGCTTCTTCTCGTGCACCGGTCCGAACCAGACCTGCGTCAGGAGCACGCGTTCCACCGTCACGTGGTCGGGCGCGAGCTCCCGATCGAGTGCTTCGGCCACCTCGCCCGCGCAGCGCGCGCGCACGTCCGAATCGCAGAGCTCGGCCGCGGAGAGCCGGGCGACCGCCCGCGCGAGCTCGTCCTCCGCGGCAGTCCGCACGCGCCGCGGCCACGTCATCTTCTGTCCGTCGCGCACGATCTGCCACGCCTCCCCGCTCCGGATCCGGTGCACGATCGCCGCGCCGACCTTGACCACGGTCCCTTCGCGCGTCCGCAGGTCGAGCACCGGGAAGTCCCCGCCCTCCGATTCCCATCCGAACGCGAGCACCTGCGTCGTGCCGTCGAGCCGGTGCCAGCTCTCGAGCAGGGGCAGGCTGAATGCGATGCCCGGCGCGTGATCGCGCTCGGCGAGACCGCGCCCGCCGAACTCGAACTGCCGGACTCCGATCGTCCCGGGCGGGATGCGCACGAGGCAGGTTGCGCCGACGCCGAGCACGAGCGCCGCGATCACGACCGCCGCGGTGACGACGCGGACCGTCGAGCGCACCGGCCGCCACGCCGCGAAGCGAGCGACGGCGCGCGCGAGGAACAGGACGGCGATCACCGCCGCGCTTCCGAGCCCGCGGAGGAGTCTCACGGCTTGCCCTTCGGACCTGGCGGTCCGGGCAGGTTCTCGTACTCGACGCGGTGCGGCGCCGCGTCGCGGCTGTACGGCGCGAAGTCGAACTGGATGCTCGCGAGCTTCCGGACGAGCGCGGCGCGGACGGGCAGGTCGCCCGCGCGCTCGAGCTCGAGCCCCTCGCGGTAGACGCTGCGCGCCGCCCCGACGTACTTCGCCTTCAGCAGCGCGGCTTCCTGCTGCTTCTCCAGCTGGATCGACCGCCCGGCCTCGACGAGCGCGCTCGCCGCGTCGTCCGCTTCCTGGCGCACGCGGATCTCGTCGCGCCGGGCGGCGCCGAGGTCGCGCAGGAGAATCCCCTCGAGCTTCCGCAACTCGACCTCCTTCTCCTTCTCGAGCTTCGCTCCGCGTCGCTCGCCGTCCGTCTCCTGGCGCCGGAACTCGACGTCGAGCTCCGCCACCTCCTGCGTGAAGCTCATCCGGCGCCGGATCGCCTCCTCGTACTCGTCGTCGAACGACGGCTTGCCGAGCGAGACGCCGAGGACCTCGACCCCGTGCGGGCGGAGCACGTCGGCGAGACCCGCCTGCGCCGCGCGCGCCACGAGCTGCAGGCATTCGCCGCGCGCCACTTCTTCCGCCGTGAAGCGCCCGAGCTCGTCGCGGAGGATCGCGCGCGCCGCGGCGCGGACGAGCTCCGGCTTCACGAACGAGTCGGCACCCGCGTCGTCGAGCACCGCGGGCGCCGCGCCGGGCGTGAGCGCGTACTGCACCTCGACGTCCTTGAACCAGAAGCTCGATCCGTCCTTCGCTCGCGCGAGGAGCTGGGGCACGCGGTCGGGCCCCTCGGCTCGGCTGCCCTGCATGCGCAGCACGCGCGGACTGCGGTCGAAGAGGTGCACCTTCTGCAGCAGCGGCACGAACGGCACGTACCCGGGACGTTGCACGGTGCGGCGGACGTCGCGGGCGCGATCGACCACGACGGCGACCTGGTCGTCGGCGATGCGCACGAATCCGGTGTCACCGGTGCGGCGCCAGACTCCCACGGCGATCCCGGCCGTCGCGAGGATCACGGTGGCGGCGGCTTCGAGGAGCATGCTCCTTCGACTGCGTCGTCGCGGACCGGACGGGGAATCCATCGGCGCTCTGGGAACACGCGTCGGCCGCGGCGGTTTCGCTGGACGGCTTGAATTCGGCGCGCGGGTGCGTCACTTTGGTCGCCATCATGAACACACGCATCCTCCTCGGCAGCCTCGCTCTCGTCTCCGCGCTCGGTCTGTTTCTCTCCGCGGCCTCGTCGCCCTCCCAGGCGAAGCCGAGCGCGGCGCCGAACCCTTCCGGCAAGTACACGGTCGACACCGTCCACTCGACCGTGCTGTTCCGCGTGAAGCACATGAACGCGAGCTGGGCTTTCGGCCGCTTCAACCAGGTCACCGGGGAGCTCTCGCTGAACGCCGCGAGCCCCGAGAAGTCCTCGGTCACGGTCACGATCGCGACCGACAGCGTCGACACCGGCGCGCCGAAGCGCGAGGCCGCGCTGAAGGGACTCGAGGTCTTCGACGTCGTGCAGTTCCCCGAGGCGACGTTCGTCAGCAAGAGCGTCAAGAAGTCGGGCGAGGGCAAGTACGCCGTCGACGGCGAGATCACCTTCCGCGGCATCAAGAAGCCGCTGTCCGTCGAGTTCGAGCAGGTCGGGTTCTCCGACACGAAGATGGGCGTGCGGATCGGCTTCTACGGCACTTTCATGCTGAAGCGCAGCGACTTCGGGATGAAGGTCGTGCCCGAGCAGCTCGGCGACGAGGTCTACGTCACCGTCAGCCTCGAAGGCACGCAGACCGAGACCGCAGGGAAGGACGGGAAGTAGCAGCGCGGCTACTTCTGCCAGGTCAGGTGCCAGGTGATCGCGTCACCTGGCGTCGTCATCGACTCGAGCGGCACGATCAGCGTGGCCAGGGCGCCCTCCGCCGTGACCTTGGTGCCCCGCGTCTTGCCGACGACGCCGTTCCCGACGACGGCGGACGGGAGCTCGATCTCGATCTTCAGCGTCGCGCCGACGGACTCGGACTTGCCCGAGGGGTCGATCGCGCTGGAGACGCTCTTGCGTTCGTCCTCGGTGAGCGGGACGAACGTCTTGGGCCAGCGCGCGTCGGGCCCGCGCGGCAACACGACGCGTGCGAATCCGATGCCCTGGCCTCCGTCGCCCGCGCCGAACGAGATGTCGGCGAGCTTGAGCTTGGAGAGATCGACGAAGGTGCCCGTCGCGCACTCGATCTCCACGCGACTCCCCCACGTGGCGCCGTCGCTCGCCTTCTGGACCGGTCCGTCCGATCCCGGCAGCAAGAGGCCGCTCGTCCGGACGGTTCCGGAGAGGTCTTCGCGGACCTTGACGCGGACCGCGACGACGTCGGTCTCGTCACAGGCCGCCAGCAGGAGCGGAAGAGCGAGGATCAGTGCGGTCGACGGTCGGAACATGAAGGGCCTCCGGGGTTCGAGGGGCGCGGCGGGAGTCTAGCGGGAAGCGAGGTCGCTCTCCACGGCGATCGCGCCCGAGTACCTTGGTGCCGCGATGCACGCGGAGAGTGACACCACGGAACGCCGGCGCCTCGCGCGCGCATTCCTCCTCGGCGGCGGCTTGCTCCTCGCGGCCGCGCAATGGGGATTGTGGCGCGGGGTCGAGCCGATCGCGACCTGGTCGTACGACCTCTCGTGGTGGTCGGCGATCCTGCTCGCGGACGCGGTCGTGTACCTGCGCACCGGTTCGTCGATCCTGCTCTCCCGCACGAAAGGATTCTTCGGGCTCGCGCTCGCCTCGGGCGCCTACTGGCTCCTGTACGAGTGCGCGAACCTGCGCCTCGCGAACTGGTACTACGTCGGCATCCCGCCCGATCGCTTCACGCAGACGGTCGGCGTCTACGTCTCTTTCGCGACGGTGCTCCCCGGCGTGCTCGTGATCCACACGCTGCTCGGGGGCGCTGCCGTGCGGACGCCGAGGGCTCCGTCGCCGCTGCCCGCGCGAGCGCGAACGCTCCTCTACGGCGCCGGGATCGCGTGCCTCGTCCTGCCTCTCCTCTTCCCGCGGCAGGCGTACCCGCTCGTCTGGGGAGCGGCGTTCCTGCTCCTCGAGCCCTGGCTCGCGTCGCGCGACGAGCGTTCGCTCCTCGCCCGGCTGCTGGCGGGCGACCGCGGTCCCCTCGTCCGCATGCTGGCGACCGGACTAGTCACGGGCGCGATGTGGGAGACCTGGAACTGGCGCTCGCCCGCCAAGTGGATCTACACGGTGCCGCTGTTCGAGGACGGGAAGCTCTTCGAGATGCCGTACCTCGGTTTCGTCGGGTTCGTGCCGTTCGCGCTCGGGTGCCACAGCTTCGCGCGTGCGCTCGTCGTCGCGCGCTGCATCCCCGAGTGGGATCCGTGCGCCGCCCCGCGGCGAGCCGAGCCGGTGCGGGCGTCCGTCGCGGGCGTCGCCGCGCTCGCGTTCAGCTTCCTCGCGATCGCGCTCGTCGACCGGTTCACGATCCACTCGACGCGCCCGACGCTCGCGGACCTCCCGGGCATGTCGCAGGAGACGGAGAGACGGCTCGAAGCGAGCGGCATCCGGCGCCCGGAGGATCTCGTCGCCGCGCCGGAGGCCGTCGACTCGGGACGGCGTGAACGCTGGGTCGAAGCCGCGCGGCTCATGTCCGTGCGCGGCATGGGGAAGCGCGGGCTCGATTGGCTCGCCGGAGCGGGCGTCTCGACCGTCGAGGATCTCGCCGCGCGGGATCCGGACGTCCTCTCGGGCGACGTTCTCTCGTCGGACGCCGGGCCGCCGCCGCGCCCGAGCCCTGCGGAGATCCGCGTGTGGGTGCGCGGAGCGCGATGAGCGTCGATCCGTTCTCGCTCCTTTGGCCGCGGCCGCAGCTCTTCGAGCGGCGCGCGGGAACGTGGGAGAGGAGCTCCGAGCCGCGCGTGTCCGCGCTCCCCGCGGGGACGCTCCGCCCCGGCGGCTACCGGCTGCGCGCGGCTTCCGACGGGATCGCGATCGAGGCCGCGGACGCGGCCGGGCGGCGTCACGCGTCGACGACGCTCGCCCAGATCCTGCGGCTGCATCGCGAGACTTCGTCGATCCAGTCCTTCGAGATCGACGACTGGCCCGACTTTCCGCGCCGCGGCGTCCTGCTCGACGTCAGCCGCAGCAAAGTGCCGCGCACGGACACTCTCCTCGCGCTCGTCGACTGGCTCGCCGCGCTCAAGATCGACGAGCTGCAGCTCTACACCGAGCACACGTTCGCCTACGCCGGCCACGAGGAGGTCTGGAACGCGTCGAGTCCGTTGACGCCCGACGAGATCCGCGCGCTGGATGCGTTCTGCTGCGAGCGCGGCGTCGACCTCGTGCCGAACCAGCAGAGCCTCGGGCACATGCACCGCTGGCTCGTCCACGAGCGCTACCGCGATCTCGCCGAGGTCCCCGAAGGCGTCGAGCACGCCTTCGGCCGCGCGCGCGAGCCGTTCAGCCTCTGCCCGACAGATCCCAGGACCCTCGCATTCCTCGCCGGGCTCTACGACCAGCTCCTGCCGTGCTTCGGGAGCGCGCTCTTCGACGTCGGCCTCGACGAGGCGTTCGACATCGGGACCGGACGATCGCGCGACGCGTGCGCGACGCGCGGGAAGGGGCGCGTCTACCTGGACTTCCTGCGCGAGGTGCACCGGCTCGCGCGCGACCGCGGGCGACGGATCCAGTGCTGGGCCGACGGCATGCTGCAGCATCCCGAGATCCTGGCCGAGATCCCGCGCGACACGATCGCGCTCGCCTGGGGCTACGAGGCGGACCACCCGTTCGAGCGGGAGCTCGGCGCGCTCGCGGCGAGCGGTCTCGCCTTCTACGTGTGTCCCGGCACGTCGAGCTGGCAGAGCGTCGCGGGTCGCGCGACGAACGGCGCCGCGAACCTCGCGCACGCGGCGATCCACGGCCGCGAAGCGCGCGCCGCCGGGTACCTCGTCACCGACTGGGGCGATCGCGGACATCTCCAGCCGCCGTTCGCGAGCCTCCCTGGATTCCTCCTCGGCGCGGGGTTCGCGTGGAACGCGTCCGCTGCGAGCGCGCGCGACGTGCCGCTCGCGTCCCTGCTCGACGAGCACGCGTTCGGCGACGCGGCCGGCGTGCTCGGACAGACGGCGCTCGCTCTGGGCGACGCCTACCTCGAGACCGGGTGTCCGAGCACGAACGGCTCGGCCCTGTTCTTTCTCCTCGCGTTCGCCGCGGAGCCGCTCCCGCACGCGCGCATGCCCGGCCTCTCCGCGGAAGGGCTCGCGCGCGCGCGCGCGTCCGTCGCGGCATCGCGCGCGCGCCTCGGCGAGGCCCGCGGCGATCGGCCCGACGCGGAGCTCGTCGTCGCGGAGATGCGCTGGGCGGCCGACGTGCTCCTCTTCGCGTGCTCGTTCGGGATCGCGCGGCTCGCGACACCGCCCGGAGCCCTGGCCGGCGCGATCCCCGTCGCCGCGCGGCGGCGCCTCGCGGCTGAGCTCGGCCCGCTGCTCGCGGAGCAACGCCGCCTCTGGCTCCTGCGGAATCGCCCGGGCGGACTCGAGGAATCCGCGGGTTGGCTCGCCCGCGTGCTCGAAAGCCTCGCCTAGCCGGCCCGGCGATCGAGCAGAGCTCGAAATCCGTCTTCCTTTTCAGTCGGCGCAGGCGGGGATCCGATCCAGCGCCAGGCAGAAGGCCCTCCTGTGCGGAGCGGCGGAAAGGACTGGATGAGCAGGTTCGAGCGACGCCGCGCGCATCCGCGATCGGGGGGTCTCACGCTCTACGAGGTTCTCGTCGCCGTGGCGATCCTTCTCGTCGCCGTGCTCGGCACGCTCGGGACGCAGATCACGTCGCACAACCTCATCCGGACGACGCAGGAGACGGAGACCGCGACGACGGATCTGCAGGCCGCGATGGAGCGCATCCTCATGTTCTCGCCCGATCAGATCCCGATCGCGGGGAGCCCGTTCCAGGCGAACCAGCCGATCGCGATGTTCAACGCGCTGCACCTCCGCAACGAGCAGCTGGTCCCGACGTACCCGGGATATGTCGTCGGGCTGCCGGTGCCGGATCCGCTGCAGATCACGCTCACGGTGACGTGGAACGACTTCCGCGGACGCCCGCGGAACATGCGTCTCTCCTGCACGAGGACACGATGAGAACCTCCCGATCCGGATTCACCGTGCTCGAGCTCGTGATCGGCGCGACCATTCTCCTGCTCCTCGTGGGCAGCTTGATGCAGTCCGTGTCGAGCATGAGCCGCGGCGCCACGTACGCCAGCATCGACAGCGAGCTCCAGGCGATGAGCGAGCGCGCGGTCCGCTCGATCCTCCGCACCCTGAAGCCTTCGGGCGCCACGACGATCGGCGTGGACCAGTATCCGTACCTCTTCGACGACGGCAACGCCCAAGGGGACTTCGCGGGCAGCGCCCACGCGCCCGCCGTGAAGCACGGAGTCGCGGGCGACGCCGACTTCGGACCGAACCGGGAGATCGTGTTCCTGCAGCCGGCGGACGCGGATGCCGACGGCCGCCCGGACATCGACGGCGCGGGCCGCATGGTCTGGGCCGGGAACCAGTTCGCCTACGTCCTCGTCACGCGCGCCGACGGTGTGAACGTCCTCCAACGCTGGATCGACGGGGCCGCGCCGAGGGACATCGCGAATCACGTCGAACGCGTCACGTTCGACGACAACGCTTCGTCGGCGAACCAGGTGCCGATCCGCGCATTGCGGGTGCGGCTGTGGTTCCGCCGCACGGACGAGAAGGGAGCTGTCCACCGACTCTTCACCGAGGCGATGGTCAAGCTCCGGAACGGATAGAGGGGGTCATGCGGATTCATCAGTCGAACACCACGGGCAAGAACAACATCCAGGCGAACCGCCGCGCGGGCGTCGCGCTCATGTACACGCTCCTCGCGGTCCTCGTCGCGTCCAGCCTGATCGCGGTGACGATGGCCGCCGCGACGGTGGCCCACCGGAACGCGCAGGTCACGCGGTACGACACGCAGGCGCAGTACCTCGCCGAGGGAGCCGTCGAAGCCGCGAAGAAGCAGGTGCAGGTGGCGATCGCCAACTGGTCGCCGGTCCCGCCGAGCGGCTCCACGCCCGTCGGCGGCCAGATGATCCAGTACCAGATCCACCCGAGCGGATTCTCGACGATCGTGACGGATCCCTCGGGGATCCAGACCGTCGTCAACGGCTACGAGATCGACTCGACCGCCCAGGCGAACGGCGCGCAGTCGGCCGCCCACCGCGTCATCAACGCCCGTGCGACGCCGCTCTTCCAATACGCGGTGTTCTACGACAGCGACCTCGAGATCCAGCCGGGTCCCGACATGACCATCCGGGGCCGCGTGCACACGAACCACGACATGTACCTCGGCTCGGGCGCGACGCTGACCTTCAACACGAACTACCTGCACTCGGCCGGCAACATCTATCGCAACCGCAAGGACGATCCGTCGCAGTCTCCGGGCACCGTCCAGATCCGGAACTGGGTGTCGAACCCGTTCGACGCCGCGGAGCCGCTCGTGTACACGCGGATGAACAGCCAGTCGCAGATGAGCGCGCTCGGCGTCACGACGACGAGCGGGTACGACAGCCGCTTCAGCACGGGCTACGACCAGAACGGCAACGGGAACTTCTCGGACAGCGGCGACTGGCTCGCGTTCGCGCCGGGCGCGCTCGCCTATTGGGCGCAACCCGCGGGCTACGGACAGACGGGGGCGACCGTGATGACCCACGAGCACGGCGTCACGGAATCGGTCGTGCCGGGCGCCCAATCCACCGCGATGTACGAGCCGAACGCGAACGGCGACTACAACTGGGATGCGGCCACGCAGCGCTACGTGCCGGTCCCGCCGGGCACCGGCTCCTACAGCGCCGGCTACTACCACTCGCACGCCGACCTCTCGGTGATCACGTTCGCGGACGGCACGTGGAAGGCCTACAGCGCGACGAACGTCGACATCACCGCGGCGGTGTCGTCGGCGATCTCCATCCGGCAGATCTACGACGCGCGCCAGTCGAACGGCGCGAACGTGAAGGTGCAGATCACGGACATCGACCTCGGGCTGCTCGCGCTGACCGGGAAGTTCCCGGCGAACGGTCTCCTGTACGCCGGGAACTACGGCGAAGGCACCGGCACGAACGCGAAGGGCATCCGCCTGAAGAACGGCTCGACGCTGGCCGGCAGGCTCACCGTCGCGACGCCCGATCCGCTGTACGTCTGGGGCGACTTCAACACGGTCGGCGAGAAGCCGGCGGCCGTCATCTGCGACGCGATCAACCTGCTCTCGAACGCGTGGAACGACACGAAGACCGTCGGCACGCTGCCGGTCGCGACGAACACGACGTACAACACCGCGGTCGTCACCGGCAACACGGAGACGGTCGGCTCGAACTACAACGGCGGTCTCGAGAACCTGCCTCGGTTCCACGAGAACTGGTCCGGCAAGACGTCCACGATCAAGGGATCGTTCGTCAAGGCGTGGTTCTCGCAGTACGCGACGAACGGCTGGGTCTACGGCGGGGACCGCTACCAGGCGCCGCTGCGCAACTGGAGCTACAACACCGCGTTCAACAACGTGGCCAACCTCCCGCCCTTCACGCCGATGACCGTGACGGCGGAGGACATCGTCAGCTGGTAGCTCGCGGCGCGTCCTCGGGCAGGATAGAAGTCCTGCCGTGGACGCCGTCCGGGAACTCCCGCTCCTGACCGCGGACCTCCCGGGGACGGGCGGCCGGCTCAAGATCTCGCCGGCGCACTTCGTCGTCGAGGAGATCCCGGCCTACGAACCCTGCGGCGAGGGTGCCCACGTCTACCTCGAGGTGCGACGCGAGGGCATGACGACGCGCGACGTCCAGCGTGCGCTCGCCGGCGCGCTCGGCGTCGCCGAACGGGACGTCGGGTGCGCGGGGCAGAAGGACAAGGTCTCGCGCGCGACGCAGACGTTCTCGCTGCCTCTCGCATCCGGCGCGGTCGAGGAGATCGCGTCGCGCGCGGCGGCCGCGACGGGGCTCGAGGTCCTCGCGGCGAAGCGGCACCGGAACAAGCTCGGGCGCGGCCACCTCGCCGGGAACCGGTTCGCGATCGTGGTCGCCGACGTCGGGGAGGACGCCGTCGAGCGCGCGCGCGCGATCCTCGCGCGGCTCGAGCAGCAAGGTCTGCCGAACTTCTTCGGCGAGCAGCGCCTCGGGCCCGGCGATCGCAACGCGCGACGCGGCGCGCGCCGCCTCGACGATGCGACGGGCGCCGCGGCGAAGTCGTGGATCGCGCGGATGGAGCTCTCGGCGTGGCAGTCGGCGCTCTTCAACGCGTGGCTGCGCGAGCGGATGGCCCGCGGATGGTTCGACCGCGTCCTCGCCGGCGACGTCGCGCGAAAGGAGGACACGGGCGGCCTCTTCGAGGTGGTCGACGCCGCGAAGGAGGGACCGCGCTTCGCGCGCGGCGAGATCTCGGTCACCGGTCCGATCTACGGGGCGAAGATGCGTCCGGCGAGCGGAGAGCCCGGAGAGCTCGAGCGCGCCGTGCTCGAAGCCGCCGGCGTCGACGCGAGCGCGCTCGCGGGGGCGCGCCTCGCGGGGAGCCGGCGCCCCGCGCGCGTGTTCCCCCGCGACACGTCCGTCGCGCTCCATCCCGAGGGTCTGCACGTCGCGTTCCGGCTGCCGAAGGGCGCCTTCGCCACGATGGCGATGCGCGAGATCACGAAGGCGCCGGTCTAGTTCCCGCTGCGCAGGGGCTCGAGCCAGATCACGTCCCCGGGGAAGCCCGCCGCGTCGGGATCCCAGGTCACCGGGGCGTACCCCGCGCCCTCGACGCGCGCGCTCGCGGGCCACGCGTCCGCGTGGACGTGGACGACGCCCTTGTCGTCGCAGGTCCCGATGACGGCGCCGCCGACCGCGACGAATGCGTGAGGCACGCCGCGCCGCGTGATCCGATCCTTGATCTCGAGCCGGCGATCGAACCCGCGCTCGAGCTCGACGCGCAGGCGACCGCTGCCGTAGGCCGAGGCGACGAGGTCGGCGAGCGGCCCCTGCTCGCGCAGGTAGCCCGGAGCGTCGACCGCGTAGAAGAGGTCGTCGCGCTGCTTGTAGACGAGCTCGACGACGCCCGCGTCGAGCGTGAAGCTCTGCTGCGCCGTCGGATTCCCGCGCGTGTCGGCGCGGTACAGCGTCACGCGGCCCACGGCGACCGGATCGCCCGTGCCGCGATCGAGCGCCTGCAGCGGCCACGAGCGTTCCTCCAGCTTGGCGAGGCGCCGCACGGCGAGGCCGCCGGTCCCGCAGGGAACGGCGATCCAGTCGGGCTCGTAGCGGTCGTCCTGGAATCCGCCTCCCGCGCTCACGAGGACGCCGTCGCACGGGCGCCCCCAGAACTCGAAGCGTCCGCCTTCACCCGTGGTCAGCGCGACCCACGCTTCGCCGGCGGCTTGCGCGCGCACCGCGACGCCGGGGAGCGGATACCCGAACTCGTCGAGCACCGTCCCCGCGAGCCGCAGGCGCATTCCCGCGAGCGTCAAGCGGACGTCGACCGTCTCCTGCGCGCCGCGCGCGAGATCGACTTCGCGGCGGATCTCCTCGCCGGTCGACGGATGCAGCGCGCAGATCGCATAGCAGCCGCTGCGCAGCGCGGTGAAGACGCACTCGCCGCGCGCGTCGGTCTCGCCCGCGCGGCCGCGCACCGTTCCGGACTCGTCGTGGACCTCGATCCACAAGGAGACGCCGGCGACCGGGCGCCCTTCGTCGTTCGCGGCGCGGACGCGCAGGAGTCCGCCCGGGTGCAGCCCGAGGACCGGCGGCGCGTTGCCGAGGGGCGGATCGAGAGTCAGGACGTCGGACGCGAGCGTGCCGCGGTGGTCGGCTTCGATGCGGAACGAGCGCTCCCACGCGTCCGGACCGAAGAGCGCGAAGCGGGCGCGACCGTAGTCGTCGGTCTCCTCGTAGCAGCGTCCGTCGGCGCGGAAGCGCCCCGGCGGCTCGCGGTGTCCCCACGTCAGCGACACCGACGCTCCCGCGGCGGCGCCGCCGTCGGGAAGCTTGACGTCGACCGCGAGCTCCCGCTCGGGGGCGCGCGCGGCGAGCACGACTTCGGGCGGCTGCTTCGCCGCGGCGCTCTCCTCGGCGCTCCGCGAAGTCGCCAGGAACGACGTGGGCTCGATCGCCCAGCGCGCGGAGAACCGCGGCGATTCGTTGTCGGGGACGTGCGCGACGGACACGACGCCGCTCGAGAGCTCGGCGCCGGTCGCGAAGCGTCCTTCCGGGTCGGTCTTGACCGTGCAGGTCCGCGGACGGCGCGAGAGGAGACCCATCGTGATCCCGGCGACGGGCTCGCCGCTCACGGCGTCGACGACGCGGCCGCGGACGGCGACGAGCGCGTCGGGCGGAGGAGGAGGAACGCCGGTGACGCGCGCGCGCGCGGTCGGCACCGCGGCGATCTCGACGGGCGCGAGCTCGGCCATCGCGGGCCGGTCGGACGCGTCGGCGCGCACCGGCTCCTCGGGCCGCGGCGAGCTGCCGTCGGACGCGGCCTCGAACGCCGGAGCGGGAGGCTGCGGCGCTGCGTCGCGCATCCCGAACAGCGCCCAGCCGCACAGGCCGGCGGCGGCGACGGCGGCGACGCCGAGCAGGACCCGCGCTCTCACCGGACCGCGAAGCTCCCCGCGAACGACGCGTTGTCGTCGTGGCGCTCGAAGACCGCCGCGAGGCTCGCGTCGGAGCAGCGGAACACCGCGTTGCAGCCGACGACCGCGCTCTCGAGCGCGACGAACGGGTGGTACCAGACCTTGTACGGCATCTTGCAGCACGCGCGGTCGGGCAGGAGCGCGCCGTCGAGCTCGACGAGCGAGCCCGCGGCGATGCGGTAGTGATCGCCGTCGAACGCGATCGTGAGCGGGACCGTCCGCTCCTCGATCTCGCCGAGGACGGAGCCCGCATGCCTGCGCACGAAGTCCCCCGCCGCACGGCGCTGCGACGGCGTCGCGCGATCCGAGAAGCACAGGATCGAGCGCCGCGCGGCGCCGCGATCGACGAGGTTCGCCTCTCCGGCGACGACGGCGACCACGCCGGTGCCGGCGAGATCGACGCCTCCGTCGGAGCCCGACGTGAACGACCAGGCGAGCACGGCCTCGCGGCCGCTCGTCGTCGCCTCGGCGCCGTAGTGGCACGCGCCGGCGAAGACGCTCGCCGTCCGCGCTTCGACGTACTGGCCGCGGACGATCTCCTCGGGAGCCGGCGCACTCGGGGCCGGCGCGGTATGCAAGATCAACAGGAGCGGAATCGGAGTCAGGATCACGTAGGCCTCCTCCGAGGGGGCGGGATCCAGTCTACAGGACGGCCTCGAAGCAAGCGCGACCCGCGCGGCAATCCGCCGGCTGCGCGGCTTCCCCGTCCGGCCCGAGGGCGAGCATCGTCTTCCTGCACCAGCAGTGGCCGCTCCCGTCGAGCAGGTCCGACTCCTCGAGCGCCGGCCCGCGCAGGAAGTAGGACTTCTTCGACCGCAGGTGCATGCAGAACGGGCTCATGCGGACGCCCGCGACCGGAGGCTCCGGGGCGTCGTTCATGCGCGGGAGAGCGACTGCAGCGCCCGGAACACGAGCCCCTTCGCGAGAGGCACCTTGTAGGCGTTGTGGGCGAGCGGCTCGGCGCCGCGCACGGCCGCTTCCCCCGCGGCCTTCCAGGCCGTGTCGCCCATCGCCTGGCCGACGAGCGCCGCCTCGGCCTCCGGCGCGCGCCACGGAATCGGCGCGACGCCTCCGAGCACGAGCCGCGCCTTCGAGATCTTCCCGCCTTCGATCGCGACGCCCACGGCGACCGACGCGAGGGCGAAGTCGAACGATCCGCGCTCCTTGAACTTGAGGTACGTGCCGCGCATGCCGGCCGCGGGCGCGGGCACCGTCACGCGCACGAGGATCTCGTCCTCGGCGAGCACGTTCTCGCGCAGCACGCTGCCTTCCGTCGGCAGGGTGAAGAAGCGCTCGAGCGGCACTTCGCGCTCGCCCGCGGGTCCGCGCAACGTCGCCCGCGCCTCGAGCGCGACGAGCGCCGGAGCGAGGTCCGACGGATGCACGATGTACGAAGGTCCCCCGCCGAGGATCGCGTTGTACTTGTTGAGGCCGCTGTACGAGAAGCACTCGGAGCCGCCCTTCTTCAGGCACTTCGCGTGCTCGTTGCGGTAGTACCAGCAGCGCGGGCGCTGGCACAGGTTGCCTCCGACCGTGCCGACGCTCCGGATCTGCGGGCTCGCGATCGACCGCGCGGCTTCGGCGAGCATCGGGAGCTTCGAGCGCACGCCCTCGTGCTCCTCGAGGCTCGTCAGCGTCGCGAGCGCGCCGATCGAGAGGGCGCCTTGCGCGTCGAACTGGATCGCGTCGAGTCCCCCGATGCCCTTGAGGTTCACGAGGACCTCGGGCTCGACGAGGTGCTCCTTCATCTCGGTGAGCAGGTCCTGGCCGCCGGCGAGGACCTGGAGCTTGCCGTGGGAGCCGCGCGCGGCGCCTTGCGTCCGCGCGCCGAGGATCTCGATCGCCTGCGCGAGCGAGGTCGGGTTCTTGAGCGTGAAAGCCTTCATCGAGCTCCTATCCGACCTTCCCGAGCGCCGCGAGCACCTTGTCCGGCGTCATCGGCAGGTCGCGGATGCGCGCTCCGCAGGCGTTGAACACGGCGTTCGCGATCGCGCCGTGGCCGGGGATCACCGTCGCCTCGGCGAGGCCGATGACGCCGCGCGCGTCCTCGTCGTCGACGAGTGCCACCATCTCGGGGATCTCGAGCGGGTGCGCGATCTTGTAATCCTCGAGATTCGCGTTGAGCGCCCAGCCGGACTGCGGGTCGATCACGCGTTCCTCGAGGAGTCCGTACGAGAGCGCCTGGACCATGCCGCCCTGGATCTGGCTCCGGATCGCCATGCGGTTCAGCGGGAGGCCGCAGTCCTGCATGCACACCATCTTCAGGACTTCGATGCGTCCCGTGAGCGTGTCGACGCGCACCTTCGCCGCCTGCGCGCCGTGGATGCCGTTCGCGGCGAGATCGGACTGGTGCGTCCCGCGCGCCGAGAGGCCTTCCTGTCCGAGCACCGCGCAGGCCTGCTGCCACGAGAGCGACTTCTTGGCGTCCTGCTCGTCCGCGACGCGACCGCCCGCGAAGCGCAGGCGCGCTTCGTCGACTCCCATCGTCTTCGCGAGGCGCTCGGCGAACATCCCGCGCAGCTTCGCGGCGCCATTCTTCACCGACGGCGCGAGCGACGCGGTCGTCGTGCTGCCGCCGGAAGGCGTCGCGCTCGCGAGGCGGCTATCGCCGATCCGCGCGACGACGGCGTCGAGCGGGAGACCGAACTCCTCCGCCACGATCGCGGCGACGTACGTCCGGACGCCGGTGCCGAGGTCCTGCGTTCCGACGCTCGCGACGACGCTGCCGTCGCGGTCGATGCGGACGTCGACTTCGCATCCGTCGCCTCCGCCGCCGCCCCAGGTCGACACGGCGAACCCGATCCCGACGCCGATGCCGTCCGCGAGCGCGGCCGGAGCGGTCTTGTTCGGGTGATCCGGCCAGCCGATCTCGCGAGCGACCGCGTCGAGGTGCCGGCGGTAGACCGGGTCCTTCAGGTTGCGCTTGCGGAACTCGAGCGGATCGATCGCGAGCTTCGCCGCGAGCTCGTCGACGAGCGACTCCATCGCGAACGAGGCTTGCGGGTGGCCGGGCGCGCGCATCGCGCGCGCCGAGTCGGTGTGCGTGTACACGCTGCGCACGCGCACGCAGCTCTTCTCGAACGAATAGATGTACGGTCGGCCGCCCGGGAACGATCCGCCGCCCGTGCCGCCGAGCTTCGTCACGTCGCCGACGAAGCCGAGGAGCTTCCCGTCGCGGCTCGCGCCCGCGCGCAGCGTCTGCCGCGACCCGCTGCGGTTGCCCGCGGTGACGAACTCGTCCGCCCGGTCGAACATCAGGTGCACGGGCTTCCCGAGCTGCTTCGACAGCATGCAGGCCGCCTTGCCCTCGATCCCGATCCCGAACTTGCTGCCGAAGCCGCCGCCCATGTGATCGACGATCGCCGTGACCTGGGAGGACTTGAGCCCGAGCTCGCCCGGCGCGTCGTCGAGGACCGTGAACGTCCCCTGCGTCGAGCAGTAGACCGTCGCCTGGTCGCCGCCGCGGTAGTCGACGACGACGCCGTGGGTCTCGAGGCAGGCGTGGTGCTGCACCGGCAGCGTGTACGTCGCCTCGACGACCGCGTCCGCGCCCGCGATCGCGGCTTCCGCGTCCTTCGCGTCGCCCGCGACGTTCTCCTTCGAGACGTTGCCGTTCCGGCCGGCTTTCGGCGCGCCTTCCGCGGTCGCCTGCGCGTGATCGACAGCCCACGGCTTCGGCACGAGCGTGAGCACGATCGCCCGCAGACCGTCCTCGGCCTGCTCCGGCGTGCGCGCGGCGACCGCCGCGACGGGCTGCCCGAGGTAGCCGGTCTTGCCGGTCATGAGCTCGATCACGCCTTCGACGCCCGGGATCTTGCGCGCCGGCGCCAGATCGAGCGTCACCTCCGCGCACGGGAGCGGGCAGCAGAGGACGCGCGCGTACAGCATCCCGGGCAGGCGGACGTCGTGCGTGTAGCGCGCGCGGCCGCTGACCTTGGCGGGCCCGTCGACGCGCGGGAGATCGTGGTTCAGGACGGTGAGCTCGGCGCGCGGAGGCCACGCCGCTGCACTCGGGGGCTTGCGCTCGGCCATCACTTGCCTCCCTTGGAGAGCTGCGTCGCCGCTTCGAGCGCCGCGGCGAAGATCTGCGGTTGCGTCCCGCAGCGGCAGGCGTTGCCGGCGCACCCCGCGCGGATCTCCGCGAGTCCGGCGCGCGGATTCTTCTCGAGGCAGGCCTGGATCGCCATCACGAACCCCGGCGTGCAGAAGCCGCACATCGACGCGTCGTGTTTCCAGAACGACGCCTGGAGCGGCGCGAGCGCCGCGGGAGACCCGAGGCCCTCGATCGTGCGGATCTTCCGGCCGCGCAGGTCGACCGCGAGGAGCATGCAGGCGTACGCCGGCCGTCCGTCGACGTGGACCGTGCACGCGCCGCACTGTCCGCGGTCGCAGACGAGCTTCGCGCCCGTCAAGGGCGGCTCGAGGCGATCGCGCAGCGCGCCGAGCAGCGTCGTCCGCGGCTCGACCTTCACCTTGCGCGGCTCGCCATTGATCTCGAGCGCGATCTCGACCTCGCCCGAGAGCTCCTCGACGTCTCCGGCGGCGGCACCCTCCTCGCCGAGCGTGCCGGCCAGGAGGCCCTGTGCGATCACGCCTCCGGTGGCGACGCCCCCCGCGCCCTTCAAGAAGTTGCGGCGCGAGAGCGGCGAGGGATTCGGATCCCCGGTCTTCGACGTTCGTGACATCGCTCCTCCTGGGTCGGAAGTCTAGGTGCGCCGCGTGCGGAGGGCGAGCCCCGCGTTGGCCGCGCCCCGGCGCTCCGCTATCCTACCTGCGCATTCATCCCCTCCGACCGTCGACCCATCCCCGGTCGGGCGCCCTGTTCACGTCCGCCGGAGAAAAGGAATGCCGTGAAGTTCGACATCGCCCGCCGTTCCCTCTTCGTCCTCGCATTGTCCCTCGTCGTCGCCGCCGGTGCCCCGGGCGACCAGAAGCCCAAGGTGCTGCGCTTCACGGGGATCCCGAACGACAACACGACCGAGCTCAAGGCGAAGTACACGCCGCTCGCCCAGCACCTCTCGAAGGTCCTCTCGATCCAGGTCGAGTACGTCCCGTCCGCCGACTACAACGCCTCGGTCGACGGCTTCAAGAACGGCGACATCCAGCTGTGCTGGTTCGGCGGGCTCACGGGCCTCCAGGCCCGCGCCGCGGTCCCGGGCGCGCGCGTGATCGCGTGCGGCAAGATCGACAAGCAGTTCCACAGCTACTTCATCGCGAACAAGAGCCTCGGCCTCGAGAAGAGCAAGGACTTCCCGATGGCGCTCAAGGGCAAGAAGTTCACGTTCGGCTCGGCGAGCTCGACCTCCGGGCGCCTGATGCCCGAGTACTTCATCCGCAAGCTCGGCGGACAGAGCCCTAAGGACTTCTTCGGCGCCGAGATGAACTTCTCCGGCTCGCACGACAAGACGGCGAAGCTCGTCGAGGCCGGGACGTTCGACGCCGGCGCGATGGATTTCGCCACCTACGACCGGATGGTGAAGGAGAAGAAGCTCGACCCCGCGATCTGCCAGGTCGTGTGGGTGAGCCCGGACTACCCCGACTACCACTTCTGCGTGCACCCGAGTCTCGACACGACGTTCGGCGCGGGCTTCACGGACAAGCTGCAGGCCGCGCTCGTCGCGATCGACGATCCGGCCCTCCTCGCCGGGATGAACCGGCCCGAGGGTCTGATCCCGGCCAAGAACGAGGATTTCGACACGCTGAAGGCTGCCGCGATCGACGCCGGTGTCATGCGCTGAGCCGGACGGGCGCACGACGCCCGTCTTCGAGCTCGACCGAACGAGCGTCCTCTACGACGGCCACGCCGCGCTCGCGGACGCGCATCTGCGCGTCGAGCGCGGCGAGGCCGTCGCCCTCGTCGGGCCGAGCGGCGCCGGGAAGACGACGCTCCTGCGCCTCCTGTGCGCGGCCGTGACGCCGACGAGCGGCCGCGTCCTCGTCGCGGGCCAGGACCTCGAAGCGCTCTCCCAACGGAAGCTGCAGGGATTGCGCGCGCGGATCGGATTCGTGCACCAGGACCTCGCGCTCGTGCCCAACCTGCGGGTCTCGCAGAACGTCATCGCGGGCAGTCTCGGCTCGCTCGGGTTCCTCCGTTCCGTGCGCGCGATGCTCCTCCCCTCCTCGCGCGAGCTCGATCGCGCGTCGGGGATCCTCGAGCGCGTCGGCATCGGCGAGAAGCTCTTCCAGCGCACCGATTCCCTCTCCGGCGGCCAGAGGCAACGCGTGGCGATCGCGCGCGCGCTGTACCAGGAGCCCTGGGCGATCCTGGCAGACGAGCCGGTCTCGTCCGTCGATCCGGCGCGCGCGCGGGACACCGTCGCCCTGCTCCGGGACCTGTGCGCCGAACGGGGCCTGACGCTGATCGTCAGCCTCCACGACCTCCAGCTCGCGCGCGAGATCCTGCCGCGGCTCGTCGGCCTGCGCGGCGGACGGATCGTCTTCGATCGGTCCACGCAGGCGGTCTCCGAGCAGGACTTCCGCGAGCTGTACCGGCTGGAAGGACGCGGACCCGATGGGGCTTGAGGCGCGCGCGACGCTGCGCCGGCCGTTCGCGATCGGCCGCAGGGGCTTCGTGGTGCTCGCGATCGTCCTCTCCGCGGTCGCCGCCCTCGTCGTGCTCGACGCGCCGTTCCGGGCTCTCCTCCCCCAGCGCGGCGGCTTCGCGATCGTGCGCGCCTTCTTCGCGGCGATGTTCCACCCCGCGATCGGCTACGAGACCGCGGTGCCCGCCGGAACGCCGTCGCTCCTCGCGGAGGCGCTGGCTGCGGCGCGGCGCACGGTCGTGTTCGCGGCCGCGGCGATGAGCCTCGCGATCGTCGCGGGCTTCGTGCTCGGCTTCTTCGCGTCGACGGCGTGGTGGCGCGACCCCGCCGTCGGCGGCGCGGGAGCGCGCCGGCGCGGACGCCGCGCGCTCGCCGGGACGGTGTGGGCCGCGACCCGCGTCCTGATCGTCGGCATGCGCTCCGTGCACGAGCTCCTCTGGGCGGTGATCTTCCTCGCCGCCTTCGGCCTGAACACGGCCTCGGCGGTCCTCGCGATCGCGATCCCGTACGCGGGCACGCTCGCCAAGGTGTTCTCCGAGATGATCGACGAAGCGCCGCGGGACTCGGCGATCGCGATGCAGGCGGCCGGAGCCGGGGCGGCGCAGGCGTTCTGCTTCGGGCTGCTCCCGCGCGCGCTGCCCGACATGTGCGCGTACTCGTTCTACCGCTTCGAGTGCGCCGTGCGCTCGTCGGCGGTGCTCGGGTTCTTCGGCTTCCCGACGCTCGGGTACTCGATCTCCGCGGCGTTCGAGAACCTGCACTACTCCGAGGTCTGGACCTACCTCGACGTCCTCGCCGTTCTCGTCGTCGCGATCGAGATCTGGAGCGGCTCGCTGCGGCGGAGGTTCGTCGCATGACACCCCGCGTCGAAGCCCTGCACCGGCGGCGCCCGCGGAGCCGTCTCGTGCGCTGGAGCCTGGTCGCCCTCCTCGCGATCGCGGTCTGGTCCTGGACCAGCGGCGACATCGACGTCGCCGATCTCCTGAGCGCGCGCAGGCTTGAGAATCTCAGGAGCTTCCTCCGCGACGACGCGCAGCCCTATCCGTTCCACGACCATCCGTTCGCGTGGTCGACGCTGGCGAGCTGGGCGGGAGGGCTGCTCGCGAGCCGCGGCATCTCGGGATCGATCCAGACGCTGGCGATCTCCGTGGTCGCGATCACGCTGTCCGCGATCGGCGCCGCTTTCCTCGCGCCGCTCGCCGCGCGCAATCTCGCGGCGAGCCGCCCCTTCGCGCCGTACTCCGGCCCCTCGCGGGCCGTCGCGGGACGCGAGAGGGCGCGCGCGGCGGCCTGGCGCGCGTTGACGACCGCGACGCGGGCGGTCCTCGTCTTCCTGCGCGCGATCCCGGAGTACATCTGGGCGTTCCTCTTCCTCGCGATGCTCGGGCCGAGCGCCTGGCCCGCCGTCCTCGCGCTCGGGATCCACAACGCGGGGATCCTCGGGAAGCTCGGCGCCGAAACGGTGGAGAACCTCGAAGCGGCGCCGCTGCGTTCCCTGCGCTGGCTCGGGAGCAGCCGTCTCGCGATCGCGCTCTTCGCCGTCGCGCCGCTCGCGCTGACGCGGTTCCTTCTCTATTTCTTCTACCGGTTCGAGACGTGCGTCCGCGAGGCGACCGTGCTCGGCCTCCTCGGCGTCGTTTCTCTCGGGTACTGGATCCAGGACGCCCGCGCGCGCCATTTCTACGACGAGATGCTGTTCTTCGTCGCGCTCGGCGCGTTGATCGTCCTGGCCGGGGACGTCCTCTCCGCGGTCGCCCGCGCGTTCCTGCGGCGCGCGATCTGAAGGCGGCGCGGACGAGGGCTGGACGGCGATCCACTTTGTGACATAAAGTACATCGATGGGCAAAGAGTCGATCGTCGAGATCCGGGGTCTCGAGAAGCGCTACGGCCCGGTGCGCGCGCTCGCGGGACTCACGCTCGCGCTCTCGCCCGGGCCGACCGGACTCCTCGGGCCGAACGGCGCGGGAAAGACGACGCTGATCAAGCTCCTGCTCGGACTTCTCCGTCCCGACGCGGGCGAGGCGCGCGTCGCCGGCTGCGATCCCACGACGGCGCGGGGCCGCCTCGCGCTCCGGCGCTCCGTCGGATACATGCCGGAGAACGACTGCCTCCTGCCCGGCCTCACCGGGCTCGAGACCGTCGCGACGCTCGGTCGGCTCACGGGGCTCTCCGGCGAAGACTCCCAGTCGAGATCCCACGAGGTCCTCGATTACGTCGGGATCGAGGAGGCGCGCTACCGGCTCGCCGACGAATACTCGAGCGGCATGAAGCAGCGCCTCAAGCTCGCGCAGGCCCTCGTGCACGATCCCGCGCTGCTCCTCCTCGACGAGCCGACGAGCGGTCTCGACCCGAAAGGGCGGCGCCACATGCTCGATCTCGTCCACGATCTCGGCCACGGCCAGGGAAAGAGCGTGCTCCTGTGCTCGCACCTCTTGCCGGACGTCGAACGCACCTGCGATCACGTCGTCGTGCTCCGGAAAGGCAGCGTCGCGATCGCGGGTCCGATCCAGGAGCTGACGCGCGTCGAAGGTCGCCGCGTGCGTCTCGACGTCCTCGGGGATCGGGCGGCGTTCGCGCGCCGCCTCGCCGAGTCGGGCTTCGCCCACGACGCGGACGCCGACGGGCGCCTCCTCGTGCGGCTCGACGGCCGGGCCGAGGACGCCGACGAGCTGTTCGCGCTGGCCGCGTCGTCCGGAGCGACGCTCCGCGGCGTCGAGAAAGTGCGGTCGTCGCTCGAGCAGGTCTTCGTCGCCGGCATGGGCGCGGAGGAGACGGCGTGACGGCGCGCACCCAGACCGAGATCTACCGGCCGTTCCGGGGCACGCTCCAGCCCGCCTCGAGCGGGTCGCTCGCGCTCGCGCGCGTCGGGATCGCCGCGGCGCTGAAGAAGAAGCTGCCGCTCGTCGTGCTCCTCGCGCCGCCGGCGATCGGCGCGATCATCATCTCGTTCGTCGTCTACGCGCGCTTCTCGGTGGAGCAGGGTGCTGCGCCGGAAGTCCTCGGCGGCCCCTCGCCGGCGAGCGTGATCGCGGCCGGGTTCGCGAAGTCGATGCTCCAGGTGCGCGAGCTGATCATGTACTTCCACCTCGCGACGAGCGTGTTCTCGCTGCTCGTGATCGCCTGGTTCGGCGCCGGACTCGTCGCGGACGACCGCCGCACGGGCGCGCACCTGCTGTACTTCTCCAGGCCGTTGACGGTCGGCGGATTCCTCGCGGCCAAGTTCCTGACGCTGTTCTTCTTCGCGCTGCTCACGGTCCTCCTCCCGAGCCTCGTGATCTGCACCGTCGCCACGTTCGCGTCGCCGGACTGGGCGTTCCTGAAGGAGGAGTCGCGCGTCGTGTACGCTTCGATCGGCTTCGGGTTCCTGTGGGCGGTCGTCTGGTCGAGCGTGATGCTCTCGATCTCGAGCCTCTTCGCGCGCAAGACGTTCGCGCTCGTCGCGAGCTTCGCGTTCTTCATGCTGAGCGGCGCGATCGCGGTGGTCCTCGCGAACCTGCAGGACGACGACCGCTACCTCGCGCTCAGCCTCCAGGGCAATTTCCGTCGCGTCGCGATCTGGATGTTCGACATGAAGCCGCGCGGACTCGACTGGGCCGTCGGGTGGTCGTTCGCAGGTCTCGCCGCGACGACCGTCCTCGCGTGGACGATCCTCGTCGCTCGCGCCCGGCGCATGGAGGCGTCGGCGTGAGCGCGGTGGTGACGGCACGGGACCTCTCGCGCTGGTACGGCCCGGTCGTCGGCCTCGTCGACGTGTCGCTGACGCTCGAGAGCGGGATCATCGGACTGCTCGGGCCGAACGGAGCGGGCAAGTCGACGCTCCTGAAGCTCGTCGCGGGCGAGATCCGTCCCTCGCGCGGAGCGATCGAGGTGCTCGGCCGCGATCCGTTCGCGAACCGCGCGCACTTCGCGGACACGGGCTTCTGTCCTCAACAGGACGCGCTGTACGGCGACATGACGGGCCTCGCGTTCGTCACGTTCCTGCTCCGGCTCTCCGGGTACTCGGCGCGCGATGCGCGCGAGCGCGCCGGAAGGGCGCTCGAGCGCGTCGGTCTCTCCGACGCGATGGACCGGCGCACGCGCGAGTATTCCCGCGGGATGCGCCAGCGCACGAAGATCGCGCAGGCGATCGCCCACGGGCCGAAGTTCCTCATCGCCGACGAGCCGCTCGCCGGCCTCGATCCGGTCGCGCGCCGCGGCATCGTCGAGCTGTTCCGCGAGCTCCAGCGCGAGGGCCTCGCGCTGCTCGTGTCGAGCCACGTGCTTCACGAGATCGAGGAGCTGACGCGCGAGGTCGTGCTCCTGCACCGCGGCCGCGTCCTCGCCCAGGGCGACGTCCAGGGCATCCGCGCGCTGCTCTCGAGCCATCCGAGGAAGGTCGAGTTCCGCGTGCGCGACGCGCGGCGTCTCGCGCGCGCGGTCGTCGAGATGCCCGGAGTCCGCGGCGTGCGGATCTCGGCGGACGGAACCGAGCTGGGCGTCGAAACCTCGGATCTCGACGGGTTCCTCGGCGCGCTTCCCGCGATCGCCGCGGCGACGCGCGCCGGCATCCAGAGCCTCCACACTCCGGACGCGGGGCTCGAGGCCGTGTTCGACTACCTCGTGGGGTGACCATGCCGGGTCTCGTCGAAGCCACGATCCTCCTCTTCCGCACGCAGGTCGCGCGCGTGTGGTGGAGTCGCCGCACGCTCGCGTGCCTGGCGCTCGCGGCGGCTCCCCCGGCGATGGCCTGGATCATCGCGCACATCAACACGCGGGTCCCGCCGGCGGGGATCGCCACGCACCTCGGCTGGCTCCTGCTCGTCCAGATCGTCACGCCGCTCTGCGCCCTCGTGTGCGGCTCGGCGGTCGTCACCGAGGAGATCGAGGACCGCACGATCACCTACCTGTTCTCGCGCCCGATCCCGCGCGCCGCGGTGCTGCTCGGACGCTGGCTGGCGTCGCTCGTCGTCGTCAGCGTCGTCCTCGGTCTCTCGGCCTGGCTCACGACGGCCGTCGCGCGCAGCTCGCCGGTCGCCGGAGCACCCGTCGACGACCGGATCACGGTTCCTCTCCTCGCCGCGGTGTGGATCGGAGGCGCCGTCTACTCCGCGCTGTTCGCGGCCGCCGGCGTGATCTTCCGCCACCCGATGATCGCCGGCCTCGCGTACGCGTTCGCGGTCGAGGGGTTCCTCGCCAACCTCCCCGGCCGGAACCAGGCGCTGACGGTCCAGTACTACCTGCGCAGCGTGATCGCCGCGACCGGCTCCCCGGAGTGGCGCCACGTCGAGGGATTCGCGTCGTCGAAGTTCGAGACCCTCGGCGCAGCGACGACGACGCTCGCCGTCGTGCTCGTGGTCGTGCTCGCGCTCGCTTCGTGGCGGATCTCGCGCAAGGAGTTCGTCCTCAGCGCGTGACCGGGGCCTTCCGGTAGTGCCAGACGCGCGTCGTGCGGTCGACGCCGTCGGCGCCGGGCTCGAGCTGTTCGAGGACGAAGTGATCGGCCGCGAGCAGGCGGATGCGGCTCCTCGCGCGCACGGTCGATCCGGACCGCGGATCCGCGCGCTCGAGCGTGAACACGAGGCCGGGTCCCTGGAGGTCGCCCGTACCGTGCGCGACCTCCATCGCCTGCGAAAGATCCGAGATCATCATCAGCTCGTATTCGGCGCGCCCCGTATCGAAGCCGAGGTAGCCGGTCGTCGTTCCGCTCGTGCCGGCGAAGTCGATCGTCGCCTCCCAGTGCATGTAGCGCCCGCCGAGGATCCATCCGAGCGTCGCGTGCCCGCGGTACGGCTCGGCCTCGTCCCCCGCCGCCGAGATCAGCGAGAGCGCGACGTCCCATTCCCCCGCGAGCGGCGCGAGAGCGGCGTGCCTGGTGCCGGGGCGACTCGCGAGCGCGAGCTGTCGGACCTGCGCGTCGAGCGCCGCCGCCGTCGCCGCGGGCGTCGGGGCGACGGGCACTCCAGGCAGCGGGTGCGTGCCGCCGGACTCGCAGGCGGCGAGGACGAGGAACGCGAAGAACGAGGACGCGAGGCGGGACGGAGGGAGCGGCATCGGGAGAAGCCTAGCCGCGTCCGCCGGCGACTGCACCGGTGGCTCCCGCGCAGGACAGACGGGCGTGCAAACCGGCGACGGACGATGGCACGCCATGTGCCCAGGGCGGCGCGACCACCGAACCCAGGAGACCACCATGTTCACCCAGTTGAAGATGCCGGTACTTGCTCTCGCACTCTCCGCCGTCCTCGCCCCGATCTCGGCCGCGGACGGATTCGGGATCGCCTACACGAAGAAGGGTTCGCACGGCGCGTTCTCCCTCGGATTCTCGACGGGCGCGTTCTTCGGCGGCAACTGCGAGCCGTGCCGCGCGCCGGCGCCGGCGTATTGGATGCCCGGTCACTACGAGACCGTGTACCGACCCGTGTGGATCGAAGGCTGTGTCGACCGCGTCTGGGTCCCGCCGGTCTATCGATGGGAGTACCACGGCTGCGGCCGGCCGGTTCGAGTTTGCGTCTGCGGCGGACACTTCGAAATGGTGCGACGTCCAGGGCGCTACGAGTCGCGCGCCGTGACGGTCTGGGTCGACGGCGCCTGGCGCTCCTGAAGTCCGAGACCGGCTCTGGATGGGGACCGGTCTCGGTGGCCCCTGCCGGGCGAACCCCGGCAGGGGCCGTCTCGTTCCTCAGGCGCCGGGCGCGAACAGGCTGACGCTGAAGCGTTCGGCCGTGTCGAGCCACGTCCGCTCGATCCGGAGCCCCGCGCGGCGCGCGAGCTCCTCGATCTCCCCGCGCGAGTACTTGTAGGAGTCCTCGGTGTGGATGCGCTCGCCGGCCGCGAGGGCGACGTCGAGATGGAGGCGGCCGACGTGCACCGTCTGCGCGCACGTGCTCTCGAGGTGCATCTCGATCCGCCCGGCCTCGTCGTCGTAGAGCGCGACGTGGCGGAATCGAGTCGTGTCGAAGTCGGCTCCCAGCTCGGAATTCACGCGCGCGAGGAGGTTCCGGTTGAACCGCGCCGTCACTCCGCGCGCGTCGTCGTAGGCGCGCTCGAGCACATGCTTGTCCTTGCGCAAATCGATCCCGACGAGTAGGCGGTCGTTCCTCGTCAACCGGCGCGCGAGTCGCCCGAGGAAGCGCGCGGCCTCGTCGCGCGTCAGGTTCCCGACGTTGGAGCCGAGCCAGAGGACGAGCTTGCCGTTCGGCGTCGGCTCGTCGAGCTTCGCGAGTCCCGCCTCGTACTCCGCTTCGATCGCGCGGATCGAGACGCCCGGATGGAGCGCGAGGAGCCCGGGCGCGCCCGCGAGGAGAGCGCTCCTCGAGATGTCGATCGGAAAGTAGCGCAGCGTGTCCGCGCGGGCGAGCAGCGCCTGGACGAGGTGGCGCGTCTTGCGCGCGCTCCCGCTGCCGAGCTCGACGAGCGCGCAGCCGGGAGCGACGGCGCCCGCGATCTCGCCCGCGTGGCGCGCGAGGATCTCGTCCTCCGCGCGCGTCAGGTAGTACTCGGGGAGCTCGCAGATCTCCTCGAAGAGCGCCGAACCGGCGGCGTCGTAGAAGAAGCGGCACGGCAAGCGCTTCTCCTGCGCGCGCAGTCCGCTAGCGACGGCGCGCGCGAGGTCCTCTCCACCCGCGGCGGGATCCCCGGCGACGAGGTCGAACCGTCCGTCGCGGATCTCCGGCGCCATCCGTCCAGCATCGCAGGCACCCGGCGCCGGTCAAGGACGCTTGCGCAACCGAACCCCGATCGTGCAACGTGGACTCTCCCATGCTCAAGCCGAGCTACCCCCTCTGGCTCGCGAACCGGCCGCGGACCTCTGCGCTCGAGCTCCAGGTGACGGACAAGTTCCGCGGCGACGTCGCGACGCGCGTGGCGCTCGCGGATCCGGGCACGATCGAGGAAGCGATCGCGGCGGCGCACGCCGCGGTGCAGCCGATGCGCAGCATGGCCGCCTGCGATCGCGCGGCGGTGCTCGCGCACTGCGCGCGACGGTTCCGCGAGCGCGCGGAGGAGCTCGCGCTCGCGCTGTGCATCGAAGCCGGCAAGCCGATCAAGGACAGCCGGGGCGAGGTCTCGCGACTCGTCGACACGTTCAGGATCGCCTCGGAGGAAGCGACGCGCATCGGAGGCGAGGTCCTGCCGATGGACGTCACTCCGCGAGCGAAGGGCTACACCGGCATGTGGAAGCGCGTGCCCGTCGGCGCGTGCTCGTTCATCTCGCCGTTCAACTTCCCGCTCAACCTCGCCGCGCACAAGGTCGCTCCCGCGATCGCCGCGGGGTGTCCGTTCGTGCTCAAGCCGGCGAGCGCGACGCCGGTCGGAGCGCTCCTGATCGGAGAGGTGCTCGCGGAAACGGAGCTCCCGCCCGGCGCGTTCTCGATCCTCCCGTGCCCGCGCCGCGAAGCCGACGCACTCGTCACCGACGAACGGTTCAAGCTGCTCTCCTTCACGGGCTCGCCGGAGGTCGGCTGGGACCTGAAGGCCCGCGCGGGCAAGAAGAAGGTGGTCCTCGAGCTCGGCGGGACCGCCGGCGTGATCGTCGACGTCGACGCGGACATCGCGGACGCCGCGGCGCGCATCCTCGTCGGCGCGTTCTACCAGTCCGGTCAGAGCTGCATCAAGGCGCAGCGCATCGTCGTCCACGAGTCGGTCTACGCGGACTTCCGCGATCGCCTCGTCGCGGGAGCGCGGGCGCTGAAGGCCGGCGATCCGCGCGACGAAGACACGTTCCTCGGTCCCCTGATCACCGTCGCCGACGCGGAACGCCTCGAGGGCTGGATCCGGTCCGCCGTCGCGCGCGGCGCCAAGGTCCTGTGCGGCGGCCGGCGCACGGGCGCGCTCCTCGAGGCGACGCTGCTCGAGAACGTCCCGCGCGACGAGCCGATCGTCTGCCGCGAAGCGTTCGGACCCGTCTCGGTCCTCTCCTCGTTCCGCGATTTCGACGCGGCGATCGACGAGCTCAACGACTCGCCGTTCGGGCTGCAGGCGGGCGTCTTCACGCGCGACCTGTACAAGGCGCAGCGCGCCTGGGACCGCCTCGAGGTCGGCGCCGTGCTCGTCGGCGAGGCGCCTTCGTGGCGCGTCGATCACATGCCGTACGGCGGCGTGAAGGACTCGGGCTTCGGCCGGGAAGGCCTGCGGTTCGCGATCGAGGACATGACCGAGATCCGCCTGCTCGTGATCCGGACGCCCTGATCCGCCGACGCTCAGGCGCGGAACGCCCGGAGTCGCCGGCACGCCTCGGCGAGCACGTCGTTCTCCTTCGCGTAGCACACGCGCAGGAACCGCTCGCCGCCCGTGCCGGTGTAGAACGCCGTGCCGGGGATCGTCGCGACGCCGGCGCGCTCCAGGACGGCCATCGCGGCTTCCCGCGCGCTCGCGAATCCGAGGTGCGCGACGTCCGCGAGCACGTAGTAGGCGCCCTGCGGCACGACCGGGTTCATCCCCGCCGCATCGAGCGCGTCGCACGTCATCGCGCGCTTCGTCCCGTAGTCGGTCGCGAGCGCGTCGAAGAAGCTCTGCGGCGCCTGGAAGCCCGCCGCGACTCCGTGCTGGAGCGGCGTCGGCGCGCACACGTAGAAGAGGTCGTTCACGAGCGTCATCGCGCGCGCCATCGGTTCCGGCGCGACGGCGTAGCCGAGTCGCCAGCCGGTGATGCTGAACGTCTTGGAGAGTCCCATGATCGTCACGGTGCGCTCGCGGAGATCGGAGACAGTCGCGGGCGACACGTGGTCGCGCCCGTCGTAGCGGATGTGCTCGTAGATCTCGTCGGTGATCACGAGCAGGTCGCGCTCGCGGGCGACGCGCGCGAGGATCTCGAGCTCGCCGCGATCGAACATCTTCCCGCACGGGTTCGACGGCGTGCAGACGACGATCGCGCGCGTGTTCGGCCGCAGCGCAGCGCGGAGCGCGCTCTCGACGAGCGCGAACGCCGGCGCCTCGAGCGCGAGGAACTGGGGCTCGAGACCGGCGAGGATCGCCGCGTTCAGGTGGTAGCCGTAGTACGGCTCGAACAGCAGGATGCCGTCGCCGGGATCGAGGAGCGCGTGCACGGCGCAGGCGAACGCGCCCGTCGCGCCGACGGTCACCACGATCTCGGTCGCGGGGTCCGCCCGGAGGCCGTTCTGGCGCTCGAGCTTCGCCGCGATTGCCTTCCGCAGCCCGGCGTCGCCTTCGGGGAACGAGTACGTGCTCTTGTTCTCGCGGATCGCGGCGATCGCGCCCTCGCGGACGAGCGGCGGCGTCGGCAGGTCGCAGATCCCCTGCCCGAGGTTGATGCCGCGCACGCGCTCGCATTCGCGCGTCATGCGCCGGATGTCGGACTGCACGAGCCCCTGGAGGCGGCGTGACGTGGCGCGGGACATGCGGCGCGCTAGCCTATCGCCCCCATGCTGCTCGCGCTCGCCTTGCTGCTGCAGAACCCCGCTCGCCCCGCGATCGATCTCGCCGGGCTGCTCGCCGAGCTTGTCGACCGCAGCGCGCTGGGGCGGCTCCCGGCGCCGCCCTACGTCGCGCGCCAGGCCTCGAGCTACGACCGCGCGTCGGTGTCGCCCGACAAGGACTGGTTCGCGAACGGCGACGCCGGGCAGTACGTGCGCACGGAGGAGCGCGAGGGCCGGACCGAAGGCGTGCTGCTCGACGTCGACGGCCCGGGAGCGATCGTCCGCATCTGGTCGGCGAATCCCGCCGGCACGCTCCGGATCACGCTCGACGGCGCGGACGCTCCCGTGCTCGCGGAGGACATGGCGTCGCTCCTCGGCGGCACCGGCAAGGTCGCGGCACCGCTCTCGCAGCAGACGTCGCACGGCTGGAACCTCTACCTGCCGATCCCCTACGCGAAGCACTGCCTCGTCACCTGCGACCAGCCGAAGGACGTCTACTACCACCTCGGCTACCGCACGTATCCGACCGGAACGGCGGTGACGAGCTTCGCGGCCGACGACCTGAAGCGCGGCGCGACCGCGATCGACCTCGCGAACGCCACTCTCGCGCACCCGCACCAGTTCGCGAACGCCGACGGAGCGCACACGTTCGGCTACGAGCTCGACGCCGCGCACCCCGGAGGCAGGTTCGTCGCCAGCGACGCGAAGCTCGCGCACGGACCGCGAGCGGCGGACTACCTGGAGTTTCGCGTGAGGGCCGACGATCTCCCGCTCGCACTCCGCCGCGCGATCCTGCGGATCTCGTTCGACGGAGAGGAGACCGTGGTCTGTCCGCTCGGCGACTTTTTCGCGACGGCTCCAGGCGTCAACGACTACCAGAGCTGGCCGATCACCGTCGGCTCCGGAGGCGACGAGAGCGGATTCGAGGCGGATCTCGTGTGCCGCTGGGTGATGCCGTACCGCGACCGGATCGAGCTTGCCGTCGACCCGAACGGCGCGAAGGGGTTGAGCATCCTCGGCGAGGTGCACACCGAGCCGTGGACCTTCGACGACCGTTCGCTCCTCTTCCACGCGCGCTGGCGCGCGTCGGGGCGCGTCTCGACGCGACCGAAGCGCGACTGGACGCACCTCGCCGTCACCGGCCGCGGCGTGTTCGTCGGCGACATGCTCTCGATCGGCAATCCGGTCAAGGCCTGGTGGGGCGAAGGCGACGAGAAGTTCTACGTCGACGGCGAGACGTTCCCCTCGCACTTCGGGACGGGCACGGAGGACTACTACGGGTACGCGTGGTGCGGGACGGAGCTCTTCCAGGCGCCGCTCCACGACCAGACGCGCTGCGACGGCCCCGGGAACTTCGGCTGGTGCTCGGTGAACCGCTTCCGCGCGCTCGACGCGATCCCGTTCGAGAAGGGCCTGCGGTTCGACATGGAGCTGTGGCACTGGCGCGAGTGCACGGTCGAGATGGCGGCGACGACGTTCTACTACGCGCGACCGGGCGCGAAGGACGACACGCCTGCGATCCGCGACGCCGATCTCTCCGTCGCGAAGCTCGAATGGAAACCGTTCCGCATCGACGGCGCGGTCGAAGCCGAGGATGCGCAGGTGGTCGCGGCGAGCCCCGGGATCGCGCACGAGCCGCAGGCCCTCGACGACGAGCAGTGGTCCGGCGGACGCCAGCTGTGGGTGCGCGCCAAGGCCGTCGGCGACTTCGTCGAGCTCGCCGTGCCGGTCGCGAGCGCGGGCCGCCACGAGATCGTCGTGTATCCGACGAGGAGCTTCGACTACGGCATCGTGCAGTTCTCTGTCGACGGCGCGCGCGCGGGCGATCCGGTCGTCACGTTCAACACGGAGGAGCACGCCGTCGGCGCACCACGCGCGATTTCACTCGGAACCTTCGATGTCGGCCGCGAGTTCAAGCTCCGCGCGGAGCTCGTCGGGACGAGCGACCGCTCGGATGCGCCGCACACGTATTTCGGTATCGATTGCGTCGTCGTGCGTTGATCTCGAAGGCTCGAGAGTCGCTGGCGGCGGTCGCGCTGGTCGGATCCCGCCGCGTGCGGTAGCGTGTAGTCGGGAAACCCCATGAGCATCGGCCCTGAACGTCGCAACCCCCTGCTGCGACGCTGGCTCCTGATCGGCGCCGTCGCGTGCACCGCGTTCGGCACCGCGACCCCGGCGCAGGAGCTCGATACTCCGGAGGCGGTCGCCCGGCTCGAGCTGATCGCGCCCCGACGCAACCACTTCCTCCTCCACGGGACGATCCCGATCCCGAAGGGGATCTTCCCGCGCGAAGACCACAAGAGTCCCTTCGCGGTCCTGAACCACGACCCCGCCGGCACGCTCGTCCCGGCGCAGGTCGAGATCGTCTCGCGCTACCCGACCGGAGAGGCCGACGTCGTCGAGATCTTCGCCCCGGTCGACCTCGCGCCGGAGGACCGTCCGGGTGCGCCGGTCTCTTTCTCGATCGTCGCGTCGGAATCGAAGATCGACCGCGCGCCGAAGGTGACTCCGCGCGTCGCGAACCTGCTCGCGCGCCAGCGCCACGGCACCTTCGGCCTGCGCGCGACGGACGTGTACGGCAACGCGTACTGGGCCGACCTCTCCGGGAATCCCCAGGACCCGGGCTTCGGGAGCCTGCGAATCCTCAAGTCCGGACCCTGGGTGCGCGAGCGGCGCGTGTACGCGACGATGATGCCGCTCGGGACGCCCAGCGAGCAGGGACCGCCGCTGCCGCACCTGCTCGGCGTGCACGCGTACGTGAAGGAGGTCAAGGACCAGAACGAGGTCGCGCTCGACCTGCGCGTCAACAACGGCGCGATCTCTGGAGCCCGTGCGCCGACGGCGCTCGAGTCGACGCTCGGGATCGTGTACTGGCGCGGGATCCAGCTCGTGCTCCCGGCGGGTTGGACGGCGATCGCGGACGTCGCGGATCCGTTCCTCGGTGTGCCCCACGCCGAAGGCAAGGGCGACGGCGCGACGAACGTGATCCCGATCGTCACGCAGGCGCCGGACGGACGCCTCCACATGATGGGCCCCCAGGCGCAGTTCGAGCGGCGTTTCGTGCTCGTGCCGGTGCCGGCGAAGAACGCCGCGCGTCCTCCGCGCGCCGACCCCGAGCCCTTCGATCCGGGTCTCGCGTTCTGCGAGGGCGGCCCGAACCTGTGGTCCTGGTTCGTGCCCGCGACCGCGCGCTACTTCCCGCAGCGCGATCTGCTCGGCAATCTCGAGTTCGTGAACAGCGGAGGGACGCGCGGACGCCTCGCGTTGCGCGCGCGCGCCGCGAAGGACCTCGCGGCGTTGCGCGAAGGGCTCACGAACGGCGTCGCCCGGGGCTACTACGTCTACGGGACCGCGATGGGATGGGCGCATCCCTGGTGGGTGAAGGAGCAGGGCAGTCCGGGCGGCGAAGGCATCGCGACGTGCGAGGGATACGTCTCGGTCGCGTCCGCGTCGCGCGAGAACCTCGACTACCTCGCGCTCCTGCACCGCATGAACGTGTGCCGCCAGCCGCAGGCGTCCTACGACCAGTCCGGCGATCCGGTCGGCTACCACGAGTGGATCGGCGCCGACGGGCTCGTGCCCTTCGACTTCCGCTTGAACGGCGGCGTGCTCGTCCCGCAGTTCCTCCTCCCCTGCATGCGCGGACCGGCGGCGTCCGACCAGGTTCGCGAGGTCGTCCGCCGCGGGCTCCGGCCGCCGTACGACCTCGGCGATCCGTACGAGCCGGACGGCACTTGGCCGAGCCGCGACGACTGCCTGCTCGCGTGGTGGCCGCACGACGATCAGCACTACATCCGGTACACGAAGCAGCCGAAGGCGCTCGTGTGGCTCTCGAACGACTCGATGGCGAAGGACGATCTCGTCCTCGCGGCGGAGATGTACCACCTCGCGCGCCACGAGAGTCCGCACGTGCAGGCGTCGTGGTCGGTCGGACGGACGCTGCGCGTCTTCGAAGGCCTCGCGCAGGCCCATCCTCACCAGGGACTCCCGCTCGGACGCGAGGACGCCTGGGGCATCGACGCGATGTGCGCGGCCTACTCGGTCGCCGGCGACGAGTGGCGCGCGAAGAACCGCCCCTGGTTCGACCGCATGGCGCAGCTCATGCTCGACGGCGCGATGCCGACGGGGATCGTCCAGCGGATGATCAACATCCAGCTCCTCGGGCACACGAAGTACGCCGCGACGCAGACCTTCGAGAGCCTGTTCCTGATGCACGCGATGCGCTGCATCAACGAGTCCGTCTTCCGCGGCGTCGACGACGCGAAGCGCGGGGAGCTCGAGCAGCTCGTCGTGCGCGGCGTCGACTATCTGTTCTTCGGCCCGCCGTGGGCGCGGCAACCGAGCAGCTGGCAGCCCTACCCCGGGAAGCCGACGTTGTTCCGCCAGGGCCCGCGCCAGGCGATCGCGGTCGCACTGAACGACGACTACGAGACTCCGCCGTTCTGCGAGCAGAGCCCCGAGTACCTTCCGCCCGACGGGCTCGGCCTCGGGGTCGAGTGGTACCACCCGTGGGCGGCGCTCTCGTACGCGCAGGAGATCACCGACGGCACCGCGGGCTCGGGCCTCGCGAACAAGTACCTGAAGCGCGCGATCGAGTGCGGCAAGCCGCACAACAACTGGAAGGAGCTCCTGCAGGACTTCGCCGAGCAGGCGTCGGATCCTTCCTACGACAACTCGCCGAACTGGATCGGGTTCCTCGGCAAGCTGCAGAGCCTGATGCGGAGCGCGCGCGTTGAGGGTGCGCGTGCGGCGCAGCCGCGTCCGCCGGACAAATCCCTCAACGGGGCCGCGCCGCCGGATCCGAAGTGAGGATCCCGGTCGCCGCGCGCAGACCGACCTCGATGCAGCCCTCGTCGGGATCGAACGTCGGCGTGTGCAGCTGCCCGGGCGGCGCCTTCCCCTTCGGCGCGACGCCGAGGAAGAAGAAGAGTCCCGGCGCCTTCGCGCCGTAGAACGCGAAGTCCTCCGCGCCCATCACGGGCTTGTCGTCGATCACGTTCGCCTTCCCAAGCGCGAGCTCGAGCGCGGGCCGCGTGCGCGCGAGGAGCGCGGGATCGTTCCACGTCACCGGCGTGAACTCGCGGATCTCGACCTCGGCCGTCGCGCCGAAGGTCTTCGCCGTGCCCTCGGCGATCTCGCGGATCCGCTCGTGCGCGCGCGCCTGCACCTTTGGGTCGTGCGTGCGCAGCGTGCCGAGGAGCTCGGCGCGCTCCGGGATGATGTTGAACCGGTTCCCGGCCTCGATCTTGCCGATCGTGAGCACGAGCGTCTCGCGCGCGTCGATCTCCCGCGCCGGGATGTTCTCGAGCGCGAGCACGATGTGGCTCGCGACGACGATCGGATCGATGCCGAGCTCGGGTTGCGCACCGTGCGTCTGCTTGCCGACGACCGTGATCCGGATCTGGTCCGCGGCCGCGAGCGCTCCGCCCGCGCGCACGCCGATCGTGCCGACCTCGAGCTGGGGACCGCAGTGCAGGCCGAACACGGCCGCGGGAGCGGGATCGGCGAGCGCTCCCTCGGCGATCATCCGCGCGGCTCCGTGGAGCCCGGGGTCGGGCAGACTCTCCTCCGCGGGCTGGAACAGGAAGACCACCGTCCCGCGCAGATCCTTCCGCACGGCCGGATCGGCGAGCACCGCCGCGACGCCGAGCGCGACGGCGGTGTGGACGTCGTGGCCGCACGCGTGCATGACGCCGACTTCCTTCCCGTCCCAGAGCTCCTTCTTCGTGCTCTTGAACGGGAGCGCGGTCTGCTCGACGACCGGCAGGGCGTCCATGTCCGCGCGCCACGCCGCGCACCCGCCGGGCTGACCGCCCGTGAGCACGCCGACGACACCCGTCTTCGCGACGCCTTCGCGCACGACGAGGCCGAGCTCGCGCAGGCGCGCGGCGACGAGCTTCGCCGTCTCGACCTCGCGCTCCCCGAGCTCGGGATGTTCGTGGATCCGGCGGCGGATCTCGACCGTCCGCGGGAGCTCCCGGGCGATCGCGGCATCCAGCGCAGCGTTCGCAGCGTCGGCGGTGTTCGACGGACTCGACGGGTTCGACGTCAGGGAAGCGAGAAGGGCGAGCGCGATCATCGTGGAAGCTCCTGGGTTGGGGCGCAGATCCTACGGTCCGCCGGACCCGGCCGGGCGCGGTAGACTTGGATCGTGGATCGCAGGCTGATCTCGATGCGCTGCATCGCCATCGCGGCGAGCGTCGGACTGGGCTTCTGGATCCTCGCGCCGCTGCCCGCGCGCGGGTACGCGTTCCTCGGCGGCGCGCTGCGCCTCGACCAGCGCGACGTCCGCGTCTTCGACAACTTCAGCGACCCCGAGGCGCGCGACAGCCTCGTCGAGGACCCGAACTTCCCGGGCGCGAACGGCGCGACGCTCGCCATCTGGAAGGCCGCCGTCGAATGGGGCAGCGAAGCGCACGGCGACGGCCTCGGCGATCCGAGCCAGGGCGTCCTCGGCTCCGGCGGCGCGAACTTCGACTTCTCCTGGCAGGGCCACGCCTCGTCGGTCGGCGGGCCGAACGACAACATCGTCTCGGAGATCGCCGGCTCGAGCTTCGGCGTCTACGCGTTCACCGAGACGCCGATCGAGGACGGCTGGCGGATCCGTTTCTATTCCGACGCCGCCGTGTGGGAGGACGACCCGCGGGACTCGAGCGATCCGAGCTTCAAGGACATCCAGGGCGTCGCCACGCACGAGCTCGGGCACGCGCTCGGTCTCGCCCACTCCGCCGACATCACGGCGACGATGGTCTCGTTCCTCGTCCACAACGGCATCCCGTTCCGTTCGATCGAGGCGGACGACATCGCCGGCATCCAGGCCTTGTACGGTCCGCGCGCGCCGGACAAGCCGCACGTCGGGACGTACGAGCTCGGCGCGGGAGTCGTCACGGTGCGCGGCCACGGATTCTCGGCCGGAGCGAACGAAGTCTGGTTCACGCGCAGGTCCGCGCTCGCCGACGGCACTCCGCTGAAGGTGACGGGCCTCCCGTCGTTCGACGGCGGCACGCGGATCGAGGTGCCGCTGCCCGACGAAGCCTCGCAAGGCGACGTCCTGGTCCACAAGCAGGGCGGAGGCGGCTCGTCGCTCTCGAACGCCTTCCCGTTCGACCCGGGTCGCGCGCCGTGCCCGACGCCGCGCCTCTACGGGACCGCGAAGACGACGTCCCAGGGGACGGTGCCGGCGTTGTACCTCCAGGGTCGACCCAGCGTTTCCGCCGGCGATTTCCGCATCGCGACGGACGGCGGCGTCCCCGACCAGTTCGGCGTCCTCGTCTCGAGCGGCGCGCCGGCCGCGCTCCCGTTCCGCGGCGGCACGCGCTGGATCGGGAGCCCGTTCGAGCGCGACCAGGTGTTCCAGTTCGACTTCCTCGGCGGCGCGAACCTGACGCCGGCGCTCGATGCGCATCCGATCGGCGCGACGCGCTACTACCAGCTCTGGTTCCACGATCCCGGCGACGCCCACGGGACCGGGCTCTCGGACGCGGCGGCCGTCAGCGTCTGTCCTTGACGGCGCTCGACTACTTCGACTTCGAGACCGCGCGGGCGGCGACCTTGAGCGATCCCGCCATCGTCAGGACCTGACGCGACTTGTCGAAGCCGAAGTCGAGCGTGAGATCGCTGCTCACTTCCTCGCGCCCGACGAGGTCGAGCGACTCGAACCGTCCGGCGCCGAGGTTCCAGAGCAGCGTCCCGGTCCCTTCGAACTTCCAGTGCACGCCCGCGTGCTCGACGGGGCGCGCGTCGGCCGATTCGTCCGTGCTCGCGGCCGCGCCCGGAGCGTCCGCATGGTCGGCCTGCGTCTCGACGGCGATCGTGAGCTCGACGACCGCGAGCCGCGCACCTTCGGCTTCGCGCGTCTCCTTCCAGTGCGCTTCGACCTTGCCCTTCGCGGTTCCGCCGAACACGGCGTGGAGCGGACCTCCGACGCCGGCCGTCAGGACGTGGGCGAACGTTCCGCCCCCGCCCTTCACGAACCCGAACGGCACGTCGCCGCCGGGCGCGAACACGTCGACGAGGCGCGCGGGCTCGATCGTCCACGTGCCGCCCGCCGACACCGGGTGATCCGGCAGCAGCGCGCGGAGGTCGAGGTCCTCCGAGAGCCCCGCCAGGTACTCCTCGAGAGTCTCGACGTCGTCGTAGTACCGGCCGAACGTCTTCTCCTCGGGCACCCACATGAAGACCGTGCTCTTCTTCTGGAGCGGCGACTCGGCGTCCGCGGAATCCGGAGTCTTCACGCCGGTCGAGTCCGTCGTCGAGAGATCGACGTGGAGCGCGCCGGTCTGGAAGAGTCGCTGGAGCTCGAGAGGCCGGCCGGCTTCGACCCGGCGGTACGTGTCGAGGACTCCGAGCTCGAGCTTCGACTTCACCTCGAGGCCCTGCTGCGAGAGCGGGCCGCCCTCCTGGCCGGCGAGCTGCACCTTGAGCACGGTGAGCGCGTGCTCGAGGCTGAAGCGCTTCTCGACCGACAAGCCGGCCGTCACGCCGAACGCGAGCGCGTCCGTCGTGCGCACGGCGGGAGTCTGGACCGGAATCGCGAGCCCGAGGAACGCGGCGACGACGAACGCGGGTCTCACGGCTGCTTCACTCCGTCGATGTAGTTGCCGGAGAGCTCCTCGTCCGGCGATCCGTCCTCGTGCCACATGCGCCACGCGCCGGAGCGTTTCCCGCCGTCGAGGTACCCTTCCGCCTTCTTCTGGCCGTTGGGATACCAGTGCATCCACGGGCCGACGCCTTGTCCGACGCGCATCGTGCCGTGGTAGCTCTTCTGCCCGTTCGGGTGGTAGCCCGTCCACTCGCCGTCCATCTTGCCGCGGACGTACGAGCCCTCGGCTTCGAGCTGCCCGTCGTCGCGATACCGCTTCCACGGACCTTCCTCGAGGTTGTGGCTGAAGCGGCCTTCGAACTCGAGCTTCCCGTTCTTGTGCCAGCGCTTCCACACGCCTTCCTCGAGGTTGTTCTCGTAGGGACCCTCGGACCACTTCTCGCCCGTGTCGGGGAAGTAGTTCGTCCAGTTCCCCTGGCGCACGCCGAGACGGTAGTCGCCCTCCTTCAACTTCTTTCCTTCCGGCGTCCACGAGATCCAGTGCCCCGACCGTCGTCCGGCGTCGTAGGGTCCCTCGGTCTGCTTCTCGCCGTTGTCGTTGAAGAAGGTCCACGTGCCCGAGCGGTAGCCGCGCGTCCACTCGCCCTCCATCTTCTTGCGACCGGAGAGCTCCCAGTACACCCAGCGTCCCTCGCGGTGGTAGTCGTGGAAGGCGCCTTCGTACTGCGGCGCGCCGCTGTCGTACCAGCCCTTCCAGACGCCTTCGCGGCGTCCGTGGACGAGTCGTCCCTCGCGCGCCTTGACGCCGTTCTCATGGTAGAAGGCGACGACGTCCGGCGCAGCGGGCTTCTCATCGGGCTTCGGCTGCTGGAGCGGGAGCGCGGGCCCGAGGAGCAGCGCGCTGGCGATCGCGAGGCGGAGCATGATCCCGGAGAGCATAGCAGGAGGGCTACGCGCTTTCCGAGCCCGCGTTGGTCCACAGCCCCGTCGAGCCGTAGCGCTCGCCCGTGTCGTTCAGCAGCGTGACGATCGTCCCCGCCCCCTCCAGGAGCGCCAGCTCGCGCGCGCCGTGGACGAACGCGCCCGAGGACGGGCCGACGAACAGTCCGCGCCGCGCGAGCTCGAGCGCGACTCCCGCGGCCTGCTCGAGCGTCACCGGGAAACGCTCGTCGATCAGGGACTCGTCGAGGATCGCCGGGACGATGTCGCCGGGATGTCCGAGCGGCTTCAGGCCTTCGATGCCCGGGAACGTCTCGGGGATGATCGCGGCGATGCGCACGCGCGGGTTCGCCTCGCGCAAGCGTCGGCCGACGCCCGTCAGCGTGCCTCCGGTCCCGACGCCGGCGACGAACGCGTCCGGCAGGCCGCCGGTCCGCGCGCGGACCTCGTCGAGGATCTCGGCGCCCGTCGTCTCGTAGTGCGCGCGCCAGTTGTCGTCGTTCGCGTACTGGTCGCAGTGCCAGTAGCGATCCGGTTGCTCGCGCGCGAGACGCTTCGCCTCGCGCAGCGCGAAGTCGTACCCCTCGATCGGATCCGTGAGCACGAGCTCGGCGCCGTGCGCGCGGATCCGGTCGAGGCGTTCGCGGCTCGCGTTCCCGGGGACGACGAGAGTCACCGGCACTCCGAGCGCGGCTCCGAGCATCGCGTAGGCGATCCCGGCGTTGCCCGAGGAGCTGTCGAGCAGGCGGCGCCCGCCATCGAATTGTCCGGCCGCGATCGCGCGCGTCATCATCCTCGACACGGGCCTGTCCTTGATCGACCCGCCGGGATTGACGCCTTCGAGCTTCGCGAAGAGACGCGGCCCCGCACGCGGCAGGAGCTCCGAGAGCTCGACGAGCGGCGTGCGGCCGATCCCGGCGAGGAGACCCGAGGCGTGTGCGAGATTGAACGGCGCGTTCACGCCGGCGCAGAGCAGAAGCGCTCGTAGTCGACGTAGCCGGGGAACTTCGCGCCGGGCGCGCAGTAGCGGCAGGCGGGATCCGGAGCGAGCGTCAGCTCCGTGAACCGTTCGCGCAGCGCGTCGTAGTGCAGGAGACGCCCGACGAGCGGATCGCCGATCCCGAGCAGGATCTTGATCGTCTCGACGGCCTCGAGCGTGCCGACGACGCCGGGAAGGACGCCGAGGACGCCCGCTTCGGCGCACGAGGGCGCGAGCTCCGGCGGCGGCGGTTCGGGGTAGAGGCAGCGGTAGCACGGCCCGCGGCGCGCCGGGTACGCCGGCCAGAAGACGGAGACCTGTCCCTCGAAGCGGTAGATCGACCCGTGCACGTTCGGGATCTCGTGCTTCACGCACGCGTCGTTGACGAGGTAGCGCGTCGCGAAGTTGTCCGATCCGTCGACGACGACGTCCCATCCAGGGAGGATCGAGTCGACGTTCGACGAGTCCAGACGCGCCTCGATGCCCACGATCTCGATCGACGGGTTGAGCGCCGAGAGCGTCGTGCGCGCGGACGCGACCTTGGAGGTCCCGGTGCGCTCGTCGGTGTGGAGGATCTGTCGCTGGAGGTTGCTGCGATCGACGACGTCCATGTCGACGATGCCGAGCTTCCCGACGCCGGCCGCGCCGAGGTACAGGGCCGCCGGCGAGCCGAGGCCGCCCGCGCCGATCAGGAGCACGCGCGAGTCGAGCAGCTTGAGCTGCCCCTTCTCCCCGACCTCGGGCATCAGGATGTGCCGCGAGTAGCGCTCGCGATCGCGGTCCGACAGAGTCCGCGGCACTTCGACGGGCAGGCCGTCCTGCTTCCAGCGATTGAAACCGCCGGCGACGGATCGCACGTCCTTGTACCCGAGGAGCTTCAGCCCTTCCGCGGCGAAGAGCGAGCGCACGCCGCCCGCGCACATCACGAGCACGGTCTTCGACGGATCGGGCACGGCGTCCTCGACGCGCAGCTCGAGGAAACCGCGGACGATCCGGTGCGCGCCGGCCGGACTGCCCTGCGCGACCTCGTCGGGCTCGCGGACGTCGATCAGCACGGCGCCCTGCTCCTGGAGGGCCGAGGCGTCCTTCGGCGTGACTTCGGCGATCGTCGCCTTGAGGTCCGAGAGCCGCTTGTCCTTCGCTTTCATCGACGACCTCCCGCGACGGCCGGCACGATCGAGAGCACCGCTCCGGCGTCGACCGCCGTCGCGAGACCCTTCATCGAACGGACGTCCGCCGACCCGACGTAGACGTTGACGAACGGCCGCAGCTTGCCGTCCTTGTCGAGCACGCGCTCGAGGATGCCCGGGCACTGCTCGCCGAGGTTCGCGAGAGCCTCGCCGACGGTCGCCGCGCGGACCTTCACTTCGTCCTGGCCCTTCGTGAACACGCGCAGCGGCGTCGGGATGCGGATCGTGGCGTGGTTCATGAGCTGGAGATGGGTTCTTCGACGAACGTGGGTCCTTCGAGGCGCCACGAGCGCAGCGCCGCGACTCCGCGCGACGTGACCTCGACGATCACGTACGACCAGCCCTCCCAGGCCGCCGCACGATCGGTCTCCGAAGGCTGCGCCGGATGGTCGGGATGCGAGTGCCACACGCCGACGATCTCGAGGCCGTCCGAGCGCGCCGCGACGTCGGCCGCGAGGAAATCGGCCGGATCGAGATCGTACCGGTCGCGCGCGCGCTCGCGGTTCAGATTCCGGGCGCGGGTCGCGCGCCGGGTCTCCGTGCGCCCGCGGCCGAAGCTTCCGACGAGGAGCCCGCAGGTCTCCTCCGGGTAGCCGGTCTCGACCCAGCTTTCGAGCTCCGCGCGGATTTCCGAGGGGAGGACGAGCATCTAGGGACCGACGCGCCGGTCGTCCTCGTAGCGTCCGCTCCACTGGGGATCGACGGAGCCGTCCTCCTTCTTGTAGGTCCACGTCCCTGTCCGCTTCCCGTCGACCATCTCCCCTTCCATCTGGACGATCCCCGACTCGAAGAAGTAGCGCGACGCGCCGTTCGGCTTCCCCGCGCGGTACTCGATCTCCGAGAGGATCTTCCCGCTCGGCCACCACGTGCGCTGGAGGCCGTCGGCCTTGCCCGCCCTGTAGGTTCCTTCCTCGATGAGGACGCCCTCCGGGTTCCAGGTGCGCCGCACGCCCTCGAGCAATCCTTCCCGGTAGTCCTCCTCGATCCTGCGGTTCTGGAGATCGAGCCACTTCCACGTGCCGGTCTCGCGCCCGTCGGCGAAGAAGCCGTGGTACCACTCGCGACCGTCGGCGTACCACTCGCGCCACTCGCCGAACTTCTTCCCCGCGGCGAAGGCGCCTTCCTGCGACTTCGTCCCGTTCGGCTTCCAGAGGAGGAAGACGCCCTCCGCCAGGCCGTCCTTCCATCCCTGTTCGGACTTCTTCGCGCCGTTCTCGAACCACTCGCGCGCGCGGCCGTCGAGCTTCCCGCGCTTCCACGTCCGCTCGCTCTGCGGCACGCCGCTCTCGTGCCACGTGATCCAGCGGCCGTCCTTCTCGTCCTGCGCGAACGCGCCGGACGCCTTCTGGAATCCGCCCTCGTGCCACTCCTCGAAAGGCCCGTCCTGCTTGCCGTGCCTCCAGACCCGCTTCAGCTCGAGCTGTCCGTTCTCGAACCAGCGCCAGTCGGGTCCGTGATCGACCGGCCGGCCGTTCTTGCCGCGCTCGCTCCAGGCGATGCGCTGCTTGTTGCCGTTCGGCCAGGCGGTCTCGTTCTTCTCGACCTTCGTGCCCTCGAACACCGTCATCGCGAGGTCGAGGCCCTGCTCATCGGCGGCCGTCGAGGTCTTCGCGTGCGGCGGCTCGTCGGCATCGCGTGCCGGAGCTGCGGCGGCGACGGGAGCGGGAGCAACCGGAGCGGGAGCAGCGGAAGGCGCGCTCGGTGCGTCCGGCGCCCGATTGCAGGCGGCCGCGAAAACGATCGCGAACGTGGCGGTTTTCAATCTAGGCACGCAGATCCTCGGCGAGCGCTGCCCGCTGGTCGTCCGTGAACGCGACTTCCGTGCGGAGCGCGGGGAGATCCGTGCCCAACGCGACGGGCGCGTCGTTCCCGGTCGCGAACTTGAGGTATTGCACGCTGGAGAGGCGGTCTTCGCCGCGCTGTCTTGCATCGAACCGCGCGCGGACGAGCTTCCCGTCCGCGAGCCGGACGTAGACGTGCTCGAGCAGCGGGAGCCACTCGCGCAACCGCTTCACGCGCAGGTCCGGATCCTCGACCGCGATCAGCAGCGTGCACCCGAGCTCGCCCGGCCCGCCGAGGAGCTCGTTGTAGGTCTCGATCTCGTGCCGGATGTCTTCCTCGCGCACGATCCGCTCCGCGCGCATCATCTCCTGGATCTGGTAGAGCACGGTCACGTAGCTCTCGAACAGGAACGTCAGGTGCTCGCCGAGGGCGACGCGGCGCCGCTCCTTCTCCGCGATCGCGCGCGGGCGCAGCTCGCCGCGGCGGTCGTCGTACGTCGCCCAGTCGAGCAGGTCCTCGCGCGCGACGCGTCTCAAGACTCGCCTCCGGCGGTCTGCGGGAACGGATCGCCGCGGTACGCGCGCGCGAGGATCGACATCGGGTGCAGCGGCGCGATTCCCGCGTGCTGGCGGAACTGGATCGCCGCGAGCGGGCACTCCGTCGCGCACACGGACGCGCCGCTCGCGCGCATCTCCTCGAACGCCTTCGCGCCGATGCGCTTGCTCGGCTCGTACCCCTCGACCGTCATCGCGAAGGTACCGTCGTGACCGCAGCACTCGGACACGAGCGCGAGAGGCACGCCGAACAGCTTCCGGAAGAGATCGCGCGAGCGGAACCCGATCGCCTGCGCGCGCAGGTGGCAGGGCGCGTGGCAGGCGATCTTCCCCGCCGGCTTCGACTTCACCTCGGCGGCGAAACGCGGCTCGTCGCGGATCGACCACAGGAGCTCGCCAGGATCGACGACCGCCTTCGCGAGGACCGCGGCGCGGTCCCGGTCCCTTCCTTCGAGCAACGAAGGCCATTCGCGCCGCATCATCATCGAGCACGTAGGATTGATCGCGACCACTTTCGCGCCCTTCTCGACGAAAGGCGTCAGCACGTCGAGGTTCCTCGCCGCGCGCCCGCGCAGGGTGGCGAGATCGCCGTGCTCCCACGCGGGCATGCCGCAGCAGACGAGGCCCTCCGCGCAGCGGACGTCGATCCCGTTCCGCTCGAGAACCGCGAGCGTGTCGCGGCCGAGCTCGGGCGCGTTGTTCTGGACGAAGCACGTCGGGAACAGCACGGCCTCGCCGCCGGGCTCCGGCGCGACGCGGCCTTCGCTCTCGGCCCAGCGCTCGAACGTCCGGCCGGCGAACTCCGGCAGCTCCTTCTCCCGGTGGATTCCGAGGACCTTCTCGAGGAACCACCGGTGGACCGGCACGCGCGCGAGCGCGTTCGCGAGGCCGAAGCTCGCGCGCGCCGCGCGCCCCGCGCCGTCGGGATCGCCGAGCACGCGCTCGCGCCACGGGATTCCGCGCCGGCGCGCGCGCACCGCCTTGTAGCGGTGCACGAGCTTCGGGAAGTCGAGCTGGAACGCGTGCCCGTCGCGCGGAGTGTACGGGCACTGCACCTCGCACAGCTTGCACTGGAAGCAGCCGTCCATGACGCGCTCGGTCTCCTCCGTCGAGAGGGCGCGCGCGTCGCCGTCGTGTTTCGTGTCGGCGAGATCGAACATCGACGGGAAACTGTCGCAGTACTTGAAGCACATGCGACAGCCGTGGCAGATGTCGAAGACGCGCTCGACCTCGCCCGCGAGCGCAGATTCCTCCCAGTAGCGCGCGTCCGAAGGGTCGTACGTGAGCCCGGCGGTCGGTGCGTAGGTCCGCGACGCTTCGGATGCGGCCATCGAACGGCGCCGGGGAACCGGACGTCAGCTGACCGTCTTCAACAGGCTCGAGAACCGTCCGGCGTGCGACTTCTCGGCCTTCGCGAGCGTCTCGAACCAGTCGGCGACGTCGGTGAAGCCCTCCTTGCGCGCCGTCTTCGCCATCCCCGGGTACATGTCGGTGTACTCGTGCGTCTCGCCGTGGACGGCCGAGCGCAGGTTCGCCGGCGTGTCGCCGAAGGGCAGATCGGTCGCCGGGTCGCCGGCCTTCTTCAAGTAGTCCATGTGGCCGTGCGCGTGCCCCGTCTCGCCGTCGGCGGTGTCGCGGAAGTTGCCCGCGATCTCGGGGTAGCCCTCGATGTCCGCCTGCTTGGCGAAGTAGAGGTAACGGCGGTTCGCCATCGACTCGCCGGCGAAGGCGTCCTTGAGGTTCTGGTGGGTCTGCGTGCCTTTGAGCTCGGGCATGGGGGGCGTCTCCTGGAAGGTCGTCGGGGGCGAGGCGGCCGTCCAGATTGAACGCTCGCGCGCATCCGATCAAGGGGCCGTGTCGCGAGGCCCGTCACGAGGCCCATCACGAGGCGGGTACGCCGGCCACGTCTGGAGGCGCGGATCGTCGACGGGACCGCCGACCGTGAAATGGTAGAGGCTACGGAACCGGCTCGTCGAGATCCCGAACACCTGGTGCGCGGGCTCGTCGAAGAAGCAGCCGATCCCCGTCGCGCGCACGCCGATCGCCTCCGCCTCGAGGTACAGGACCTGTCCGACGGCGCCGCACTCCCAGAAGAGGCGGCGGTAGAACCAGGCGCCGTGTTGCGCGAGCGCCGGATCGAATTCCGTCAGCATCGCCAGCGCGAACGCCCCGTCCGCGGCGATCTCCTGGTGGCACGCCACGGAGCGCGCGACGGCGCGCACGTCGCCCGCGGCGAGCTGGAAGAGCGGCAAGCCCTCCGGTGCGCCGTCGGGTTTCTTCCACGCGAACGGCTTCTCCATCGCCGCGCGCAGGAGCGGGAGCGCGTCCGGATCGCGGACGAACGCGTACAGACCCGGCTCGACGTCGCGGACGCGGTGCACGAAGAGCCCGAAGTGGACGCGCGGCGCCCACGGGAGAGCGCGCGCGGGACCGCGGCAGGTCGACGCGAGCGTCCGGAAGAATTCCTCGCGCGCGATCTCGGTCTTCCCGTCGAACGCGACCGCGCTGCGCCGGCCGTGGACGAGTCCGCGCAAGGCCGCATCCCCCGCCGGCAGCGCGTCGCGCACGTCCGCGACGGCGCGCTCGGCGGCGTACGCGCCTTCCGTCCGCGGCTTGCGCGTCGCTTCGGCGGCGAACTCGACGGCCGTCCAGTCGACGTGGTCGCCGGAGAGCTCGTTCGGAGTGCCGACGAGCGCGAGCCGGGCGAAGCCGCCCGGCGCGCGGCGCGGGAGGACCGGTCGCTCCGAGCGCTCGGGCACGACCGCGACGAGCACTTCGGCCTCCTCGGCTTCGACGCCGCGCGACGCGCGCGTGCCGAGCAGGTTCTCGATGTCCGCCGCGCCGAGGTCGTCGCAGAGTGCCGTGCGCCACCCGAGGCCCGCCGCGGCGATCGCGGTGCACGCGATCACGTGGCCGCAGTCGTGCTGGCAGTATCGGAACGCGCGCTCGCCGTACTTCCAGGCTTCGCGCCACGCGATCGACGTGATCCCGACGAAGAACGTCCCCGCGGGGAGCGACCCGCGGAGCTCCTCCCACGCCGCGCGCGGCACTTCGGCGCGCACCTCGAGCGCGTGCTCGCGCGGCGCGTAGTGCGCGAGCATCGGAACGTCCGTCAATCCGTCGATCGGGCCGCAGAGGAGATAACCCTCGGTCGGGTGGAGATTGCCGCTCGAGGGATCGACGCGCAGCGACCAGCGCGCCTCGCCGACCTCCTTCCACGCCGACAGCGCGAGCGCATCCTCGAAGAAGCGCGAGATCGACCGGCGGTCGACCCGCGCGGGAGCGACGGCGCCCGCTCCGAACACGTCCGCGTACGCCGGGCTCTCCGCGAGCGGCACGTGGTCGAGCGGGACGAGCGGCGCTCCGGCGTACCGCCGGAACGGGTCGGGCTGCGTCTCCCAGTCCAGCTCGCCGGGACCGCGCGCGTACGAATGGAAATGGTGGCACGTCGCGCGGTGGTAGGCGCGGATCTGCGCGAGCGCGTCGATCACTTGGCCGTCGGTTTCGCCGGGGTCTTCTTCTCCGGCGGCGGTCCGGGGGACGCGAGCGCGTGCAAGACGTGCCCGTCGGCGCCGGAGACGACGACGACGCCGCGCGCGGACGCGGCCGGGGCCGTCGGCCAGTAGCGCGAGACCGCGACGTCCGGCGTCCCGTCGCCGTCGACGTCGAGTCCCGCCGCGATGCGCCAGCCGAGGGGGATCTGGCCCTTGTCGGGTTCGTCGGGGATCGTCCGCACCGACGCGAGGTCGCTGCCCGAGAGCAGGAGGATCCCGCCGATCCGGCCGTCGGTCCAGCCCGCGGCGACGTCCTCGACGCCGTCGTGGTTCAGGTCTCCGGCGTTCGCCAGCGAGCGGCCGACGCCCGAAAATCCGTCGTCGCCCGAGAGCGCCGCGCCGCCGCCCTCCTTCTCCGCCGCGCCGGCGTCGCCGACGCTCTCGATCGCGAAGAGGCGGATCGAGCCGTGCAGCTCGTCGAGGATGTCGCCGACCGCGACGATCGGGACCTTGCCCGACATGGAGCAGATCGAGAAGCCGAAGCTGCTCTTGTCGGTCGGCGGGATCGGCGCGACCAGCGTGCGCAGGAGCTTGCCGTCCTTCCCGGAGCAGACGCGCACGTCGCTCGCGTACTCGACCGCGAAGTCGGGGATCTTGTCGCCGTCGACGTCGGGGACGCGCGCGAGCGGGCGGCCCATGTCGTGGCTCGTCACCCCCGCCGGGCTGTCGACGGCGTACATGCGCTTGCCGGTCGAGAGCGTGATCGCGACGAAGCGCTCGTGCTCCTCGGGTCCCGTGCCGGCGCGGCAGCGGACGAGGAGCTCGTCCTTCTTGTCGCCGTTCAGGTCGCCGATCGAGACGAGGTCGGTGCCGAAGTAGCGCTCGCCCGCGATCGGCGCGAGCGTGCGGATCGGCTTCCCGTCCTTCCCGGAGTAGATCGTGACGCTGCCTTCCATGCCTTCGCCGCGGACGAAAGGAGCCGCGACGGCGAAGTCGGGGACCTTGTCGCCGTCCTGGTCGCCGACGCTCGCGACGTCGGAGCCGAACGCGCCGTCGGGCGCGTCGCCGACGAGCTCGCGGAGGAGCGCGCCGGTCTTGCCGGAGAAGAGGAAGAGCTTGCCGCGGTGCTGGTCGCCGTCGGAGGGCGAGCCGACCGCGATCTCGGAGCAGCGGTCGCCGTCGAGGTCGCCGACGAGGGCGAGGGACTTCGCGAAGCCGGATGCGTCGCCGGGACCGGCCGAGAGGAGTGGCAGGAGAATCGTGAACGCGTTCATCGCGAGCCAACCCTGCACTCTCCTCGCGGCCTGCGTCAAGCGGGAATGACGGGGACATTACGGCCGGCAGCGACGGCTGGACTCCGACCCGCTCCGTGCCGCAGAGTGCGCGGACCGTCCGCCCCGCCGCAACGAAAGGAGACCTCTCGTGTCCACTCGTATCCCCGTCGCCCTCTTCGGCTTCCTCGGCGTCGCGTTCCTCGCCGGCTGCTCGTCCGACCGCAACGGAGGAGACGGCGACGAAGCGCGCGAACAGCGCGTCGCGATGTCCGATCTTCCGGCGCCGGCGCGAGCCACCGCCGAGAGGCTCACCGCGGGAGGCAAGATCGAGAAGATCGACAAGGAGACGGAGAAGGGTCGCACCGTCTACGACGTCGAGGCGGAAGTCGGCGGCAAGCACGTCGAGTACACGATCGCCGCGGACGGAGCGGTCCTCGGCGACGAGACCGCCATCGAGTGGAAGGACCTCCCCGCGGCCGTCCAGGCGGCCGCCGAGACGTTCTTCGGGACGTCCACGGGCCTCGCTCCGTCGGCCGTCAACGAGGAGGGCAAGACGGTCTACGAGATCGAGGGGAAGAAAAACGGCAAGAAGGTCGCGGCGACGTTCGACGCGAGCGGCAAGCTCCTCGAGGAAGAGGACTAGCTCCGCGGATCACTTCGACTTGTTCTGCTTCTTCGCCGCGGCCCCGGGCGGCGTCGTCGGACCAGGCAGCGGCGGCTTCTCCGCCGTCCCCAGCGCGGCCTCGCTCACCATCTTCGACAGCTCGTGCTGCCACGAGTTCCAGCGATCCTCGACGGCGCCCTCGCGGACCTCGGCGTTCGAGACCTCGTCCATCTCGCGCGCGCTGTCGAGCAGGAGCTGATTGACGTCCAGGCTCACGTTGTGCGCGAGCTGCACCTCGAGCTGCTCGCGGAAGCGGAAGAGCGCGCACTTCGAGCGCAGGATGCGTCCGAGGATCTGGCGCACCTGGTACGAGAGCGCCTTGTCGAGCTCCTCGGGGCTGATCATGCCGCTCTGGAGCAGCACTTCGCCGAACGCCGAGCCCTGCGCTTCCCCGGCCTGCTCGATGAACCGCTCGAGCTGCCGCCGCGTCAGGAATCCCTGGCCGACGAGCACCTCGCCGAGCCGGAGGCCTTCGGGCGTGCGATCGCTCGTCGCGTGCCGGATCCGTCCCTCCGTGAAGCCGATGAGGAAGTTCTCTTCCGGCGTGTCGATCCACAGCACTCCGGTCTTGCGCGCGAACGCGAGGAAGCCGAGGAGCTCCGCGACCGAGACCGTCGCCGAGTTGCCCTGGAGCCCCTGGCGCGACACCTCGAACTTCGGAGCGTCGAGCGGATGATCGGTCTCGACCTGCGCGCGCCCGAACAGCTTGCGCACGAAGCTCAGCCGGTCCTCCTTGCGGGACGTCTCGTTGGGCTCCTGGCCGACGGCGCGGAGGACGAGCTCGAGGTGGGTCAGCGCGTCGCCGAGGTTGGCGGAGAGGAACGTCTCGCGCTCGGACGAGAAGAGCGGCAGCGCGGACTCGGCGCTCGCGCACAGGCTCTTGCACCTCTTGATGAGATCGGCGACGGACGCGGGCGAGTGATCGGGCGGGTGGACGTGCTGCATGGTGGCGGCCTTGGGGATGAGCCTCCGGAGTCGCCTTTCATCGACCGTTCCGGGCATTCCCTTGAACAGGCCCCGGACGGCCCGACTGGTCACTCGCCTTGCGTCCCCCGTTCGGTCACCGTCAGGCGGGTTTCGCCGCCGTTGCAGCGGATCTCGGGCACGTACATCGCCTCTCCGAGGGTCGGGAGCGCGTGGAAGCGCCCCGGGATCTCGGCGCGCAGGTCGTAGCGCACTTCCCAGACCCCCTGCGGGAGCTTGTCGATGAAGAGGGCGACCTTGCGGTCGCGGAGCTCCTGGTGCGCCGACCGCTGGCGGTCCGTGTACCTCACGTTGTCCGTCGGGTCCGCGATCAGGACGGCCGGGTCGGACTCGGGTCCGCCGAAACGGTGCTCGACCTCGCCCGACTTCAGCTCCCGCACGGAGCACGGCTCGCCGCTCTTCACTTGCACGGCCTCGAGCCCCGCGGGCTTCAGGTCCTCGAACATCAGGTACTCGAGGTCGTTCTTCGCCTCGAGCGTGAGCACGACCTCGACGCGCTCGCCGCTCATCACGCTGCCGCCGTCCTCGAGCGGCACGCGCTCGTAGACCTGCCCCTTCAGGAGCGTTGGCCGGCCGACGAGCTTGTAGTACTGCCGCTTCACGAAGATCTCGTGTCCGCGCGGCGGCACGGGCTCTTCCTGGCTGAAGAAGCTGGCGCGCGCCGCGACGTACAGCGGGCCTTCACCCGACACGCGCCGCACGCGGATCTCGTTCTTCCCGTCCTTCACGTCGCCCGCGGCGATCGAGAACGCGCCGGGCGCGGACAGGATCTGCGCCGCGGTGATCTTCCGCGTGGCGACGACCTTGCCGTTGACCGCGAGCTCGTACTCGATGTCGCGCGCCGCTTCGCCGCTCTTCGCGAGCCAGTCGTCGAGAGCGAGGATCGCGATCGCGGTGTCGCGCGTGTTGCTCCACTGCGCGCCGCGCCGGTTCTGGACGAGCCAGTTCGAGGCCTGTTCCGCCAGCGGATTCGTCGGATCGACGGCGAGGAGGGCGCGCAGCGCAAAGGCGGTCGTCTCGACCGGACCTTCCGACCAGCGTCGCCACATCCTGTCGGCGCCCCAGTGCGCGGTCTTCATCGAGGCCTCGTGCGACGATCCGACGGCTGGATCGACGCGCGAGACGGCGGGCCGCTCGTCGACCTGCACGCCGTTGACGAGGTTCTGGGCGAGTGTCTTCGCTTCCGCGTCGCGCCCGAGCTTCTTCGCCGCGATGGCGAACAAGGCGCGCGAGTACGCGTTCAGGCCGTCGCGGTCGTGCCACAGCTTGTCGAAGGCGTCGCGCGCGCGATCGTCGTCCTTCCCGCGGCCCGACACGGCGAGCGCGTGGAGCATCCACGCCGCGAGGTCCTGCTCGCTCTCGGCCTTGACGATCTCGATCGAGAGGTAGCCCGCGCCGCGCTCGATCACGCCGCCGCGGATCTCGACGCCGGCTTCACGCGCGAGCGAGAGCCCCCACACGACGTAGGCGGTCATGTACGGGTCGCTCGCGCCGTCCTTCCACCACGCCCAACCGCCGTCGCCGTGCTGGAAGTCGTAGAGGCGCTCGAGGCCCTCGCGGACGATGCGGTCGAGCTCGGCGAGAGAACGCCTGCCTTTCGGATGGGTCGCGCCCGCAGACTCCGGCTCGATGCCGCCGAACACGCGGTTCATCGCGTCCTCGGGCGAGAGCCCCGCGTCGCGCAGCGTCTTCGCCACGATCGCCGCCGGCAGGAAGCGCGAGAGCGTCTGCTCCGTGCAACCGTACGGGTAGTCGACGAGGTACGGCAGCGCGTCGAGCATCGTCACGGCGAGGCTCGGCGCGACCTGCACGAGCATCTGCGTCGTCTCGCGGCGCCGGGCCGCGGGGACGTCGAGCGAGAACGCGAGCTCGCTGCCCTTCATCTTGAGAGCGCAGGCGACGAGCGCGTCGATGCCGTGCGGCTCCATCGCGAACGTCCTCTCCATGCCGTCGGAGAGCTCCCCGGCGCGCGCCGAGAGGCGGAGCTTCGCCGTGCCCGCGACGACGACGCGGACGCGCCAGTCGACGCGCGCCTCGCCGCCGGCGGGGACCTCGACGAACTTCGGCGACTGCGTCAGGAGGTCGAGGCCTTCCGCGGCGAGCTCGGGCTTCACGCGGAGCGCCTCGCTCGTGCGGTTGTCGAACAGCCCGGAGATCGTGACCTCGTCGCCGACGACGAAGAACCGCGGTCCCTCGAGGCGCGCGATCAGCGGCTTCTGCGTCCGCGTCGTCGCGCCGCCGATCCCGAAGCGCGCGTCGGTGGTCGCCGCGCGGGCGGTCGCCTTCCAGCGCGTCAGCGACTCGGGGTATTTCACGTGGACGGAGGCCTCGCCCTTCGCGTCGGTGACGAGATCGGGCTTCCAGAGCGCCGTCTCGCGGAAGTCGGTGCGCACCTCGACGGCCGGCTCCTCCTCGCCCCCGGCGCGGTGCTCGGACTTCTTCTCGCGGTCCATCTCCATGCCGCCGATCGCCTCCGCCGCGGGAGCGGCCATGTCGCTCAGGCTCTGGGCGTTCGCACGGCCGGACTTCATCGCGAGCTGGCTGAACTCGTCGCGGCGCCCGCGGAAGTTGCCGCCGTCCTTGCCGCTCCCCGCTTCCTCCTTCGCCTGGCGCTCGTCGAGCAGCCGGCCCTTGTCGTCGAGGACGAGCTTCGCGTAGCGCTTCTGCTCGAACGACGACTGCGTGCGGATCCAGACCGAACGGCGCTCTCCGAAGAAGAACGCGCGCGGATCGCCGGCGTAGTCGGCCTGGATCGCGGCCACCGAGTCGTCGACGAGCGCGAGCGCGATCTCCGCGGGAACGGGCTCGCCGTCGTGGTTCTTCGTCCTGATCGTGAGCGTTCCCTCGCCGCCGGGGAGGATCTCGCCGCGGTCGGGCGTCACCTCGACGGACAGGAACTGCTGCACCGGCGGCACGACGACTTCCTTCACGTCCATCAGGGCGTCGCCGTCGCTCGTCGTGATCGCGGAGAGGAACACGTTCGGCACGTGCTCGGCCTTGATGGGGAGCATCACGAGCTTCGCGGTGCCTTCGACGTGGACGACCTGGAACGAGTGGAGCACTTCGCTCTCGACGCTGAAGAGCACCCAGCGGTTGCTCTCGGGCGTGCACACGAGGATGGGCGCGGTCTCTCCGGCCCTGAACGTGTCCTTGTCGAGCACGATGTCGAGCCCGCCGGCGTGGTAGCCGAGGTCCTTCGTGCTCCCGGACGCGACCCAGGCGACGGCCGAGGCTTCGATCGCGCCCGCGCGGTCGTCGCGGCTCTTCCACGTCGCCGTGTAGTAGCCTTCCGCCGACGCGGCGAAGGAGAACGCGCCCTTCCCGTGCGCGTCCGTGCGCAGCGTCGACGCCGCGACCTCCTCGGTCTCGTATCCGCGGAACTTCGCGGTCCAGCGGTCGTTCGCGACCGCGGCGTGCGCGCCGCGCACTTCCTTGCCGGAGGGATCGATCCAGACCTCGACCCAGCGGTTCCGCACGACGGTGACGCGGCCTTCGGCCTGCACCGGATCGGAATTGGCGTCCTGCGCCTCGAACGCGAACTCGACGGTGTCGCCCGGACGGTAGACCGCGTGCGCGGCGTGCGCCTGGACGGCGTACGCGAGGCGCGCGACGCGGATGCGCCCGCTGCCGACGATCTCGCGCCGCGACGCGTCGGTCACGCGCGCTTCGATCGTGAACTCGAGGTCCTGGCCGGCGCCCTTCTGCGTGTCGAAGGCGAACGGAGCGCGTCCTTCGGCGTCCGTGCGGAGCGTGAGGCGCGAGACGATCTGGCCTTCGCCCCAGTTGCGGCCGTACCGGCTCGAGTCGTCCTGGTAGAGCCAGGGGTAGTCGTGCTCGGGGATCCACGGCCGCCACAGCGGGCGCTGCTTCACGAGGACTTCGACGTCCGCGTTCGCGACCGGCGCGCCGTAGTACGTGTCGGCCTGCACCGCGGCCTCGACGCGGTCGCCGAGGCGCCAGAGCTTCTTCTGTCCGCCGGACTCGGCGCCCGCGATGCGCACCTCGAACTCGGGCAGCTTGTACTCCTCGAGCCGGAAGAGCGTCGCGCCGCCGATGCCGCGCCGGCTGTTCGGCTTCGACTCGACGAACGAGACGCGGTACTCGCCGAGCGTCAGCGAGGGATTCGTGTCGAAGCTCGCCCACGCCGAGCCGAACGCGTTGAGCACGAGCTCGCCCTTGCCGACGGACGTGCCCTTCGGGTCGAGGATCTCGTACTCGAGCTTCGCGTCCGCGGGCGTCGCGTACGAGCCGTTCGCTCGCGTCCGCGCGACGATCTTCCATTCGACGCGACCGCCCGGGCGGTAGGTCGAGCGGTCGGTGAACGCGTAGATCTTCCAGGCCTCCTCGTTGCGGCCGTACCACGACGTGCCGCCGACGGTGAACGCGGAACGATCGCCCTTCGTCGCGGCGACGAACAGCTCCTCGTTGTTGCGGCGCGGAGCGAGCTTCGCGAGCACGGTGCCGTCCTCGCCCGTCGCGACGTGCTGCACGCGCCAGACCCAGCGGTTGCCGTCGTACGAGCGCTCCCACAGCGCGACGTCGGCCCCGGCGACGGGTTCGCTCGTGCGCGCGTCCGTGAGCCACACGAGCGCTTCCTCGCCGCTCGCCTTCAGGAACAGCGACGTGCTGGAGACGAGCACGACGTCGCGCGCGCTGGCTCGGCCTGATCGCGCCTCGAGGACGTACGCCCCGGGCGCGAGCTTCGTCTCGAGCCGGAGCTCGGCGCCGCCCGGCCGGTGCTCGCCCGTGTCCTTCGTGTCGTACGCCCACGCGACCAGCTTCTCCTGACGCGTGAGATCGATCGTCGCGAGCCACTGCGAGGCGGATTCCTCGCCGCGTCCCCTCCCGAACGCGACGGCGCGCGCGACGTCGACCGAGTACAGCGCGAGATCGACGCGCGCGAGGTTGCGCCACGAGAGCTGGTAGCCGACCTCGGATCCGGGCAGGAACGCCTGCGGGACCGCCAGCCCGAGCTCGGGTCCGAGGATCCGCGCGACGGCGGATTCCGCCTGGTCGCGCCAGCGCGAACGGCCCTTCGGGAACTCCGCGACGATGCGGCGGTAGAGGGCGAGCGCCTTCGTGTAGTCCGGCTTCTGCGACCAGCTCCCGTCCTCCTGGACGAAAGGCGCACCCTGCGTCTCGTACCACTGCGCCGACATCCACAGCGCGTCGTCGAACCACGGCGTCTCCCGGCCGAGCGAGATCGCGAGCTCGAGCGCTTCGAGGCCGCGCTGGAGCTCGGAGAAGTCGCTCCCGCGCTGGCGGACGATCAGCGCGTAGAGCAGCGCCGCCTGCGCGCGATCCTTGTCGGAGACGGCGATCCGCATCGCGTCGGCGCCGACGTCGAGCGGGATCTGTCCGGCCCACCAGTTCTGCGTCCAGTCTCCGCGGCCGGGCCACGCGACGCGGAACGCGATCGCGAGCCACCGGCCGCGCGCGCGCTCGACGTCCTTCGCGCCGGCCCACCAATCGAGCGCGACATGGTAGTGCGCCATCGCGGCGGAGAGGTTCTGCGAGTCCCGCCGCAGCCAGTCGAAGTCGCCGAGCGACTCCTCGACCTCGGCCCAGGTCTCGTCGCGCTGCTCGGGGCGCAGAACCGCCTTCTGGAGCGCGTCGAGCGCGCCCTTCGCGCGTTCGATGCGGGTCGTGTCCGGCGTGTCGGTGGCGGAAGCCGAGCGCCAGTCCGTGTCCGCGAGGCGGAACGCCAGCCAGCGCCGTTCGGGCCCCGCGAGCGCGAGCGTCGACGCTTCGTCGTAGGCGCGGTGCGCGAGCTCGAAGCTCCCCTCCGCGAAGAGTTTTTCCGCGCGCGCGCGGATCTCCTTCCAGTCCGTCGGATTCGTTCTCGGTGCGAGCGCGGCGAGCGCGGCGATCAGGAAAAGACTTCTCATGTCTCTCGTCTCCCTTGGATGCGACGCCCGAGAACGCCGTGGGGAGGCGGCCTCTTGGCGCAGGCGAACCCCTTATCGGCCGATCGCGGGGGATCCCACACCCGCCAGGGCCCGGTGGAGCGCGAGGAACAGAAGGAGCATCCCCCCCATCGCCACGCGGGTCCAACCCGCGGACAGCGTGCCCTGGAAGAGGATCAGGTCGGCGATCACGCCGAAAACGAGGACGCCGAGGAACGCGCCCGCGGCTCCCCCGCGGCCGCCGCCGCGGAACGTCCCGCCCCCGGCGCCGAGCGCGACGCCGCCGACAACGGCGGCCGCGATCGCGTCGAGCTCGAGACCGGAGCACGCGATCGAGCTCCCCGACGAGCTCGCCGCCGCGAAGAGGACGCCGGCGAGCGCGGCCGTCGCCCCGGAGAGCGCGTGGACCGCGAGCTTCGTCGTGCGCACGGGCACGCCGAGGAGGAGCGCCGAGCGCTCGTCGCCGCCGACCGCGTGGAGGCGCGCGACGAACCGCGAGCGCGCGCCGAACAGGGCCCAGAGGACGAAGACCGCGGCGAAGACGACGCCGCCCGCGCGCAGCGCGTGGCCGCCCGGGAGCGGGAGCGACGCCGTGGCGAGCCCGGTCCAGCGCGGATCGCGGATCGGGATCGACTCCTGCGCGAGCGACAGGGCGACTCCGCGGAAGAGGAACATCCCCGCGAGCGTCACGAGGAAGGGCTGGAGACCGAACGCGACGACCACGGCGCCCTGCAGGAGCCCGAGCAGCGCCCCCATCGCGAGGACGATCGGGATCGCGACCGCCGGCGACACGCCGGCGTCGCCGAGGAGGCGCGCGAGCACGACGCTCGCGAGCGCCGCGAGGGAGCCGATCGAGAGATCGAGCCCGCCCGCGACGAGGACGCACGTCGTGCCGAGCACAGCGACTCCGAGGACCGCGTTGTCGGAGAGGAGGTCGAGCCCGACGCGCGGCGACAGGAAGTTTCCGTGCAGGCACGCCCCCGCGAGGACGAGGAGCACGAGCGCGATCGCTCCGGGCGCGCTGCGCTTCACGCCGTCGCCTCCGCGCGCCGCGTCCAGAGCTTCGCGCCGGCGACCGCGGCGAGGACCGCGGCCGCCTTGACGCACAGCGCGATCGGCGTGCCGAGACCGAGGAAGAGGAAGATCGTCGAGAGGGCCTGGATCGCGAGCGCGCCGCACCACGAGCCAGCGAGGCTCGTCCGCCCGCCCGCGAGCGACGTCCCGCCGATCACGACGGCGAGGATCGCGTCGAGCTCCTGGTAGAGACCGACGTGGCTCGCGTCCGCGGCGCCGACGTCGGCGGCGACGAGGAGTCCGGCTGCGCCGGCGCAAAGGCCGGAGAAGGCGTACGCGGCGAGGCGCACGCGGTCGACGCGGAGGCCGGAGAGGCGCGCGGCGCGCTCGTTGTCGCCGATCGCCTCGATGTGCAGCCCGAGCGTCGTGCCGCGCACCAGGGCGGCGGTCGCGATCGTGATCGCGAGCGCGAGGAGACCGGCGCTGGGGAATCCGGCGAACGCGCCGCGCCCGAGCTCCTCGAGGCCCTCGCTCTCGAACGCGAGGATGCCGCCGCCGGAGACGAGGACCGCGAGGCCGCGGCCCGCGGTCAAGAGCACGAGCGTCGCGACGATCGGCTGGATGCTGGCGCGCGTGACGAGCAACCCGTTCGCGAGCCCGGCGGCGAGACCCACGCCGAGTGCGATCCCTGCCGCGGCCGCCGCGCCGGATTCACCGCGGGCGACGGCGACGGCGGCGCACGACGACGCGAGCGCCATCACGGACCCGACGGACAGGTCGACGCCCCCCGTCGCGATCACCGGAGTCAGGCCGAGCGCGAGGAGCGCGAGCGGAGCGCCGCGCTGCAGGATGTCCGCGAGCGCTCCGTGCAGGCGACCGCCGTGGACGTCGAACTCGAGGAAGTGCGGCACGAACACGGCCGCGACCGCGAGCAGGAGGGCGAGCGACAGAGCGGCGGGCAGCGCTCTGGACTTCACGTGGCGGAGTCCTCGGCGCTCGCGATCGCGCGGAGGATCGCAGCCTCCGCGAGCTCTTCGCCGGCGAGCTCGGACACGACGCGGCGACCGTGGAGCGCGAGCACGCGGTCGGAGGTCAGGAGCAGCTCCTCGATCGACGACGAGACGTACACGGTCGCCATCCCGTCCCGCGCGAGCTCCGCGACCGTCGCCTGGATCTCCGCGCGCGCGCCGACGTCGACTCCGCGCGTCGGCTCGTCGAGGAGAAGCGCCTTCGGGCGCGCGGCGAGCCAGCGTCCGAGCAGGGTCTTCTGCTGGTTGCCTCCGGAGAGCGTCCCCGCGCGTCGCTCCGGATCCGCGCAGCCGATCGCGAGGCGGTGGATCATCTCCGCCGCGAGCGCGCGCTGCCGCGCCTTCGACGCGGTGCGGAAGCGGCGCTCGCAGGCGATCGCGACGTTCTCGCGCACGGAGAGGTTCGGGAAGATCCCGTCGCTCTTGCGCTCCTCCGGCGAGAGGACGAGGCCGAGGTCGACGGCCGCGCGCACGTCGCCGGCCGGAAGAGGTGCGCCGCCGACGCGCAGGTCCCCGGACGTCCGGCGCGCGACGCCGGCGAGGAGGCGCAGGAGCTCGCTCCGGCCCGAGCCGAGGAGCCCGGCGAGACCGAGCACCTCGCCCGCGGCGACGTCGAGGTCGAACGGCGCGTCGAGTCCGTCCCCCGCGATCCCGCGCGCGCTCAGGACGTTCGGACCGGCGGGCGTGCGGTCGGCGCGAGCCGTCGCGCGGGCGTCGGGGACGCGCCCGAGCATCGCCTCGACGAGGGCGAGCCGCGTCGTGGTCGCGCGGTCGAACGTCCCGACCCTCCGGCCGTTCTTGAGCACGGTGATCCGGTCGGCGACGGCGAAGATCTCGTCGAGGCGGTGCCCGACGAAGAGCGCCGCGAGCCCACGCGCCGCGACGTCGCGCACGCAGCGGAGGACGAGGTCGGCCTCGCGCCGGTCGAGGCTCGCCGTCGGCTCGTCGAGGACGAGGACGCGCGCTTCGAGGTCCAGGGCGCGCGCGATCGCGACGAGCTGCTGCACGGCCGGGGAGAAGGTCCCGAGCGGCCGCTCGACGGGGAGGTCGAGGCCGACGCGCGCGAGCGCCGCGCGCGCGCGCGCGTGCGACGCCGTGCGGTCGATGCCGAGGAGACGGCGCGGCTCGCGGCCGAGCAAGAGATTCGCTGCGACGGACATCTCCGGGATGCACGTGAGCTCCTGGTGGATCGCCGCGACGCCGGCCGCGAGCGCCGCGCGCGGATCGGCGAAGCGCACCGGCGCGCCGTCGAGCAGGATCGCGCCCGCGTCGAGCGGATGCACGCCGGTCAGGATCCGGATCAGCGTGCTCTTGCCCGCCCCGTTCTCGCCGACGAGCGCGTGGACCTCGCCGGCGCGAACGGCCAGATCGACTCCGTCGAGCGCGACGACGCCCGGGAAACGCATCTCGACGCCGGCGAGCGCGACGAGAGGCGGGGAGCTCACTCGATCTGCCACTCGAGAACGCCGGCGGAGAAGTCCTTCGCAAGCTGGAGGTCGAGCCTCACGCCGCTGACCTCGACGCGCATGAACTCCGTCTTGTTGTCGACGTCCCTCTCGAGGCCGACGTTCCCGGCCACCCTCCACCTGCCCTCGACGAGCAGCGCCAGCTGAGCCGACTGCGGCACACGGCAGCGCCCTCGGCCGGTGTCGTCGAACCACCGAACCCGACTCGACGAAATCGAGCGCGCCTGGTCGAACCGCATCTCGATCCATTCCTCCGTGCCGCGGTGGTCCCAAAACGTCATCCGCGGGACGGAGTCGTCCGTGGTGGATTGCGGTACTCTTCCGTCGACCAGCGCGAGCAGCGTGTCGCTGTGCCAGCAGTGCGATGCGGAGAGGTGCACGCCGTCGTGCTCGAGCGTCGCTCCGACCCCGGGATACTCCGCAAGGCTGGCGGATTCGGGTATCCAGACGACCATCTCGTTCTTGCCACGGTTCGCCCAGAGGCAGTACGGGATCGCGATGAGATCACAAGGTGCGGTGGCGCGCCGGATCGGGTAGCCCGCCTGCAGGGCTTCTCCTCGAGCGCGGATGGCCGTCGCCGCAGACAGGAACGTTGGCTCGAAGCCCGGTTCGAGCTCCGCCTTCGGGGGCAGGACCAGGTTGCGCGCGTGGCCACCATTGTCCGCTGCCTCGAACGCGTAGACGATCGGCCCTCGCGCGAGCGCGACGCGGCCGCGATCGGCATCGACCGCCCGATCCGCGTGGACACGACGCGGCGGCATCTGAAGATCCAGCACGAGGAAATCGCCGAGCCTCCAGGGGCGGTCTATGACGTAGTCGCCACTCTTCTCGACGGGATCGGGAATCGGGGGGTCGCGTGGCAACACGGCTCCCCAGCTCTCGCACCACTTGGGAATCCGCAAGTGCAAGGCGAACTGCACCGGTTCCTCCGGATCGACGCGGATCCGGATGTGCCCCGAGCGCGGGTAGTCCGTCTCCTGCGTGATCCGTACTTTCTTGCCGCTGATCTCGACGTCTGCCGTGCTGGCGGCGTAGAGAATCACGTAGAGATCGCTTCCTGACGTCGCGTAGACCCGTTCCCCCATCGCCGGGAGGAACCGGACGACGTTCGTCGGACAGCACGAGCAGTCGAACCACGGCACGCGCTCGTGGCTGCCGTCGCTCGCGAGCGGGTTGTCGTAGAAGAACCGGTCGCCGGACAGGGAAACGCCCGCGGGCACGTTGTTGTAGACCTCGCGCTCGAGCACGTCCGCGTACTTCGTGTCGCGCGTCGCGAGGAACATGCGGTGGTTCCACAGCGCCATCCCGATCGCCGCGCACGTCTCGCAGTAGGCCGTGTCGTTCGGCAGGTCGTAGGCCTTCGTGAACCCCTCGTTCGACGCGGAGCTCCCGATCCCGCCGGTCGCGTACATCTTCTTCCCGACGAGGTCGTCCCAGATCCGCGTCAGCGGCGCGAGCAGCGTCGCGTCCCCCGTCGCGGCGGCGACGTCGGCCATCCCGCAGTAGAGGTACATCGCCCGCACGGCGTGGCCGACCACTTCCGACTGCTCGCGCACGGGCGCGTGGTCCTGCGCGTGCTCGCCGAAGAGCGCCGTGCCGCGATCCTTCTTCCCGCGGACATCGAGGAAGAACTTCGCGAGCTCGAGATACCGCTTCTCGCCGGTGCGCCGGAAGAGCTTCGCGAGCGCGAGCTCGAGCTCCTCGTGTCCCGTCGCCTCCTGGTGCTTCTTCCAGCCGTACTCCTTGTCGATGCAGTCGGCGAACCGGATCGCGACGTCGAGCAGCTGCCGCTTGCCCGTCGCCTGCTCGTACGCGATCGCAGCCTCGATCAGGTGTCCGGCGCAGTACAGCTCGTGCCCGTCCTTCTCCTTCTTCCACCGGTTCTCCGGCTCGACGAGCTGGAAGTACGTGTCGAGGTAGCCGTCCTCGCGCTGCGCCGCCGCGATCTTCGCGACGATCGCGTCGACGCGCTTCTCGAGCGCTGGATCCGGCGCGCTCGCGAGGGCGTAGCCGATCCCCTCGAGCACCTTGTAGAGGTCCGAGTCGTTGAACAGGAGGCCCTCGTGCTTCCCCTCCTCGAGCCCGCCCGCGACGGCGAAGTTCCGGATCCGCCCGGTCTCCTCGCACTTCGCAAGGCAGGTCTCGATCGTCACCTTGCGGTTCGTCGCGATCCGCGGCGCGAAGAAGGAGTCCGTCACGCGCACGCGCTGGAACGGCACGGGCACGAGGGCGGGCTCCGCCAGGGTCTGGGCTTGCAGGGCGAGAACCAGGGCGAGCAGCATCAGTATTTCCGGTCCGCGAGCGCCGCGGCCGCGTTCGTCGCGTCGAACACCCGGTCGGGCACGACCGTGCGTTTCTCGACGCGCTCGCCGCGGCGGATCTTCTCGATCGCGTCGAAGGCCATCGGGCCGAGCAGCGGCGAGCACTCGACCGCGCACGAGAGCTTTCCGGCGACGATCGCGGCGAACGCGCTCTTCGTCGCGTCGATCGAGATCACGAGGACGTCCTTCCCCGGCTGCCGTCCAGCGGCCTCGAGCGCCTGGATCGCGCCGAGCGCCATGTCGTCGTTGTGCGCGTACACGGCGTCGATGCCGCCCGCCTCGGACTTCAGGATCGCTTCCATCGCCTCCTTCCCCTTCGGGAGCTGGAATTCGGCGCTGACGGACTTCACGACGCGCATCCGCGACTCCTTCGCGATCCGTTCGTCGAAGCCGCGCTTCCGCTCGATCGCGGGGTCCGAGCCCGCCGTACCCTCGAGCTCCGCGATCCGCACCTCTCCCTCTGTGTGGGCGACGAGCCACTCCGCCGCCATCCGCCCTTCGGCGGTGAAGTCCGATGCGATCAGCGTCGCGTACAGGGAAGGATCGCAGTCGAGTCCGCGGTCGACGAGCACGACCGGGATCTTCGCCTCCGCGAGCTCGCGCAGCGCGGGCTCGAAGCCGTCCTTCTTCTGCGGCGCCAGGATCACCGCGTCGACGCCCTGCGCGAGGAAGGAATGGAGGGCGGCGATCTGGCTCTCGAGCCGGGCCTGGGCGTCCGCGAACTTCAGCGCGACGCCGCGCTTCTCCGCTTCGGCGCGCACGGACTCGGTCTCGGCGACGCGCCAGGCGCTCTCCGCGCCGATCTGCGAGAACCCGACGGTGATCGTGCCCGCCCGCGTGCCGCACGCGGGGAGGACCGCGAGCGCCGCCAGCGCGGCTCCCCCGCTCAGCCGCTCCGAGAACGACACGAGGATTCCCAGTCGGGAAGGCGCTTCAGCTGCGCGAGCACGAATTCGGCGAGCCAATGGTCCGCGGCGGGGGTGAAGTGCCCGGACGCATCGTACACGCTGTCGAGATCCCGATCGCGCGCGACCTCGAGGAGCGTGTCGCCGAAGTCGAGCACGTCGAAGTCGGCGCTCTCGAGCTCCTTCTTCAGCGGCGCGTAGTACCGCTCGCCGGACCGCCTGTCGTGCTCCACGTCCTCGCGGTTGGGAAGCAGCATCACGAGGGGGTGCTGGCCGCGCGCGCGCGCCTCCGCCACGAACGCGCGGCAGATCTCCCGCGCGATCTCGAGGCCGTGCAACGGGTGGCCGGGAGCGTAGAACTCTGCGTAGGTGGGTCGGTGGGCGAGTTTCGCGCGCAGGCGGAAGTCGCCGAGGCCGCGGAAGAGCGACCACGTGTACGGGAAGCACTGGACGGTCGCCCCCGCGGGACCTCCGGGGCAGAAGCTCTCGTGCTCGAGGACGAGCGGCGGCGATCGCTGGCCGACGAGGCGCTGGGACTCTTCCTCCGAGAGCTGCGGGAGCGGAACGAGCTGGAGCGATCCGTCGGCCGCGAGCACGAACCGGGGCTTGAACGACCACCACGTCTCGTACAGCACGAGGTCGCGGTCGCGCGTCAGGTCGCGCAGGATGTCCTCGGACACCTGCGTCAGGATCACGATCGGCGAACGGTCGGCGCGCGTGCGCTTGTAGCGGAGGTACGCCTGATCCGTGCCGTAGCCGCCTTGGCCGTAGTTCGCGACACGGACGCCGGCGATCTGCGCGAGGACGTTGCCCCAGGCCTCCGCGTCGGAGTTCGAGGACTGCGTGAACGACGAGCCGTAGAGCGAGACGACGCTCGTGTCCGGGGTCGTGTCGGGGAACGCCGGGCTCGGACGCGCTCCGGTCGCGGTGAAGAGCGCGCTCCCGAGCTGGTCGGGGAACGGCCAGCCGACGTCGGGATCGCGCCGCGCGAGGTAGTCGGCGTAGCTCGCGACGATGCGGCTCGGCGGCGTCCTCGGGACGCCGTACATGCACCATTTCGTCTGGAGGTACCGTCCGACGGCGTACGAGAGCCCCTCGAGGCAGACGAGGCCGACCACGACCGTCCACGCGCACGCGGCGATCCGGCGACCCGAACGGGGGGCGTGCTGGCTGGGAGGGTCGCCCACGTTCCGTCCGATCCTAACATCGACGCTCCCGCACGGACATGCGGGCTCCGCGGCGCTCCCCCGATCCGTAGCTTGAGCGCGTCCCGCCCACTCACGCCCGAGGAACAAGCCATGAAGACGCTCCTGCTCGTCGCGACCACGGTGCTCGCCGCCGCGTGCGCATCACCCAACCAGAACGACTACGCACCGGCTGCAAGCGCCGCGACTCCCGCCTGGGACTTCAACGCGACGATCATCGAGGCCTGCTCGTGCCCGATGTTCTGCCAGTGCTACTTCAACTCGCGCCCGGCCGGACCGGGTTGCTGCAGCAAGCCCGACGATCCGGCGCTCGCGACGCGGTACTGCCGGTTCAACAACGCGTTCCACGTGAACCACGGCTCCGCCGGCGCGACGAAGCTCGACGGCGCGAAGTTCTGGGTCGCCGGCGACCTCGGCGCGGACTTCTCGAAGGGCACGATGGGCTGGGCGATCCTCCACTTCGATCCGTCGGTGACGAAGGAGCAGCGCGACGCGATCGCGACGATCCTCGGCCAGGTGTACCCCGTGAAGTGGGAGAAGTTCACCGTGGGCCCCGACGCGCCGATGGAGTGGCACGCGTCGCGCGACCACGCCGAGGCGAGGCTCGATGGCGGAAAGATCGCGGAGGTCGAGCTCAAGAAGAACCAGGGGATGAGCGACGAGCCGATCGTCATCAAGAACCTGAAGTACTGGGGCGCGCCGCGGAACGACGGGTTCGTCCTCATGGCGAACGAAGTCGAGGCCTACCGCGCCGGCGAGAAGACCTACGAGTTCAAGGGCACGAACGGCTTCATGATCACGCTGGACATGAACTCGAACGACGTCGCCGCGGGCGCGATGGGAGAGAAGAAGAAGGGCTACTAGAACACCCGCAGCCCGTGCATGTTCGCGTAGAGCAGGAACAGGATGAACAGGATCCCTGCGTGCGCGACCCAGTAGGGCATCACGCCCGTTACCGAGCGCATGACCTTGTGCGTGCCGGCGACGGTGCGCGCGGTCAGCTTCTCGACGAAGAGGAACAGGCCACCGAAGATCCCGACGGTCAGCGCCATGATCAGCAGGACCTTGCCGTAGTTCGGGAGCGTGGAGCCCTGCACGCTCCGGTTCACGATGTCGCGCACGATGCCGACGACCAGCACGGCTTCGGCGGCGACGAGCCCGCGGTGCGAGAGCCAGCGCGGGAGGCGCGGTCCGCTCTTCTTCCTCGCCGCGCCCTTCGTGGCCTGCGGACTCATCCCGGGGCGCTCATCGTCGCGACGAGCTCCGCGACGGCGCGACGCATCTCCCCCGACTGCAAGTGAACGCGGTCCCCGTGGCCGGGGAGGATCCACTCGAACGTCCGATCGACGAGGCGCTCCATCGACTTCGTCTGCGCGCCCCAGTCGTACCAGCACACCGCGCGCGAAGCCCACAGACGCTTCCGGTTCCGGCTCCACCAGACGTGGTCGCCGGTGAAGAGGTATCGATCCCGGTGGAGGAGCACGGCGTGGCCCGCCGTGTGCCCCGGAGTCGGGATCGCGACGAAGTCCTGGCCCAGCGCGACGTCGTCGAGTCCGCGCAGGACGATCTCCGCGTCGGGCTGCGCGTCGAGGTCGGCCTCGTGGATCACGCGGCTCGCTCCGAAGCGTTCCGCCCACCGCGCCGCGTCGGCGACGTCGTCGCGGTGCGTGAGGAAGATGCGCGCGATGCCGCCGGCCTCCTCGAAGCGCTTCTCGAGGTGGTGGTTCCAGCGCGGCGAATCGACGAGCCAGTTCCCGCTCGCGTGGCGGACGAAGTAGCTCGAGCCGCCGAACGAGTGCTCCGAGGTGAAGCCGCAGTAGGAGACGTCGCCTTCGATCGGGAGCGGGAAGTCGGCGCGCGCCTCCTCGATCGTGACGCCGGTCGCGACTCCGCGCTCCGTCCCGATCGATCCGGTCGGACAGGCGAGGAGCGCGTGCAGCGCGGCGCGGCGCTCCGCGTCCCCCGCGGGCTGCGTCCGCACGTACGAGTGCTCCCCATTGTCCGCGAACGTCGCCGGCGCGAGCTCCCGGCAGGTGTCGCAGTCGATGCAGGTCGTGTCGACGAAGAACTCGCCCGCGACGTTGTCCTTCACCTTGTGCTTCGCGTTCGCCATCTCGCAGCCGTCCTCCGGGATAGACTAGATCGAGGGCAACCGCCGTTCGAGCCGTCCTTGATGGGACGGGGACACGCCGATAGCCTCGCGACGAGAGCATGGTCACCTCCGAGAACCCACCGCGCCGGGGGCTGATGCGGAGGATCGCGCTCGTTCTCGCGATCGCGCTCGCTGCGCTGGTTCTCGCGCTGGAGCTCGGGTCCCGAATCGCCGACCGCGTCGTCGCGTCCCGGAAAGCGTCGCCGGAGTTCGATGCGAAGAGCTACAAGCCAGGATTGTTCGACAAGATCGCGCGGAGCACGCTGGATCCCGCGCAACGGCTCGAAGAGGGCCGCACGGCACCGCATCCCTACCTCGGGTACGCGCTGAAACCCGCGTGGAGCACGCCTCCGGGAGCGCGGCAACAGTGCTCGCACAACGCCCTGGGGTTCCGGGGCAAGGAGACGACCTGGGAGAAACCGCCTCGCGTCTTCCGCATCGTGACGTCGGGCGGCTCGAGCGTGTACGGACAGAGCGAATCCAACGACGCGGCGGTGTGGTCGCAACGGTTGGAGGACCGGTTGAACGGAGCGGGTCTTCCGTACCGCATCGAGGTGATCAACGGCGGCTGCTCGGGATACTCCCTGGTCGAGAACCTGATCAACTTCGCGCTCAGGCTCGTCGACTTCCATCCCGATCTCCTGATCCAGTACGAGGCGATCAACGACATGCGCTGCGCGTTGTACACGCGCGGCGGCGCGGTGAAGAACGACAACACCCAATGGCGGCAAGCGTGGCCCGTCGACCGGCCTTCTGTGCTCGAACGCGTGCTGGAGAAGAGCCGCACGTACTTGACGTGGCGCTACTACTGCACGAACTACGCGAAGCTCCGACCGGATCTCGCGTTCTACGCAGTCGTCAACTACGATCCGGACGTCGACCTGTACGACATCGAGCCGGTGCCGGATCAGGGGTTCGACACCTACCGGCGCAATCTCGAGGAGCTCGTCACGCTTGCCAAGGCTCGCGGCGTGCAGGTCCTGATCGCCACGCAGCCGCTCGCGAGGTACCACCTCGATGGAGCGCGCTCGGAAGCGAAGCAGCTCGCCGGAATCGATCGCATCCAGGAGATACAGCGCCAGGTCGGAAAGGAGCGAGGCGTGCCGGTCTTCGAGTGCGCTCGCATCGTCGAGGCCGAGATCCAGAAGGAGCTCGATCGGGAGATCGAACGGCAGAGGAGTCTCGACGCATCGGCCGACGCCGCCGAGCTCGAGCGGCGAGCGAAGCGCGTCCTACATCCATCCCCGCTGCCCGCACAGCCGCTTCCGAATGTGCTCTTCCGCCACGAGGTTCACCCGTTCGACCTCGGGTCGGACCTCATCGCGAAAACGATTGCCGAGTTTCTCCTCGGTTCGGATCTGCTCCCGAAACAGCTTCAGTGAACGATGTCAGCGTCCGGGCTCCTGCCCTGACGCCTACTTCTTGCGCGCCGTGTCGACGCCCGCGACGAGCTCGCGCGGCGGCGCCTTCCCCGCGCGGTCCGTGACGCGGCACGAGAACGCCGACGCGCCCTTGTGGTCGGCGACGAGCACGACGAGCGCGTGCTCGCCGGGTTCGAGCGCGACCGCGACCCGGACGTCCTCGACGATCGCCGACTGCATCCGCATCGACGAGCTCACGAGCTTCCCGTCGAGCCACACCTTCCACGCGTCCTCGAACGCGAACCACACGATGCCGTCGAACGCCTCCTTCGATCCGGCCGCGGGACGCCAGGTCAGGTTCGTCGCGACGATCCAGTCGATCAGGTCCCCGTCGTGCCCCGTCAGCTTCTCGAGATCCGTCCAGCCGTCCGCCTTGAGCTCGACGCGCTCGAACGTCCGGTCCTGGAACTTCGCGTGCTCGCGCGGCCGGAGCTTCGAGAGATCGAGCGCCTGGAACGCGGGATTCCCCTTGTCGTCGCGGTACGGTCCCGCGAGGAGCCAGTCGGTGACCCGCGGCGCGTCGCCCGCGATCCCGACTCTCGGCTTCTCGTCCGCGCGCTGCTTCGCGGCGTCGAGGCGCTTGTACAGCTCCGACCGATCCTCCCACCCCGTCAGCGTCGCGCGCCGCAGGAACAGCAGCGCGAAGCACGTGTTCTCGATGCTGTCGTCCCAGTCGCCCTTGATCCCCTGCTCCTCGAGCAGGAACTCGGCACCCTCCTGGTACCAGTCGTGCGCGCCGATCTTCTTCCGGCCGGTGAGGCCGCACCAGCGCTCGACGGCCCAGAGGTATTCGTACGAGAACGTCGGCGTCCATCCGTGCGGACCGAAGGGCTGGTGCGCCGCGTCGAAGCGCGACTCCATCCACGTTTCCGCGGCGCGCAGGCGGTCCTTCTTCTTCACGAAGGGCGCGAGGATCTCGGCGCTGCCGTGCGCGAGCTCGGTGATCACCGCGACGCCGGCGAGCGTCGCCGCGGTCATGCCGCCGCGCTCGGCGTCGCCTGGGTGGTAGCCGAAACCGCCGGAGTCGTCCTGCTGCTTCAGGAGGACGACGGCGGAGCGCTCGAGGATCTTGTCCGGCACGGGGTAGCCGAGTTGCGAGCCCGCGCGGAGTCCGAGGAGCGCGAACTGCGTGTTGCTCATGTCGATCGGATCCTCGGGGTAGCCCCAGAGTCCGTCGCGCTGCGTCGCGACGAGCTGGTCGAAGCTCGCGCGCGGAGTCGCGCCGTTGAGCGCGGCCTCGAACGGATTGCTCGCGCCTTCGGGAGTGGGCACTTCGCGGAGCGCGGCAAAGAGCATCAGCTCGACGGCGCTCGAGTACGTGCTCTTGAAGTGGACGGTGGAGATCGAGCGCAGCCCGGCGAAGAGCGCCTTGTCGTCGCTGCCGACACCCGACTTCACGAGCGTGTAGCACGCGAGCGCGGTGAAGCCTCCGGGGTGTTGGTCCTCGCGCCCCGGCCATGATCCGTCCGGCGACTGCTTCGACTTCAGCCAGACGAGCGCGCGCGCGATCGTGCCCTCGACGCGCTCGTCGAGCGAAGGCGCGTCCTGCTTCTGCGCGGCGGAGAAGGTCGAGATCAGCGCGAGGGCGAGATGGATCACGGAGGGTGGCCTAGCGTGGAACGGTCGCCATCGACGTCCAGGGTTGAAGCTTCGCACGCAGGACCGAGATCTGGTCTCCGGCGGCCGCTGAAACATCGCGCGTCTCGCCCGGGTCCGCATCGATGTCGAAGAGCGCGTCCGTGGGCGCCGAACCGGCCGCGGAGACCGTCTCCACGAGCTTCCACCGCTCGCCGACGAGCGCGTACCGCCGCTCCTCGCCGCTCTCGCAGCCGAACGCGACCGGCTCGTGCGCGCCCGGCGTCCCGCGCTCGAGCTCCGGCCACACGTTCTTCCCGTCGAGTGGCCTCGCGGGCTCCAGCGTCACTCCCGCGAGCCCCGCGAGCGTCGCGAGCGCGTCGAGGTGCGTGACGAGGATCTCGCTCGCTCCCGCAGTCACGTGGCCCGGCCACGAGATCACCGCGGGCGACCGGATCCCGCCGTCGAAGGCCGAGCGTTTTCCGTCGCGCAGCGGGGCATTGCTCCCGCCGTACCGCGTGTCCGCGCCGTTGTCGCTCGCGAAGAACACGATCGTCTCTCTCGCGCGCGGGCCTTTCTCGATCGCGCCGAGGATCTTCCCCACCGCATCGTCGAGCTCCCCCACCATCACGGCGTACGTCTTCCGCATCGCGTCCTCGGGCGTCCCCCCGACGACCGTGCGACCTGGCGGGACCTGCACCGGCGCGTGCGGCGCGTTGAACGCGACGTAGAGCAGCAGCGGCCGCTCGCGCCCCTTCTCCGCGAGCATCTTCACGGCCTCGTCGGCGAAGAGCTGCGTCGAGTACCCCGCCTCGCTCACCGGCTCCGTATCGCGCCACCAGTCCGCGACGCCGTTCCTCTCGTGCTTCTGGTAATCGATCCATCCGCCGTGGAATCCGTAGAAGCGCTCGAACCCGCGCGCGTTCGGCCACTGCTCCTTCCGCGAATGCCCGAGGTGCCACTTGCCGATCATCGCAGTCGCGTAACCCTTCCGCGCGAACGCGGACGGGAGCAGCTCCTCCGCCAGCGGCAGGCTCCCGGCGTCGGCCTGGTCGATGTTCTTCAGCAGACCGAATCGCAGCGGCGATCTCCCCGTCAGGAACCCCGCGCGAGCCGGAGTGCACAGCGCGGCCGTGCGGTAGCGCTCGAGCCGCAGTCCGCCGGCAGCGAGCGCGTCGATGTGCGGCGTGCGGATCGTCCCGCTCGCGTCGCTCCCGTGGTACCCGACGTCGGCCCAGCCGAGGTCGTCCGCGAGCAGGATCACGATGTCCGGAGGCCGCTCTGCGCGGGAGCAACCCGGGAAGGCGGCGAGACAGCAGGCGACCGCGACGCGGATCCCGGAACGCATCGACGAGAGACTAGCAGAGCCGCGCGGCCTCGACCTCCGCTGCGACGGCATGTACCTTGCGGATTCGACCGACCCGGCCCGATCACATGAACCGCACGCTCGCCCTCTTCCTTGTCTGCGCCGGGATCGCCGTCTCCGCGTGCGCGAAGCACGCAGCTCCGGTCGAGGCGAAGGGCGGTCTCGTCGTCGTGAATCCCGTCGGCAACCGCCCGATGTTCTTCGACTTCGGCAAGGTCTCCTTCGGCAGCCCGACGCTGCACGTCTTCGAGCTCCGGAACGACGACGCGGCGCCGGTCGTCGTCCACGACCTGATCGCGAGCTGCGGGTGTACGACGCCGCGGATCTCGTACAAGACGCCGGCCGGCGAGATCGTCGCGGGGAACCCGGTGAGCCGCGACAAGGTGATCACGATTCCTCCGGGCGTCGTCGCCGACGTCGCCGTGTCCGTCGACACGACGCGCGTCGAGGTGATGAATCGCGACAAGCTCGCGCAGGTGCGGATGCGCAGCGATTCGAAGACGACGCCGTACTTGACGTTCGAGGTGCATCTCCTCGTCGAGCGCGTGATGCGCGCGGTGCCGGCGGAGATCGAGCTCGGGCAGGTGCCGCAGAGCGTCGGGAAGACCGGGCGGAGCGACTTGACGGTCGACGTGCCGGGGACGAGGGCGCGGGTGCTCGGGATCGAATCGGTCGAGGGCCCGTTCACGGCGAGCGTCGACGCGACGGAGGTGAACGGAGTCACGGTGTGGGTGCTCATCGCGAACGCGAAGCCGGATCAGCCGCTCGGGCCGGTGTCGGGGCGCGTGGTGCTGTCGGTGAGCGGCGAGGACGGGAGGGGAAAAGGTCCGCCGTTCCAGGTGATGGTGCGCGCGCAGATCGCGCCCGACGTCGTGGTGCGCTCGCCGGTGCTGCTGCTCGGATCGACGGAGCGCGGGAAGGTCGGAAAGGTGCAAGGCGAGCTCGTGGCGCTGATCCCGGGAGAGAGGCTGCACGTGCTCGGGACGACGATCGCGACGGAGCCGGAGAGCGTCGCCGCGCAGCTCGCCGTCGTCGCGACGCCGATCGAGCCCGCGGACGACGGAAGCGCCGAGAAGTGGACGATCGTGCTGTCGACGAGCGAAGAGCTCGCGGAGCCGGCGTTCTCGGGCACGCTGACGATCCGCCTCGATCACCCGCGCGTGCCGGAGATCCGCGTGCCGTTCTCGGGCGCGCGGAGGTAGGGCGCGAGCGTCTGGGTGCCGTCGCTATCGCCAGATCCAGATCACGCGACGGTCGGCGGCTCGAACCATGGCTCGAAAGAGACGTCCGAACCTCGCAGGTCAGACTGAGTTCGACTGGAGTCGAACAGGGAGGTTCAGAACCCGATGCCGTTCGGCCGGAGATAAAGCCCACCGGTCTGAATGAAGACGTTGCCTGATAGTGAAACGTTGCCAACGTTGAGACGTTCTCGTGTGACACTGAGTCGTTGAGTTCCAACACAGAACTCTCCGGTCACTTCCAGGATGACTCCTTGGAACTTCGAGACAGCAGACCGAATGAGTGGCCAGTTCGGAAGGACCGGAGAGTCCCGATCCACTCTCTCCACTTTGATCACGAGAGCACCACCTGTCAGACGTACTTCGACCGCTTTCCCAGTAGCTAGCACGTGGATGTCCGGAGAATCAGCATCCGCAATGTTCTCACGAACGCGCACGTTGTGTCGCCCCGTACTGTCCTTGATGTCGCAGTCAATGATCACGATCCCCTCGGGGTATTGAGCATTTTCCCCCATCCGAAGGCGCAGGAATTCCTTCGGTACCACCGCGGTAGCATCCAAGAACTTTCCGGTCGTCCCGACGAACACGTTCGAGCCCAGGCTTACGGCAAGAGCACTGGCAAGACGGACCCAGCGACGCCGCCCGATCTGAATCAACAAATCCTTCGATTGCGAGTGCACGATGCGCTTCGGGTCCACCTCTACTTGCCCATCGAACTTCACGCCTCCCTGTTCGATGTTGCGCCGCGCGTCGGAAGTGCTTTTCTCAAGCCCGATCTCCTTCAAGAGATTGGCTAGTCCCAGGCCCTCTTCATGCGCGGCCTTCGGCCAGCTGGCAACCGGCAGGTCGTCCGGCGCCTTGTGGTCGCGAAACTGAAGGTCAAAAGCTTCCCGCGCTGCCCTAGCCAAGTCTCGTGAGTGGAAGAACGCTGTGATCTCCGTCGCGAGCTCCGCTTTGGCATCCCGCAGGTCACCGGCAAGTCGGCGCTCGACCTCCTCAATCGGAACGCGGGTGAGCAGGGTGTACCAATCCCGCATCGCGTCATCTTGGATTCGCATCGTGTTGATGAACATCTCGCGCGGCTCGTCCGTCAACCCGATCGAGTTCCCGTAGCTCTTGCTCATCTTCCTGCCGTCGAGCCCGTTGATCAGCGGCGTCGTGAAGCAGATCTGCCCTTCCTGTCCTTCCTCCCGCTGCAGATCGCGCCCGCGCAGGAGATTGAAGAGCTGGTCCGTCCCGCCGAGCTCGAGATCGCAGTGGATCATCACGGAATCCCACCCCTGCATCAGCGGGTAGATCATCTCGTGGATGCCGATCGGCTCGTTCTCCTTCATCCGCTTCTGGAACGTGTCGCGCTCGATCATGCGCGCGACGGTCATGCGCCCGGCGAGGCGCAGGAAATCCTGGAACCTGAAGCCGTCGAACCACTCGGAGTTGCGCCGCACCTCCGCCTTCGAGACGTCGACGACCTTCTTCACCTGCTCGACGTACGTCTGGAGATTGCTCTCGACTTCCTCGCGCGTGAGCTGCGGCCGGAGCTTGTTGCGCCCGGAAGGGTCGCCGACCATCGCCGTCGCGTCGCCGACGATGAGGACGATCGTGTGACCGAGCTCCTGGATCGCGCGCAGCTTCATGAGCGGGATCGCGTGACCGACGTGGAGGTCGGGCGAGCTCGGATCCATGCCGAACTTGACGCGGAGCGGCTTGCCGGTCTTGAGGCTGCGCTCGATGCGCTCGGCGAGCTCGCGCTCCTCGATCAGATCGACGACGCCGCGCTTGAAGACGGCGAGCTGGGCTTCGACGTCGCGGGGCGTGGGGCTTCCAGGGGACATGGTGGCGCTATTGCTAGCAAACGAACCGCCCGCGGGGGAAACGTTCGCGCGGGTTCCGGTTACTCTGAGCCCGGGAATCACCGGAGGCCTCATGAAGATCTTCCTGCCATCGATCACGTCGACGCTGCTCCTGCCCTTCGTTCTCGCGTCCATCGCACACGCCCAGGTCCGCGTCTACCAGCTCTCCGGTGAAGCGCCGGGGCTGCGCCTCGGGTCGGCGGTCTCGGCGGCGGGCGACGTCGATCTCGACGGCATCCCCGACTACCTCGTCGGCGGATCGCCCACCGTCACCGGATCCTACGGCCAAGTCCTCGTGATCTCCGGCCGCCACGGCACCGTGCTCCACACGCTCGCCTCGAACGTCGCGGACGACGGCTTCGGCGCTTCGGTCCTCGGCGTCGGCGACCTCGATCTCGACGGCGTGCCCGACGCGATCGTCGGATCACCCACCGCGCTCTGCCACGATCCGCTTCACCTCGGCGCGGTCCGCGCGTACTCGGGACGAACGGGATCGCTGCTCTGGCTCGTCCGATCTCCCGAGGGTTTCGGAAGCACCGGATTCGGCAAGGCGATCGCGGAGATCGGAGATCTCGATGGCGACGGGATCCCGGAGATCGCGGTCGGCCCCTGCACCGAGCTCGGATGGATGGGAAACGGCACCATCACGAGCATCCGCGTCCTTTCGGGCCGCGATGGATCAGTCGTCCTCGCGATCGGCAGCATGGGCGGGCCGCCCGGAGTGCCGAGCTTCGGCGAGTCGATCGCCGGCGCCGGAGACGTCGACGGCGACGGATTTCCCGACATCCTGGTCGGCGCTCCCATGGCCGGCTACAGCCACACCGAGGGCACGGTCTATCTGCGCTCCGGCCGGGACGGCGCCTTCATGCGCGCGATCCCGGGTCTGGTGCCACACTCCCAATTCGGCGCGGCCATCGTCCCGGTCGGAGACCTGGATCACGACGGCGTGCTCGATTTCCTCGTCGGCGCGCCGCGCGACGACACGATGGGGCCGTTCGCGGGCAGCGCGTGGCTCCTCTCCGGACGTTTCGCGTCCACCCTGCACGTGTTCCGAGGTCAAGCCGGCGAGGAGTTCGGGAGCTTCGTCTCGAGCGGCGTCGATCTCGACGGCGACGGTGTCCCGGATCTCGCCGTCGGCGCGCCGACCGCAGGTGCCGGCGGCACGCTCAGCGGTGCGGTGCGCGTCTACTCCGGGCGGAACTACGCATTGCTCGACGACATCTCCGGCCAATCGCCCGGCGAGAGCGTCGGACCGAACGCGCTCGTCGCCGACATGAACGGCGACGGAGCGGGCGATCTCGTGGTCGGGGCCCCGGGCGCGAACGACGCCGGTCCGGATTCGGGGAGCGCGCGCACCTACCTGCTCGGCCAGTCGCCGCCGACGCCGTATTGCACGTGGAAATGGAACTCGCAGAACTGCGGCTCGACCCAGGTCTTCGAAGGCGCGCCGAGTCTCTCCGTCGGCGAGGGCCTGCGCGTCCACGTGGGAGGCGTGATCAATCACAGCCCCGGATTCCTCGTCTGGGGCCTCGCCAGCGCGAAACTCCCGTTCGGAGGCGGAACACTCTGCGTGCACGTGCTCGATCACGGTCCGATGCAGGACTCGGGCGGCACTCCGCCGCCCGTGATCGACTGCACGGGCACCCTCGAGTTCCGGTTCACGGCGAGCCTCCTGACGGCTCACGGTGTCGGCGCCGGAGCCCGGGTCTTCTGCCAGTTCATCTCGCGCGACGCCGGCTTCGCGCCGCCGAACAACGTCGGACTGTCCGAGGGACTGGCGTTCGCGGTGCTTCCGTAGCGTAGAGCTACTTCCCCGCCGCCACCTTGGGCTGCACCTCGTTGAAGCGGATCGTGCGCTTCAGCTTCGAGGGTGTGCCGTCGGCCGCCGGCAGCACGTCGACCGGAACGCCGTCGACCTGCGCCCAGCCGCACAGCATGGTCTGGATCGGAGCACCCGCCTGCTTGGGCGCGAGATCGAAGCCCCGGCCCTGCCACAACCACACGCGCCGCGCGTCGAGGCGGCCGTACTGCGCCGCGCGCGCCGCCGGCTCGCCCGCGTCCGCGACGACGATGTCGGTGGGAACCCAGCCCGATCCGGGGAGGAAGTACTCGACCCAGCAACGGTAGCTCGGATCGTAGTCGGTCCCTTCCTTCTCCGACTTCAAGCGGTAGCCGAACTGCAGGCGCGCCGGGATCCCTTGCGAGCGCGCCATGGCGATGAAGAGCGAGTGGAGGTCGGTGCAGCAGCCGCCGCCGTTCTTCATGCAATCCTCGGCCGCGCCGCGACCGCACTGCGGCTTGGTCGGATCCTTCGAGTAGTGGTCGGCGGCATCCGCGACCGCGTCGAGCAGGCGCACGACCTTCTGGCGCGGATCGCTGACGCCCGTGCAGGCCTTCGACGCGATCGCGGTCATGGCGGCGTCGGCGCTCATCAGCGGCGCATCGGTCGCGAGCTCCGCCGTGAACAGCGGCGGCTGCATGTCCGCGCTCGACGTCGCCGCGAGGTCGACCACGGGCGATTCGCGCACGACGGTCGTCTCGACCACGACCTGCACCACGGCACCGCCCTTGGCCGTCGCCACGATCATGTCCGCGCCCGACGCCGACTGGTGCACGAGCGTCCAGCCCGCGGGTGCCTCGACGACGCGACGATCGACGACGTGCTGCCAAGCGCCGTCGGCCGGGATCGGCACCCACAAGCGCACTTCCTTGGCAGACGCGGGCACGTCCTGCAGCGCGACCGTCTGTCGAATCTTGTAGGTCCGCGTCTCGGCGACACGCGGCGCGAGGTCCGCGACAGCGTCGGGTTGCGAGGTCGAGGCGAGCGAGAAACACACGAGCGGAAGAAGGGGGAACATGGGAACGATCCTAGCCGCTCCGTCGATTCAGCGCCCACCCCCGCCGAACCGCGCCTCGCCTTTGCGGAACGGCAGGTGCCGCACCCCGCCGGCGAAGTTGCAGATGACGAATCCCTGGATCTGCTGCTTCGCGTCGCGCGTGAAGCGCAGGAACCCCATCCAGTCGTTGAAGAAGGAGTCGACGCACAGGGGCTTCAGCGGGTACCAGCCGCGGGCGGCGGCGGCGTCACCCGGCGAGACCGGCACCTCCGAGCCTTTCGTACGCAGCACGAGGGCGCCGTCGTGCACCGCCATCGTCACCATCGCGTCCGCGTCGTCGTTCCGGAAGGTGCCGGCGTAGTCCTCGAGGTGCTTCGGGAGCGCCGGGTCCGCGCCCGCATCGATGAGCGCGAGCGGCGTGCCTTCGCCCGTCGAGATGTGCAGGAGGTGCACGTCGGGCCACGCCTGCAGGAACGAGTATTCCAGCCGCATCGGGATGTCGGCCATCACGAAGCGCTGACCGCCGATCGGCACAAGCTCACCCTCGCCTCCGCGCCGTTTCTCGATCAGGAGCTTGCCGTCGCCGACGCGCACGCGCCGTCCGCTGCCGTCGTCGGGATTCACGTAGAGACCGGCGAGACCCGGGAGCTTCTCCGCGTCCGCCGAGGAAAGCACGACCGCGTGCGCGTCGATGAACGCGGCGACGTCGGCCCGTCCCTTCGCATCGGCCTCCGGCGACGGCGGCGCAGGTGCGGGCTCGGGCTTCAGCAGGTCCGCGAGGTAGATGTCGGCGACGCGCCGCGCCAGATCCGACGGGTCGATCGCGCCCGTGTTGGCGAGGCAGATCACCGAGAAGCGCTGGTCGGGGAAGCGCAGGTACTCCGAGCGCGAGGACGACGAGCCCGCGTGCCAGACGAGCTTCAGCCCCTTGTAGGTGCCGAGGCGCAGACCGGCTGCGTAGGCGAGCTTGCGTCCGTCGTTCAACGTGCCGGGCTCGAGCATGTGCGCGATGACAGCCGGGCCGCCGACCGTCGCGTCGTAGAAGTTCCGGTCCCAGCGCGCGAGATCCTCGATCGAGGTGTAGACGTTGCTCGCGCCCACGTCCTCCGAACGGGTGATGTTGTTCACCCACGAGCCGTCCTTCTGCTGGTTGTAGGCGCAGGCCCGCCCGGGGACGAGCAGCGAGTCGTCGTCGTGCACCTGCGTGTCCGTCATGCCGAGCGGACCGAAGATGCTTCGCTCGGCGAACTCCCGCAGCGGCACGCCGCTCACGCGCCGGACGACCTCGCCCAGCAGGAAGTATCCCGTGTTCGCATAGGAATGCTCGTCGCCCGGACGGAAGTTCAGCTCCGTCTGCCGCGCGACAGTGGCGAGCTCGTCGGCGCGCGTGACGAGATCGCCCCAGCGCCATCCATCGAGCTGCCGCAGCATGAAGTGGTTGCGCAGCCCGCTCGAATGGTGCACCAGATGCCGCAGCGTGATCGTCGCGCCGTAGTCGGGGACCTCGGGCACGTACCGGTGCACGTCGTCGTCCAGCGACAGCTTCTTCTGCTCGGCGAGCAGCAGGACGGCCATGCCCGTGAACTGCTTGGACATCGAGGCGATGTCGAACGCCGTGTGCGGCGTGATGGGCACGCCGTGCTCGAGATCCGCCATGCCGTAGCCGCGCGCGTAGACGAGCCGGCGGTCCCGGATCACGCCGAGCGCGCAGCCGGGCGAGTGCGGGCTTTTCCACTGCGCGAAGAGCGCGTCGACCTTGGCGTCGCGATCGGCCGAAGCGTCGACGGCTGTGCCGGGTGTCTGCGCGCCGCTCCTCGACGCGAAAAGAGCGGCGAGCACGAGCACTGTGAGCACCGGCTGCACGGGAGGCGCCGCGCTACGACTTCGCGAACAGGCGCTTGAACGAAAGCCGCTGGCCGTACTCGAGCGCGCCGAGCTCGAACAGCTTCACCGATCCCATGAACGCGAGCCCGATGTAGGCGCACATCGCCACCATCGACGTCACGATCTCGAGCGGCGACAGCGCCCCGAGCGCGTTCCGCAGCACGAGGACGAGCGGGGCCGTCAGCGGGAAGTAGCTCGTCACGATCGCGGTCGTTCCCGTCGGCTCGGCGACGAGCGCCGTGATGAAGTAGAACGGGCTCAGCGCGCAGATCAGGAAGAACGCGACGAGTCCGCCCGCTTCCCGCGCCGTCGGAACGCTCGCGCCGACGCCGGCCATGATCGCCGCGTACAGCATGTATCCCGAGATCGTGTAGAAGAACCCGAGCCCGATCGTCACCGGATCGAGCACGATCTTCGCGAAGTCGATGTTGAACGGCAGCTTCGTGTGGAGCGCGGCGCCGACCCCGAGCGCGAGCCCGAGCGTCAGCACGAGCTGCGTGATGCCCACCGCCGCAAGCCCCAGGAGCTTGCAGAACAGGAGCTCGCGCGTCCGGATCGACGTCAGGAGCACCTCGATCACGCGGTTCTCCTTCTCCTCGGTCATGCTCGTCAGCAGCGTGTTCGAGGACATGATCAGGAGCATGTAGAAGAGCGCGATGAAGGATCCCGGCACGATCAACGCCGAGATGTTCTTCGCGGGCAGACCGTCCTTGTACGAGATCGTCTCGATCGGGAGCTTCGCGTTGTAGACGGCGATCAGGTTCGGGTCGCCCACGCGGTCGAGGATGCTGTCCTTCAGGAGGCTCTTCGCCATCGGCTCGAAGCGGTCGCGCTGCGTGATCCACGTCTCCTTCGCGTGGACGGCGATGTGCGATTCGGGATTCAGGACCGCCGGGTAGACGATCAAGGCGTCGATGCGCCCGGCCTTCACCTCGGCGAGGGCGGCTTCGCGGTCCGAGGTGCGCTGGATCGGCGGCACGAGGAACCGGTCGCTGATCATGTGCCCCGGATCGTCGACCTCGATGTGCTTCGCCTTCCCCATCTCGGCCTTCTCGCTCTGCTTGGCGGACTTGGCCGACAGCGCGGAGATCCCGCCGAGGACGACGATCAGGAGAGGGATGAGCAGCGTGCCGAGCCAGAACGACTTCCGCGTGACGATGCTGACGTACTCGCGGCGCGTGACGGCGAAAAGCCTCGCGTTCATGCCGGCTCCTTCCGCGTGTGGATCTCGATGAAGATCTCGGTCAGCGAAGGCTCGGCCGTCCGGTAGCGGCGGAGCCGCAGACCCGCCCCGAGCAGCGCGAGGCACACGTCCTGGTCGGTCCGGCCGGCCGCGGGCTTCAGCGTGGCGGTCGTCGCCGTCGACTTCAGGACGTCGTACGCGTCGTGCCGCGGCGGAAGCGCGCCCTCGAACTCGATCTCGAGCATCCCGTCGCCGCGCTCGCGGCGGATCTCGGCCAGCGATCCGAGCAGTTGCCGCCGCCCGCTCTTGATGATCATGACGCGGTCCGCGAGGCGCTCGACTTCGTCCATCTGGTGCGTGATGTAGACGATCGTCGCGCCGCGCGCCTTGTGCTCGAGCACGAGCTCGAGGAGCAGCTCGCGGTTGACGGGGTCGAGACCTTTCGTCGGCTCGTCGAGGATGAGGAGCTCCGGCTCGTTGATCGTCGTCACGCCGAGCTGCACCTTCTGCTGCTCCCCGCCCGAGAGCTTGCGCAGGAGGACCATCGCCTTGTCCGCGAGACCGACGCGTTCGAGGAACGCGCGCGAGCGCCGCTTCGCCTCGGCTCCGGCGAGCCCCTTGAGCTCGCCGAAGTACGTCATCGTCTCGAGGACGCGGCTGCGGCCGTAGAGCCCGCGCTCCTCGGGGAGGTAGCCGAGGTTCGCGGTCCAGCTCGGGTCGTACGGACGTCCGCCGACGAGCAGTCGCCCGGAGGTCGGCTTGTAGATCCCGAGGAGCGTCCGGATCGTGCTCGTCTTGCCCGATCCGTTCGATCCGAGGAAGGCGAACACCTCGCCGCGCCGGACGTCGAACGAGAGATCGTCGACGATCGTCTTGTCGCCGAGGCGCAGCGTGAAGTCCTCGACGAGGACGGTCGGCGGGTCGAGGGAAACGCTCACCGCCAGTATTGCTAGCAGAAGCCCGTCCGGAAGAACACCCGCCGCGGTCGCGGACCCGGCGCGTCAGTCCGGACTCGACGGATCCGCCCGGCTCAGGGCAACCACGTCACCTGCCCCGTCTGCGTCGCGTTGAACGTGCTGTTCGCGGAGCAGCCGCCGAGCACGATCGGATCGCGGTAGTACACGAGGTACCAGCGGCTCTCGCCCGGCTGGATGGCATCGCCCATCGCGGCCGATCGCGCCGAGACCGTCGGGTCCCCGGCACCGAGATTCGGCGCGGTGATGCTGCCGCCGGACGCATGCTTCGAGTAGAGACGCTTGAGACTTCCGCCGGCGCAGCGCAGGCCCTGGCCGTAGATGACGCCGGCGGGGACGAAGCTGTCACCCTGCAGCACGATGCTGAACGCCGTCGGTCTCTCCCCGGATGTCGTGAAGACCAGGCTGTCCATCGAGAGATAGGAGGTTCCGGACGCGCTGAGCAAGGCTCCGCCGGTCCCGGACGAGTTGTCGCAGCCGCGGTCGGCAGGGCTCGGCTGGTTCGAGCAGGGACACAGCTGCACGCCTTCCAATCCCGGATGGCACACGCTCGTGAAACCGGTCGTGTCGCGGTCGCGCACGAAGATGTCCGTCAATCCGTTGGTGTCTCCGGCGACGAGGTTGGTCGCGTCGCTCTCGAAGGCCACGAAGCGACCGTCGCCGGAGATCGAAGGCCAGGAGCTCCTGGCGTCTCCCTCGGCTCCGCTGGAGCCGAGACTGGCTCGTTCGGTCGTCGCCAGAAGAAGGTCGCGGACGAACACGTCCTGGACACCGTTCGTGTCGCCGGGGACGAGGTTCGCCGCGACGCTCTCGAATGCCACGTACTTGCCGTCGGCGGAGAGCGAGGGAGCACCGGAGGCGCCGTTCCCGAGAATCTGACTCGAGCTCACGCTCACGATCCGGGTACTCGGAGTCGCCTGCGTGTGAACGAAGACATCCGCGACTCCGTTCGTGTCGGAGCCGACGAGGTTGCTCGCGGCACTGGCGAAGGCAACGGCGTCGCCGTCGGCAGAGATCGAGGGGAACAGGCTGTGGCCGTTTCCCTGTCCGTTGCCGGAGCCGACGCTCATGATCACGGTCACCCCCATGATCCGATCGCGACGGAAGATGTCGAAGGCCTGGTTGGTGTCGTTGTGGGCACCGATGAGATTGTCCGCGCCGCTTTCGAAGGCCACGTAGCGACCGTCGGCGGAGATCGAGGGGTAGTCGCTCGTGCTGTTCGCCTGGACTCCGTTTTCACCGAGGCTGACCCGTTCCGTGACGCCGGTCAGCCGGTTGGTCACGAAGATGTCGTCGGTGCCGTTGGAATCGCCGAAAACGAGGTTCGTGGAGCTGCTCCGGTAGGCGACGTAGTTGCCGTCGGCGGAGATCGCGGCGGAGATGCTGTTGCCGTTCCCCTGCACGCCCCCCGAGGAGACGCTGATGCGCGTCGTCGTACCGGCGATGACGTCGCGGACGAAGATGTCGTCGCCGCCGTTGGTGTCTCCCGGGACGAGATTGTTCGCGGAGCTCGAGAACGCCACGTAGCGGCCGTCGGCGGAAGCGGACTGGGGGCCGGAGGCCTGGTTTCCCGGGGACTCGTCCGAAGCGACGCTCGCGATGACGGTCTGGCCGTCGAACACCCCGCGGCAGAAGACGTCCCTGAATCCGTTCGTGTCCCCCGCGACGAGGTTGGAGGCGAAGCTCCGGAACGTGACGAGGGAGCCGTCGACGGAGATCGAGCTGAAGTCACTCCAGGAGTCGGACTGTGCCCCGGCCGAGGAGACGCTGACCCGCCGGGTCACCTGAGCCCAGCTCGTGCCGCCCAGGGCGAGAACGACGCCCAACACCTGCAAGATTCGTCCGTGCTTCATGACAGTCTTCCGTTCGGGGTTCCGGGTGCGCCCGCGGAACGACCCGCGAGCTGCCTACCCTCCGGACCTCCGGCCTCGCCGCCGTGAAGACAGGGATTCGCGGAATCCTCCCGTCCGCTCAGGGGCTACGGATCGGGTTCGGTCGGCAGCGCCGGCGGCAGGACGAGCTTCTGTCGCTTCGACGTCGCCGTGTCGGCGCGCGCGCGCAGCCACGCCCGCCACGCCAATCCGTCCCCGCCCGGCTCCGCGGTCACCGCGATCCAGCGCAGCGCGGGCACGAGCGCCTGCAGGACGCTCGCCGGCGCCGTCTCCGCGATCGGAGTCAGCAGATCGAGTGTCCGCGCGCGGTCCTTCGGCGGGATCCGCGCCGCGATCGAGAGCGCGCTCACGAGGTCGACGCTCGTCGCGTGCTCGACGAGCCCCGCGAGCTCCTCCGGAGTCGCCGCGGGCAGCGCGGCGAGCGACGCGTCGAGCACCGTCTCCTCCGCTTCCGCCGTGTGCAGGCGCATCGCGGGCACGTCGCGCGGCGATCCGCCCGCGCTCGCCGCCGCGATCCGCGCCCGGCCCGAGCGCAGATCGATCTCGAACCGCAAGCGCGTCGCGACGTTCGTCCCCGGCTGCGCGAGGAAGAAGCGCGCGAGCGAGACCTCCGCGGGCTTCCCCCACTCGACGTGCAGCGGCTTCAGGTTCGGGAACGTGTGCGTTTCCACCGCGTCCTCCTCGCGACCCGCGCGACCGACCGAGGAGCGCGTCACGAACAACGTCGCGGGACCCGGATCGAGCTCGACGGCGCCGGCGAGCCGGCTCTCGACGACGAGGAAGAGGTGCGCGAAGCGCGCATCCTTCGGAACGCCGGGCGGCAGCTTCTCCGCGGAGTCCTTCGACGGCCCGGTCTCCGGACGCGACTCGAGGCGCAGGACGAGGCCCGCCACGACCGCGCGGCCGTCGAGGATCCGCCGGTACGCCATCAGGATCGAGAGGAAGCGTCCGCGCGGCTGCCGCAGCAGAAGGCGCTCGAGGATCGCGTTCGCCTCGACGTCGGCGCCGCTCTCGACCGCGTGCTGGAGGGCCTGGATCGCGGGCAGGCAGTTCGGATCGAGGTCGAGCACGTCGGCGAAGCGGCGCGCGGCTTCGAGCGTCGCTCCGGTGGGCTCGCGCGCGAGCACGCCGTCGAGCACGCTCCGCGCCGCGAGGTACCGGTTCTCCGACATCAACTGCTGGACGCGCCGGAGCTCCGGGAGGAATTCCGGCGCGACGCCGTCGAGGCTCGGCGCCCCGAGGAGGACCGGCGCCGGCTCGGGAGCGGGGCTCGCGGGCGTCGAGGAGCACGCGAGCGACGGCGCGAGAGCGAGCAGCAGCGCCGCGCCGTGAACGGCGCGACACCACCGACTCCGCGTCGTCCCCAGCGGCCGCCTCTCAGCTCTGCGGCTCGGCGGGCGCCGCGGGCTCGGCTTCGGCCGCGGGAGCCTCCGCGCCTTCGGCGCGCGGCTCCTTCTTCTTCTTCTCGCGCGGGGCCGCGGGCGCCGGCGCCGCCTCGGCCGCGGGCGCGGCTTCGGGAGCGACAGGCGGCGGCAGGTTGTCGTTCTCCTCGAAGTCCGCGTGGACGAACGAGAGCCCGATCTTGCGCTCTTCCGTGTCGACGCGGATGACGCGCACTTCGACCTTCATGCCCGGCTGCAGGACGTCCTCGACGTTCGTGATCTTGCCGCCGTCGGAGAGCTCGGAGATGTGCAGGAGGCCTTCGAGGTCCTCCTCGAGCTTCACGAACGCGCCGAAGTTCGTGATCTTCGTCACGTACCCCGAGAGCAGGTCGCCGACGTGGTAGTTCTGCGGGATCTTCTCGAGCCACGGATCGGCGAGGAGCTGCTTCTTGCCGAGCGCGATGCGCTTCTTCTCCGTGTCGACGGAGAGCACGACGCACTGCAGGCGATCGCCCTTCTTCACCATCTCGGACGGGTGCGCGATCTTCTTCGTCCAGCTCATGTCGGAGACGTGGAGCAGGCCGTCGATGCCTTCCTCGATCTCGACGAACGCGCCGTACGAGGTCAGGTTGCGCACGGTGCCTTCGATGACCGTGCCGAGCGGGTAGTGGCCCTCGACGAGGTCCCACGGATTCGTCTCGGCCTGCTTCATGCCGAGCGAGATCTCCTGCTTCTGGTGGTCGTACTCGAGCACGACGACGTTGACCTTGTCGCCGATCTTGACGAGCTCGCTCGGGTGGTTGATGCGCTTCGTCCAGCTCATCTCGGAGATGTGGACGAGGCCTTCGATGCCGTCCTCGAGCTTCACGAACGCGCCGTACGTCATGATGTTGACGACGTCACCGACGACCTTCGTGCCGACCGGGTAGCGGCTCTCGATGCCTTCCCACGGGCTGGCCGTGCGCTGCTTCAGGCCGAGAGCGATGCGCTCGCGATCCTGGTCGACGCGCAGGACGACGACTTCGATCTCCTGCTCGATCTTGACCATCTCGCTCGGGTGGTTGATGCGACCCCACGACATGTCCGTGATGTGGAGCAGGCCGTCGATGCCGCCGAGGTCGACGAACACGCCGAAGTCGGCGATGTTCTTGACCATGCCCTTGCGGACCTGGCCTTCCTGGATGTCGGAGAGCAGGTGCTCCTTCTGCTTCTGGCGCTCCTCCTCGAGGAGCTTCCGGCGGCTGACGACGATGTTCATCCGCTCCGGATCGATCTTGATGATCCGCGCGCGGATCGGCTCGTTGAGGAAATCGGAGATGTCGTGCGTGCGGCGCAGGTTGACCTGGGACGCGGGCAGGAACACGTTGACGCCTTCGACGTCGACGAGGAGTCCGCCCTTGATCTTGCGCTGGACGATGCCCTGGATCTCGTCGCCTTCCTTGTACTTCGTCGAGACCGTCTCCCACGCGCGCATGCGGTCCGCGCGGCGCTTGGAGATCATCGCCGTGTCGTTGTCGTCGAGGCCCTCGTAGAAGACCGGGAAGATGTCGCCGGGCGAAGGGAGCTTCTCGCCGAACTCGGCGATCGCGATCTGGCCTTCGGACTTCCCGCCGACGTCCATCACGACCATGCCGGTGCGCTCGTCGATCCAGTCGACCTTCGCCTGGACGACGGTGCCGGGCCGCAGATCCTTGACGGATTCGGTGACGCGGTCGGAGAGCTGGACGTCCGACAGCCCTCCGAGGGCAGCGTGGATCCTTTTCTCGAGCTCCGCGGGGTCCAGTTCGAATTGCCGGATCTTGTTGCTGGCCAGGGGCATGTGATGGAACGGTGATCTCAAGGGGACGAAGGGAGAGCGCGCCCCGACGGAATCGGCGCGCACTCGTGAAGGCTCTTCCGGACCCTCCCTGACTGAGGAACGGCCGGCGGAAAAAGCGCGGCAGTGTAGCGGGTGGGAAACCCGTCGATCAAGGGATCGGCGGCAGGGATCCGTACGACCCGTCGCCGATCAACGCCTGCACGGCGGCGACGAGCCTCTCCTGCCCGTCCTCGCCCGAGACGTCGATCGGAGGTCCGAAGCGCACGGCGACCTTCCTCGGCGACGGCAGGAGCTGCCCGCGCGGCCAGGCCCGGTAGGCGCCGCGGAGCCCGATCGGCACGATCGGGACCCCGCCGAGGCGCGCGGCCATCACGGCGCCGCCCTTGAACGTGCCGAGCTTCCCGTCGCGCGAGCGCGTTCCCTCGGGGTAGATCGCGACGAGATCGCCGCGGCGGAGGCGGTCCGTCATCGCCCGCAGGGCCGCCCGGTCGCTCGCGCCGCGCTTGATCAGGATCGCGCCGCACCCGCGCATGACGAAGGCAAGGAACCGCGATTCGGCGAGTGTGTCGCGCGCGACGAACGTCACGTGCCGCGGCACCGACGCCCCGAGGATCAGGATATCCAGGTAGGACTGGTGGTTCGCCGCGAGGATCGCCCCGTGGTCGCGCGGGATGTTCTCGAGACCCTCGACGCGGAGTCGGATCCAGAGCCGGCAGAACATGCGGTCGAGGGTCCGGACGACGTGGTAGACCCACGTCGGCTTCGTCCGCGCGCCGCGGACGTGGCGCAGGATCACGTCCGCCACGCCGTCGGGATCGAGCGCGTCCGTGTCGACCCGGATCGAACCTTCGGCCTCGACGAGCGGCGAGTCCGCGCGCGTCGTGTCGAGGTGGTCGCGACGGCGGATCTCCTCGAGGATCTCCGCGACGCGCCCGGGCGTGCCGAGCTCCTTCGCGCGCCTCTCGGCGCGCACTTGAGGGCTCGCGGTCAGGAAGAACTTGAAGTTCGCGTCGGGGAACACGACCGAGCCGATGTCGCGGCCCTCCGCGACGACGCCGCGGCCGACCTTCGCGCGCGCGCGCTGCAGCGGCACGATCGCGGCGCGGACGCCGGGGTGCGCGGACACGGCCGAGACCGCGGCCGTCACCGCGGCGCTGCGGATCGCGGGTTCGCCCGGCGCGCCGTCGACGAGGATCCGCCCGTCGGCGTCGAAGTCGATGCGGATCGAGCGGGCGACGCCGGCGCAGCCGTCGGCGTCGGACGGGTCGATCCCGCGCGCGAGCGCGCGGAGGGCGACGGCGCGGTACATCGCACCCGTGTCGAGGAGGACGAGGCCGAGCTCCGCCGCGACGCGGCGCGCGACCGTGCTCTTGCCCGCGCCCGCGGGACCGTCGATCGCGATGATCATGCGCTGCGCGAGACCCGGATCTCCCCGTCCGCGCCGAACTCGAGCACGTCGCGGTCGCCGCCGAACGCGTCGAGCACGATCCAGCGCGGTCCGGACGAGAGGCGCATGTCGCGGTACCGGTGCGCGTGACCGCACACGACCGTGTCCGCGTGGTACGCGGTCGCGTGCCAGCGGCACGCAGCCTCCTGGACGATCTTCGTGTCCGGCGGTTTCCGGTCGACCGCCCGCGCGGACGTGCGCCGCAGGGAGCGCGCGACGAACGTCGCGACCGAGAGCGGGAGCCGCGGGGCGATCCCACGGACCGGTCCGGAGCGCAGCACCTTCCGAAGCCGGATGTAGGCCTTGTCGCGCGTGCACAGCTCGTCGCCGTGGATGAGCACGGCGCGACCAACCGGATCCCCCGCCGCGGCGCGGTCGTAGCGACCGACGAAGCCCATCGGATGAACCTTGGCTCCGGTGCGGCGCTCGAACGACGCATCGAGGAGGAAGTCGCGATTCCCGTGGACGACGTCGACGCGCGCGCCGCGGGCGACGACCGCGCGCAGGGCGTCGAGCAGCGGCGGCGCGCCGGGCGTCTCTTCCTGCGCGGGACCGACCCACACGTCGAAGAAGTCGCCGAGGACGACGAGACCGGGCAGGCGCGGATTGCGCGCGAGCCAGTCGAGGAACGGCTTCGCGCCCTCGGGGTGCCCGAGGTCGAGGTGCAGATCGGCGATCACCTTCGTCCCGGGGACGATGGGGAACTCGGGGAGTCCGTCGACCGGGATCACGCGTCGCCTCCGGAATCGTCGGCGGCGTGGCTCGTCCCGCCCGGGACCTCGATCCCGAAGTCGCGGATCTTCTCCCACAAGACCTTGCGCGAGATGCCGAGCAGCTCCGCGGTCTGCGAGCGGTGCCCGCCGGTCTGGCGCAGCGCGTGCTCGATGTGCGCGACCTCGTGCTCGCGCAGCACCTCGCGCAGGGGCCGGACCTTCTCCGGCGGCTCGGCCGCGCCGCGCCAGCGCGCGTCGAGCGGGATCAAGTCCTCCGCGGCGAGCTCGGACCGGTCGCCGGCGAGGGCGATCGCGCGCTGGATCGCGTTCTCGAGCTCGCGCACGTTGCCCGGCCAAGGGTAGCGCTCGAGGAGTCCGAGGGTCGCCCGCGCGAGCTGGTACTTCCGGCCCCCGCCGTGCCGCTCGACGAGGTGCGCGACGAGCAGCGGCACGTCGCCCTCGCGCTCGCGCAGCGGCGGCAGCAGGATCGGCACGACGTGGATGCGGTAGAAGAGGTCCTCGCGGAACTTGCCTTCGCGCACGCGGTCGCGCAGCGAGACTTTCGTCGCCGCGACGACGCGGATGTCGACCCGGCGCGTCGCTTCGCCGCCGACGCGCTCGAACGTCCGCTCCTGGAGCACGCGCAGGACCTTCACCTGCACGGTCAGCGGCATGTCGTCGATGTCGTCGAGGAACAGCGTCCCTCCGTCGGCGAGCTCGAAGCGCCCCTTGCGCTCCTTGTGCGCATCCGTGAACGCGCCGCGCTCGTGTCCGAAGAGCTCCGCCTCGAGCAGCGTCTCGGGCAGCGCTCCGCAAGAGATCGCGACGAACGGTGCCGCCGCGCGCGGCCCGGCGCGGTGGATCGCGCGCGCGATCCGCTCCTTGCCCGTGCCGCTCTCGCCCTGGATCAGGACCGTCGCATCGCTCCCCGCCACGGTGCGGACGCGGTCGAACACGGTCCGCATCGCGGGCGAGGCGCCGACGACGCCCTGGAACGCGACGGAAGGCTCGAGCTCGGCGCGCAGGCGCGCGTTCTCGGCCTCGAGGAAGCGCAGGCGCGCGAATCCGTCGACCATCCGGACGATCGCCTCGTTCCGGAACGGCTTCTGGACGTAGCTCCGCGCGCCGAGCGCCATCGCCTCGACCGCCTGGTCGACGGTCGCGTAGCCCGTCAGCACGACGACGGCGCGCGAGGGATCGAGCTCGAGCGAGCGCTTGAGCACCGCCATGCCGCCTTCGCCGGGCATCCGGATGTCGGTGAGCACGGCCTCGGGGGAACCGCTCTCGAGGATCTCGATCGCGGAGGCGGTGTCCGAGGCCGGGAGCACCGCGTGACCCGCGGCCTCGAGCGCGTCGCGCAGCGTCACGGCGATCGTGATCTCGTCCTCGGCGAGCAGGACCCGCATGGAACGCGTCCGCCTCAGCCCGCGGGCGCGGGCCGGCTCCCCGCGGAAGCGCGGACGCGTTCGGCGAAACGATCGCCGCCGGCGGCGATGGCCTCGCCGAGCGCGACTTCCGCCGCGGCGAGCAAGGCGTCGTGGAAGGCGTCGGCTTCGCCGTCGGTCGCGGCGAGTCCCATGGAGAGCGTCAGCGGGAACGGCTCCGGAAGCCGCTCGAGCCGCGTCGCGCGCGCGCCGTCGACGAGACGCCGCGCGAGGATCTTCGCGCCCGCGAGATCGGTGTGCGGGACCACCGCGATCAAGCGGTCGTCGGCGGTGCGTCCGACGTAGTCCGACGTGCGCGTGATCTTGTGCAGCAGCGCGACGACGCCGTCGAGGACGCGCTCCTTCGTCTCGTATCCGTGCCGGTCGCGCAGCGCATCGAGGCGATCGACCGCGAGCGCGAGACACGAGAGCGGGTAGCGGTGGCGCGCCGCGCGGTTGAACTCGACGCGCAGGACGTGGTGGATCTGCGCCACCGAGTACAGACTCCGGCGCTCGGGAACGGGTGCGAACGGATCGTCGGTCATCGTGCGGCGCGCAGAGGAGTCCCGAGTTGTAGCGGATCCCGGGCGCGAGGTCACGCGGATCGCGCGTAGCCCCCGCCGCGCGGCTCGACTATGCTCTGCCTCGCTCGACCCCTCGAGTTCATGGTCTTCCTTCTCCCACTCGCGCTGCTCCAATCCTCGCTCGCGCAGGCCCCGACGGCGGGCGGATGGACCGCGCTGCCGACGCCGGTCCTCTGTCAGGCGCGCCTCGTCTCCCCGGTGCCGGCGCCGCTCGCGAGCGGCAGCCATCTGCTCCAACCGGCCGACGCTTCGAGCGCGCACGGCGCGACGCCGAGCGCGTCGCTCTCGATGGCGACGCTGCAGAAGATCCTCGAGGATTCCGGCGCGAACGGGCGCGGCCCGCGCCTCGAGTTCTTCAAGAGCGCGAGCTCGCTGCTCGTCCGCGGCGAGCCGGCCGCTCTCGACGCCGCGCGCGCGCGGATCCTCGAGCTCGACCGCGCCGCAGAGACGCTCGCGATCGACCTCGACGTCGACCTCGCGGGAACCGCGGGCGGTGCGGGATCGGCGAGCCCCGATCGTCTCGCCGAGAAGCGTCGCGTCCTCTCCGGCGACGAGGTCTTCTTCGGCGAGCGCCGGACGACCGGGTTCGTCATGGGCTTCAACGTCGAGGTCGCGGCCGACAGCGGGATCGCGGCGCCCGTCCTCGGGACGGCGACGTACGGCCACAACCTGCACCTGCGCGCGGTGCGCGTCGACGGCGGGCGCCGGATCCAAATCCAGGGACTGCTCGACCTCTCCGATCTCACGTCGCTCGACCGGTTCGACCCGGAGACGCCGGACCTCGGGATCCTGCAGCAGCCCGCGATCGACTTCGTGCAGATCGCCTTCGCGGGCGTCGTCGATTCCGGGGGGACGCTCGAGGTGCGCGTCGGCGGAGCGGCGCTCGCGCTCCCGGACTGGAAGCTCAGCGTGAAGGCCGTCGCGCGCCCGGACGACCCCGCGGCGACCGGAACGCTCGACGTGCTCGATCTCGCCTGCATCGCGAGAGACCCGACGCAGCTCCAGGCCGCCGCGCCCGGAGCCGAGCTCGATCGCCTGGCCCAGTTCACGGCACCCGCGCGCCCGCCCGTCGCGATCCCGCCCGCGGCGGTCGCCGCGGCACTCGACTCCCGCGCGGGCGACAGCTCGGGAGCCCACCTCGCCGCGTGGTGGGGTGACGATCTCTTGATCTTGCGCCGGAGCGACGCGCAGGCCCGCGCGGATGCGCGCTCGCTCGTCGCCGCGGGAGAAGCCTCGCGACTCGCGGCGTGCCGCGTGCAGGTCCAGCAGGGCGGACTCTCCGCGACGTTCCCGGTCTGCGCGGGCACGGCGGCGCGTCTTCTCGCCGGACGCGAGCGGACGGTGCTCGTCGGATACCGCGTCGAGATCGCGCCGCAGACCTGGATGCCCGCGCCGGACGTGCAGAAGACCTTCGACGGTCTCGCCCTCGACGCTCAGGTGGTCCAGGGGGCGGTCGAGTGCTCCGCGTGGATCGCGAAGAGCGCGCCGACGACCGTCGTCCCGCGGAAGGACGCGCAGCTCGGCAAGCTCCAGGTCCTCTCCCGGACCCTGCGAACCCAGCGCGCGCGCGTCTCCGCCGGCGAACCCGAGCGCGCGGATCCAGGCCCCGCTGGCGACGTCGTCATCCTTCGCTGCCTCGCGCCGTGAAGGGTCGCCGTCGCGCGACGTCGTGAGACTATACTGGTCGCCTTGAAGCTCGGCCTCCATCAGTCCGCCCGTCTCGAGCAGCGACTCGTCCAGTCGCCGCAGATGATCCAGGCGATGCAGATCCTGCAGCTTTCGGGCCTGGATCTGCTCGATCGGATCCAGCAGGAGCTCGTCGAGAATCCGTTCCTCGAGGTCGAGGAAGGCGCCGCCGAGGCGAAGGACGGCGGCAAGGGTCCGGAAGCCGGACTCGCCGCGGACGGATCGGCGGAGAAGGCCCCCGAAGCCGGGACCGCGGCCGAGCCCGTCGCCGACTCCGGACCGGAGGGCGAGACGGACGGCCTCGCGGAGGAGCTCGAGCGCCTCGAGCGCGACTCCGCGGACAGCTGGAACCGGCAGGGCACGAACGGCGAGGAAGGCGACCGGAAGCTCGAGGCGATGGCGAACACGCCCGACTCGGAGAAGTCGCTCCCCGAGGCGCTGACGGAGGAGCTCACGTTCCTCGACCTCGATCCGCGCGCGCGCAAGATCGCCGAGTACCTCGTGTGGTCGCTCGACGAGCGCGGCTACCTCACGCAGTCGCTCGAGGAGATCGCCGCCGAGGCCGACGCCGAGGAAGTCGCCGCGGGGCGCGATCCCGCCGTGGCGCCGATCACCGCCGCCGACGTCGGCGCGGTCCTCGAGCGCCTGCGAGGCATCTCGCACCCCGCGATCGGCGCGCGCGATCTCAAGGAATGCCTGCGGCTGCAGATCGCGGCGCTCGGGCTCGAGCATCCGCTGCTCCTCGCGATCGTCGAGAACCACCTCGAGGATCTCGAGCAGAACCGGCTGCCGCGGATCGCGAAGAGCACGGGCAAGGGGCTCGACGCCGTGAAGCAGGCGATGGCGATGCTGAAGACGCTCGATCCGCACCCGGGCGCCGGCTACGGCGAGACACGGATCCAGGCGATCACGCCGGACGTCATCGTCGAGGAGCAGGACGGCGAGTACGAGGTGCGACTCGAGCGGCAGCGGATCCCGCGGCTCGCGCTGTCGCCCGCGTACCGGGAGTTCCTGCGGCAGGCGAAGAAGGGCGACGGCGTGCGCGAGTGGGTGAAGAAGCGCGTCGAGGCGGCGCGCTGGTTCATCGAGGCCGTGCACCAGAGGCAGAGCACGTTGCAGCGGATCGCGCAGTCGATCTTCGTGAGGCAGCGAGGGTTCCTCGAGCGCGGCGTCGAGGGGTTCCAGCCGCTGCGGATGCAGGAAGTCGCCGACGAGGTCGGCGTGCACATCTCGACGGTGAGCCGCGCGGTTGCGGGCAAGTATGCGCAGACGCCGCGCGGGATCTATCCGCTGAAGTACTTCTTCGCGGGCGGGACGCAGAAGGCGAGCGGCGAGGTCGCGAGCCAGGTGAGCATCAAGCAGCGGATCGCCGATCTCGTCGCCGCGGAAGACCCCGACCGGCCGCTGTCGGACGACGAGCTCGCGAAGCTGCTCGAGGAGAAGGACAGCGTCCGGATCGCGCGGCGGACGGTGACGAAGTACCGCAAGGCGCTGTCGATTCCGTCGTCGAATCAGAGACGGAAGTTCTGAGTCGCGGAGCGGTCAGTGCGGCGCGTCCCAAAGAGGCGGCGTCTCCGGCTTGCGGTCGCGGAAGCGTGGCACACGCAGGAACAAGACGTTCCATTCACGCGTGGCCTTCTCGCCCGAGTCCGGTACGCGGGGAACGCGTGCGCAGAGGAGAACGAGAAGGTCCTCTCCGTCGTAGGCATGCGCGCACCACCCGAAGGCGATGCCGTCTTCCCGCCCGCCGCGAAGAAGGACCGACCGGTCGGTCCAGTGGGCGAGATCACTCGAGGAGGCGAGACGGATCTCGGAGAAACCCCAATCGGGTGCCGGTCGATCGACGCAATTGAGCGCGAACGTCTGCCCGCTCGAGGGATCGTGACTGAGCGAGCGGACGGAACGGCTCGGAAGTTCCGGCAGATCGCCTGAACTTCGGACGCGTAGACCCCGGCCATCGCTCGTGAGATCGGCGACGAGCTTGACTTCCGGTCCGTACGTCCGGCCGAGCAGGATCGTCCCACCCTCGCGGCCTGGGGCCAACAAGCTGCATTGCCAACCGAAGCCGGTCTGAGAGAGCTCCTCACTCCAGGTCCAGTTCTCACTCTTCATCAGATCCGAGTCGGCCGGAGCGCTCGCGACCGACAGATGCGAGATGGTTTCCCCTCCGGAGTAGTCAGGCTTCGCGAAGATCTGCCAAATCCGCCCGTGATCCCGGAGGACTTCGGACTGAGAGGTCTGCAATCGAGCTTCACTACCGAGCAATGTCATATCTCCCCAGGTCGCGCCGCCGTCCAGTGAGCGGCAGATCTCCGCGCGGCCGGGCGACTTGCCTGCTGAGGAGTAGGTTCCGAGGAGGTAGAGAGTGCCACCAGCCTCGAACAGCCCGGCGTCGTTCGGCGTGTACACAGTCGCCGGCTTGCTCCACCTCGATCCGCGGTCTGTCGACTTGTAGACGTACGTGCCGAGCGGGCTCCCGTAGTGACCCGAGTGCTCCACGATTGCGATCAGAGAGCCGTCGGATCTGACGATGAGCTGCGCGTTGTGGAGATTATCCCAAGGACTCGGCTCCGGCCGGTCGACGACGACCCAAGGAAACTGGGGCTCGACGGGCTCCGGGTGACCCTGCGGGAGCGCAACGAGCGCGAGCAGAATTGCGTGCGGCAACAGCATCGTGGAGAGCCGATCTACAGACGCGAGTTCCTCAGAGTGCTCGGCTCGGGTACCTCTCGACCCATTTCGCGCGCGACGTCGAGCCAGAGCTCGATCGCCGCTTGTGCTTCGAGCAGCGCCTCCTCGTGAGTCGCGCCGTGCGCCATGCACCCTTCGAGGTCGGGAACCTCCGCGAGGAACGCTGCGTCCTCCGAGCTCCAGAACAGGTCGATCTCGTACTTGTGGTTCATTCCTCGGACTCGATCCCTTCCCGCAGGAGAAGCCTTCGGACCTGACGAACCTGGTAGGGCTTCACCTCGTGCCCGCGACGCTGCAAGTTGAGGATACTCCGGGATCCAGGCCGTCGGAAGACGTGATGGCTGCCGCGTACGCGCTCCAGGAAGCCGAGACGGAGGAGGAGGGAGCGCATCCCGAGGAACGAGATCGACGCGTCCGAGTCCCCGCTCAGCACGCGGTCCAACAGTTCGTCCCTTCGCGTCACCCGCCTCCGTGGCCTCCGGCGCGAGGACCAAGGGCGGAAAGAGACGGTTACCTTCGTCTCGCGAATTTCCGTGCAGCGCATCGCGTGCTATTCTCTCGAGCTTCCATCGTCGAACCCGCGAGCTCGAGAACCCCCTGCCGACCCCATGACCGTCCGAGCCACTGAACTCCGCAAAGGCACCGTGATCGTCGGCGAGCGCGGCGAGCTGCTGCTGATCACCGAGTACCACCACCACACGCCGGGGAACCTGCGCGCGGTCATCCACGCGAAGGTCAAGAACCTTGCCAGCGGCACCGTCACGCCATTGCGCTGGGGATCGAGCGACGCGTTCGAGGTCGCCTACCTCGACAAGAAGAAGTGCGAGTACCTCTACAAGGACTCCACCGGGTTCCACTTCATGGACCAGGAGAACTTCGAGCAGTTCCCGATCTCCGAGGAGCTCGTCGGCGACATGATGGGCTACGTCCGCGAGAACACGCCCGTCGTCGTCACCTTCCACGGCCCCGTCGCGATCGGCGTCGAGCTCCCCTCCTCCGTGACGCTCAAGGTCGTCGAGGCCGAGGCCGCGGTCCGCGGCAACACGGCCACGAACGTGAAGAAGGACGCCGTCGTCGAGACCGGTCTCAAGGTCAAGGTGCCGCCGCACATCGCGGTCGGCGACGAGATCAAGATCAGCACGGTCGACGGCGAGTTCCTCGGCCGCCAGAACTAGCTGCGTCTACGTCGCCGTCGCGGTCTTCGCCGTCGACTCCGGCTCGTACCGGTCGAGCACGCGGCCGAGCTCCTCCCAGGACACGGGCTTCGACACGTAGTCGTCCATCCCGGCCTCGATGCACCGCTCCCGGTCCCCTTCCATCGCGATCGCCGTCAACGCCACGATCGGCAGCTTGGCGAACGGCCCGCCGAGCCGTCGGATCTCGCGCGTCGCCTCGAACCCGTCCATCCGCGGCATCTGGCAGTCCATCAGCACGAGGTCGTAGCGGATCTGCCGGACCGCCGCGAGCGCCTCGATCCCGCTCGTCGCGATGTCGGCGCGCCAACCGAGGCGCGCGACCATCTGCGCTCCGACCTTCTGATTGATCAGGTTGTCCTCGACGATCAGGAGACGCCCGCGCGTCCCCGCCCGCGCCTCGGAGGCCGGCTTCGCCCGCTCGGCGGGCAGCAGCGCCGCCGGTCCTTCGGCGGAGCCCTCGGCAGCGGCAATACCCAGCGCGAGCCGGATGCCGTCGGCGAGCTGCGACGCGCGCACGGGCTTCGTCAGGCGCCGCGCGATCCCGACGGCGCGCAGTCCCTCGGCGTCGATCGGGTGCACGACGGAAGTCAGGAGCAGCATCGGAACGCCGGAGAGGCGCGGATCGTCGCGCACCGCGCGCGCGAAGCCCATGCCGTCGAGCTCCGGCATGTGCATGTCCGTGATCACGAGATCGAAGCGGCGTCCCGCATCGTGCTCGCGGAGGAGCGCGTCGAGGCCGGCGCGCGCGCTCTCGACCGTCTCGACGACCATCCCGAGCGCCTGCACCTGGTGCGCAAGGATCGTGCGGTTCGTCGCGTTGTCGTCGATGCACAGGACGCGCATCCCGGCGAGGCTGCGGACTTCGCGGAGGAGAGCCGCGGGCACCGCTTCGCGGCGCTGCAGCCGCACCGTGAACCAGAATCGACTGCCCGCTCCGGCTTCGCTCGAGAATCCGATCTCGCCGCCCATCAGGTCGACGAGCTGCCGCGAGATCGCGAGGCCGAGCCCGGTTCCTCCGTAGCGGCGCGTCGTCGAGCTGTCGGCCTGCGAGAAGGACTGGAAGAGAAGGGACTGTGCCTCCTGCGGGATGCCGATCCCCGTGTCGGTGACGTCCGCGCGCAGGAGCAGGCTCTCGTCGGTCTGCGACTCGATGCGGACGTGGACGGACACCTCGCCCGCGTTGGTGAACTTGATCGCGTTCCCCACGAGGTTCGTCAGGACCTGGCGGAAGCGCCCGGCGTCGCCCGCGGCGGAGGCGGGGACCGTCGGCTCGACGAGCACGTTGAGCTCCACGCGCTTCACGTGCGCCGAGCGCGCCATGAGCTCGCAGACCTCCTCGACCTCCCGGCCCGGGTCGAACGCCTCGACGAGCAGCGTCACCTTGCGCGCCTCGATCTTCGAGAAGTCGAGGATGTCGTTGATGATCGTGAGCAGGCCCTCGCCGCTCGAGTGCAGCGTCTCCGCGAACTCGCGCTGCTCCGCGGTCAGCTCGGTGTCGAGCAGCAGCGACGTCATCCCGATGACGCCGTTCATCGGCGTGCGGATCTCGTGGCTCATGTTCGCGAGGAAGTCGCTCTTCGCGCGGTTCGCCGCGCGCGCCTCCTGCACGGCCCGGTCGAGAGCCGTGTTCTTCTCGCCGACCTCGCGGATCTGCCCGCGGATCGCCCGCGCCACGACGACGGCGAGGACGACGACGACGAGCGAGGAGAGGAGCATGACGGCGAGGATCTGCGTCCACGCCCGTTCCAGGACCGCCTTGGAGTGCTGCTCGTGGTCGTCCGAGAGCCGCGCCTCTCGCTGGATCAGCGCGGCGCGCACCTTGACGAACCGCTCGAGCTGATCGTCGACGAGCTTCGCGAGCTCGCGGCGCTCCTGCTTGAGCACCAGCCGGCGGTTGCTCGCGCCGAAGAGCCCCGCGGGGTCGGCAGACCCGGCACCGAGGCCGAGGAGCGACGCCTGGATCCGTTCGAGCCCGTTGCCGCCGCGTCCGGGGGTGTCCGCGTCGGCCTGGCAGTCGTGCTGGAGCCGGAGCAACGAGACCGCCACGTGGTTCTCGCGGATGTCCGCGAGCTGGTCGACCGTCTCCGCGGACAGGAGTCGCTCGCACGACAGCGCCAGGTCGTCGATCTCGCGCACGACGGACCGCGAACGCGAGTCCTCGTTGAGCGCTTCGGCTATCTGTCGCGTGCTCGCTTCGGGCGCCTCGCCGTGCGAGGCGCGGAGCCGGACGATCCACTGCGCGCGCACGAGGGCGAGGCGGCCCTCCGCGGCTTCCAGGTCCGCGCGCAGCGCATCGAGCTCCTGGGAGACGTGCTCGTGGGTGGTCGCGAGCGTCGCCTGGTTCGTGCGGTACGACTCGCGCCATCCCTCGCACGCATCGACGAGGTCGAGCAGCGGCGCGAAGAACTCGCTCTCGCTGCTCGGCTGGAGCGCGCCGGCTTCGCGCGCGAGCTCCCGCTCGCCGCGCCGGAGGTCCTCGATCCAGGCGTGCCGGGAGTCCGCGGATTCCTTGGCCATCGGGTCGAGGATCGTGAGCAGCGCGAGGCGACCCTGCGAGATGCCGTTCTCCATGCCGGCGAGCCGGGCCATCGCGCGCGCCTGCGATTCGGAGACCGCGTTGCGCGCGCTCTCGATCCGGTACAGGGCGCGCGAGAACAGCGCGAGGCAGGCGCCTCCGGCGACGAGGGCCACACCGGCGATGAGCCATACCAGTCGGCCGGCGAGGCGCCCGTGGCTCCGATCGGTCCTGTTCACCGTCTCGCCGCAGCGCCCGTCGTCACGGGCTCCTCTTCAGCGTGGTCCAGTCGAGAGGAACAATCGTCCCTCCGCGCACGATCGTCGGCCACACGCGGTGACAGGCCTGGTGCTCGTCCGCCGAGAGCCGCAGCGGCTCGCCGAGCCCGATGTCGAACGTGCCGAGGCCCTCGAGCGCGAGGACGACCGACGCGCGATCGGGCTTGCCGTCGATCCGCGCGAGGGCGCGGCACAGGATCCGCGTGCTGATGTACCCCTCGAGGGAAGCGAAGCCGAGCGCCTGCCCGGGATAGAGCGCGCCGAATGCGGCGCGGTACTCGGCGACGATCGGCAGCTCGTCGTCGAAGTGCGGAACGACCTGCGTGATGATCACGCCCTCGCCTCCGTCCCCGAGCTCGCGCAGCAGCGAGTGCGATCCGACGAAGGAGACGTTCAGGAACAGGGCCTCGAGTCCGTTCGAGCGCGCGAGCTTGATGAACGCCGCGCAGGGCGCGTAGGTCCCGATCATGACCACGGCGCGCGGTCGAGGGTCCGCGAGCAGCATCTCGGCGACCGCGGTCTCCACCGCGACCGTGTTGCGCTCGTAGCGCCCGTGGACGATCGCCTTCTCGCTCGCGAGCCCGTGCGCCTTCATCGCCGCGAGCCCGCCCGCGAACCCGGCGTCGCCGTACGCATCGCGCTGGGTGAAGAACGCGATCTCCGCGCACGGGATGCCGACCTTCTCGACGAGCCCGTCGATCATCGCCCGCGTCTCCTCGGCGTAGCTCGCGCGGTAGTTGACGACGTTGTGGTCGGGAGGATTCTTGCGCAGCAGTCCGGCGCCGGTCACGGCTCCGTAGAACGGCGTGCCCGTCGCACTCGCGATCGGGAGCGCCGCCACGGCGGTCGGAGTCCCGACGTCGCCGACGAGCGCGACAACGTGGTGGTCGTCGATCAGCCGCCGCACGTTCGGTCCGGTCCGCTCGGGTTCGTACCCGTCGTCCAGCGCGATCACGCGCACGGTCCGTCCGTGGATGCCGCCGTTCCTCCCGACTTCGTCGAGCGCCGCCCGGACGCCGTCGAGCATCCGGGTTCCGAGGTCGGAAGCCGGCCCGGTGAGCGCGGTCGACATGCCGAGGACGATCTCCTCCGCCGGCGCGACGGGAGGGCTCGCCTCGCTCCTCGATCCGGCCTGGATGTGCGGCCAGGCGAGGATGCAGGCGGTCCAGCACGCAGCGCGTGCCCCGCCTCGTGCGGCGCGTGATCCAGTCAAGGTGGGGCCTCGGGAATCGGACGGAACAGATGGACCGGGTTCCGATCCATCGACCGATCCGCGGCCGCCGCTTGAGGCCCGGGTTCAGCCGCGCAGGTAGACCCAGACGGAGAGGTCCCGGCTCTCCACGTACAGCGGATAGCAGGCGACGAGACGGCACTCCTCCGCGAGGAAGCGGCGCATCGCGGCCGCGTCGTCGGGGTTCCAATCGAGGAGCTGCTCGGGGTTCAGGACGTACCAGGTGCGGCGCGCGTGGGCCGCCCAGCGCTCCGGCTCGTGCGCGCGGTAGCGGTCGAGCCAGGCGACGCGGACCGTGTGCCGGAGCTCCGTCCGCAGCGGGTTCAGGTAGTACTCCCCGACCGTCGCCTCCATCCCGAGGACGAGATCGTCCGGCTCACGCCGGTTCCAGACGAACTCGTACGCGTCGCGCCACGCCGGTCGCTCGCCCTGGCGCACCGTGAAGTACAGGACGACGTTCGACAGCGCCGGCAGGACGAGGACCGCGAGCCACGCCGCGCGCAGCGCGCCGGCGGTCCGGCCGGCGACGGGCTCGGCGTCCGCGAGCGGTACGCAGGCGAGGAGCGCGAACCAGGGCAGCGCGACGAAGACGTACTGCGCGGAGACGCGGGCGACGAGCGAGACGACGAGCGCCGAGCCGAGGACGATTGCGAGCACGAGTGCCGCGAACAAGTGGAAGGTGTCGCGGCGCGCGATCGCGAGGAGGACGCCGACGAAGGCGCCGGTCGCGAGGAGCGGCGTGACGTAGAAGCCGGTCGTCAGGATGAAGTGCGCCGGATTGCTCTGCGGCTTCTGCCCGATGTAGTTGCCGATCGCGCGCCAGGCCCAGTCGAAGCGGAGGACCAGGACGACCGCGAGGAGCACGAGCAGCGCCGCGCCGGCGCGGACGTCGGGGAGCGCATCCGACTTGCGCGCGAGGAGACGCAGGAGGAACGGCGCGAGGACGAACGCCGGAAGGAGCAGCGCCGCAGACGGGTGCAGCGACGCCGCGCCGGCAGTGACCGCGAAGCCGAGGACCGTGAGGGCGACCTGCCGCCGCCAGAGTCCGCGCACGAGGAGTCCCGCGCCGAGCAGGGCGACGGCTTGCGCGAGCGTGTAGAAGCGCGCGTTCTGGGACCAGTACACCTGCCACGAGCTCGCCGCGAGGAGGAGCGCCGCGCAGGACGCGCGCAGCCGGCCGGCTCGGGCCCGGAACGCCCAGTACGCGAGAGGGATCGCGAGCCAGCCCGCGAGCGCCGGCAGGAAGCGCAGCGCGAACTCGTCGGGTACGCCCCCGAGCCGGGCGACCGTCCAGGCGATGGCCCGGTAGCCGAGCGGGTTGCCGATCTCGGGGTTCTCGAGGCTGTGGTGGTAGTCCGTCCAGGTGACGACCTCGTCGAACCACAGGCTCCAGCGCGCGAGGCGCCAGAAGCGGACGAGCCCGATCCCGAGGGCGCCGAGCAGGATCCATCGCGCGGCGCTGTCGGAACTCCGGGCCGGCGACTCGCTCTCGCTCACGCCGAGAGCGTTCCAAAGCCGAAGGACGATGGCAACACATCCCCCGGCGGATCGCCGGGCTTGCCGGTCGCCCGACCGGACTCGACAATCGATCGCGCCGTTCCATGCAGAAGCTCCCCTCCGTTCTCGCGCTCCCGCTGCTCGCGCTCGCGCTCCTCGCGCCCGGCTGCGCCCTGTTCGGGCACCACGACGTCGGCGTCTCGTTCTTCAGCGAGCCTCCCGGCGCGCGCGTGATCGTCGACGCGAAGGACAGCGGGTTCGTGACGCCCTGTCGCATGACGCTCGATGCCGACGAGCATCAGGTCGAGCTCGAGATGCCCGGCTACAAGACCGCGAAGGTGGCGCTCGTCGGGGTGAAGACGACGGAGATCGTGTACTGGCGGGACATGACCATCCGCGCGGAGAACTGGCGCTTCCCGCTGTGGTTGAACATGAACGACAGCGTCGAGCCGTTCAAATTCCGCCAAGCCCTCGCTCCGGGCCGCGTGTACGTGCGGCTGCAGCGGACGGGCGAGCCGTGACCCCGGCTCCCGCGCGTCCGGCCGTGTTCCTCGACCGCGACGGCACGCTGACCGCGGAAGCCGACTGGGTGACGACGAAGGCGGACCTCGCGCTGCTCCCGTCCGCGCCCGCCGCGGTGGCACTCCTCGCGCACGCGGGCTTCGCCGTCGTCGTCGCGACGAACCAGAGCGCCGTCGCGCGCGGTCTCGTCACCGAGTCGGAGCTCGCGGAGATCCACGAGCACATGGTCTACGAGCTCGCGCGCGAGGGCGGCCACGTCGACGGCGTGTACTACTGCCCGCACCATCCGACCGAGGGCAACCCGCCGTACCGGCGCGACTGCGAGTGCCGGAAGCCGAAACCCGGCATGCTGCTCGCCGCCGCGCGCGATCTCGGGCTCGACCTGGCGAGGAGCTGGGTCGTCGGCGACGCCGGTCGCGATCTCGCGGCGGGCGAGGTCGTCGGCGTTCCGGGCGTTCTCGTCGCGACCGGCAAGGGCGAGGCGGAATTCGAGCGCCTGACGCTCGAACGGCACGCGCCGAACGCGTTCGAGCCCGACGTCCTCGCAGCCGCGCGGACGATCATCGGACGCGGAGGCGTCGCGGCGCAGGACGCCGCCCGTCAGGGCAGGTAGCGCGAGAGTCGCGCGGACAGCGAGCGCGCGACCCAGCCGGGCATCCGCGTCCACGTGTCGCGCAGGATCTTCGTCTTCGGATTGCTCGGCGTCAGCGCAGGCAGCTCCCGCTTCGAGAGCAGCGCGAACCGGTACGCGAGCGGCGCCGGGACGAAGCCCTGGTGCTCCTTGAAGCTGAACGAGCCGGTGCCGACGCGGCTGCGCGAGAGATCGAAGCGCGTGAGCCCGCGGCCGACGCCCCACTCCTGGAGGCGCGTCGTCAGGAAGTTCGTCGCGTTGAACTCGCGGTTCGCCTCCGCGGTCGTGCCGATGTAGTAGAACGTCAGCGTCTCGCGGAACACGAAGGACATCGTCGCCGCGACGACCTCGCCGCGGCGCACGGCGGCGTGGCACACGGCGCCGTCGCCGAGCTCGGCCGCGAGCGCCTCGAACCAGGCGAGCGGCAGTCCGGGGGAGCCGAGGCGCTGCTTGCTCTCGCCGAAGAGGCGCGCGAGATCGGGGAGGAAGCGCGGGCCCTCCGCGAGCTCGAGGCCGTGCTGCTCGATCGCCTTGCGCACTTCGGCGCGCGCGCGCTTCGGCATCCGCGTCATCACGTCGCCGACGGCCGCCGGCAGGTCGCGGACGAACGTAGCGTAGAGCGCGGAGGGCACGAGTCCCTCGGCGTGCGGATCCTCCACGCAGCGGAACTCGACGCGCCCGGCGCGCTCGCGGCGACCGAGCGCGATCGCGGCCGCGATCAGCGCGCGCTGGACGTCCTCGGAGTCCCCGATCGGCCCGCCGTAGACGCCGTACGGCACCGACACGAGATCCGCCGCCGCGAACGGCAGGATCCCGGCGCAGCGCATCAGCGGGAGGACACCCGCGAGCGCACCGTTCCGTCGCGCGAGGAGATCGCGGGGGCCGTGTCCGTGCGCGCGCTCGACGGCGCGCCGCCACCCGGCGAGGTGGAAGACCGTCCCGCGCGGGTGGCCGCGGACGAAGCGGTCGCGCTCGGCGTCCTCACCCGCCGAGCTCGCGCGCACGTCGACCGCGGGGTCATCCGCGATCCGAGTCGTCACGGCGTTCCCAGACCTTCTCGACGCGGTACTCGCGCAGGTTCCGCGCCTGCGTGTAGATGATGATCTCGCCGACCAGGCCGAAGCCGATGATCTGAACTCCGAGCACGATCATCAGGAACCCGATGATGAAGATCATCCGGTTGTAGAGGCCCGCGTGCCAGATCAGGTGCTCGATGCTGATCTCGACGCACAGGCACGCGCCGAGGAACGCGAGCAGCCCGCCGACCGCTCCGAAGAAGCGCAGCGGCTTCAGCGTGAACTTCGCCAGGAACAGCATCCCGACGACGTCGAGCAGGCGGCGCGCGTAGACGCCGATGCCGAAGAGTCCGGCGCCGCCCCACTCGCGCAGGTGGCGGACCTGGAGCTCGGTGACGCGGAAGCCCTGCCGGAAGGCGATCGCGGGCAGGAACCTGTACATGTCGCCGTACAGGTGCATCTCGTCGAGCACTTCGCGGCGGAAGACGCGGAACGTGCAGTTCAGGTCGCGCACCTTGACGTGGATGATCCGGCGCGTGACCCAGTTGAAGAGCGCGGACTGCAGGCGGTTCAGCCAGGGATCGACGCGCGGATGCCTCCACGACGTCACGAAGTCCGCCCCGCGATCGAGCTCGGCGAGCATCGGACCGATCGCGGCTGGATCGACCTGCACGTACTGCGGCGACGTGAGGAGGATCGGACCGCGCGCCTTCTCGTACCCGGCCGAGAGGCACATCGACTCGCCGAACGATTGCTGGAGGCCGAGCACCTGGACGCTCCGCGGCCGCTCCGCGACGAGCGCCTGCGCGTCCTGCCAGGCCGCGCCGCGCACGCCGTCGAACACGAGGATGAACTCGTGGTCCCGGCCGAGGCGCTCGAGCTCCGCGGACAGCGCGACGACGACGTCGCGCACCTGTGCCGTCGGGGCCGTCACCGGGACGATCACCGAGACGGTCGCGCCCTCGACGCCCTTGCGTCCGGTCGCGGGTTTGGGTTCGTGCACGGCGCCCACGGGATTCATCGGGAGCTCCCGCGCGTCAGCGGACGGTGCGGCCGCGCGCGGTGCATGCCGCTCGCCTTGACCGCGAGCTCCGCGAGGAGCCCGAGCATCAGGAAGTACGCGCACAGCATCAGGACGAGCATCGTCGTCAGGAGCGCGACGTTTCCCCAGCTCTTGTCGTTCGTGATCCGGTCGGAGTTCGCGGCCGCCGACGCGAGGAGCCCGATGAGCAGCATCGCGAACGGCGCCGTGAGGAGCGCGAAGTACGACAGCGGTCGCTGCGAGAACGACGCCAGCATCTGGATCACGAGCAAGTCGACGAGGACGCGCAGCGCGCGGCCGAGACCGTACTTGCTCTTGCCGAACCGGCGCGGCCGGTGGTTCACGACGACTTCCGCGACGCGCGCACCGCTCCCGGCCGAGAGCACGGGCAGGAAGCGGTGCTGCTCCGCGTAGATCGGCAGCCGCTCGACGACCTCGCGCCGGAACGCCTTGAGCGTGCAGCCCGTGTCGTGCACCGCGACGCCGCTGACGAGCGCGATCAGACGGTTCGCGACGAGCGAAGGCAGGCGGCGCAGGACGAATCCGTCCTGGCGGTTCTTGCGCCAGCCCGCGACGACGTCCGCGCCGTGCTCGAGCGCCACGAGGAGCCGCGGGAAGTCGGCGGGATCGTTCTGGAGATCGCCGTCGAGCGTCACGACGATGTCCCCGCGCGCGTGGTCGAACCCGGCCGCCATCGCCGCGGTCTGGCCGGATCTCCCGCGCAGGCCGACGACGCGGATGCGATCGTCCGCGCGCTGGAGCTCGAGCAGGATCGGAAGGCTCCGGTCGGAGGAGCGGTCGTCGACGTACACGACCTCGAACCGGCGCCGAACGGGTTCCAGGGCCTCGACGATCTCCGCCTGGAGGATCGAGAGGCTGCCTTCCTCGTTGTAGACCGGAACGACGACCGAGATCTCGGGGAGGGGCTGCATGCGCGGCTGAGGAGGGAGCGGCGGACCCTTGGAAGCCTATCCCGGTTCGTCCGGAAGGCGACCCCGACTCGAGCACAATCGCGCCGGCGACGAGCCGCGCGCCGCGTCTTCCCCCGCCGCCGCACCGGGATGCGACTTCCTGCGCGAGGAGCCTTGCCCGCACTCTCTTTCCCGATACGATCTGCCCACCATGCGGGATGCGGAGCGAATCGCGGTCGGAACGCTGCTCTTCGGACCGGGTGAGCGGCTCGCCGATCTGATGACGCTCGTCGCCGCGAGCGCCCCCGGCGCGGCCGTGCGCCAACTCGCCGACCTCGACGAGCTCGTCGAGCACCGCAGCGACGAAGGGATCCTCCTCGTCGACGCGGACGTCCTCCCGGCCGAGGACGTCGGCTACCTCCGCCGCTTTCTCGCGCGCCAGGAGGAGTTCCAGCTGACGCTCGTCGGCGAGGACTCGAGCCGGCGCGTCGCGCGCACGCTCCTGCGCCTCCCCCGCGTCCAGTGGCTCGGCTGGCCGCCCGACATCGACGATCTCAAGAACCTCGTCGGCGTGGCGCGCGGCGGACCCGCGCGCACGATGACGCCGTATCCGCGGCCGGCTCCGCCCGCGCCGCGCGCGGCTCCCGAAGCCCCGCGCGCCGTCGCCTCGCCGGCGCCGCGCGCCGCGGAATCCGTCGCCGTCGAGCAGGACGAGCTCGCGCGGATCGAGTCGATCCTCGACGTCCCAGACGGATCGACCGAGGTCGAGACGGAGATCGCCGCGCCGAGCGCGCCGGCGCGCGCGGCCGCGAGCACCGCCGACGCGGGCCTGCCCCCGGCGTACTTCCGCGACCAGGTGGCGGATCTCGCCGACATCGCGCAGCGCATCGAGGGCGGCGTCTCGAGCGTGCGCGACGGCGCCGACAAGGCCGGCGAGGACGGGACGATGCCGGTCGACGCCCTCGCGAACGACGTCGCGCGGCTCGTGCAGTTCACGCGCACGTTGTCGTACCTCTCGGCGGCTCCCGCGCAAGGCGACCAGGTCTTCGACCTCGCCGAGCTCGTCGAGACGCTCGTCGCGGGACTGCCGAAGAAGGGACCGAAGGCACCGCGCTGGCTCGCGCGCTCGAGCGGACCTCTCGCCGTGGCGTCGGACCGCGAGCTCCTCCTCCAGGTGTTCGACGCGCTCCTCTTCGTCGCCGAGAAGTGCTCCGCGCGAGGCGACATCGTGCGCGTGCAGGCGGCCGAGACGAAGGAAGCCGGTCCGCGGCGCGCGCGCGTCACGATCGAGTTCTCGTCCGGTCCCCTCTCCGGGCTCGAGACGGCCCAGATCCTCGAGCCGTACGGCGTCCGGCGCATCCTGCCCGAGCTCGGCCCGAACGCGCTGTCGGCCGCCCGCGGCATCGTCGCGGGACAGAACGGCTCCCTCGAGCTCGAAAAAACGGGCCGCGGTCGGCTGACGTGGATCGTCGATCTCCCTCTCACCGAGTCTCCGGTTGCCGCGTCGGCGCCCGCGCTGGAACGCAAGCGTCCGCTCGCGCCCGACACCGAGACGCCCGGACACGCCTCGCGAGGCGCCGCCGATCCCTTCGCCTAGGCAGGAGAAAACGCGTGACGTGAACCGCGCCCCGCGGTTCCGCAAGATGGGCGGTCACGCATGAATGGGCGGTCACGGATGAATCGGAGCGGTTGGATCCTCTTGATCGGCGCCATCGTGCTCGCCGCGGCCGTGGCGGCGATGGCGACGCGCGAGCGCGCGCGATCGCCCGAGGAGGACCTGCGCGACATCGGCGACCGGATGCGCAAGGGGCGCATCGACCGCGTCGAGGCGCTTTCGGAGCTCGATCACCTCGTCGATCGCACCGGCGACTCCGGCGACTCGGGCGTCACCGCGCGCGTGCGGCTTGCGCGGGGACGCGTGCTCCTCGACATCGACGCGCTCGACCGCGCGCGCGAGGACTTCCAGGTCGTGCTCGGCCTCGGCGTGCTGCCGGCGAAGGAGGCGCGCGACATCGAGGACGACCTGATCGATCTCGATCTCCGCGCGGGGCGGTTCCAGCCCGCGCTCGAGCGCGTGAAGACGCAGATCGACCGTGATCCGAACGACGCCGCGGCGTGGGCGCGCAAGGGCGAGATCCACGCCGGCATGGCCGAACGCACGCTGACGCGCGCGCGCGAGCTCCTCGCGGGCCGGCTGCTCGCCGACCGCGCGACGCGCGCGGGCCGCGTGCTCGACCGCCTCGGCACGATGGATCCCGCGGACGCGCGGCGACCCGCGGTCGGGCGCGACCTCGCGGCGCTCTTCGATCCCGGCGACGAGAAGAACTCGCAGCAGGTCTTGCGCGCCGCCGACCAGGCCGCGCGCGACAACGAGCGGGCGCGCGTCGCGCTGGCGACGAGCCTCTCCGATCTCGAGCTGCGCCGCGGACGGTCTTCGGCGCTAGCCGCCCTGCTCGACCTCCTCGATCGCGCCGACCGCAGCGAGGAAGCGGCGCGCCTCGGCACCTGCGCCCTCGCGGCGGCGCAGGCAGCGGGCGACACGGACGCCGTCGCGCGGATGGTCGAGGTCCTCGACCACCTCGATCGCCGCGCCTACGCGAGCGAGCTCGGCAAGTGGCTCCTCGACCGCAAGGCCCCGATCTCGTCGGAACGCGTGCTCGGGCTGTGCGACCTCTTCTACCGCGCGGAGCGGTGGAACGATCTCGCGGCGGCGGCGGCGCGTCTCTCGCAGATCGGGAACGCCGGCGAAGTCGGCAAGGCGAACCTCTACGCGGCGCTCGGCCTGGTGCACACCGGGAGTTACTCCGCGGGCAAGACCGCGCTCCAGCAGTGGGTCACGGGGGCGCAGAGCGAGCCGTTCGAAGGCGCGCGCGTCGAGGCGTTCCGGCAGATCGCCGACGCCGCCGGCCACTTGCACCAGGTCGACGACGAGATCGACGCGCTCGAGAGCGCGGTGGCGCTCGATCCCGACGGCGCCGGTCCCGCGCTGCTCCGCCTCGCGGCGCTCCAGTTCAGCTCGCCGCACGGCGGGTACCGCCGGCCCGAGGAGCAGGTGGCGAAGGCGATGAGCCTGATGCCCGAACGCACCGAGGAGCTCGCCGTGCGCTGGAAACGGATGGGCGACCAGGAGCTCAAGGCCGCGGGCCTCAGCCGCGCGGGCGTCCTCCGCGATCCGAACTGGCGCCGGATCATCGCGGCGCCCGCGGCCGCGAGCGTGTACGAGCTGTACGTCCTCGCGGACGTGTTCCAGCTCGCCGCGCAGCCCGCGAGCGCGGAATCGTTCGCGCGCCGCATCAACCAGGCGATGCCGACGTTCGTGCCCGGCCTCGATCTCTCGATCCGCATCCAGCAGAGCCTCGGACGCACGAACGAGGTCCTCGCGCTGCTGCTCGCGCGCATGCGCGCGGCCGGCGCGGACACGAAGACGCGCGCGATCCTCTCGCGTCTCTCCTTGTCGCGCCTCTCCCCGGACGCGCGTCTCGACTTGATGGCGGCGGATCCCGAGGGCTTCGGGCGGCGCGAGATCGCCCGCGGATTCGTCGAGCAGGGCGAGCCCGAGCTCGCCTTGACGCTCGTCGGCGACGGACAGGGAGCGAACGCGCTGCTCGAGGCCCGGCTCGTCGCGGCGCGCGCGTGCCTCGACACGGACCAGCCCGACCGGGCGTTCGAGCTCCTGCTCCCCCTCGGTCGCCACGTGAGCTCGAGCGCCGCCGCGTTCGACCTCTTCGCGCGCGCCGCGGCGCGAACCGGGCACGCGGAGGAGCTCCGGCGCGCGACGACGCGGGCCGCGGCGGGCCTCTTCCCGAAGAAGACCGAGTGGCTCGCGTTGTGCGACACGCTGCTCGCGCTGGGCGACGCGGATCCGGCGATGCCGCTCGTGCAGCGCCTCGACTCCGACAGGCGGACGCGCGGGGGCGAGGTGCTGCTCCGCCGCGCCTGGGCGGAGCTCCTGCTCGGGAACGCGCGCGGGCTGAACCAGACGCTCGAGCGCGCCGCGGCGTTCGACACGAAGGGCAGCGTCGAGCTCGTCGGCGTCCTCGCCGCGTCGCTCACGCCCAGCTGGACCGGGCTCGACGCCGCGATCGATGCGCTCCAGAGGACGGCGTGGCGCCCGACGCGCATCCAGTCGGTCGCGCTGCTCGCCCTCCAGGGGAAGACGCAGGCGGCGCGCGGCGTGATCGACGCCGCGGTGGGCGCCGACAACGTCGACCCCCTGTGGGTCGTCGCGGACTTCCTGCTCGCGGCCGAGCAAGGCGGTGCCACGCACGCGGCGCCGGCGACGCTCGGTCCGGACGCGGAGACCGAGGCGGCGCGCTTCGTCGCCGAGCAGAGCGCGCGCGATCGGAGGCTCGCCTGGTGCGTGCTCCTCGCGCAGGAGTCGCCGCAGGCGGCCGGCTGGGTGAGCGCGCGTCTCGCCGAAGGCGTCGACGCGGCGAGCGACGCCGCCCCTTCGCTCTGGTCGGAGTGGATCGGATGCCGACTCGCGCGGCTCCGCGGGGACCGCGGGCTGGAGCGGCGGCTCCTCGAGACGCTGACCGGACGCTGGCCCGGTTTCGTTCCGGCCTGGGACCGGCAGGAGGCGCTCGCGCGCGCGCGCGGCGCGGGCGAGGCCGGCTTCGCCGAACTGCGCGAGCGGCGGCTGCACGGGCTCGCGATCCGCGCCGGCACGCGGCCCGAGATCGACCTCCAGATCGCGCAGCTCCAGCGCCGCCAGGGCGACCTCGACGCCGCGCTCGAGTCCGCGCGCGAGGCGCTGCGCGCAGACCCCGCCTCGTCCGAGATCCGCGCCGAGCTCGGCCGCATCCACGCCGCGCGCGGCGAGTGGAAGCAGGCGGTCGAGTCCTCCGTGCGCGCGAGTCACATGGAGAAACGCGCGAGCGATGCCCAGACGACGCACGACCTGATCCTCGCCCTGCGCGGAGCCGGCACCGGCGTGCAGCCCGCGATGCCCGCGGAGATGCGGCAGGCGGAGCTCGAGTCGCTCGAGACGCGCGAGCCCGACGATCCGCGCGTCCCGGCGGCGCTCGCCTGGATGGATCTCGAGCTCGATCCGCGCAATCCGACGATCGCGGTCGCGAAGGCGTTCGCGCGGCTCGACCGCTTCCTCGCGGCGCACGCCGACGTCGCGCTGGAGACCCTGTGTCCGGGCGCGGACGAGATCTGGACCGATCTCCTGCTCGCGCTCGACCCGGCGCGCGCGCGCAGCTTCCTCGAGGGCGAACGCAAGAGGATCCCCGCGGGCCTCGAGCCGTGGCTCCAGCTCGGGCGCGTCGACGCGACGCAACCGCACGCGAAGGACGAGGTCGACGCCCTCGATCTCGTCCGGCGCATGGCGCCGGTCGGCCGGGTCCTGCGGGCGCACGCGCGCGTGCACCTCGCGCGCGCGCCGACGCTCCCCGAGATCCAGGCGCTCGCGCGTGACATCCGGCGCGCCGAAGGCCTCGTCGAGGCGGACGCGGAGCTCTCGATGCTGCTCGCCGAGGCGCTGTTCGAGCTCGGTCCCAGCGGTCGCCAGCGCGCGATCGCGACGACGACACGCGTCCTCGCGACGGAGGGAGTCGAGGCCGGGATCGCGCACGCCGCGAAGCTCCTGCGCGCCGAGGCGTTGATCGCGCTCGACCGTCCCGAGAGCGCGACGGAGGCGCTCGAGATCCTCGCGGACCTCGCACCCGGCGAGCCGGATCCCTACCGCGACACGTGCATCCTCGCGTGCCGGAGCCTCGCGAACGGGCTCGCGCCGACGACTCCGTAAAGTACGGTACCTGGTTCACTTTCTCGCACTTCGCGCAGCGTCGCGGCGTTCCGTACGACCCGGCTCGAAGTGCGAGAAAATGAACCAGGTACCGTACTTTACGCGCTAGAGATCGCCGCGCTCGGTCAGGACCGCTTCGAGGCTCGCGAAGCGGAACTGCGCGAGGAGCGCCTCGAGCCGCGGCAGCGTCCGCGACAGGTTCACGTAGTGCCGGAAGCGCTTCCACGCGGACGCGGGAGCGCGCGGTTGCTCCGGATCGAGCTCCCACGGGTGCAGGTAGAGCGAGCCGGGGCGACCGTCGCGCTCGAGCTTCGAAAGCGCCGCGCGCGGGATCGCCGCGGGAAGGAGGCGGAAGTAGCCGCCACCGCCGACGGGCAGGTTCTGGCCGAGGAAGCGCACGGTCGTCACCGGGAATTCGACGATGCGCGCGCCGCCCGCGGCCTCGACGACGGAGATCCCGGGCTCGAAGTCGGGCACGCCGTAGTCCGGGTGGCGCACCGGATGGACGCTCGAGTCGTAGCGGTACCCGCGCTCCGCGAGCACGTCGAAGGCCCACCACGTGCGGCGCGTCAGCGTGAACGTCGACGCGCGGAAGCCGCGCGGGCGCGGAGCCCCCGCGGCCTGGAGCGCCGCTTCCGTCCGCGCGAGATCCTGGACGAGGCCTTCGCGGCCGAGATCCTGCAGGAACGCGTGGTCGTAGCCGTGGCTCGCGACCTCGTGGCCGGCGGCGAGGCAACGGCGCACGAGATCGGGATGCCGTTCGGCGATCCAGCCGAGGAAGAAGAACGTCGCGCTCGCGCGGTTCTTCTCGAGCGCGAGGAGCGCGCGGTCCATGCCGACGAGGACGCGCGACGGCACGGAGTCCCAGTCGTCGCGCGGGAAGTGCCCGCGCAGGTTCGCAACCTGGAAGTACTCCTCGACGTCGAAGCTCAATGCGTGGAGCGTCTTCGCCGCGCTCTTTCCCGTGCTCTTCTGGGGGCTCAAGCGACCACCTCGTCGACGCCGTGGCGCAGGCGCCAGCGCTCCAGCACGAGCAGGCTCCACAGGAGGTGGGAGTGGTCCGTCAGCCCCGAAGCGTGCTCCGCCTGCCGCGCGCGCAGAGTCTTGCGGTCGAACCAGCGCTCGGGCAGTCCCTCGATCGCCTCTGCGATCGCTTGCGCGAGCGGACCGCGCGTCCAGGCGGTCAGCGGGATGTCGAACCCGCGCTTCGTCGCGCCGAGGAGCGACGCGGGCAGCCGCGCGCCGAGGGCGCGCCGGAACGCGTGCTTCCCGCGACCGCCGCGCACCTTCTCGTCCGGCGGCAGCGTCACGAAGCGCTCGACGAACCGGTGGTCGAGGAGCGGAGGACGCACTTCGAGGCTCGCGCCCATCGACGCGCGGTCCGCCTTCACGAGGATGCGGTCGGGCAGGAAGTGGTGGAAGTCGGCGTACTGGGCGCGGAACAGGGGATCCTCGATCCGCGGCCGCTTGTAGTGGTCCTCGAACGCGTCGAACGGATCGTAGGAGGCGAGAGAGCGCGCGAGACCGGGCTCGAGGAGCGCGAGCACGTCGTCGCGCCCGAGCTGCGTCACGCTGTGCCAGTAGGCGCGCGCGGGATCGGTTCCGAGGTTCTCGAGCGTCGACTTCGCGCGCAGGACGCGCGGCGCCCAGTCGAGCTTCGGGTAGCGGCGTCCGACCTCCCCGAGGATCCGCGAGCCGGTCCGGCCGAGCACGGCGCGCGCGCGGTGCTCGGCGACGTCGAACACGTAGCGGCGGTAGCCCGCGAACACCTCGTCGCCGCCGTCGCCGGAGAGCGCGACCGTGACGAAGCGGCGCGCCATCTGCGACACGACCAGCGTCGGGACGGTCGACGGATCCGCGAGCGGCTCGTCGAAGAGCCACGGCAGCACGTCGAGCGCGAGCCGCGGATCGGCTTCGAGGATCGCGGTGTGGTGCTCCGCCTGGACGCGCGCGGCCGTCGCCTTCGCCGTCTCGACCTCGTCGAACGCCTGGTCCTCGAACCCGACCGTGCAGGCGAGGAGCCGTTCCGCGACGGAGCGCGTCGTCCGGTCGGGGCGCGCGGCGCGCGCGCGCGCCATGCTGTCGAGGACCGCGCTCGAATCGACGCCGCCGGAGAGGAACGCGCCGAGCGGCACGTCGCTGACGAGGTGATCGCGCACGACGCGGTCGAGGAGCTCGAGGATCTCCTCGTCCGGAGCCGGCTCCCGCAGCGCGTCCGAAGGGAGATCCCAGTAGCGCGCGACGACGGGCTCCGCTCCGCGCGTCCACGCGAGCGTCGATCCCGGAGGCAGCCGCTCCATCCCCTCCCAGGCGGCACGCGGTCCGCTCGTGTATCCGGCGACGAGGTACTCGAGCAGGGCTTCGCCGCGGAGCCTGCGCGGGAGGAGACCGCTCGCGAGGAGCGCCTTGGGCTCGCTGCCGAAGAGCAGCCCGCGGCCCGTGCGAGCGAAGTAGAGCGGCTTGATCCCGATCCGGTCGCGTGCGAGGAGCAGGCGCTCGCGCCCCGGCTCGCGCCAGTCGAGCACGGCGAGCGCGAACATCCCGTGGAGACGCGTGATGCAGGCGGCGCCCACTTCCTCGTACAAGTGGACGATCACCTCGACGTCGGACTGCGTGCGGAAGCGGTGGCCCTTCGCTTCGAGCTCGGCGCGCAGCTCGAGGAAGTTGTAGATCTCGCCGTTGCACACGACCGCGATGTCGCCGGTCTCGTTCTCGATCGGCTGGCGTCCGCCGTCGACGTCGATGATCGAGAGCCGCCGGAACCCGATCCCGAGCGGACCGCGCGCGAGCTCCGTGCCGTCGTCGGGCCCGCGGTGCTGCAGCGTCCCCGCCATCCGCGCGAGGAGCGCCGCCGTCGGCGCGGCGTCCGCTTCGGACGCCGCCATGCCCGCGAAGCCGCACATCGCCGCGGTCCTAGCTGCGCCCCATCGCCGGTCCGAATCCGCCCGGCTTCTGCGGCCGATCGAAGCCGCTGCGCGAGGGACCGCGCGCGAGACCGCGCGCGCGCACGAGCTCGAGCGTGCCGCGGCGTCCGGTGACCCGCGAGTCCGCGGTGAAGGCGGTCGGGTCCTCCATCTCCTGCCGCGCGATGACTCCGAACACCGTGACGACGGCGACGAAGTGGTAGAAGAGGTCGAACGCGGCGCGGTTCAGGAAGAAGCTCCCGACGACGAACGCCGTGAACGACGCCTCGAACATCGTCGTGTACGACAGGATCCAGCTCGCGTGGTACCGCTCGCGCGCGCGGCGCCGGATGCGCCACAGGTCGAGGTACGTGAGCACCATCAAGGAGATGTAGAGGAGGAATGCGGGCGTGCCGCACTCGGCCCACACCTGCAGGTAGCTGTTGTGCGCGACGTGGATGATGCCCTGCCCGGTGGCGCCGACGGGCGTCGCCGACCGGTCGTAGTTGCGGTAGTTCGGCAGGAACTTGTCGAACCCGACGCCGAACACGGGGCGCGCGGTGATCATGTTCCGCGCGACGTTCCACGCGGCGAGGCGGCCGAGCGCGGAGCTGTCCTGCTCGTAGTTCCCGATCGACGCGATCCGGTCCTTGTAGGACTGCGGCGCCGCGATGAACGCGGCGATCGCGATGAGCACGAAGGTCGCGATGCCCGCGACGCGGTTCCGCGAGCGCCACACGAGCACCATGATGGCGCAGGAGAGCGCGAGGAACGCGCCGCGCGAGTGCGTCGCGGCGATCGTGATGATCGTCAGCGGTACGGTCGCGAGCATCACGCGCCGCATGAGCTTGCGACGCTCGGCGAGGCCGAGGTGGAGCAGGAGTGGGACGCCCATCGTCAGCGCGAGCGCGAAGTCGTTGTTGTCCGCGAGCATCCCGCCGGGGCCCTGCCAGATCACCAGCGATCCGCCCGAGACGATCGCGGCGACGCCGTTCTTCACGCCGAAGAACCCGAACGACAGCGCGATGATCCACACGAGGACGCGCAGGTAGTCGCGGTTCTTGACGACGGCGGTCGTGAAGACGGCGACGCCGATGATCTTCACGTACTCGATGTACCTGGAGACGTCGGCCATCCCCTCCACCTGGCCCGAGAAGGCGAGCGAGAGCCCGACGCACAACGTCAGCGCGACCATGATGTAGTTGCGCATGTCCGGGAGCATGAAGCGCTTCGATCCCGGGCCGAGAAAGAAGCCGGCGAGCGTGATGATCGCGACGTAGAACGACCAGCGCTGCGCCCGCGCGAAACCCCAGGTGAGGTCCTGCACGCGCATGTAGGCGAGCAGCGTGAACAAGAGAAGGCCGATGAACGGCCTCCGGAACGAGGTCGGGAAGAACCCGATGATGAACGCGCTGACGATCAGGTCGCGCAGTGACATCGAGCCCCTCCTCTCCTACTTCAAGACCGAGCGGAAACCCTCGATCGCCTTGCGCAGCGCCGGACTCAGGAGACCCGCGTCCTGGTCGTGCGCCCAGGCCCAGGTGACGAAGGCGAGCGAGCCGAGGACGAGCGCGCTCGCCGAACCGACGAGGACGCGGCGCGCGAAACGCTGTCGGTTCTCGCGGTGCGTCACGATCGTGTTGATGTTGCCGAGCACCGGGGCCGCCATGACGCGGCTGATGTCGTAGACGCTGCGGAAGCAGCTCTTCGTGTACTCGAGGAGAACCGCGAGCGCGACGCCGAGGCCGAGCCCGGCGACGATCGAGAAGACGACGATGATCCACGGGTTCGGCTCGGTCGCTTTGTTCGGGACGTTGATCTCCTCGAGGATCGCGAACGGGTTGCTGACCTTGCTCTTCGCGATCTCGGCGTCCTGAACCTTGACCTGGTAGCGCGTCTCGGCCTCGAGGAGGTCCTGCTTGAACCGCCCGATGCGCTCCTCGGAGAGCCTCACGTTGCGGTAGGCCTCGTGGAGCGTGTCGACGAGCTTCTCCTCCTCGGTGATCGTCGTCGCGAGCGCCGCACGGCGGGCGTCGAGCGCCGCGGCCTTGGACTCGGCGTCCTCGATCTGCAGCCGCAGCAGGGCGCGCGCCGGGTTCTCGACGAGGACCGTCGAGGTCTCGGCGCCGGTGATGAGCGCATCGAGGCTCTCGCGCTTCGACTCGAGCGCCGCGATGTCGCTCTGGATCTTGCGGTAGCGCGGATTCAGCGGCTTGTACTCGAGGATCTTCTGCTTGAGCTCGGCGATCTTCGTCTCGGTCTGCTGGATCTCGAGCGCGTGGGTCTGGCCGGGCGTGACCCTCTCGCTCGCGATCTTCAGCGGCGTCTCGGCGAGCTGCTTGTTCAGGCGCGCGATCAGGCCGCGCTTCTCCGCGAGATCGACGTCGATCCGGTTGACCTCGGTCTTGTTCGCCTGGAGGCGCTCGTAGTCGGGATCCTCGCCGTGCTGCGTCGCGGCGCCCGGGATCGGCTGCATCGCGGAGATCCCGTTGATCTTCTTGAGATCGGAGAGCTTGTTCTCCTCCGCCTCGAACTGCCCCGCGAGCTTGTCCCGCTCGCTGCCGAGCCGGTCCTTCGCGTCCTCGAGCTTCCGGCGGTCCTGGTCGAGGACGTCGTCCTTCCAGTCGTCGCGCAGCGCCTTCAGGAACTGGCCGGCCCAGATCCGGTCGAGGTCCGTGAACGTGATCGTGATGAAGATCGAGCTCTGCTGCCCGGCGGTCTCCCACTTGACGTCGAGGTTCTTGTCGATGTCGCGCAGGAAATCGCGGCGGCCGGTCTCCGAGAGCGCCTGGTACGCGGGCGGCCGGAGCTCCTCCTCGATGATCTTCCTCACGCGCGCCGGCGCCTTGATCTGGAACTTGGCATTCTGGCCTTCGCGGCTGACCGTCGACGAGGCCGTCTGGCGCAGCTCGAGCTGCGTCTTCGCCAGGAACTTGCGCGGGATGATGACGGCGAGGCAGCTCCCGATCACGATGACGAACGCGGCGGGCACCGCGATCTGCCATACGCGGCGACGCAGCACGTCCAGGAACTCCTGGAGCTGCCCGCGCGATTCGATCTGGACGGCCATGGATCGGTCTCGATCAGAAGAAGCCCTGGTTCCCGTAGTACAGGAGACGGTTGTAGTTCGAGAACACTCCGAAGATGCTGTTCATCACGATCGTCACGGGGAACAGGATGGCCTGCAGGAAGTAGCCGAGCTGCGCCATCATCGTCGGCGGCACGAAGATGATGTCGCGCTCGTGGATGAGCACGTTGAAGGTCGAGTCGCCGGTATTGATCATCTCCGATAGGTTGATGATCAGGACCTGGGGATCGCGCGGATCGGCCCGGATGAGCCTCACGCGACCCAGGTTGGCGGTTTCGGGCTTGGGTTTCGCCGCGGTGACCGCCTCGAAGATCGTGATGTCGCCCGTGAACGGCTGCGCGCCCTGGCCGCTCACCTCGCCGAAGATGAAGAACTTCTTCCCGCCCGTCGTGCCGGCCTGGATCTTCACCTTGACGTCGATGAGCTCGTAGTACGGGCTGTACTTCTCCATCAACAGCGCTTCGATCTCGGTGCGCGTGCGGCCCGCGACCTGCACCGTGCCGATCTCGGGCAGGAGCACGGTGCCGTCGATGTCGACCCTGACCGTCCCCTTGATCTCGGTCGGGTGGTAGCTGTCGGTGACGCTGATCGAATCGCCGATCGAGACCCAGTTCTCGACCTCGGCGTTGCCCGAGTAGCGGTTGCCGAAGCCTTCCGTGTTCAGGTTCTGGAGCAGGCGCTTGTCGGGCGTCGAGTCGCAGGCGGCGACGAGTCCGATGAGAAGGAATGTCGCGAGGATGGTGCGCTTCATGTGCCGTCACTCTCCTCGGCTCGCAAGGAGGACCGGCGGCGCCTGCTGCACATCTTCCTGATGCGTCGACGGCACGTAGATGATGTCACCCTTCCGGACGAGCGCTCGACAGCTCGTGCTCCCCTCGACCAATCCCTTGGACAGATCCAGGACCAGCGGCTCGGTCCCGCGCGCGTTCGCACGGATGAGTCGGACGTGGTTCAGGTCCGCAGACTCGATGCGCGGACGGGCCAGCAGGACTGCATCCGTGACTCCGACGACGCCGGAGAATGGCTGGAGGCCGACTCTCCGGACCTCACCGAACACGAAGTACCGATCGCTCGACGTCGTGAGGTCGACGCTCAACGTGTCGTGAACGGGCGCAAATCGCTGTCGCAACGACGCCTCGATCTCCCGGACGGTGCGGCCCGCGACGTCGACGGATCCGATCTCGGGGAGAAGCACCCTCCCGTCCGCATCGACGGTCACGACCACGTCGATCTCGTCGGGATGGCAGGGGTCGGTCAGCGTGATCGAGTCCCCGATCGCGGCCCACTCCTCTTGCGTGTTCAGGTTCTGGAGCAGGCGCTTGTCGGGCGTCGAGCCGCAGGCGGCGAGCGAGAGGATCGTCCCCGCGAGAACGAGACGGGCGAGGAGGGTCATGGGGTGCGGGGTGGGGACAGAAAAGGGACCTTCGGATTCATCGACGCGCCGCGCACGAGGGGTTGACGATCAACCCGGGCCCCCGTACTGGCGAGCGTAGTACTCACGGTAGGCTCCGCTCCTAACCCTTTGCAACCATTCCGTTTCGGTGCGGTACCAGCGGACGGTCAGCGGGAGAGCCTTCTCGAACGTGAAGCGCGGAGCCCAGCCCAGTTCCTGCCGCATCTTCGAGGCGTCGATCGCGTAGCGCCGGTCGTGCCCGGGCCGGTCCTTCACGTAGGTGATCAGCGACTCCGGCTTGCCGAGCTCCTGGAGCACACGCTTCACGAGGGCGAGGTTCGTCATCTCGTTGTTGCCGCCGACGTTGTAGACCTCGCCTTTCCGGCCCTTCTCGGCGACCGCGAGGATCGCCTCGCAGTGGTCCCGGACGAAGAGCCAGTCTCGAACCTGAAGACCGTCGCCGTAGATCGGCAGCGGCTTCCCCTCGGCCGCGTTCGCGATCACGAGCGGCAGGAGCTTCTCGGGGAACTGGTACGGGCCGTAGTTGTTCGAGCAGCGCGTGATGCACGCGTCGAGGTCGTGCGTGTGCACCGCGGCGCGCACGAGCAGGTCGCTCGCCGCCTTGCTGGCGGAGTACGGCGAGTTCGGGGCGAGCGGCGTGTCCTCGCGGAAGAAGCCCTTCTCGGGCAGCGACCCGTAGACCTCGTCGGTCGAGACGTGGACGAAGCGCGCGACCTTGTGGCGCCGCGCCGCGTCGAGGAGGACCTGCGTGCCGGCGACGTTCGTCGTGACGAAGGGGAGACCCGAGAGAATCGAGCGGTCGACGTGGCTCTCGGCGGCGAAGTGGACGACGAGCAAGCGGTCGGCGCCCTGCGCGGCCGCGAAGGCGCGCTCGACGTCCTCCTCCTTGCGCAGATCGCCGTGGACGAACGCGTAGCGCGGGTTCCCCTCCAGCGCGGAGAGGTTCTCGAGGTTCCCCGCGTACGTCAGCGCATCGAAGTTCACGATGCGCCAGTCGGGGCGCAGCTCGACGAGCATGTGGACGAAGTTGCTCCCGATGAAGCCGGCGCCGCCGGTGACGAGGATGGTGGTGTTCATAGAGGGTTCACCGCGAGGAAATCCTGGAGCGCCCGCCGCCACGGCGCGAGCTTCCGGCCGCGCAGCTGCGCGAGCCGCGAGCTGTCGAGAACGCTGTACTGCGGCCGCTTCGCCGGGAGCGGGTACTCCTCGGTCGTGCACGGGACGACGCGCACGCCCGAGACTCCGCACAGCTCGAGCGTCGCGGAGGCGAAATCGAACCAGGAGCACGCACCTTCGCAGGCCGCGTGCCAGATCCCCGGGGTCCCGCGGAGGAGCACGTCCCAGAGCGCCGGCGCGAGCTCGAGCGTCGACGTCGGCGAACCGACCTGGTCGTGGATCACCTTGAGCTCGGTGCGCTTCCTCGCGATCTCGCGGATCGTCCCGGGGAAGTGCTTTCCGCGCGGACCGTACAGCCACTGCGTGCGGACGATCCGCGTGCCGGAAGGATGCGCCTCGAGCGCCGCGCGCTCGCCCGCGAGCTTGCTCCGGCCGTAGGCCGAGAGCGGACGCACGGGATCGTCCTCGCGGTACGGCCGCCGCGACTCACCGTCGAACACGAAGTCGGTGCTCAGCGCGACGAGCGGGATCTTCTCGCGCGCGCACGCCGCCGCAACGACGCGCGTCGCCTCGGCGTTCGCGCGCATGGCGTCCGCTTCCTTCTGCTCGGCGAGATCGACGGCCGTGAACGCGGCGGTGTGGATCGCGCCCGCGAACGGTCCGTGATCGGCGAAGAGGCGCGCGACCGCGGCCGGGTCCGCGAGATCGACCGCGGGCGCGACGACGCCCGCGCCGTCGCGCAGATCGGTTCCGACCGTGCGCGTTCCGTCGGGAGCGCGGAGCAGGATCTCGCTCCCGAGCATCCCCGCCGCGCCGGTCACGAGCACCCCGCTCAGTCGACGTGGTTCGCCCCGGCCTGGGCGACGAGGGTGGAGGCCTGGTGGAGCGACTTGAACGTCCCGGCATCGGTCCACCAGCCCTCGAGGAGCTCCCAGGTGAGCGATCCGTCCTGGATGAACCAGTTGTTCACGTCCGTGATCTCGAGTTCACCGCGCGAGGAGGGCTTCAACGTCTTGATGATGTCGAAGACGCGTCCGTCGTACATGTAGATGCCGATGACAGCGAGGTTCGACTCGGGGTTCTTCGGCTTCTCGACGATCTTCACGACCTTCTCGCCCTGGATCGTCGCGACGCCGAAGCGCTCGGGATCGGAGACCTCCTTCAGGAGGATCTTCCCGCCCTTCTTCTGCTCGCGGAAGTTCGAGACCGCCTTGCGGATGTTCTTCTCGATCAGGTTGTCGCCGAGGATCACGCAGACCGAATCGCCCTTCGCCCAGTGCTCGCAGAGCCCGAGCGCCTGCGCGATCCCGCCCTCGCCCTCCTGGTACGTGTAGTTCAGGTGCTTCAGGCCGAAGTCGGACCCGTTCCCGAGCAGCGAGAGGAAGTCCCCGGCCTTGCGGCCGCCGGTCACGATCATGATGTCGTCGATGCCGGCGCGGACGAGCGTCTCGATCGGGTAGTGGATCATCGGCCGGTCGTAGACCGGCAGCAGGTGCTTGTTCGTGATCTTCGTGAGCGGGAAGAGCCGGGTGCCGAGACCGCCCGCGAGAATGACGCCTTTCATGGGGAGTGCGAACCCTTGACGTTATCCCGGCTCGGCTTTTTGATCAACGCGCGAGGCGTTTCCCGGGCCCTGCGCGGTACCAGTCCACGAAACGGCGGATGCCTTCGCGCACCGGCGTCTTCGGGTCGTAGCCGAGCCGCAGCCTGGCCTTCGAGATGTCGGCGCACGTGACGGTCACGTCGCCCGCCTGGAGCGGACCGCGGTCGATGATCGGCTCGATCCCCGTGGCGTCCCGGATCAGGTCGATCAGCTCCGAGAGCGACGTCGTCGCGGATTCGCCCAGGTTGTAGATCGAGTAGCCCTCGCAGCGGCCGAGCGCCTTGAGCACGCCGTCGACGATGTCGTCGATGTACGTGTAGTCGCGCCGTGTCGACCCGTCGCCGAAGACCGGGATCGGCTCGCGCTTGTGCACTGCGTCGACGAACTTGTGGATCGCCATCTCCGGGCGCTGGCGCGGGCCGTAGACCGTGAAGAAGCGCAGGCAGGTCGACGGGATGCCGTAGACGTGGTGGTACGTGTACGTCAGGAGCTCGCCCGCCCGCTTCGTCGCGGCGTACGGCGAGACGGGGTGCTGGACGTCGTCGTCCTCCTTGAACGGGATCTTCTCGTTGCTGCCGTAGACGCTCGACGAGGAGGCGAAGACGAATTCGACCTCCGGGCGCTTCCGGACCTCCTCGAGGACGACGAGCGTGCCGTGCACGTTGACGTCGGCGTAGTGGAGCGGATCCTCGAGCGAAGGCCGGACGCCCGCCATCGCGGCGAGGTGGACCACGGAGTCGAAACGATGCTCCTTGAAGAGCTGCGCGACGAGGCTCTCGTTCCGGATGTCGCCCTCGACGATGCGTGCGCCCTTGAGCGCCGCCGCGTTCGCGCGCTTGATCGCCGGGTCGTAGGCATCGTTGAAGTTGTCGAGGACGACGACGTCCTTCCCGCCGGCGAGGAGCTTCTCCGCGACGTGCGAGCCGATGAAGCCCGCGCCGCCGGTCACGAGGACGCCGCTCATGCGGCACCTCTTCGGTCGCGCCCCGCACGGGAGTGGAGGCGAAGTTCGATGGCAGGCCTCATCATTCCACCGTCACGCTTTTCGCGAGATTCCTGGGTTTGTCGATGTCCGCGCCCTTGAGTGCCGCCATGTGGTACGCGAGCAGCTGCAGCGGGACCACGTTGAGCGCAGGCGAGAGCCACTCGGAGGACTCGGGCACCTGCACGCACTCTCCTGCGAGCTCGCGGCTCTCAGGGTCCGAGCCGATGACGATCACCTGTCCACCGCGTGCGCGCACTTGCTCGATGTTGCTGCGCATTTTCGGAGCGAGCTGTCCGCGGCTCGTCACGCACACGATCGACATCGCCGGCTCGATCAGCGCGATCGGCCCGTGCTTCATCTCCCCCGCCGCGTAGCCTTCCGCGTGGACGTAGGAGATCTCCTTCAGCTTGAGCGCGCCTTCGAGGGCTACGGGATAGTTGATGCCGCGGCCGAGGAAGAGGAATCCCTTGGCGTTCTGATGGCGCTCGGCGATGCCGTGCACGGCCTTGACCGCGCGCTCGCCGAGGAGCTGCTCCATCCGCGGTCGCAGGAGCCGCAGCTCCTCGATCAGCACGCGGCCGGCGTCGACGCCGATCGTCCCGCGCGCCCGGCCGATCCGCAGCGCGAGCAGGTAGGCCGCCACGATCTGCGCCACGAAGGCCTTCGTGCTCGCGACCCCGATCTCGGGGCCGGCGCGGGTCAGCACGACGCAGTCGCTCTCGCGCACGAGCGTGCTCCCCTCGACGTTGCAGATCGCCGCGGTGCGCGCGCCGAGCTCCTTCGCGCGCCGCAGGGCCGCCAGCGTGTCCGCGGTCTCGCCCGACTGCGAGATCGCGAGCGCGAGCGTGTGCTTCGCCAGACGCGGCTCGCGGTACCGGAATTCGCTGGCGAAATCGACGTCGACGGCGATGCCGGCGAGACCCTCGATCAGGTAGCGCGCGATCAATCCCGCGTGCAGGGCGGTGCCGCAGGCGACGACGCTGATCCGCTCGATCTTCCGGAGCCGTTCGTCGTCGAAGCCGGGCGTCTCGAACGCGACGTCGCCCTTCTCCTCGCGCACGCGATCGAACGCCGTGCGCGCGAGGACGTCGGGCTGCTCGTGGATCTCCTTGAGCATGAAGTGCGGGAACGTCCCCTTCGCCGCGGTCTCCGGATCCCATTCGATCCGCTGGGCCGGACGGTGCACGACCGTGCCGTCGAGGCGCCGGACGGTCACCTTCCCGATGCCGAGCTCGGCGACGTCGCCGTCCTCGAGCACCACCACTTCGCGCGCGTGCGGGATCAATGCGAGGACGTCCGAAGCGAGCCAGGCGCTGCGCGGCGTCACCGCGACCATCAACGGGGGCCCCGCGCGCGCGCACACGAGGCGGGGCGCGCCGTCGCGGACGGCGATCACGGCGACGGCGTAGTAGCCGACGACGCGCGCGAGGCTCTTCCGGACGGCTTCGGCGAGATCCGTCCCGCGGTCCATCTCGCGGCCGACGAGGTGCGCGAGGACTTCCGTGTCCGTGTCCGACGCGAAGCGCACGCCGGCGGCGGCGAGCTCGCGGCGCAGCTCGAGGTAGTTCTCGAAGATGCCGTTGTGCACGACCGCGACGCGCCCCTTCTCGTCGGTGTGCGGGTGCGCGTTCGCGTCCGAAGGCGGCCCGTGCGTCGCCCAGCGCGTGTGTCCGATGCCCGCCAGCGCTCCGGAGAGCGCGCCGTCCGCGAGCTCGGCCGCCAGGCGCTCGATGCGGCCTTCCTTGCGGCGGATCGCGATGCCGCCGTCGGTGAGCACCGCGACGCCGGCGGAGTCGTACCCGCGGTACTCGAGGAGGCGCAAGCCTTCGAGCAGGCTCTCGACCACCGATCCTTCCGAGAGCAGGGCACCGACGATCCCGCACATCGAACGCGCTCCGTCAGGCCCGGCTCGCGGGCTTCGCTCCGTCGTGCACCGGCTTCGCCTCGACCCGCGCGCGGAAGTACGCGAGCGTGCGCCGGAGGCCCTCTTCGAGCTTCACTTTCGGCTCCCAGCCGAGGAGGCGCTTCGCCTTGCTGATGTCGGGTTGGCGCACCTTCGGATCGTCGACGGGCAGCGGCTGGAACTCGATGCGGCTCTGCGAGCCCGTCGCGGCGATCACGCCGTGGGCGAACTGGAGGATCGTCATCTCGGTCGGGTTGCCGATGTTCACGGGAAGGTGCTCGGCGCTCCCGAGCAGCCTCCAGATCCCCTCGACGAGGTCGTCGACGTAGCAGAAGGAGCGCGTCTGCGAGCCGTCGCCGAACACGGTCAACGCCTCGCCGCGCAGCGCCTGCGACATGAACGCGGGCAGCGCTCGTCCGTCGCGGAGGCGCATCCTCGGCCCGTACGTGTTGAAGATCCGGACGATGCGCGTATCGACCGCGTGGAAGCGGTGGTAGGCCATCGTCATCGCCTCGGCGAAGCGCTTCGCCTCGTCGTACACGCCGCGCGGACCGACGGGATTCACGTTCCCCCAGTACGTCTCCGGCTGCGGATGGACGAGCGGGTCGCCGTAGCACTCCGACGTCGAGGCGAGGAGGAAGCGGCAGCGCTTCTCGCGCGCGAGCCCGAGCGCCTTGTGCGTGCCCAGCGACCCGACCTTGAGCGTCTGGATCGGCAGCTCGAGGTAGTCGATCGGCGACGCCGGCGAGGCGAAGTGCAGGAGCGCGTCGACCTTGCCCGGGACATGGATGTACTCGGTCACGTCGCGCTGCTCGAAGCGGAAGCGCGCGTCGCGGAACAAGTGCTCCACGTTCGCGAGATCGCCGGTGATCAGATTGTCCATGCAGATCACCTCGTAGCCCTCGGCGAGGAAACGCTCGCAGAGATGACTTCCGAGGAAACCGGCACCGCCGGTGATCAGGACCCGCGGAACGCTCATCGACTCCCTCCACGCGCCGGAAGACCCGTGAACCGCGCTTCCGCCCCGGCGTCGAGGCGGACGCGGACTCCGAGGGCGCGGACATCGCCCGTCCCGCGCGCGACGAGCGCCCGGCCGTCGGCCGCGAGCTCGGCGCTCTCCGCGCGCTCCGCCCCGAAACCGGGCCCCTGCATCCACACGAGCTTCGTCGCGGTCTTCTCCGGCGCCGCGTGCGCGGAGAGGATCGGCAGGTCCACCGCGTGCCCCGGATCGAGCACGATCGTCTCCCCCAGGAAGGTGATCTGCGTCGCGTGCTTCGCCTCGTTCGAGACGCGGATCACGTCGGGTCGGACGCGCGTGACGCGGACCGGACCGTCGCGGACGCGGAGCATCGCGCCGCCCATGAGCTCGTACAGGTCCTCGGTCGTCGGATCGAACCGGACCTGGTCGATGTCGCGCAGCACGAAGCTCGGCTCGCCGCGGCTCGGGCTGCCGACGATCCCGTCCGAGCGCCCCGAGAGGATCATCGAGGTGCCGTTTCCCCACAGCACTTCCGCGCGACCCCCGTCGGAGCACGCGACGCCGCTTCCCGCGGGGACGCGCAGCTCCTTGCGGCGGAACGACAGCGGGACGCTGCCGGCGCTGTCCGCCATCCGGACGTGCACCGGATCGGCGTGGCGCAGGATGCGCACTTCCTCGGGACCGCGCGGGTAGCGCGTCGCGTCGCCCGGCGGGAGCGGATGCACCTCGGCTTCCATCGGTCCGGGCCAGCGCTGGCTGTCGAACCACGGGAAGTACTGGAACCCGGCGCAGCCCGAGGCGAGCACGCAGAGCGCGATGGCGGCGGCGAGCTTCACGGTCCCTCGCGGAACGGGATCCCGGGATGGCTTCCGTAGTAGCGCTCGACGAACCCGGTGTCGTGGTCGCCGGAACGGAAATCGGAGTGCGACAGGATGCTCCGCAGGATCGGGATCGTGGTCTTCACGCCGTCGATGACGAACTCGTCGAGCGCGCGGAGCATCGTGCGGATCGCGACGTCACGGCGCGACCGATGGGCAAGGAGCTTTCCGATCATCGAATCGTAGTTCGGCGGGATGCGGTACCCACTGTAGCAGTGGCTGTCGATCCGCACGCCGGGGCCGCCCGGCGGGACGAAGAGCTCGATCTTTCCGGGCGACGGCATGAAATCGCGCTCCGGGTCCTCGGCGTTGATCCGGCACTCGATGGCGGAGCCGGAAACCTTGACGTCGGACTGCGCGAAGGCGAGGCGCTCCCCGGACGCGACCAGGAGCTGCTGCTGGATCAGGTCGATCCCGGTGACCATCTCCGTGACGGTGTGCTCGACCTGGATCCGCGCGTTCACCTCGATGAAGTAGTAGCTCCCGTCGCGCGCGAGCAGGAACTCCACCGTGCCGGCGTTCGAGTAGTTCGCGGCCTTGGCGACCTTCACGGCGCTCTCGCAGATCCGCTGCCGCATCTCCGGCGAGAGCGCGGGCGAGGGCGATTCCTCGATCAGCTTCTGGTGGCGCCGCTGGATCGAGCAGTCGCGCTCGTAGAGGTGGACGACGTTGCCGTGGCGATCGGCCAGGATCTGCACCTCGACGTGGCGCGGGTTCTCGACGAGCTTCTCGAGGTACACCGTGCCGTCCCCGAACGCGGCTTCGGCCTCCGCGCTCGCGGCGTGGAACCCGGCGACGAGGCTCGGCTCGTTGCGCGCGATGCGCATCCCGCGCCCGCCGCCTCCCGCGGAGGCCTTGATCATCACCGGGAATCCGATCGTGTGCGCGACCGCGAGCGCCTTCTGCTCGTCCTCGACGGGTCCGTCGGAGCCGGGCACGACGGGCACGCCGGCCTTCTTCGCGATCTCGCGCGCCTGCACCTTGTTGCCGAGCATCGCGATCGTCTCGGGCTCGGGGCCGATGAACTGGATCTTGCACGACCGGCAGACCTCGGCGAAGTGGTCGTTCTCCGCGAGGAACCCGTAGCCCGGGTGGATCGCCTCGACGTCCGCGACTTCCGCGGCGGCGATGATCGTCGGGATGTCGAGGTAGGACTTCGCCGCCGCGGCCGGCCCGATGCAGATCGTGTCGTCCGCCTGCGCGAGGTAGAGCGCGTCCGCGTCGGCGGTGCTGTAGATCGCGACCGTCTCGACGCCGAGCTCACGGCAGGCACGGATCACCCGCTGCGCGATCTCGCCGCGGTTCGCGATGAGGACGCGGCGGAACATCAGTCGAGCTTGACCAGGAAGAGCGGTTGGCCGAACTCGACCGGCTCGCCGTTCTCGACCAGGACCTCCAGGACCTCGCCGGCGACCTCGGACTTGATCTCGTTCATCACCTTCATGGCCTCGATGATGCAGAGGCGCGAGTCCGGCTTGATCCGCGTGCCGACCTGCGCGAACGGTTCCGCGTCGGGCGCGGAGGCGCGGTAGAACGTCCCGACCATCGGGCTCGTGATCGTGTGCCCGGCCGGACGCGCGGCCGCGGCCGGAGCGGCGCCTTCGCCGGAGCTCGCTCCGGCGAAGCCGGAGGGCGCCGGCCCGCTGCCCGCGGGAGCCTGGACGACGTGGACGAACGGTCCGGCCTGGGTTTTCTCGCCCGCGCGGCTGAGGCGGACCCGCAGGCCTCCCTCGGTGTCCTCCACCTCGAGCTCGGTGAGCTCGCCCCGTTTCATGATCCGGATCAGCCTCTGGAGTAGCTTGAGATCCATGCGGTTGCTCGGGAGTGGGCGGTTGCTCGGGAGTGGCGGCTTCTCGTCAGCGCCGCGCGGGGAGTCGCGCGGCGATCTGGAACGCGTTCAACGCGGCGCCCTTCCTGAGCTGGTCGCCGACGGCGAAGAAGCATAGCGAGCCGGCACCTCGCGCGCCCGCCCGAACTCGCCCGACGTGCACCGGATCGGTCCCCGCGCACTCGCGCGGCCGCGGACCGTGCGGATCCTCGCTCAGGACGACTCCGGGCGCCGCGGAGAGCACGCGCCGGGCTTCGGCGGGAGTGAGCGCGCGCGCGAAGCGCGCGTGCACGGCGACGCTGTGACAACGTTCGACGGGAACGCGCGCGGTCGTCGCCTCGACGACGAGATCCGGTCGATCGAGGATCTTCGCGAGCTCCTCCTCGATCTTGCGCTCCTCGCCGCTCTTCCCTTCGGGCTCGATCTCGGCGACGCCGGGGATGACGTTGAGCGCGAGCGTCGCGGGGAACGGGCTCGTGCCACTCGGGATCTCGCTGCCCTCCGCGGCTGCGCGGGTCTCGGCGGCGAGCGCCGTCAGCCCCGCGAGCCCGACGCCGGACGCGGCCTGGTAGCTCACGATGATCGCCTCGACGAGGCGCGCTGCACGGTCGAGCGCCGCGAGCGGGAGCGCCGCGACCGCGGTCGTGCAGTTCGGGTTCGCCACGATGCGCGGACGGCTCGCCAGGAGCTCGCCGTTGATCTCCGGGATCACGAGCGGGATCTCCGGGAGCATCCGCAGCGCGCTCGAGAGGTCGATGACGAGACAGCCCTGCTCGGCGAGCGCCGGGGCGAGCGCGCGCGAGACGTCGGAAGGGGTGCACAGGAACGCGAGGTCCGCGCGCGGCGGCGCGCTGCTGCCGAGGACCTCGAAGTACCCCGCGCGCCCGAGATCGAGCGCGTGGGAGCGCCGCGCGGTGCACGCGATCCGCTCGCGCGGATGGCCGGCCTCGGAGAGGAGGAGGAGCAGCTCGCGTCCGACCGCACCCGTCGCTCCGACGACGGCGATCGAGAGCGCGCGGTGCGCGTCGTCCCAGCCCCAGGGCGCGCCGCTCTCAGCTGCCACGGCCGGCCCTCTTCCAGACGCCCGAGCGTCCGCCGCGCTTCTCGACGAGCTCGACGCGCTCGATCGCGATCGCCGGATCGAGCGCCTTCGTCATGTCGTACACGGTCAGCGCCGCGATCGTCGCTCCGACGAGCGCCTCCATCTCGACGCCGGTCCGGCCGCGCGTCGCCGCCCGGCAGCGGATCTCGAGGACGTCGCCGGCGCGCTCGAAGCGGATCTCGAGGTGGTCGAGCGCCAGCGGGTGGCACATCGGGATGAGATCGCCGGTGCGCTTCGCCGCGAGCAGCCCGGCCGCGCGCGCGATCTCCGTCACCGGGCCCTTCGGCCCGCCGCCCGCGAGGACGACCTCGGCGAGACCGGACGGGAAGCGGACGTGCGCGCGGGCGACCGCCGCGCGCTCGGAGACCGGCTTCGCGCCGACGTCGACCATCCGCGACTCCGCGCCGTCCGCGCCCCGCGTCACGTGGGAGAGCTTCTGCCCGCGCGGGGTCTTTCTCCGGCTCGAGGGGCTCATGGAATCCGACAATCTATCGAGGTCGACCGCGCGCTGGAACCGCGGCCAGCCCTAGAATCCGACCGCGGGATCCATGCCTGGACGATGAAGGTCGACGTCGACGTCGGAAGAGTGCACGAGCAGAACCGTCGGTTCCACGACGAAGTGGAGGCCGAGGTCTACGACCAGCGCATGGGCATCCGCTACGACGCGGAGTCGACCGCGCGGATGATCGCCGAGCTCGAGGAGGTCCTCGGCGACCGCCTGCCGGGCGGGACGGTGCTCGACGTGGGCTCCGGGACCGGGCACGTCGCGGTGAAGCTCGCGAAGACCGGGCGCTTCGAGCGCGTCCTCGCAACGGACATCAGCTCGAAGATGCTCGCGTGCGCACGCCGGAACGCGGCCCTCGCCGGCTGCTCGATCGAGACCGTCGAGACGGACATGGTGAGACTCCCGTTCGAGGACGCCTCGGTCGACCTCGTCGTCGGATGCGCGATCCTGCACCACCTCCCGGATCCGGTCGCGTTCCTGCCCGAGGTGCGCCGCGTCCTGAAGCCGGGCGCCCCGTGCGTCTTCATCGGCGATCCGTCGACGTGGGGCAGCCGGATCTCGAACCTCATGAAGCTCCCGCTGCTCGTCGTCTACCGCACGTACAAGGTTTTCACGGGACGCGCACCGAAGACGAGCTGGGAGCACGACCACATCGACGTGCACACGTTCTCGCGGCGCGACGTGGGTCCGCTGACGCGCGGGTTCGAGCGCGTCCGGATCCTGCCCCAGGGCTTCCTCGAGCCGCTGCTCGACATCGCATTCCTGACAACGGTGCGCGAGCGGTTCGGCTCCTGGCCCGGAGTTTCGCCGCTCGTTTCAGGGATCCGCTGGGTCGCGGCGAAGCTCGATGTTCTCGTCCTGAACCACGTCGTCCCGGGAGACCTGCGAGTCAGCATGAAGTTCGCGGCCTTCCGGCCTAGAGAGACCGCCTCAGCGTCGAAACGTGCAACAGTATGATTTCCGTTCATGCTCCGGCCGTGCGGACTCCGAATCGTAGAGTGAGCGCCCCTCGTCCGCGTTGACCTCCAGCGAGACTCCATGACATCGACCCATCCCCTGCTCCTCGGCCTCCTCCTCTTCTGCATCCCGGCCGGGTTCGCGCCCCAGAGCGGCGCCGACAAGGAGCATCCGACACAGGACGCGAAGGAAGTCGCGCGGATCCTCGACGAGCGCGTGCGCGCCGTCGACGCAGCGCCGGCCGGACACGTGTGGCAGGACGCCGAGGCGCTCGCCTCCGCGGTCCAGGGCGCCGACGCCGCCGCGATCGACCCGCTCTTCGAAGCGCGTCTCGCGCGCACGGACCTGTCGGAGCGCGCGCGGCTCATGCTGGTCGGCACGCGTCTCTCGCTCCCCGGCCCGGACTACGGGCTGCTCGCGCCGCGCGTGATCGAGCTCCTCGCGTCGAAGGACGACGAAGTCGGCCGGGCGGCCGCGATCCTCGCGGGGAACCGCGGGTTCCACGAGATCAAGGACGAGGACCAGAGCAAGTTGCTCCAGGGTCTCGCCGACGGCGCCAAGAACGGCGCGAAGTCGCCCGAGTACCGCCTCGAATGCGCGGTCGCGCTGCACGCGCAGGGGAACGGCGAGGCGAAGCGCACGGCGCGCAAGGAGATGATGGAGTTCCAGGCGTCGTCGGACCTGCGCCTCAAGAACCTCGGCGCCCTCGCCCTCGCGCGGATCGGCGACGTCGAGACGGGCCGCGCCGATCTCGAGCGCCTCGCGGCGCTGCCCGGCGACGACGGGCGGCTCGCGGAGGCCTACCTGAAGCGCGAGAACGACCGCGTCTACTACGAGCGCAAGGAGAAGAACCTCTGGGCGAAGACGCAGAAGCAGGACGAGAAGACGGAGATCGCCGGCGACCACGACCTCGCTCTCGTGGAGAAGGTCATCCGGATGGTCGAGCACTCCTCGCTCGAAGGCGAGAAGCACACGCGCGTCCAGCTGATCGACGCCGCGATCGACGGGATGCTGCGGAGCCTCGACGAGCACTCGAGCTACCTGACGCCCGACAGCTTCAAGAAGTTCGAGCAGGACCTCCTGCAGGCCGAGTACGGCGGCATCGGCGCGTACGTCGGCGAGGACAACGAGGATCACCTCTTCACGATCCGCCAGCCGATCTACTCGGGGCCCGCGTACAAGGCCGGCCTGCACACCGACGACAAGATCGTGCGCATCGACGACTGGCCGACGCTGACGCCGAGCGGCAGCAAGCCGACGGACGACATCATCAAGCGCCTGAAGGGCAAGCCCGGCACGAAGGTGAAGCTCTACGTCTGGCGCCACGGGATGGACCCGGCGCTGATCGACCGGCCCACGGAGGAGATGGCGATCGAGATCGAGCGCGAGGAGATCGTGATCCCGCCCGTGAAGGCGCAGATGCTCCCGGGCAACGTCGGGCTCGTGCAGCTCACGACCTTCAGCCGCGTCGCCAGCGAGGAGCTGCGCGCCAAGATCACGGACATGCTGAAGCGCGGGGCGCAGGCGATCGTCCTCGACCTGCGCAACAACTCCGGCGGACTCCTCACGGAAGCGCGCGACGTGTCGAACCTCTTCCTGCCGAAGGCGAAGCTCGTCGTCTCCACCGAGAGCCGCTCGCAGGACGTCGAACGCCTGTACACGAAGGCCGAATCGCTGGTTCCGGCGGACATGCCCGTCGCCGTGCTGATCAACGGCTTCTCGGCTTCCGCGTCGGAGATCGTCTCCGGCGCCCTCCAGGACCACCAGCGCGCGATCCTCGTCGGCCAGCGCAGCTTCGGGAAGGGCTCGGTGCAGCAGCTCCTGCCGATCCCGGGCGAGAAGGACGACGAGTACGCCGACGAGAACCACAACGGTCGCTACGACCCGTGGGAGAAGCTGACGCACGACTGGAACGGGAACGGCGAGTTCGACTTCGGACCGCGCGCGCGCTTGACCGTGGCGCGGTACCTCCTGCCGTCGGGCCGCTCGATCCACCGCGAGATCGACGATTCGGGCACCGTGACGAGCGAAGGCGGCGTCCAGCCCGAGGACGTCGTCGTCCCGCGCCGCTACGAGGCGTGGAAGGTCGAGGAGATGCGCCGGCTCCACCGCGAGCACAAGATCCGCGACTACGTCGACGCGAAGTACAAGACGCCGGGCACGCCCGAGCTCTTCAAGAAGCTCGCGGAGTGCGACGAGGACGACGTCTCGCGGTACCCCGGCTTCGAGGACTTCTACAACGGGCTCTCGACGACGCTGTCGCCGCAGGAAGTCCGGCTGCTCGTGCGCGGCGAGATTCGCGGCAAGGTGCAGGACTCGCGCGGTGCCGCGTTCCCGGACGGCGACTTCGAGGAGGACGTGCAGCTCCAGAAGGCGATCCGCGACGTGCTCGAGAAGCTGAAGATGCCGTGGACGAACGTCCCCGAGTACGCCGCGACGTTCGAGCCCGACGCGAAGGAAGGCAGCCAGGCGAGCCGCATGCTCGCGGCCGGCATGTCCGACACGGCGCGCAGCAGCCTGCGCCACGTGCTCGCGATGATCTCCGAGGCGAAGAGCGGCGGCCAGCTCTCGCCCGAGCGCCTCGATGCGCTCGAGCGGGCGCTCCAGTCCGTCCTCGACAAGTAGTTCGCTACGTCGCCGGGCGCCCGCGTCGATCCTGGTCCGCCAGGTCCGCGAGCACCGGCAGCAGGAACTCGCGCGCGAGGATCACGAGCGACGCCGCCAGGGGCAGCGCGATCAGCAGTCCGAACATCCCGAGCGAGGCCGCGCCCGCGAGCAGAGAGAAGATCACGACGATCGGGTGGAGACCGAGGCTGTCCCCGATGATCTTCGGAATCAGCACGTAGTTCTCGAGCACCTCCGCGACAATGAAGACCACGCCGGCGCGCCAGAGCGCGGTGAGCACGTCGTAGTCGAGGAAGCCGAACAGGAGCGCGACGACGAACCCGACCGCCGAGCCGACGAAAGGGATCAGCGTCAGGAACCCGGTGCCGAGCCCGATCAAGAGCGGATACTGGATCCCCATGATCCAGAGGCCGAGCGCGAGGATCGATCCCTTGCAGAGGCACACGAGCAGCCGGCCGCGGAAGAAGTTCGACAGCACCTCCCCGATCTGCGTGCCGATCTTGACGAGGCGTGCGCGCTCGCGACTCGGCAGGTAGCGCTGCAGGAAGCCGTGGATCCCCTCGAGCTCGAAGAGCAGGAACCACGTGTAGATCGGCAGGAGCAGCAGGAGGCCGAGAAACGAGAACGCGCCCCCGAAGACGCTGCGGAGCAGCGGGAAGGTGACGCCCGCCACCTGCGGCGGTCCGGGTTCGGCGGTGTGCGTTCCTTGCAGCCAGTCGTCGAGCGCCTGCTGCAGGAACCGCTGCAGGTCCTCGTAGCTGCGGAGCTCCCCGCTCACGATCATCGTGTCGCCGGGCGTCGTCTGCGCCTCGGTCTTCTCCTTGTCGAGGAGCCGCAACGTCCAGTTGATCTCCTTCTGGTACTTGTGGAACGCCTCGTCGATCCGCGCGCGGACCTGCTCCGACAGCCCCTGCTCCGCCGTCAGCTCGCGGTACATGCCCCGCCCCTGCTGCACGATCAGGAATCCGAGCAGTGTCAGCAGCGCGAGGAACGCGCCGAAGATGAAGTTCACCGCCGAGCGGCGCTTCCAGCCGCGCCGCTCGAGCGTGAGCACGAGCGGATGCAGGATGAACGCGAGCAGGTACGCGAGGATCAGCGGGTTCAACACCGACCGGACGGTCCAGCAGAACCACGCCAGGAGCCCGAACAGGAGGAAGAGCGCCAGATTGCGCGCCATCGGGGAGAGTCGGTCGATCACGTCTCGGCTCCGCCCCCTTCGCCGGAGGGATGCGCGAGCGTCTCCGGCGGGAGCTTCGGCTTGTACTTCTTCACGAACGCCTCGTCGAAGTCGAAGCCGTCCTTGAAGTCCTCGATCTTGTCCTCCTCCTGGCGGTTCAGGAGTCCCGCGTCGACGAGGAGGAACACGATCCGGCCCCAGTCGAGCGTCTCGCGCACGCCCCAACGGCGCCACACCTCTCCGGCGAGCGGCCCGAAGAGCTCGGCGGCGTAGGCGCGCATGCCCGCGAGCAGCTCCTGGCCGCTGACGTGGCGGTCCGTCCCCTCCGCGTGCTCCCGCCCGGCGAGGCGCACGGCGTGGTCGAGCGACTCGTAGAGGAAGGTGAACGCCTCGGTGGCGTACCGCCCGTCCTTCAATGCCAATTTGCGCAGCGGATCGCTCATCGGGCTCGGATGGGCTGGATCCCCGCACCCCGCCGGGGCGCTCGATCGCGCTCGGGTTCGAGCGCGAGGAGAGCCCGCTCGAGGATCGCGTCGGGAGCCAGGTTCGCTTCGACATCCTGACGCGCGACGAGGCACAGTTCCAGCCGGCGTGCGCCGCGCGCGTCGCCGGAGCGACCCTGTTCCTCGCGGGCGAGGTCCCCGTGCGCGAGCGTCGCGGGATCGGCTCCCGCCTCCGCGCGCGCGACGTCGGCGAGCACGGCGAGGACGAGATCGAGGAACGCCCGCGCCCGGGCGCGGGCCCGCGCGCTCGGCGTGCGTCCCGGGAACTCGCCTTCCAGCTCGCCGATCGCGGCGGCGGCGGCGAGCGGATCGAGCTCGCCGAGGAGCACGCCGCGGATGATCGCGCGCATCGCGATCGCGCCGCGGTCGCGCAGGGCGAGCGCCCCGCCCGGCGCGCCCCGGCTCCAGCGCGCGAGCTCGCGCGCCGGCTCGGGCGCGAGTCCCTGGGCGACGAGCACGCGCGCGGTGGACTCCAGGGCGAGGGGGCCGAGCGCGACGACGACGCACCGGCTGCGCGTCGTCGGGAGGAGGTTCTCCGGGCGCGCCGTGACGAGCGCGAGGAGCGTCTCCTCGCCCGGCTCCTCGAGGGTTTTCAGCAGCGCGTTCTGCGCCTCGTCGGTCATGCGCTCGGCGTCGCGCACGAGCACGACGCGCCAACCGCCCTCCATCGGCTTCAAGGAGAGGAAGTCGCCGATGTTCGTCCGCGGATCCTTCTCGCGATACGTGATGCGCCCGATCTTGATCTCCTCCTCGCCTTCGAGATCCGGATCGATCGCGAGGACGTCCGCGTGCGTGCCGACCTTGAGGCGCTTGCACGGACCGCAGACGCCGCACGGCCGCGCCGGTCCCGCCGCGCAGAGGAGCCCGAACGCGAGCCACTCCGCGCCCAGGAACTTGCCGATGCCCTCGGGACCCGTGAACAGGAGAGCGTGCGCGAGGCGGCGCTCGCGCGCCGCGCGAAAGAGCCCGTCGAGCGTCTCCGCGTGGCCCTCGGGCAGCTCACAGCGCACGGCGCACCTCCAGGAGGACGCTCGCCGCGACGTCGTCCTCGGAGCGCGACGCGTCGACGAGCACGGCGCGCTCGGTGCGCGCGACGTAGCGCCGGAATCCCGCGGCGACCTGCGACTGGAACTCGATTCCCTTGTCCTCGATCCGGTCCGACGCGCGCGCGGACTCCCGCGCCCTGCGGCCGCGGGCGACCTCGGCGGGCAGGTCGAGGACGATCAGGAGATCCGGCCGCGGCGCGCCGGCGAAGCGCTCGAGGAGGTCGAGCACGAGATCCTCGCCGAGCCCCCCCGCGACGCCCTGGTAGGCGAACGTGGACGAGTGGAAGCGCTCGACGACGACGTGCGCGCCGCGGGCGAGCGCCGGAGCGACGATTTCGTCGAGCATCTGGCGCCGCGCCGCCGCGAACAGGAGCGCCTCGGCCGCGGGCACGATCTCCTGCCCGGGTGCCAGCAGGATCGCGCGCAGCCCCTCGCCGAGGCGCGTGCTCCCGGGCTCGCGCAGGTGCAGCGTCTCGCGACCGGTCTCGGCGGCGAGCGCCCGCACGAGCCGCGTCGCCTGCGTGGTCTTCCCGCAGCCGTCGATGCCGTCGAGGACCACGAACATGCGGCGAGAGTACCGGGTGCGGAAGGAATCCCTCAAGGTCGCTGCCGGAACCGTGCCTCGGATACGCTCGGATGCGTGCAGCCCGCGGTCCGAGTCGAGGCGACTTCCGACGGGCGCGGGTGCTTCCTCTCCGTCCGGGCGCAGCCGGGCGCGCGACGGACCGGCGCCGCCGGTGCGTGGAACGGCATGCTCAAGGTCGCCGTCGCGGCTCCGCCCGAGGACGGCCGCGCGAACGAGGAGCTCGCGCGCACGCTCGCGCAGATCCTCGAAGTGCGCGCATCTGCGGTCCACCTCGTCGCTGGCGTGCGCTCGCGCGCCAAGCGCTTCCGCATCGACGCGGCTCCCGCGACCGTGGAAGCGAGGCTCGCCCAGATCCTGGCGCAGGGTGCGTGACGAACGGCATGCTCTAGGAACGGATGACGAGCGAGGAGATCGATCCCGGAACGCGCTGCGCCCTCGACGCCGCCGTCGCCGCGGCCGAGACCGGCATCGCGCGCGCGGGCATCCCCGCGCCGCGCGCGCTGTTCCTGCTCGGCACGGGCGGAGGGCTCCTGCCTCTCCGTCTGCGGCACGGTTCGCGCACGAGCTGGTCCGCGCTCGACGGCGTGCCGGAAGCGTGGCGGCGCGCGACGCTCCACGCCGGGGAGCTCGCGGGCGCGCCGGTGTGGATCCTCGAGGACGCCCCTGGACCTCCCGAGCGCGGCGCGCTCCCCGACGCGGGCGAGCCGCCGTGGGTGCGCGGATTCCCGTGCTGGCTCGCGGCCGCGCTCGGCGCCGCCGTCCTCGTGCACTCGAGCGCCGGCGCGTCGCTTGCGGCCGAAGTCCGACCCGGTTGCCTGGCTCTCCTCTCGGACCACCTGAACCTCTCGGGCCGGACGCCGCTCCTCGGTCTCGCCGCATCGCACCTCGGTCCCCTCTTCCCTGACGTCTCGCATCTCCACCACGTCGAGCTGCGGCGGAAGGCGCTCGCGATCTGCGAGACCCTCGGGATCCCCGCCTGCGAGGCCGTTGCCGCGTGCACGAGCGGACCGGCGCTCGAGACGCCCGCCGAGCGCCGTTTCTTCGCGCGCGCCGGCGCCGCCGTCGCCGTGCAGGGACTCGAAGGACCGCTGCTCGCCGCGGCGCACGCGGGCCTCGCCGCGTTCGCGGTCGTGTGCGTGACGGATCGCGGCGAAGGGCCGGTCGACCTCGCGTCGATCGTCGCCGCCGCGGAGGCGATGGCTCCGGGACTCGAGGAGCTCCTCGTGCGCCTCGCGCCCGAGATCGCGCGCGCCGCCGACGGTCTCGAGGTCGAGGCGTGAGCGCGCCGACGCGCATCGCCGTGTTCGTCTCCGGCGGCGGACGATCGCTCGAGAATCTTTTCCAGGTGATCGAGCGCGGCGAGCTCGACGCGCGCATCGCGATCGTCCTCTCGAGCACGAGCAAGGCCGGCGCGCTCGCGCGCGCGGCGCGACTCGGCATCCCGGCCGTCGTGATCGATCCGGAACGGAAGCTCGCTCCTCTCGAGTACTCGCGCGACGCGTTCGCCGCCGTCGAGAGCGCCGGCGCCGACGTCGTCGTGCTGGCCGGGTTCCTGCGTTTTCTTCCGATCCCCGCGCACTGGATCGGCCGCGTGCTGAACATCCATCCGGCGCTCCTCCCCGCGTTCGGCGGCAAGGGCTTCTACGGCGACCGCGTACACAAGGCGGTGCTCGAGGCGCGCGTGCCGGAGACCGGGTGCACGGTGCACTACGTCGACAACGAGTACGACCACGGACCGATCCTCCTGCAACGGCGCATCCCCGTGCGGCCCGACGACACGGTCGAGACGCTCGCGGCGCGCGTGTTCGACGAGGAGAAGATCGCGCTGCCCGAGGCGCTGCGGCGGCACCTAGGGCGCTGAAGCGCGCTCCACGCGGCGGCGCGCGCGCTGCGAGAGTCGCTCCCAGGGCTCCGGCAGCGCGCCTCCGCTCCGCTCGCGCGCGCGCTCGAACCAGGCCAGGGACTCGCGCGGGTCGCGCGCTTCGAGCCACGCCCGCGCCAGCGCGCGCGCGCGCGGAGCGGCCGGCCCCTCGAGCGCACCGCCTCCCGCACGGGTCTCGACGAGCGTCCGCGCGAGGTGCGCGGCGAGCGTCACGAGCGACAGCACGTCGTCGCGATTGTGGCGGAACACGCCCTCGAGCTCGTGCGGCCGCCCGTGGAGGAAGTCGAACCAGGCCGCGGGCGCGAGCGCGCCGGGGAGATCGTCGTGCCGCACGACGCCGCACAGCTCGCGCTCGAGCGTCCGCAGGCGCGCGTCGTCGAATCCGTCGCCGATGCGCGGACGGTAGAGGCGCCGCAGCGGATGGTAGAGGTCGAGGTGCGGCCTCCCGGCGAACGGCGGCGCGATTCCGTGGAGCCGCATCTTGTCCTCGAGCCGGTGTCGATCGAACGACTTCCCGAAGAACGAGACGACCGCGGCGGCGCTCGCGATCTTCTCGGCGACGACGGCGAGGAGCGCGCGCTCGGCTGCGGGCTCGGCCAGGAATCCCTGCCACACGACGAACTTCGACGAACCGGATTCGCTCGCCTCGAAGCTCCCGAGGCCGACGAGGAACACCCACGTGCCGGCCCCGCCCGAGAGCCCGCTCGTCTCCGTGTCGAGGAACAGCGCCTTCTCGAGATCGACGCCGGCGAGCGCGGGATCGCGCGTGAGGAGGGCCGATGCGCGGGAGTCCGCGCCCAGCGCTTCGGCGAGGCGCCACGTGCCGTGGGAGGAGTCCGCGTCGATGACCGTGCAGCGCGCGAGCACGGAGCCCGCGCACTCGAGGACGAGATCCGCCGGGAGCTCGGCGCGCGCCGCCGCGCCGCGTGCGCGCAGGCGCGCCTGGACGTCGCTCGCGGCCGCGGTCTCGCCGAGGCGGCCTGCGAGGAGCCGCGCGAGCTTGGAGCGCACGTCGCCGGGGCTCAAGGCGCCTCCGCGCGGAATTCCGGGCCCGCAGCGAGGTGCGCGAGCACGGCGCGCGCGGTCTCCTTGCCGAGCGAGCCGACTTCCTCCGTCGGGCCGACGCACGCCGGGCAGCCGCGCTCGCACGCGCAGTGCGCGACGACCTCGAGGGCCGCCGCGAAGAGCGCGCGATGTCCCTGGAACAGGAGCTCCGAGAGACCGACGCCACCGCGCACGGCGTCGTACAGGAAGATCGCGGGGCGCCGGAAGTGCGGCGAGCGCACCTGGGCGGAGACGCCGAGGTCGAGCGGCTGGCAGCGCAGGAGGAGCGGCGCGACGCGCCGCAGGAGTCCCGCGACGCCGTGCCACGCGGCACCCCGATCGCCGGCGGAGAGCTCGAGATCCGCGGCGGTCGCGTCCGAGATCGTGAGCACGAACGCCTCGGTGTCGAGCTCCTCCGGGGGCAGGTGGATGTCCTCGGCGCCGACGTTCTCGCGCGTGTAGTAGCGGATCTTCTTGTACTGGGTCGCGAGCGTGGTCACGTGGACCTCGCCGCGCCAGACCGAAGCGTCCTCCGCGCCGTCCGAGCGCGTCCGCATGCGGCGCTCCTCGAGGCGCAGGACGCGCACCTCCGTGTCGACTTCGGCTTCCGTGAAGTAGTCCGTGTCGACCTTGCGGACGTACGCGCGGCGGTTCTTGTGGTCGAAGCGCTCGACGATCCACGTCTCGCCTTCGACCTGGTAGATCGCTCCGTCGTGCACGGTCGTCAGCGACGCGGCGCGGTCGATCTCGCCGATCGCCTTCCGCGTCGCCGCGTCGAGGACGAGCACGTTGTCCGGCTCCTCGCCGTCGAGCGACACGTCCTGCGCCGGATACGCGTCCGCCATCCAGAACCACGTGTCGTCCCGGCGCTGCAGGAGGTGCGCGTCGTCGGCGAGGTAGTCGAGGATCGGCCGCGTCGCGGCGACGGAGCCGAAGCTCGGGTCGTCGAGGGCATCTGCGCTCCCGCCCGCCGCGCGGAACGGGAGCTCGAAGGCTGCGCACTTCACCTGGTCCGACAGGATCACGAGGTTGTCGGCGTCGAGACCGATCCGTTCCTTGGGCGTGCCGAACAGGTAGTCGGGATGGCGCGCGAGGTACTGGTCGACCGGCTCCGAGCGCGCGATCTGGATGACGAGGCTCGCGCCGCCGCGCCGGCCGACGCGGCCCGCGCGCTGCCAGAACGAGGCCTGCGAGCCGGGATAGCCGACGAGGACGGCGACGTCGAGCGCGCCGATGTCGATGCCGAGCTCGAGCGCGTTCGTCGAGACGACGACTTTCACCGCCCCGGAGCGCAGTCCCTCCTCGATCTCGCGCCGCAGGTTCGGGAGATAGCCGCCGCGGTAGCCGCGGATCTCCTCCGGTTTCAGCCCGATCGCGTCCGCACCTTCCTTCAGGTACCGCGTCAGCACCTCGACCGCCGTCCGCCGCCTGCAGAAGAAGATCGTCTGATGATCGCGGCCGCACAAGAGCGGCGCGAGCTCGCGCGCCTCCTCGAGCGCGTTCGCGCGGAGTCCGGCGACGGCGTTGACCATCGGCGGGTTGTAGACGCCGAAGATGCGCGGACCGGCGGGCGATGCGTCCTCGTGGACGACCTCGACGTCGCGCCCGAGCAGGCGACGCGCGTGGCTCGCGGGCTCCGCGAGCGTCGCCGAGCACAGGACGAAGCGCGGATCGCTCCCGTAGTGGCGCGCGATGCGGACGAGGCGGCGCAGGACGTTCGCGACGCTCGAGCCGAAGACGCCGCCGAGCGTGTGCACCTCGTCGACGACGACGTAGCGGAGGTCGCGGAAGAGCTCGGACCACTTGGCGTGGTTCGGGAGGATCCCGGCGTGGAGCATCCACGGATTCGTGAGCACGAGATGGCCGCGGTCGCGCAGCGTGCGGCGCACGGGCGGCGGCGTGTCGCCGTCGTACGTGAACGCGTGCCAGGGCTCGCCAAGCGCCTCGACCTGCGCGCACAACGCCGCTGACTGGTCCTGCGAGAGCGCCTTCGTCGGGAAGAGGAACAAGGAGCGCGCGCCGCCGTTCGAGTCGAGGAGCGCCTGCAGGACCGGGAGCGTGTAGCACAGCGTCTTGCCCGAGGCCGTCGGCGTCGACACGAGGACGTCGCGGCCGGCCAGCGCCGCGGAGACCGCGCGCGCCTGGTGCTCGTACAGCTCGTGGATGCCGCGCGCGCGGCAGAGATCGACGAGGCGCGGCGAGAGCCCGCGCGGGAACTCTTCGGTGCGCGCGGGACGCGGCGGGATCGCGTGCCAGCGCTGGAAGCACGGACCGAAACGCGGGTGCGCGCGGAGCGCGTCGGCGATCGCGAGGACGCCGCTCACGCCCTTCACGGCCTTCGGCGTTCGAGTCGTCTGGCCCGGCTGCATTCCGTGGGATCCCGCGATCGGTTAGGGGGACGTTAGGGGTCCCGGCGACCGAACGCAAGCACGGAACTAGTGGGCCTGCAGGATCTTCATCAGGCGCTCGTGGAGCCCCTGGTCCTTGAGGACCGACCGGCGACCGCCGCGGTCGACCTCGGCCTTCTCCCCCTCCGCGGCGCCCGGCGCGAGGCCGATCGTGTACGTCGTCGACGTGCCCGCGAGGTTCTTGAGCGTCACCTCGATCGGCTGCTCGAGTGGAGCGAGCCCGTTCGTCCCGAGATGCCTCGTCGCGCGCACGATCATGAGCGCATCGAGCACGTCGCGGAGCTCGCGCGCTTCGAACGGGACATCCGGTGGCGTCCACAGGCCCTTCGTTCCGTGCACGTAGCGCTTCGTGACGCCCGCGCCGGCGAGTTCGAGCTCGGCCTGCTCGATCTCCGTCAGCTCGACGACGAGGAGGCTCAGGAGACCGTCCATCGGCGTCTTCAGCACGTCGAGGATCTCCGGATCGACGATGCCGGCGATCGAGTCGCCCGAGCGCTGGAACCGCACCGCGCGGCCTTTCTCCGCCGTCGCCGCGTCGGCGCCGATCCTGCCGCCGGCGCGCTGGTCGCCCGCCTGCACGACGATCGTCCCGCGCACTTCCGTCTCGGCGAGCGTCTCGCCGGGGAGGAACTTCCCGATCGTGATCTTCGCGACGCGACCGAGCAGGTCCTCCACGCGGTGCGCGTCGGCGGGCGCCCCGGGCGTGAACGCGGCGTCCGCCGCGGGCCGCTCGGAGACCATCCACGGCTTCGCGGGAGGCCCGGTGGTCTTCTCGTGCCAGAGCCGCAGCTCGCGTCCGTCGAGCGCGAGCGACAGGCCGTCGACGGCCGCGGTCGGCAGACGCGTGAGGTTCGGATCGATCAGGAGCTCGACTTCGGTGTCGAAGTACTCGACCGGCGCCGGGTCGACGATCCAGACCGTCGGTTCGCCCTCGAGGATGCAGTGCCATTCGCCGCCGACGAAGTGCTCGGTGCGGCCGAACCGCAGGACGAGCGTCCGCGCGGACACCGTGGAGAGGGTCAGCGTCATCTCCGGCGGATCGAGCCCGAAATCGGAGAGCAGGCGCTTCCCGAAGTCGGCGAAGTTGCCCCCGTGCAGCGCGCAGATCCCCTGCACGTAGAGCCCGGCCGCCTGCGGATCGAGCGGAGCCGTCACGGGCGCCGTCGCGCGCCAGACGCCGTCGTCGAGCAACGCGTCGAACCGGAGGTCGGCGGCCTTCGTCCCGGGCGTGCGCACGAGGCTCCCGGTGCGGTGGATCTCGACGACCTCGTCGGGCGCGAGCCGGGTGATGTCCCGGCTCATGTAGCCCTCGAGCGAGCGGTTGAGCGCCGTGTCGATGTCCCGCCACGTGCGCAGCACGCGCCCGTTCGCGCGCACGAAGAGGTGCGCGCCGTCGAGATCGAGCGCTCCGACGTCGACGCGCGTCCGCTGCGGCTTGCCGTCGACGTCGACCTCCATCTGGAGGATGACGCGCGGAGGCTCGAGGTGCAGCTCCTTCGGGTTCGCCTGCGCCTCGGGCACGACGGGCGCGCGGCGGTCGATCAGGAGGTCGTAGAGATGGCCGACGACGTTCTGGTCGGCCGCGAAGTCCATCGGCTCGACCATCCGCCAGCGGCCGCGCGCGTCGCGCTCGAACGCGAGGTGCAGATTGCGCTCGAGATTCTCGACGAGGAACCGCTTCACGCGCGCCGGATCGACGCCCTCGAACAGGCGCACGTCCTCGTCCTTCTTCGCCTGCTCCTCGTGCCGCACTTCGCGCCACGCGAAATAGCCGAGGCCCGCGACGAGGATGGCGAGCAGCAGGAGCGTCGCGCGGTTCACGGGTTGCGTCTCCTGCGCCAGGTGAAGAGGCCGAGCGCAAGGCAGGCTCCCGGCAGCACGAACACGGTCCAGAGATGGACGTGCGCGAGGGCCGCGCCGGACGCGACGTCGAGACGGCGGCTCGGTCGACTCTTCGGCTCGACGTGCACGCGGTAGTCGCGCGCGACGGCCCAGTCGAAGCCGTTCAGGAGGAAGTCGCGGTTCACTTCGAGCGACGCGTTCGCGAACGCTCCGGCGGAACCGATCGCGAGGATCCTGGTCTCGGGCTGCGCGTCCTTCGCTCCGACGCGGCGCACCTCGGCGGTGCGCGGCGGCCGGAACACGGCCGTCATCGCCATCGCGAACGGGCCGCGCGCCTCGTCCGGAGCGGGTTTCCAGTCGTGGCCCGCGGCGGTCGGGGGATTCGGGACGTCGCGCCAGGACGCGCTCTCGCTCGAGAGCAGCGTGAGCACGCTGCCGCCCGGAGGCGGAGTCGTCCGCTCGAGGCTCATCGCGTACGGCGTTTCGACATAGCGGTCGGCGCGCTTCAACGACTCCGTCACGGGACTCATCGCGGACAAGCCGTCGCTCCCGATCCGGATCTCGCCGCACTGCGGGATCCCGTACAGCGGTTGGCCGAGCGTCGCGCGCGGCTCGGCGACGATGCCTTCCGTCGCGATCCGGATCCCCCACGGGACGAGCAGCGCGGGCAGCGTCCGATCGCCCTCGACGGCGGGCGGGCGGACGACGGTCGCGGGTGCTCCGACGAGACGCCCGCCGCTCTCGACGAACTCGCGCACCGCGTCGGCCTCGGCCTCGGTGAAGGGCTGCTCGGGCCCGATGACCGCGAGCACGGCACAGTCGTCGGGGACGCGCCCCCCGGCCTTCCCGGAGCTCCATCGATCGACCTTGAACCCGTCGCCCTCGAGGCTCTTGCGCAGATCGGAGAGGCCCCCGAGGCCCGGCTCGTCGAGGTCGCGCTCGCCGTGCCCGACGGAGAAGAGGACGGTCTGCGTGTCGCCGAGGCTGACCTTGAGCAGCGCGCTGACGAGCGCCTCTTCGGCGCGGAACGCGACGAGGCGCGCCGGGCGCGGGACCCCCTGCTCGCCGCGCGGATCGCCCGGGTCGATGTCGGCGAGATCCCCGTGGACATGGAGCACGGCCTGCCGCGCGTCCATCGAGACGACGACGATCCCGCCCGGATCGACCTGTCGCAGCGCGAGCTCCTGGAGACGCGCCCGCGCCGCGTCGACGCCGATCTGGCTCGCGAGATCGTGCTGACGGAACGTGACGCGACCGGCCGAGGATTCGCGCAGCAGCACGAGCAGGCGCAGCGTGCGTTCCTGCGCCTCGTATCCGATCGCGCCGAGAGGACCGGGGAGCGGCGTGAAGAAGGCGTCGACGACGACGTCGCTCCGGAGCTTCTCGATGACGGCGTGCGACGCCGGACCGAGCGTGTTGTCCCGCGCGGCGGTCCAGTCGATGCGCGCGCGGAGTCCCGGACGCTCCGCGAGCCACGTGAGGAGCAGCGCCGCGGCACCCGCGAGCAGCGCCGCGGCTCCCACCTGGAGGCCGATGCGCACGCGCAGCGCCGTGCCGGCGGCCTGCACTTTGGGATCGGGCGCCGTCATCGCCAGCGTCGCCCCTCGACCGCGCGCACGGCCAGGAAGAGGAAGAGCCCGGTCCACGCCAGGAAGAACACCACGCGCGCGGTGTCGACCGCGCCGAGGAGGAACGAGCTCGACAGGTGATCGGTCAGGTCGAAGCGCGCCCCGAGGCGCTGGACCCAGGGAGCCGGGGAGAGCCGGGCGAGCTGCGGAGCGAGGACGAGGGCGAGGTCGAGCAGCACCGCGGAGAACGCGGCGACCATCGGCGTCGAGGTCAGCGCGCTCGCGAACGTGCCGATCGCGCAGAAGAGAGCCGACGCGAGGACGAGGCCGAGCCAGCCCGCGACGAGCGTCCCCGGATCGGGGGCGAGACCCTGCGCCGCGAGCACGCCGCCGTACACGAACACGGCCGCGGAGAGGATCGCGAAGAACGACGTCGCGGCGAGGAACTTCCCCGTGACGACGGCCGCGTCCGTCACCGGAGCCGTGAGCAGGTACTCGAGGAGCCCGGCGCGCGACTCCTCGCTGATCATCCGCATCGTGACGAGCGGGGCGGCGAGGATCGCGATGTAGAAGGAGACGACGAAGGCGTAGCGCGTCGCCACGTCGACGTCGCCGCTGGACGCCGCGAGCTCGCCGACGAAGAGCCGCCCGTCGAGCAGCAGCGCGAGACACAGGAGCGTCCACGCGAGCGGACCGAAGAAGAGCGCCGACAGCTCGCGCCGCCAGATCGCGAAGAGGCCGCTCACGCCGACTGCCCGCTCCCGCCGCGCGGAGGCGGCGGGCGTTCGAACGGATTCAGCGTGACGACCGGCGGTCGCGCCGCCGGTGCCGCGCCGGATGCCGCGGCCGCGGGCGCCGCACTCTGCGCGGCCGGCTCGAGGTCGAGGGTCAGCCGCGCGAAGACCTGCTCGAGCGTCGGACGCTGCCAAGAGAGCTCGCGCAACGCCCAGCCCGTGCGCGCGGCGATCGCGCCGACGTCCTCGCGGGAGTCGCCTTCGCCGTGGACCTCGAACACGTCGTGGATGCCGAGCTTGCCCCGGTGGAGCACTTCCCGGACGCCGTCGATCGCGCGGAGGAGGCGCAGCGCCTTCTCGAAGTCCGGCCCGACGACGGCCTCGAGCCGGACGAAGCTCGCGCCCGCGAGCTTCGCGACGAGGTCCTGGGGCGCCCCGTCCGCCGCGATCCGGCCGCGGTGGATCACGAGCACGCGGCGGCACGTCGCCTCGATCTCGGGGAGGATGTGCGAGGAGAGCAGGACGGTCCGGCGCTCCGCGAGCCCGCGCAGCAGCGCCCGGACCTCGATCCGCTGGAGCGGGTCGAGACCGCTCGTCGGTTCGTCGAGGATCAGCACGGCCGGGTCGGGGAGCAGCGCGACCGCGAGTGCGACGCGCTGCTTCAATCCGCGCGAGAGGCTCCCGATCAGGTCGCGAGCGCGGTCGCGCACGCCGACCTGGTCGAGCACCTCGGGGATGCGCTGCCGCCGGCGCGCGCGCGGCATCCGGTGCAGGCGCGCGTGGAAATCGAGCATCTCGACGACGCGGTGCTCGCGGTACAGCGGCACGCTCTCGGGCAGGTAGCCGATCCGGCGCCGCACCTCGAGGGACTGGCCCAAGACGTCGAACCCCGCGACGCTCGCGGAACCCGACGTCGCCGGGAGGTAGCCGGCGAGGATGCGCATCGCGGTCGTCTTGCCCGCCCCGTTCGGCCCGAGGAATCCGACGACCTCGCCTTGGCCGACCTCGAACGAGACGTCGTCGAGTGCGACGTGCGCGCCGAAGCGGCGCGTCAGATGAGAGACGCGGATCACGCCGCGGAGGTTAGCCCGGCACCTGGGGTGTCACAACGAGCGCAGCGCGGCGCGGGCGAGCGGGAAGCGGGTACCGCCGGAGGGCACGACCTGGCAGACATGATCCCCCCGGCGGACCCGGGTCGGTGCGTGGGGAAGCAAGGTGCGTGCCCCCCCGCGCGAACGTGGTACGAACGCGTCGCGCAGGCTCGAAACGCCTCGAGGCGGCACGCGTCGGGACGAGCGACGTCGTTGAAGTGCGCAAGCGCACGGCCGGGCCGTGCGCTTGCTGCTCGCAGGGCCTGAGTCCGCGGCTCAGGTCTTCACTTCGAAGTCCGCGTCGACGGGCTCGTCGCTGCCCTTGCCGCCCGCGGGTCCGGACTGGGCTTCCGGGCCGGCGCCCGCGCCGGGCTGAGCCTGTTGTTGCTGCTGCTGCTGCTCGCGGTAGATCGCCTCGCCGAGCTTCTGCGACTTCTGCTGCAGATCGGAGAGCGCGCGCTCGATCGCGGCCTTGTCCTCGCCGTCCTTCGCCTTCTTCAGGGCTTCCCGGGCGTCGTCGATCGCCTTCGCGTCCGCTTCCGGAACCTTCGCGCGGTGCTCCGCGAGCTCCTTCTCGGTCGAGTGCAGGACGTGATCCGCCTGGTTCTTGAGGTCGATGAGCTCGCGCCGCTCCTTGTCCTCGGCCGCGTGCGCCTCGGCGTCCCGCCGCATGCGGTCGATCTCCTCCTTGGAGATGCCCGACGAGGACTCGATCCGGATCGTCTGCTGCTTCTTCGTGCCCTTGTCGACGGCCTTCACGTTGAGGATGCCGTTCGCGTCGAGCTCGAACGTGACCTCGATCTGCGGCATCCCCCGCGGAGCCGGCGGGATCCCGTCGAGGTGGAACTTGCCGAGCGTCCGGTTGTCGCGCGCGAACTCGCGTTCCCCCTGGAGCACGTGGATCTCGACGCTCGGCTGGCTGTCGCTCGCCGTCGAGAACACCTGGCTCTTCGAGGTCGGGATCGTCGTGTTGCGCTCGATGAGCTTCGTGAACACGCCGCCGAGCGTCTCGATGCCGAGCGACAGCGGCGTCACGTCGAGGAGGACGACGTCGCTGACTTCGCCGGCGAGGATTCCGCCCTGGATCGCGGCGCCGACGCCGACCGCTTCGTCGGGGTTGACGCTCTTGTTCGGGTCGCGCCCGAAGATCTTCTTCGCGAGGTCGCTGACGGCCGGAACGCGCGTGCTGCCGCCGACGAGGATCACTTCGTCGATCTTGGAGGCGTCGAGCCCGGCGTCCTTGAGCGCCTGGATGCACGGACCCTTGGCGCGGTCGACGAGCGGCTCGATCAGGCTCTCGAACTTGGCGCGCGTGATCGCCAGCTGCAGGTGCTTCGGCCCGGATGCGTCGGCCGTGATGAACGGCAGGTTGACGTCGGTCTGGCCGGTCGAGGAGAGGTCGATCTTGGCCTTTTCGCAGGCTTCCTTGAGCCGCTGGATCGCCATCGGGTCCTTGCGGACGTCGATGCCGCTCGACTTCTTGAACTCGTCGGCGACGTAATCGATCAGCGCCTTGTCGAAGTCGTCGCCGCCGAGGTGCGTGTCCCCGTTCGTCGCGAGCACCTCGAACACGCCGTCGCCGATCTCGAGGATCGAGATGTCGAACGTGCCGCCGCCGAAGTCGAACACGGCCACGCGGCCGCTCTTCTTCTTGTCGAGACCGAACGCCAGGGCCGAGGCGGTCGGCTCGTTGATGATCCGCTCGACGGTCAAGCCGGCGATCGTTCCCGCGTCCTTGGTCGCCTGGCGCTGGCTGTCGTTGAAGTAGGCGGGGACCGTGATCACCGCGCGCGACACTTTCTCGCCGAGGTAGGCCTCCGCGGCCTCCTTCAGGTATCCGAGGACGGCCGCGCTGATCTCCGGCGGCGTGTAGCGCTTGCCGTCGATCTCGACCTTGACGAGCTCCTCGGCTCCGCCGACGAGCTTGTAGGCGACGTTCTTCTCCTCGGCCGCGACCTCGTGGTGGCGGCGGCCCATGAAGCGCTTGATCGAGGAGATCGTGCGCGTCGGATTCGTCACGGCCTGGCGTTTCGCGGGCGCGCCGACGAGCTTCGAGCCGTCCGAGAGGAACGCGACGACGGAGGGCGTCGTGCGGGCGCCCTCCGCGTTCGTGATCACCACCGGGTTGCCGCCCTCCATGACGGCGACGACGGAGTTCGTGGTGCCGAGGTCGATGCCGATGATCTTGCTCTTGCTCATGATTCAGTTCCGGGGGCCAGGGTGTTGCGAGGGGCGCCGGAGACCAAACTCCGTGCCAGATCGGATTCGGCAGTTAACCAGCGCATGCACAGAGGTTTACGGCACTTCCGGGGCGAGCCGCGCTGTCAACCTGGCAGCCCCGTTTGCGATCTCCAGGCGCGTGCTGCCGCTATGGCACCCGCGCCTAGAGGCCGTACTCCTTGATCTTCCGGTACAGCGTGCGCTCGCCGATCCCGAGGACCTTGGCCGTGCGCTCGCGGTTCCCGCCGAAGGCCTTCAGGTTCTCGCGGATCAGGTCCCGCTCGACCTCCGCGAGGGAGCGCCCGACGAGGTCGACCCCGCCCGCGCGGCCTGCCCCGCCGCCCGCGCCGAGCCGCACCGACTCGGGGACGTCCTCGAGCGCGAGCACGGGCGCGCGCGCGAGCAGCACCATGCTCTCGATCGTGTTCCGGAGCTCGCGCACGTTGCCGGGCCAGTCGTAGCGCAGGAGCGCCGTGCGCGCTTCGGGCGCGAGACCCCGCACCGAGCGCGCGTGCTGCGCGGCGAACTCGGAGAGGAAGGTGTCGATGAGCAGCGGGATGTCGCCCTTGCGCTCGCGCAGGGGCGGCAATTCGACGGTGACGACGCGCAGCCGGTACAGGAGGTCCTCGCGGAACGTGCCCGCGGCGACCATCGTCGTCAGGTCGCGATTCGTCGCCGTGATCAGGCGGATGTCGACCTTGTGCACCTGGTTCCCGCCGACCGGCTGCACCTCGCGCGTCTCGAGCACGCGCAGGAGCTTCGCCTGCGTCGCGAGCGGCATGTCGCCGACCTCGTCGAGGAACAGCGTCCCGCCGTCGGCGTACAGGATCCGTCCTTCCTTCGCCGCGACGGCGCCGGTGAAAGCGCCGCGGACGTGGCCGAACAGCTCCGACTCGATCAGCCCCTCCGACAGCGCGGCGCAGTTCACCGCGACGAAGTGCTCGTGCGTCCGCGGGCTGTTCTGGTGGATCGCGCGCGCGACGAGCTCCTTGCCGGTGCCGCTCTCGCCCGTGATCAGCACGGTCGCGCTCGTGGCGCTGACCTGGCCGAGGATCTCGAACAGCCGCTGCATCTGCGGCGAGCTGCCGAGGATCCCCTCGAACCCGAAGCGCTTGTCGATCTGGCGCCGCAGCTCGACGTGGTCGCGGCGCAGGCGGACGGATTCGATCGCGCGGGCGATGCGTGCGCGCAGCTCGGCGATGTCGACGGGCTTCGTCAGATAGTCCGCGGCCCCGTGCAAGAGCGCGTCGACGGCCGTCTTGACGGACTCGTGGCCGGTGACGAGGAGCACCGCCGCATCGGGCTGCAGACGCCGCGCTTCCTTGAGCACGTCGATCCCGGAGAGATCCGGCATCACGAGATCCGTCAGCACCGCGTCGAAGCTCTCCTCGGAGAGCCGCTGGACCGCCTCGCTGCCGGAATGGACGGCCGCGCAGCCGTAGCCGTCGAGCTCGAGCCCGTCGGTGAGAGCCTCGGCGTGCGCGACGTCGTCGTCGACGATCAGGATCCGCCCGGGCTTCGGATCGGGGCTCATGCGCCCCTCTCCGCGGCTTCGGGCGAATCGGCGCCGCCGCGCGTGTGGTGGATCTCGACGAGGAGCGGCAGCAGGATCGAGAAGCTCGTTCCGCGACCGACCTCGGAGATCGCGTGGATCGTCCCGCCGTGCTCCTCGACGATGCGCTTCGTGGTCGAGAGACCGAGGCCGGTCCCCTCCCGTTTCGTCGAGTAGTACACCTCGAAACAGCGCTCGAGGTCCTCCGGGGTCATCCCGACGCCGGTGTCGGTGACCGCGAGCTCGACGAAGTTCCCCTGGCGGCGCAGGCGCACGATGAGCTCCCCTCCCATCGGCATCGCCTGCCGCGCGTTGACGAACAGGTTCAGGATCGCCTGACGGAAAGCCACCGCGTCGAGCATGACGAGCGGCAGACCCGGCGGGAGGTCGGCGTGGTGACGGATCCCGACGCGCGAGTCCTCGGGCTCGACGAAATCGAGGACCTCGCGCACGAGGTGGCCGAGATCGTGCGGCGCGCGGTCGATCACGCCGCCGCGGGCGTAGCGGAGGAAGTCGTCGACGATCGTCTCGAGGCGCTGGACCTCCCGCTGCAACGTCTGGATGCGCTTCTGGCAGCGTTTTTCGCGCGCCGTCGGCTCGGGCGCCGGCTCGCGGCGGGATCGGGTACCGCCCGACCACTCCTCCTCGAGCAACGCGAGGTTGATCGCCATCGTCGAGAGCGGGTTCTTGATCTCGTGAGCGAGTCCCGCGGCGACGCGCGCGAAGAGCTCGTCGCGCTCCTCCGGCACGGCGGCGAAGGCGGCGCGCGGAGCGGCTTCCCCCGGCGGAGAGCCGGCATCGACTCGTTGGTCTTCCATGATCGACGTGCCGGGATGCTGGTCGGCCGGCTTGGGCGCGCGTTCGAGGGCGGATAGGCTAGCAGCGCGCACGCCCGGCGGCCAAGCGCGCATGAGCCCTTTGCCCGAACTCGAGAAAGCGGACGATGCGCCGCCGACGCGCGAAATCGTGGAGCGGGTCGAGTCCGTGCTCGCCCGCGGCGGCCTCGTCGCGTTGCCCACCGAGACCGTGTACGGCATCGCGGCGCGCGCCGATTCGGCCCGCGCGGTCGAAGCGCTCCGGACGCTCAAGGGCCGCCCCGACGATCTCGCCCTGACTTGGCACGTCGGGACGCGGGAGTCGCTCGCCCGGTTTCCGCACGTCTCCGCGCTCGCGCGCCGGCTCACGACGCGCTACTGGCCGGGTCCGCTGACGCTCGTGCTGCCGGGGATCCCGCCCGGGCTCGAGGCGGCGGCGCGCGACGGCTGGACCGGAGTCCGGATGCCCGCGCACGGCGCGACGGCCGGCATCCTCGCGAGCGTGCCGTACCCCGTCGTCCTCTCGAGCGCGAACCGCCACGGCGAGCCGCCTCTCTCGACCGCAGGCGACGTCGCGCGCGCGTTCGCGGGCGAGCCCGCGCTCGAGCTCGTCGTCGACGGCGGACCCGCCGCGCTCTCGGAGTCGTCGTGCGTGCTGCGCCTCGGCAAGGGCCGGTTCGAGCTCCTGCGCGAAGGCGTGATCGGCCTCGAGCACCTGCGCGAAACCGCGGGCCTGCGCCTCGGATTCGTCTGCACCGGGAACACCTGCAGGAGCCCGATGGCGGAAGGGCTCGCGCGGAAGCGGATCGCCGAGCGGCTCGAGTGCGCTCCCGAGCGGCTCCCCGAGTTCGGCTTCCACGTCGAATCGATGGGCGTGCTCGCGTCGCACGGAGCGCCCGCCGCGCGCCTCGCGATGCAGGTGATGAAGGAGGAGGGCGTCGACCTCGGCGATCACCACGCGCGCGCCGCGCAGGCGCGGGACCTCGCGTCGTTCGACGCGCTCTACTGCATGACGGAAGGCCACCGCGAAGCGCTCGCCCGCTCGCTGCCGCCGGGAAGGGATCGACAGCTCGAGCTCCTCGACCCGCTCGGCCGCGACATCCCGGACCCGATCGGCGGCACGCGCGAGGACTACCTCGAGGCCCTCGGGCTGATCCGCGGCGCGATCGAGGCGCGCCTCGAGGACTGGGTCTGAGCCGCGGCGCGGCGCGCTACTTCTGCTTCGAGAGCCAGAGCAGGAACTTGCCCTCGAGCGTGTCCTTGCCGGCGTCGGCGTCCGAGAGCGGCGCGGCTTCGTACACGGCCGGGAACGCGGCTTCGAACGGCTCTTTCAGGTCGCCGAGCTTCTCGAGGAGCTGCGCGAAGTGCTCGCGCGAGACCTTCTCCGCCGCGCCCGATTTCGACTCGAGCCACGAGACGAACGCGCACTTGTAGGCGCGCAGGAGCTCGGCGTAGTCGCCGTGGAACGCCTGCGCCGGGCCCTTGGCGTCCTCGGACGGTGCCACGAAGAACGGCGCGTGGACGGGCGCGATCTCCCCACCGGCATCCGAGCGCACGCCGAACCCCGCCACGTGGTTCTTGAGCGACTTCTCGAGCCCGTCGCCTTCCTTCTGCGCCTGGCGCAGCACGCGCATGAACCGGTCCCGGCCGCGGTCCTCGCGCCAGCGCGACTCGGCCGAGTTCTTGGCGAGCATGCCGTCGCCGCGCACGCCGGCGACGAACACCGAGCGACCCTGCGTCGTCTTCCCGCGCAGGTCGCCGTCGACGCGCGTGCTGATCTCGCCGAACTGGTCGACGACGAGGTTCATCGAGAGGCCGCCGACGAGCAGCGCCGGCAGGCGCTCGCCGTACAGCTGCTCGAACAGGCGCTGCGCGGAGAACTGCACGACCTGCTGCTGCATCACGGTCGGGTCGCGCTCGTTCATGCTCTCGCCCGACGAGTAGTCGTCGGGCTGGTGGTTCGGCGCCGCGTATTCGAGGGCGATGACCTGGATGTCCTGGATCCAGCACGTCGCCCAGTCGGCGACGCCGTCGACCCAGTACGTCGCCTTGTCGTCCGCGTTCGTCATCCCGACGAAGCAGGCGAGCTCGACGAAGTCCTTCCGCGCGGGCTCGAGCAGCATGCGGATCTTCAGCGGGGCTTCGCGCGCGAGCCCGAGCTCCTCGCCCTGGCCGAGGCTCGCCGCGAGCCGCTGCGAGGCGGCGACCACGGCGTCCGACGCGGCGAGCACGGCGGTCACGTCCTTGCCCGCGGAGTCGCGCGCCTTCGCGAGCGCGGGCACGCGCCAGCCCTTGATCCAGTCCGTGACGAGCTTGATGTCCGCGCGGAGCGCCTTCTGGTCGCGCCCGGAGGGCTTGCTCCAGTCGGCGAGCTTCTCCTGCGCGCCGACGAGCGCCAGCGCGCAGTCCCTGAAGTCGCCGGCCCGCCGCTCGAGGTTCGCGACCGGGAAGTAGACCTCGAACGCGCCGAAGTGCCCGACGACGTAATGGCCCTTGAGCACCGACTCGAAGTCGACTTCCTCGGCCTTCTTGTCCGCGAGCCCGTGCTGCGCCATGAAGTCGCGCGCGGCCTTCTCGAACGGGACTCCGGCCGGTTCCCGCGGCGGCGCGAGGATCGCGAGCGCGGAGACGAGTGCGGTGGTGAGCACGGCGTTCATGGTGAGTCGGACGTAACCACGCCGGACGTCCTTCCGGACGGATTGTTTGTGAAAAAGTCCCGTTCGGCCCGGGCCGCGGTCGCTTCGGCGCGACTCCAGGCGGCGTCCGACAAGCCGAGCGTCCGGCAGCGCCGACCCTCGGGCGTCTGCGCGATCCGCGGACACGCCGCCAGCGCGAGGGTGAGCTCGCGCTCCGCGCCCGGGTCGCCGATGCGCTCGAGCGCCGTCGCCGCGTAGAGATGGACGTCCGCGCGCTCCGGGCGCTGCCGCGCGGACGCGAGCAACGCCGGCAGCGCCGCGCGCGCAGCCTGCGGAGAAGCGTCCGACGCGAGCGTCGAGACGCCCGAGCGCAGATCGGCGAGGAACGCGATCTCCGTCTCCAGGTCGGCGAGCTCCGGATCGTCGCCGACCCCGGCGCGAGCTGTCGCGAGCGCCGAAGCAAACGTCGGCGTGAGCAGCGGCGCCTCGCCCGGGCCCTCGCGCCAGCCGCGCAGCCGCGCTTCGGACTCCGCGTGCGCCTCGCGCGCGCCGCGCAGGGCGCGCATTCCTTCGACCGCGCGCGCCGCGTCCGGCCCGGCCGCCGCGAGCCAGCCGGACGGCGTCGGGCCGCCGAGCGCGCGCAGGAAGCCGAGATTGCGCGGCAGATCCGCGAGGAGCACGGCACCCGCCCGCCGCGGGCGGTAGACGATCCAGGGATCGGCGTCGCGCAGCGGCCGCGCCGCGCTCGCGATGCGTTTTCCGTCGGCGACGAAGCGCGAGAGGAGCTCTGCCGGCGTCGCGAGGCCGAGCTCCGCGAGGCTCCGCGCCAGATCGCCGGTCGCCTGGAAGCGGCTCGCCGCGAGCGCCGGCTCGCGGTCGCCCCCGAGCAGGATCACCTGCGTGCCCGAGAGCCAGATCGAGCTCCACGGGAACGCGCTCGCGAACGCCTCGAGGACCGCGGCGAAGCTCGCGGGCTCGAGCGCGTGCGGCGGGACCCATTGGCACACGAGCCCTTCGGGAGCGAGTGCCGCGCGCGCGCACGCGTAGAACTCGCGCGTGTACAGGTAGACGCCGAACGGCGAGTCGGGGAGGAGCGGCTCCATCGTGATCACGTCGTACGCGCTGCGCGCGCCGCCGAGCGTCGCCCGGCCGTCGCCGAGTCGCACGACGACGCGGCCGCTCGAAGCGTCCCCGGCGAGCGCGCCGCGGTTCTTCTCGACGAACCACGGAGCGGCGTCGACGACGGCGCGCGAGATCTCGAGGACGTCGATGCGCTCCACCTCGGGGTGCTGCGCGACCGCGCCGAGCGTCGTCCCGGTGCCGAGCGCGAGGACCGCGACGCGTCGCGGTCGCGCGGAGAGGAGCACGGGGAGATGCCCGAGCACCTGCATGTACCGGTACTCCCGGCCCGTCCCCGCCGCGCGGAATCCGTCGGTGAGGAGCGTGCGCTCGCCCTGCATGCCGTCGTCGACCACCGTCACGGCGAAATCGCGGTCCTCGGCGAAACTGCGCACGCGCAGCGCCGGGTTCGAGAGCGGCGGCGACTCGAGCGCCGGCGGCGCCTGGAACCACGCCCACGCACCGAGGAGGAGCGGCAGTCCCGCCGCGACGCGCGCGGCCGCGGGGAGCGCGCGCGACAGGGCGAGCAGCGCGCCGACGCCGCACGCCTCGAGGATCGCGATCGATCCGACGAGACCGCAGCGCGGGACGAGGACGAAGTGCACGAGCGGGACGCCGGCGAACGCGCCCCAGGCCTCGTGCAGGAGCAGGCGACCGAGGCGCGCACCGCTCTCGAGCGGCAGCGCACGGTGGAGCACGGGCAGGAGGCCGCCGAACGGCACGAGCGACGGCATCACGAGGACGAGCGCCGTCGCGAGCTCGCCGCGCGACGTCCCGGCGAGCGCGCGGGCCGCGAACAGGGGCCAGACCGCGCCGAGCGAGCAGGCGACGAGCACCCACAGGACCCCGGCGCTCCCGCGCGGAACGATCGGGGGCAGGAGCGCCGCGCCGACCGCGAGCGAGATCATCGACGCGACGAGCACCGAGCGGAGCGCGGGCTGCATCCCGCCGAGCCAGAGGACTCCGAGGCGCAAGCCGATCCACTCGAGCGCGACGACCCAGGCCGTCGCGAGCGCCACGATCCAGGCGGCGTCGCGCCACGCGAGGTCCCCGGTCGCCGCGGCGATCCTCGCGGGGGGGAGCGCGCTCCTTCCCGCGGCGAGACCGCCGAATGCGCCGGCGGCGAGCGCGATCCCCGCCGCGACGCCCGCGGCCGCGAGCCGCCCGGAGTCCGCGACGATCCGGTCCGCGATCCAGAGCACGCCGCCGACGGCGCCCGCGAGGTTCGCGGCGAAGAGAACGGCGACTCCGCCACCGTCCGCGCGCGCGAGCGTCGGCAGGAACGCACCCTGGAGGAACGCGACGGTCGCGATCGCGAGCAGCGTGCCGGCGACGGCGAGCGCGCCTCCGGGTGCGCGGCCGCTCGCGAGGACGAGCCACACGGCCGGCCAGGCGGAGAGCGCCGCGAGCGCACCCGCTCCGAAGAGGCTCGCGCGGGGCCGGAGCGCGCTCTTGCCGGCGCGGTACGCGCCGAACGCCCACGCGGCGAGGAACGTCGCGAGCCCGAGCGCGGTCGCGCTGCCGTAGCCGAGGCCGAGCCCGGCGGAGTCGAGCAGCAAGGTCTCGAGCGCGAGACCCGAGCAGCCGGCGAGGGCGGCGGCGAGCGCGAGAGCCGTTCTCCTCAACGTGCCCTCGAGCGGGGACTCGCGTGCGCCGAGCGCTAGCGCCGGGCGGCCTCGCCGTCGGCCAGCGTCGCCCACGCGGTCTGCGCGTCGGGCGCGCCGACGAGGGCTTCGCGCACGCCGTCGCGCCCGAGGACCCGGGCGATGTCGGCCAGCGTGCGGATGTGCAGGAGCTTCTGCGCGCGCGGGATCACGAGCAGGACGACGACGCGCGCCGGCTTGCCGTCGATGCTCTCGAACGCGAGGCCAGGTCCGTCGGAGACGATGCCCATGCACGCGACGACGGTCTGGACTCCGTCGACCGCGGCGTGAGGGATCGCGATGCCGTGCTCCATCCCGGTCGACATCGAGCGCTCGCGCGCGAGCACGGCGTCGACGATCGCCGGCGCGTCCGCGCGCGGGATCCGGTTGCGCTCGACGAGGTGCGAGACGAGCTTCTGGATCGCGTCCCACTTGTCCGTGGGATGGAAGTGCACGAGCACGTCCTCCACCGGGAAGAGATCCGAGAGCCGCATGGGGCCGCGCAGCATAGCGGCCTCCCCGAGGGGATGGGAGGCGAAGCGATCGTCCGCGGACCACGGGAAGATCCCCAGCCGTGCGGCGTCTTTCCGAGGTCCGATCGTGCCCTCGAGAAAGTCGCCGACCGCGAGAGCGTGGTTTGACAGCCACCGGAGGCCTCCCTAGAGTGCGCTCGGTGCTTCCTCCCAACAGGATCTAAGCCACGACATTCCAAAGGGATAGAACTCCTCTCCCGAACCACGCCACGGCCCCATGATCGAACCCCTCGTCGCGGCCATCCTGCTCGCCATCCAACCCGTGCCCGCCAGGGTCGAGTTGCAGAAGGTGGCGCCGAAACGAACGCCTCCGGCACTCAACAAGTCGGACGCTCCCGATCCGAGCCAGGGGACGAAGCCCCCGCCGCCGGGCGGGAACCCCGCGACTCCCGGGCAGGGCGCCCCGGCGAATCCTCAGGGGAACCCCCAGGCGAACCCCCAGGCGCCGGGCGCGGCACCGAATCCCCCGCAGACTCCGCCCGCGGCCGCGACGACGACCCCGAGCACGCCCGGCAGCCAGGCGCGGACGAAGATCCCGCCGATCCAGGACGTCGGCAACGAGTACGTGCTCACGTTCGACGAGACCGGCGACACGGATTCCGTCAACCTCGAACAGTTCGTGAAGATCTGCCAGGAGACGACCGGGCTCAACTTCACGTACAGCGAGGAGACGAAGAAGCTGCTCCAGAACGCGAAGCTGCGGATGTTCGGACAGAAGCGGATCCCGAAGACCGACTTCTACAGCTTCTTCCAGATCATGATGATCATCAACGATTTTGTGTGCAGCAAGATCGGGCCGGATCACCTCTCGGTCATCGTGATCTCGAGTCTCGCCCAGGGCGGCGGACAGCGCGGCGGCACGCTGCGCAACGAGGCCGTGTACGTCTTCGCCGAGGACATGGACCGCTACGCGGACCAGCCCGCGACGCTCGTGACGACGGTCATCGACCTGCCGAGCACGGACGTGCGCACGCTCTCGAACTCGATGCGCACGATGTTCACCGACGCGAACACGCAGCAGATCATCCCGGTCGGCAACAGCAACAGCCTGATCATCACCGGGTTCGGGAGCAACGTCGCGTCGATCGTCAAGATGCTCCGCTTCGTCGACGACGCGGCGGCGAACACCGGCAACATCGTCCCGGAGTTCGAGGTCATCCCGCTCGAGTTCGCGTCCGCGGAGGACATCTCGGAGACGCTCGGCGACCTCCTCGACGCGAGCAAGCGCGCGACGCAAGTGCGCCAGCAGGGCCAGCAGCAGGCGACCGGTGTCACGGGAGCGCTGCAGTCCTCGGCGGGCGAAGCCAAGATCCTGACCGACGCGCGCACGAACTCGCTCCTCATCATGGCGATGCCCGACGACATGCCGCGGATCAAGGAGCTCGTCGCGCGGCTCGACGTCGACACCGTCCTCAAGGAGCGCACGTACCACATCTACAGCCTCGAGAACGTCGAGGCCGAGGATCTGTCGAAGACGCTCGACGACTTCATCCGCGACGCGGGGCGGATCCCGACCGGCACCGCGGGCAGGACCGGCGCGGGAGCGCGTCCCGGCGGAGCCCAGGGCACCGCGCCGGGTCCGACCGGCGGCTCGAGCTCCGCGCGGAACGACATCGTCGTCGTGCCCGACAAGACCACGAACTCGCTCTTGATCGCCGCGAACCGGACGCGGTACGAGGAGATCTTCGACCTCATCCGGCAGCTCGACAAACGCCAGGACCAGGTCCTCATCGAGACGGCGCTCGTCGAGCTCACCGGCACGACGTCCCTGGATCTCGGCGTCGAGCTCGGCGGCGCGGACCTCCCCGGCTCCGGCCTCGGCAGCTTCGGCGTCACGAGCTTCGGGATGTCGACGTTCCAGGACACGAACGGCGACGGCGTCCCCGACATCCGCGTCCCGAACGGCGTCAACGGCACGCCGCCGAACGGGATCACGGCCGGCATCCTGAACGGCAGCAACTTCAACCTGCCCGTGCTCCTGTACGCGCTCCAGCAGCGCACGGACACGAACGTGCTCAACGTGCCGTCCGTGCTCGTGAACAACACCGGCAGCGCGAAGGTCGTGTCGACGGACGAGGAGCCGACGACGACGATCACGGCGACCGGCGGCATCGGCGGGCAGACGCAGGAGAACTTCAAGGACTACGTCAAGGCCGGCATCACGCTGCAGATCTCCCCCACGATCAGCGCGAGCCGCTACCTGCGCCTCAAGATCAGCCTCGAGGTCTCGACCTTCCTCGGCTCCGTCTCCGGCGCGATCCCGCCGCCCCGCGTGACGCGGACGATCGACACGACGGTCAACGTCCCCGACGGCGACACGATGGTCGTCGGCGGCATCATCACCGACAACAAGGGCCGGAGCCACGTGGGCGTCCCGTTCCTCGCGGACATCCCGATCCTCGGATACCTCTTCCGCCGCGACGGGAACTCGAGCTCGAGGACGACGCTCTACTTCTTCGTGACGCCGCACATCATGCGGGACCGCGACTTCGCGGACCTCGCGGAGATCTCCTACAAGAAGAAGCTCGAGGCGGCGGACACGATCGGCGCGGACCGCGTCCGCGTGATCGATCCGACGTTCGGTCAGACGAAGAAGGGCGTCGACATGCGCGGCCTCGAGGTCCCGCTGTACCGCTCGCCCCAGCGCGGCGAGATCCAGGGGAACCAGGTCGGCATCGAGTCCGGGAAGATCCAGGGGATGCTGAAGGACGCGCCCGCGCCCGCACCCGATCCGGCCGCGAAGCCGGCGCCGGAAACGACGCCGCCGGTCACTCCGCCCGAAGGCCAGAAGCCCTGAGGGCTATCCGGAGCGCGCGCACAAGGGACACATGACGAGCATCGGTGACATGTTGGTCGACGCAGGCCTCGCGCGCGAGCGCCTCGAGGAGTGCCGCCGCGTCGCCGCGACGACGGGCGAGTCCCTCGATCGCGTGATCCTCCAGAAGGACTACCTCGACGAGGGCACGCTGCTCCAGATCTACGCGAAGCACCTCGGCTTCGAGTTCCGCAAGTCCCTCGACGGCGTGCGCGTCCCGGGCGCGTTCATCAACCGCGTCCCGGTCCACTTCGCGCGCAACTACAACCTCGTCGCGCTCGAGGAGATCGACGGCAACGTCCTCAAGGTCGCGACCTGCACGCCGTTGCATCCGCACCCGATGGACGACCTCGCCGCCCTCGTCGGCTGCGAGATCGACCCGGTGCTCGCGCCGCGCAGCGAGATCACGACGCTGATCGCGCGCGCCTACCGGCACAAGGCCGACGGCGTCGACGAGGCGCTCGCGGACGTCGCCGAGGACGGCGACATCGCCGGACTCGCGGACGCGATCGACGAGAACGAGGACGTGCTCGACGTCGCCAACAAGGCGCCGATCATCAAGCTCGTCAACACGATCCTCTTCCAGGCATTGAAGATGCGCGCCAGCGACGTGCACTTCCACAGCTACCCGGACCGGCTGCAGGCGCGGTTCCGGATCGACGGGATCCTGTACGACATGGATCCGATCCCGCGGAAGGCGCAGGAAGCGATCGTCAGCCGGATCAAGGTCATGGGCAAGATGGACATCGCCGAGCGGCGATTGCCCCAGGACGGCCGGGCGACGATCAAGATCGGCGACGGCGAGGTCGACGTGCGGATCAGCTCGATCCCGACGACGCAGGGCGAGCGCATCGTCATGCGCCTCCTCGACAAGACGTCCAAGGTCTTCACGCTGGACGAGATCGGTCTCGCCACGCAGAACCTCGCGACGATCCGCGAGTACCTGAACTACAGCCACGGGATCATCCTGGTCACCGGCCCCACGGGCTCCGGCAAGACGACGACGCTCTACGCCGCGATGAGCGAGGTCGACACGACGCAGAAGAACGTGCTGACGATCGAGGACCCGGTCGAGTACTCGCTCCCCGGGATCAGCCAGGTCCAGGTGAACGTGAAGAAGGGCCTGACGTTCGCCCACGGACTGCGCTCGTTCCTGCGCCAGGACCCCGACGTGATGATGGTCGGCGAGATCCGCGACCTCGAGACCGCCGAGGTGGCGATCCGCGCCGCATTGACGGGCCACCTCGTGTTCTCCACGGTGCACACGAACGACGCTCCGTCGACGATCACGCGGATGGTCGACCAGGGCGTCGAGCCGTACCTCGTCGCGAGCTCGATCGTCCTCGTCATCGCGCAGCGCCTCGTCCGGACGATCTGCAAGCACTGCCGCACCTTCTCGCCGCTCTCGGACGAATGGGTCGCGAAGCTCAAGCGGGTCGGCATCGATCCCGCCGCGATGAACGGCCGGATCGCGGTCGGACGCGGCTGCGACGAGTGCTTCCAGTCGGGCTACGCGGGCCGGACGGCGATCTACGAGTTCATGCCGATCGACGAGATCCTGCGCACGCAGATCATGGAGCACTCGACCGCGGCCGCGATGAAGCGCGGCGCGGCGGAGCGCGGCATGATCACCCTGCGCGAGGACGGCCGGCAGAAGATCCTGGCGGGGTTGACGACCCCCGACGAGGTGCTGCGCGTGACGCAACTCGACCTCGACTGAGGCGCGGGCGTCAGCCCACTTTCGAGCCATGCCGATCTACGAGTACAAGGCATTCGCGTCCGGAGGCTCGGTGAAGAGCGGCGTGATCGACGCCGACACGACGCGCGAGGCGCGCACCCGGCTGCGCCGCGAGAACCTGCTCGTCAGCGAGATCCACGAGACGCGCGGCGGGCAGCGCGTGCGCGTGGGCAAGGGGCGTCTGCGCGGATTCGTCGACAAGATCCGCCGGCAGCGCGCGGCGCAGACGACCTCGAGCATGCGCAATCTCGAGATCCTGACCGGGGCGACGCGCCAGATGGGCACGCTCCTCGGCTCCGGGATCCCGCTCGCGGAGACGCTCAAGGCGATGATCGAGCAGGCCGAGCAGCGCTCGACCGAGACGATGTTCCGCGAGATCCGCGAGCGCGTGAACCAGGGCGCGAGCCTCGCGGACGCCCTCGGCGACCACCCGCAGATGTTCGGCGAGCTCTATGTGAACATGGTGCGCGCGGGCGAAGCGACCGGCAACGTCGACGTCGTGCTCAAGCGCCTGGCCGACTACCTGCAGTCCCAGCGCGCGCTGCGGCGCAAGGTCGTGTCCGCGCTGACCTACCCCGTGATGATGATCGGCATCGGATTGATCGTCGTCAGCATCCTCATGACGGTCGTCGTGCCGAAGATCACCGGCATGCTCACGGACACGGGTCAGACGCTGCCGACGCCGACGAAGATCCTCATCGTGATCAGCAAGTTCTTCAAGGACTACTGGCTCGTCGGCTGCGCGATCCTCGCGGTGATCTTCTACGCCGTGGAGCGCGTGTACAAGAAATCGGACTCCGGTCGGCTGTTCATCGACCGCAACATGCTCCGCATGCCGATCGTCGGCGACCTGCTGCGCAAGCAGGCGGTCGCGCGCTTCACGCGCACGCTGTCGACGCTCCTCCAGAGCGGCGTGCCGGCCGTGAACAGCCTCGAGATCACGCGCACCGTCGTCGGCAACCGCGTCATCGCGGACGCGACCGAGTACATCCGCGTGCGCATCCTCGAGGGCACCGACATCGCGACGCCGCTGAAGCAGTCGGGCGCGTTCCCGGCGCTCGTCGGCTACATGGTCAACGTCGGCGAGCAGTCCGGTGAGCTCGAACAGATGCTCGACCGGGTCGCCACCTCCTACGACGAGGAGATCGACATCGCCACGGAGCGCCTGACGTCCGTCCTGGAACCGATCATGATCGTGTTCCTGGCGGCCGTCGTGGGCTACATCGTGGTGTCGATCGTCCTCCCCATCCTGCAGATCGGACAGTTCAAGTGAGCGCGTTCGCCGCGCAAGTTGAGACAGCCATGAAACCCACAATCCTCCGGACGACGACGCACCGCGCCGGCTTCACCCTGGCCGAAATGATGGTCGTCATCGTCATCATCGGTCTCCTCGCGACGCTCGTCGTGCCGAACGTCCTCCAGCGGTTCGCATTCGCGTCCCGCAAGAAGGCCGAGGCGGACATCCTCGCGATCGACAGCTCCTTGAAGGAGTACGCGATCGCGAACGGAGGCAAGTATCCGGACAGCCTCGAGGCGCTCGTGACGCAGGACGTCAACGGCCACACGTTCCTCGACCAGCCGCACATCCCGAAGGATCCGTGGGGCAACGAGTACATGTACGAACCGCCCGGTCCGGGCCAGCCGCTGCCGCGCGTCATGTCGTACGGCAAGGACGGACAGCCCGGCGGCGAAGGCGACGACGCCGACATGGACACCGCCTCGATCCGCGAGGGGAAGTAGGCCGCCGGAATGCGCCGCGGGGGAACAGCGCTGCTCCGCCGTGCGCGGTCGGGATTCTCGATGATCGAGATCCTCGCCGTCCTCGTCATCCTCGGCCTGATCGCGGCGATCGTGTCGATGAACTGGCAGGCGCTCCTCCCCCGCACCGAGCTGCACTCCGCGGTGCGCATCCTCGCGAGCACGATCCAGGGCGCGCACTCCGAGTCGATCGCGCGCAACGCGATCTTCAAGGTCGAGTACGACCTCGACAAGCACCGCTACCGCGTGAACACGCCGTTCCGCCTCGGGGGCGGACTCGCGGCGAACGACGACGAGCGCATGACCCAGAGCTGGATCGACCTGCCCAAGTCGGTCCACTTCAGCAAGGTGCAGATCGACGGCGTCGACTACTCCCGCGGCATGGTCTTCGTGCGTTTCGACCCGCTCGGCGCGGCTTCCGGGCACATCATCACGCTCGAGCAGCAGCCCTACAAGAACTACTACACGATCGAAGTCCAGGCCCTGACGGGCATGATCGACTATCACGAGGGCCTGTTCGAGCGGGCCGTGCCTCGAGAGGACGATTTCAAGTGAGACCTGCGATCCGTCGACCCGCACGCACCGCGTTCACGCTGGTGGAGGTCGCCGTCACGATCGTGATCGTCGGGATCGGCATGCTCCTCGTGCTCCAGGGGTTGAACACGGCCAAGATGGCCGCGGCGCAGACGAAGAACCTGAAGCTCTCGCGCGAGCTCGCGCTGCTGACGCTGGGACAGATCTCCTCGGGGCAGTTCCAGGACGACATCGAGAACGGGCTGCACGGGAGCTACGCCGAGGAGGGCTATCCGGACTTCGAGTACCAGGTCGTCGTCGGCGACGACACGTTCGACGCGGCGCAGGAGAACGGCGCCTTCGATTCCTGGGCGCCGCGCACGACGACGCGCGAGCGCGACAAGAAGGACGAAGAGGACAAGAAGAACCAGGAAGACCAGCCCTACGAGAAGGTGAAGATCAAGGTCACGTTCCCGACGCTGCGCATGGACAAGGAGGAGCTCAAGCACGAGCTCGTGCTCGAGCAGTGGATCCCGTGGATGCAGGTCTACGGCGAGAAGGATCCGGACGCGAAGACCGACTCGAAGACCGCGAGCGGCTCGACGCCCGCGGCGGGAGGCACGAAACCATGAGGACGCGCGCCGGATTCACTCTCGTCGAGGTGCTCCTCGTGCTCCTGATCATGGGCGGGATCATGCTCTCGATGGCGCAGATCCTGACCGCGGCGCGCACGTCGCGCGACACGATCCACAACATCCAGGAGACGCAGAACGCCGGGCCGGCGATCCTCGACATGATCGAGCGCGATCTGCGCGGCATCTCCGTGTACGACCGCACGCGCGCGAGCCACCTGCGCGTGAAGAACCGCGTCATGCTCGGCTTCGACGCCGACAGCCTCGACTTCGTCACGACGACGGACAGCCTCGTGATCCACGAGGACAACGACCGCTTCGTGCGCTCCGACCAGAACGAGGTCGGCTACCGCCTGCGTCCGAATCCGGAGAACGACCAGTTCCTCGAGATCTACCGGCGCGAGGCGTACGGCGTCGACGACACGCCCTTCGAGGGCGGGAACTTCCTCTACCTCCACGATCGCGTGAAGGGTTTCGACATCCAGTGCTTCCGCAAGGACGGCGTCGACGAGGAGCCCGTCGACGAGTGGGGCACGACGGAAGGCTCCGAGGACATCGGCCTGCCGACGCGGATCGAGATCACGCTGACGCTCGAGCTCGCGCCGCGCCTCGTCAACGAGCAGCTCCTCGTGGCGCCCGCCGACCGTCGCACGATGGTGTACAAGCGCGTCTTCCGCTTCCCGAACACGCTGCGGCCCGAGGAGGAGATGATCGCCGTCCCGGTGATCCCGCAGGTTCCCGCCGCGACGGCGGGAGGAGCGGCCGGCGCCGCGGGACAGGGAAAGGGCACGGAAGTCGGCGGATCGGCGAACGGCGGCCGCCGGCGCGGCGGCGGGACCAGCGGAACCGGTGGTGCCAGCGGAGGCCGCGCGCCGCCGGACAACGGCGGCATCCCGAATCACTGAGCCGCGCGCGGATCAGGCGAGCTGGCGGCCGAGCGTCTCGCGCCCGCCGAGATACGCCCGCAGCGGCGGCGGGACCCAGACCGTGCCGTCCGCGCGCTGGTGGTTCTCGAGCAGCGCGATGAGCATCCGCGCGCTCGCCGCGACGGTGTTGTTCAGCGTGTGGCAGAAGCGCACGACGCCGTCCTCGCCGCGGTAGCGCAGCGACAGCCTTCGCGACTGGTAGTCGTGGAAGCGCGACGCGCTGTGCGTCTCCCCGTAGCCCTTGCGCGAAGGCATCCAGGTCTCGATGTCGAACTTCTGCACCTGCGGCGCGCCGAGATCGCCGCCGCAGACGTTGACGATGCGGTACGGCAGCTCGAACGCGACGAGGATCTCCTCGGCGTTCTCCACGATCTCGCGGTGGTGCGCGAGGCTCGTCGCCTCGTCCGCGACGTCGATCACGACCTGCTCGACCTTCTGGAACTGGTGCACGCGGTACAGTCCGCGCGTGTCCTTGCCGTACGTGCCGGCTTCGCGCCGGTAGCACGAGGACAGCGCGACGTACCTCAGGGGCAAGTCCTTCGCGGCCAGGATCTCGCCGGAGTGGAGCGAAGTCACCGGCACTTCGGCCGTGCCCACGAGCACGAGGTCGTCGCGTTCGTCGCAGCGGTAGGCCTGCTCCTCCCCGCCGGGGAAGTAGCCCGTGCCGACCATCGCCTCGCTGCGCACGAGCGTCGGCACCGTCAGCGGGACGAACCCCTTCGCGACCATCCGGTCGAGCGCGAAGCGCATGACCGCGCCCTCGAGGAGCGACAGGTCGCCGCGCAGCACGTAGTTGCGCGAGCCCGCGAGCTTCGCGGCGCGGTCGAACTCGATCCACCCTTGCGCTTCCGCGACGGCGACGTGGTCCTTCGGGCCGAAGTCGAAGACGCGCGGCTCGCTCCAGCGCTTCACCTCGACGTTCTCGGTGTCGTCCTTCCCCTCCGGCACGTCGTCGGCGGGAACGTTCGGGATGCGGAGCAGCAGCGTCTGGAGCTCCGCCTCGAGCGCAGCGAAGCGGTCCTCCTCGATCTTCAGCTCGCTCTTCTTCTGCTTCTGGAGCTCCGCGAGCTTCGCGCGGTCGGCCGGCGGCGCCTTGCCGATCGCCTTGCTGGCCTCGTTCTGCGCGGCGCGCAGCACGTCGAGGCGTCCCGAGAGCTCGCGCGCCCGCGCGTCGACCTCGAGGAGCTTGTCGAGGTCGATCGGGATGCGCTTCTTCGCCGCCCCGGCCTGCACCGCCGCGGCGTGGGCGCGGATGAACTTGAGGTCGAGCACCCTCGTGATCTCCGACGCCCTGCTATTCCTTCCAGTCCGACTCGATCTTGCCGAAGATGTCGTGCTTCTTGTCGACGAGCTGGACCTCGATCGGTCCCTTCTCGCCCTTGAGGTCGATCTCGGCGTCGAGCGGCGACCAGCAGGCCTCGTACCCCTTCTTCTGGAGTCCGTCCGTGTCCTGCACGAGCGGCATCTTTTCGCCCTTCGACACGGTGTGCGAACCCTTCTTGCGGAAGAAGACCTCGGGCCGCGGCACGCAATTCCAGCAGCGTTCGTACCGCTCGGTCGCGCTGCCTAGGATCACGACGGAACGTCCCTCGACCTTGAGCTTGTCGCCGTCGACCGCCGCCTTGAAATCGAAGGTGAACGGCGCCCCGAGCGTGACCGTCACGGTCTTCCCGCGCTCGACGTCGTACGTCGGCGTCCCCTTCCCGGGGAGGATCAGCGTCTTCTGGACGAGCCGCTTCTTGCCCTTGCGGACCTCGCCGTAGTAGAGCGCGTACTTCCCGGCCGGCACGACGACGCCCTTCGATCCGCCTTCGACGAGGTCGAAGTAGCTGTTCTGGAGCAGCGGACCGGCGCCGTGCACGATCACCCACGTCGGCGCCGGGCCCTTGAAGTCGAGCTTCAGGATGCCGGTCGGCACCTCGACGGGCGTCGCCTTGATCTCCTTGCCTTGCGGGTGCGGCTCGAGCCGGTACCACTTGTCGCCGATCTCCTGGAGCTCGCTCCACGGCCGCGCGCGTTTCGACGCGCCGATCACGACGGAATCCATCTCGGGCTGGAAGGTGCCCGCCGTGAGTCCGATCTCCGCGTACGTCAGCACGGGCTTCGTGCCGTAGATCGCGTTCATGTCCTCGTCGATCACGCGGACCGGGACGCCGGCGATCGTCGCGACGATGCTCGCCGCGCCGAGCGTGTAGATCGTGTACTCCTTGTCGCTCGGCTCGGCGTTGATCTCGATCTTCTGGTACTGGTCCTTCTGCCCGCCGATCTGGGCCACGAACGCCCACGGCCGCGCGTCCGCGCCCTTGCCGATCGTCGTCTTGACCACGACGGGGTTGCCGGCGAGAGCGATCTTGTCGTCCCCCTGCCCGTCGCCGTTCGAGTCGATGCGGATGTCGCTGGGACCGCTGCGCATGACCGGCGGACCGCTGTCGAACCGCGGGAACGTGGCGGAGCTCCCCTTCGCCTTTAGGAGCAGGCCGCCCCACAGGATGGAGATGTCGTCGGCCATGAAGTTCGGCCGCAGGTACGCGTCGATCGCAGGGATCGCCTCGAAGGTCGCCGCCGCGATGATCGGCGCGCCCGCGTCGGCCGCCGGTGCTCCCGCGTCCGGTCCGGCGGGCTTCGACGGCTCCGCGGGCGCCTCCTTCTTCTTGTCGTAGCCTTTCGCGACGAGCGCCGCCTTGCGCTTGGCGATCGTGTCGTAGGTCGAGTCCTTCAGCTCGACCTTGTCCCGCGCCTCGACGGCGTGGATGTACGCGAGGCAGGCCTTGTGCAGATCCGCGGCTTCGCCTCGCAGCGGCTCGTCGAGCGCGCGCGCCTGCAGGACCCACGCTTCGGAAGCGCGGTAGAGGTCGCCGACCTGCTCGAGGCCCGGACCGACGATCTCGATCTCGTCGATCACGTTCTGGAACGAGAGCGTGTCCTTGTGCTCGAGATTCTTCTCGAGCTCCTGCTCGGCGAGGTCGAGGCGGCTCTTCAGGTCGGAGCGGTCCCGGCGGTTGGCGCCGAGATTCTTCATCGCCGTGTATTCCTTCTCGGCGAACCCGCTGCCGACGCCGGCCTTCCACGCGTCCTTCAGGATCGCGGCGAACGCCTCGGCGTCGTCGTTCGGGCGCGCGGCGATCTCCTCGCACGTCACGACGATCCACGCGGCCGTATCGTCGAGCCGGCTCTTCGCGAGCTTCCCGAGGCCGTCCGTGTCCTTGGCCGCGGCGAGCTTCTGGAACTGCGTCTTGAGCGCGGGATCGGCGGTCCCTTCGCCGAGGGGCGCGTTCGCCGTCGCGGTGGAGAGCGCCAGGGTCGCGAGGATCCAAACGGTCTTCATCGGCCCGGCAGTGTAGCCCCGTCGGGGGAGGTCGACAATCAGCGCCGCGTCGAGATGCGCTTCAGGAACTCGCGCTCTCCCCGCGAGAGGGAGGACATGCCCTCGCGATTGATCTTGTCCAGCAGCTGATCGATCCGGGCGTCGTCGCTCTGGCGGCGCTCGACGTCGCGCGCCGCGCGCGCGCGCGCCATCGCCGCCATCGGGTCGGCGTAGATCAGGCCGCTCTTCACGGCCAGGAACCCGTACGCGATCCCGCCGAGGTGCACGAGGTGGGCGGTTCCCCCGCCGTCACCGGTCTTCCACTGGAGCGCCGCGCCGAACAGCGTGATCGCGACGAACACGAGCGCAAGGAATCCCAGGGACACTGGGATGAACAGGAACAGGACGCGCTGCCGCGGGCGCAGCGTCGCGACGGCGATCATGACGCCGAACACGGCGCCCGACGCTCCGATCGCGAGGCCCATCTCCGATCCGAAGAGACCCGGCACGAGGAAGAACAGCGCGCCGACGAGCTGCGCCGAGAAGTAGGCGACGACGAAGCGTCGCGTGCCGAGCATCCCTTCGAGCATCGTCCCGAAGAAGTACAAGGACAGCATGTTCAGGAGGACGTGCGAGATGTCCGTGACGCTGTGGAGGAATCCGTAGGTCAGGAGCTGCCACACGGGGACGAGCGGGAACGCGTCGCGCCAGGCCGAAGGAAAGAGGCCGAGAGCGTGCTCGACCGACTTCCACAGTCCCGACGAGGCGAGGTAGACGGCGAACGACACGACGAAGATCGACGCGTTCGCGATGAGGAGGATGCGCGTCGCCTTCGTCAGGAGCGGCAGCGCGAGCTGCGGTGCGCCGCGGTCCCCCGACGTGTCCTCGGACGGGTCTTCCCAGGTGCGCGGCATCACACGGTCTATCGAGCGGCGCGCGCCGTCCCCTGGACGAGCGGTGCCTGAAAACCGGCGCGACGCGACGCGGCGAGCGCCGTATTCGCGAGAAGCATCGCGATCGTCATCGGGCCGACGCCGCCCGGCACCGGCGTGATCGCGCTGGCCCGCTCCGCAGCGGCCGCGAAATCGACGTCTCCCGCGAGCTTCCCGTCCGGCAGGCGGTTGATCCCGACGTCGACGACCACCGCTCCGGGACGGATCCAGTCCCCCTGCACGAGCCGCGGGCGCCCGACGGCCGCGAAGAGGACATCCGCGGTGCGCACGATCGCGGGGAGATCGCGGCTCTTGCTGTGGCACACGGTGACGGTCGCGTTGCGTTCGAGGAGGAGCATCGCGACCGGCTTGCCGACGAGCATCGACCGTCCGAGCACGACGGCGTGCGCTCCGTCGAGGCGGATGCCGTGCCGATCGAGGAGCTCGATGCAGCCGAGGGGCGTGCACGGTCGCAGCCCGTCGCGTCCCATCGCGAGTGCCGCGACGTTCGACGGATGGAGCCCGTCGACGTCCTTCGCCGGATCCAGGCTGTCGACGATCGGCGCGGCGTCGAGGCCCTTCGGCAACGGGAGCTGCACGAGGATCCCGTGGACGCCGGCGTCCTGGTTCAAGGCGCGGACGACCGCGGCGAGCTCCGCCTGGGACGTCGTCGCGGGGAGATGCAGCGTGCGGACGGAGAAGCCCGCCTCCTGCGCGGCCTTGTCCTTGTTCTTGACGTAGACGTGGCTCGCCGGGTCGTCGCCGACGAGCACGACGGCGAGCGCCGGGATCGTGCCCTGCGCGCGCAGCTCGTCGACTCGGGCGCGTACTTCGGAACGGATCGCCGCGGCGGTCGCCTTGCCGTCGAGGATGCGAGCGCTCACCCGCCCTTCCGTCCTTCCGGGAGCATCTCCGCCGCGGTGCGCTCCTCGCTCGGTGCCTCCGCGCGAGCCTGGGTCGACGGCGCGTTGCCCTGTTGTCCTTCGCTCGGCACGACGTTGTCGTCCGTGTAGCGGTGCAGGCTCTTCTGGCTGTCGGGCAGGTACCCGAAGATCTGGAAGGTCATGAACACGGAGAGCGCCCCGCCGACGAGCACGGCCATCGCCTTCGACCCGCGGTATCCGCCGAGCATCCGCAGGTGGATGTAGAGGACGTACACGAGCCAGGTGATCAGCGCGGTGTTCTCCTTGCTGTCCCAGCCCCAGTAGTTCGCCCACGCTTCCTGCGCCCAGAACGCGCCCATCCACACGCCCGCGGTGAGGAACGGGATGCCGACCGCGAACGCGCGGAAGCTCACTTCGTCGAGCTCCTTCTCGAGCGCGGCGAGGCGCGCGGGTCCGGGGAGGCGCTTCAACCGCCACAGCACGAGGAACACGAGTCCCGAGACGGCCAGCACGGGGAGCGTGACGACCTGCGCGAACGGGATCAGCGCCAGGCCGACGAACGAGAAGGCCATCTTCTTCTTCGGCACGCCGCCCGCGAAGACTCCCGTCCAGAAGCGCGTGACGAAGAACACGAGCGCGATCAGCGCCGCGATCGCCATCGTCGCGTAGCTGAAGATCAGCGAGGAGAGGTGCGGCGGGAACCAGTACGACTGGAGCGCCGGCGGGAGGTCGCGCTGCGCCGTCGAGAGCGTGCGGATGTACGCGTGCGTGCCGTAGACGCCGCCGAGGACGAGTCCGACGAGCACGTCGTCGAGGATCGCCCACCCCGGTCCGCGCCGCGCGAGACCGAGCGCGAAGTGCAGCACGGTCATCGAGATGAGCAGCGCGGTCGTGAACATGTTCAGGACCTCGCTCATCGTCTGGCTCGGGAAGTGGTGCACCTCGATCCCGCGCTGCCAGATCGAGCAGAACATCGTCGCGAGAGCGGCGATGAGCAGGGCGAGCGGGCCGTGCGCGAGCACGGCCGCGGGCCCGCTCGGGCGCTGGCCGCGGAGCGCGAGACGCCCGTTCGCGATCCCGGCGACGACGACGGCCGCGATGCCGCAGAGGCACAGGATGTCGGCGATCGCCGACCAGCGGGCGGAACCAGCGAGCGCGCCAAACACTGCGAAGTTCATGCTGTTGCCTCCTGCGCCGTCGATCCGGCGGAGCGGCGTGCGCGCCTGCCTTCGACGATCGGCCGCACGATGAACGCGATCGCGGCTCCCACGATGGTCAGGTACATGCCCATCAAGACGACCGGAATTCCCGGATCATACACGACGCCGATCCCGGAGTAGGTCGGCAGCTCGGGGAGCGCGTTCGTCTGGAAGAACCTGTAGCCCTCGTAATACAGGTAGTCGTTCACGCGCACCTCGCGATTCTGCTCCCGCCCGAGGTCGACACGGTACAGCTTCCCGTCGGCGTCCTTCTTCCACACCGAGAGCACGCTGCGCCACTCGAACGGCAACGCCTTGTCGTTCCCGAAGAAGCGCACCCAGAAACGCTGCTCGGGGTCGGTCCAGACGTTCGCCAGGCTCTCGTCGGTCGACGCCATCCGCACGACGTCGCGGTGCTCCTTCGGCGTCCCCGGGTAGCTCGTCACCGCGACTTCGAGCCCCATCGGATCCTTCGCGTAGAAGTCCGCGTCGAACGTCGGGCCCTGGATGTGCGGCGCGACGAAGTCGATCTGCTTCTCGTAGAGGACGTTGTGGTGGAGGTGCGCGACGGTGACGCGCGTCGGCCCGGGGAGGGCGAGGGTGCCGCCGACCGCGACCGGCGTGCGCGCGCCGTCCTCGGCGAGGAGCTCCGGGCTCCCGCTCGGTCCCCAGAGGAGGATGAAGCGGGGCGGTCCGGGGCTCGTCCAGCGCTCCCACTCGAGCTGGAGGACGAGATCGGCGTGCGAGAACTTCTTCTGGCGCCCGTGCGCCTCCCAGTCGAGCGCCTCGAGGAGGAGACGTCGCTCCGGCGCCGAGCCGTCGGCGCGCGTGATGTTGACCCACACCGCGGGGCTGCGCGGGAACTGCTCGGCGAGCGGGCGCGCGTCGCGGATCTCCCCCTTCCCCGTCGGATCGAGCTGGAAGCTCGCGGTCGCCTCCTGCACCTCGACCGTGTAGCCGCCGGCGATCTGGATCTTCTGGCCGAGCTGGAACGGCACGCGGTCGGAGTCGACGTCCCCGGCGGAGGCCGAGCGCACGTGGAGGTAACCGAGGCGCTTGGCGTCCTCGGTCGCGAGCTCGCGCAGGAGCGCGCTCGCATCGGCGCCGTAGGCGCAGCGCAGTCGGAACTTCCACTCGGGGTCGAACAGGCTGTCGCGCGCCGGATAGTCGGGCTTCAGGAGCGCCGGCCTCTCCTCCGGCGCGGCGTCCCCGACCGGTTCCGTGCGGACCGAGAGCTCGGCGAGCGGTCCCTGGCCGTTCGGATCGTCGCGCTTCTCCGCGTCGAAGAAGCGCGGCATCCGGACGTCGGCGCGCGACGCGATCGAGAGGACCTCGAGGTGGATCCGCGGCCGGCGGACGCCGTCCGCGCCGGTCTCGAAGTCGAGGTCCTTCGTGAAGCCGGGCCACACCGTGTACTCGGGCAGCCTCGACCGGAACTGGTCGCCGTTGAAGCCGAGCTCGAGCGTCGGCCAGTCCTTGCGCGCGAAGCGGTCCGCCTTGACCGCGAACGGCATGCGCATCTTCTTGTCCGAGCTGCCGTAGGCCCAGTAGGTGTCCGTAGGACCCTCGGTGGTGTCGAGGTGCAGGATGCCGCGGTCCGTGCGGTGGCGGCTGATGAAACCGCCGACGAGGATCGTCATCACGCCGATGTGGACGGTGAAGAAGCCCACCTTCTTGATCGAGAGGAGGCGGTCGGCGCTCGTCCGGAACGTGTTGAAGAAGATGCCGATGCCCAGCAGGGCGAGCAGCGACGTGAACCAGCTCGACTTGTACGCGCGGTTCAGCTGCAGCGCCGTGCAGACCTGGAACGCGCGCCGGATGCCGGTCTCGTGCTCCCCGATGAGCTGGCCGATCGCCGCGGTCTTCTCGCGGCCGGAGAACGCGGCCTTCATCTCGATCTCGCGGTTCTTCTGTTCCTCGCCTCCGTACCGGTCGCCGAAGCGCGCGAGCGAGTCGTGCACCTGCGGCGGCAGCTCGCCCTTCGGCATGCTGCTCGAGAACCAGCCGTACACGGGGATGCCGTGACTCAGGTGGTAGAGGAAGTAGCCCTCCGCCCAGCGGAACGCCTCGTACTGCGCGCGCCAGCCCTTGAGCCGCAGCGCCTGCTCGGGCGCGAGCTTCGCGAGGATCGGGTTGTCGTCGGGCCGGAGGCGCGGATCCTCGTCGGCCGCGCGCTTCGGTGACGCGAGATAGCTCTCGACGGACTCGGCGGGGATGCCCGCGAGACTCGGCACGCGTTCCGTCGGGTCCTCGAAGTTGTCGATCTGCGGCACGAGGACGCCGACGACGATCGCGATCCCGGAGAGTGCCACGAGCGACACGCCGACGTGCATCGAACGGAAGAACCGCACGACCGAGGCGCGCTGCAGCCAGACGAAGACGGCGCTCGAGATCGCGAAGGCGACGAACAGCCAGTCCTTCGCGTGCATCCCCCGCACGAAATCGATCGGACCGCTGGCATCCTCGGGGCCGAACTCCGAGAGCGCGACGCCGGCCGCCTGGCCGATGCACACGAGCACGAGGATCGCCGCGGCGGCCGTCGCGAACCCCCAGCGGAAGGGTTTCGAGTCGCGGGAGTCGCTCATCGCCTACCAGCGCCGCTCGAGGACGAAGGCGCCGAGATGGGCGAGCGCGTCGCGCGCGGGCGAGGGCTCGAGGGCCTGGAGGCGCTCGCGCGCCGACGCGACGAGCTCGCCGGCGCGTGCCATCGCGTACTCGACGCCGCCGGAGAGGTCGCACACGTCGCGCAGCCGCGCGGCGCGGCGCTCGATGCCCGGCGTCGTGAACACGTCGCGCACGAGACCCCGCGAGCGCTCGTCCGCGAGCGTGTACGCGCGCAGCACGGGGAGCGTGATCTTGCCGTCCTCGACGTCGTTGCCGACCGACTTGCCGACGACCGCTTCGTCGCCGACGACGTCGAGGCAGTCGTCGACGATCTGGAAGGCGAGGCCGATCTCCCAGCCGAAGCGGCGCATCAGGAGGCCCGCTTCGTCGCGGCCGCCCGGGTAGCGCGCGCCGAGCTCGCACGCGGCCGAGTAGAGGCTCGCCGTCTTGCCGCCGCTGATCTCCTCGTACACCTTCTCGCCGAGGTCGAAGTCGTAGCGGCGCGCCGCCTGCTCGATCTCGCTGACGCAGATCCGGCGCGTCGTCTCCGAGAGCACGCGGCTCGCGAGGCGCGAGGAGAGATCGGTCGAGAGCGCGAACGCGCGCGCGTACAGGAAATCGCCGAGGAGCACGGCCGTCTGGTTGTCCCAACGCTGGTTCACGCACGCGACGCGCCGCCGCACGCTCGCTCCGTCGAGCACGTCGTCGTGCACGAGCGTCGCGAGGTGGATCATCTCGACGATCGCGGCGATCGCCGGGTGCTCGTCGGTCGCGTTGCCGGTCGCGTCGCCGGCGAGCAGGACGAGCGCCCCGCGCAGCTGCTTCCCGCGGAATCTGCCGACGTGGTCGGTCATGTCGCCGACGGCTCCGCTGCTCTCCTCGATCTGCCGCTCGAGGACGGTGCGCATCCGCCCCATGCCCTCGGCGACCGGGGCGAGCACGCGCTCGAGGCTGGAGTCGATGCCGCTCACGGGAGGCCCCCGATGCGCGACGGAAGGCGCGACGGACCGGCGATCTCCGTGATCAGATCCTCGGGCGTGTTCAGGTTCCGCGCGACGTCGCGGCCGGCGAGTTCCGCCGGGAGCTCCGACTCCGGGAGACGCCCGACGCGCGGGAGCTCGCCGGAGGCCTTCGCGAAACGGAGGAACGACGTGATCTTGCGCTCGCCGCTCGCGAGGGCGGTACTCATCGACGCGAGGCACGTCCGACGGTACACCGCGCACAAGGGCTCGACGCCGTTCGCCGTCTCGAGGAAGCACCCGTCGAGATCCTCCTTCTCCGCGCGCTCGAGCACGGCGAGCAGGACGCGCGGATCGGCGCGCGGCATGTCGCAGGCGAGCACGGCGAGCCACTCCGTCCGCGCGCGCGCGAGCGCCGCTTCGATGCCGGCGAGCGGGCCGCCGTCCGCGTGGCGATCGGTGACGAGCGGGCGCCCGAGCTCCGCGTAGCGGGCCGACGGGCCGCAGGCGAGCAGCGTTTCCGCCGCGATCGACTCGAGGTCGGCGACGGCGCGCTCGAGGAGCGTCGAGCCGGAGACGCGCAGCACGGCCTTGTCCGAGCCCATGCGGAGGCTCCGCCCTCCGCACAGGACGACCCCGGTCAGGTCGGCTCGCGGTCCGGGGAACACCGGGCTACGGCCCCTTGCTCTTGTCGTCGTTCTTCGGCTCCGTGCCGTCCTTCATCCCCTTCTTGAACTCGTTGACGCTCGCGCCGAGCGAGTGCGCGAGTTCGGGGATCTTGCGCGCTCCGAAAAGGATCGCGACGGCGCAGGCGATGAGGAGCCATTCGGTCGTGCCGATTGCCGCAAAATGCATCATGCGTCTCTTCTCCGTCCGGGTTCGGCCTTGGACCGCCGGAGCCGGCCATTCTAGGTCAAGGAGCGGCTCGAAGTCTCTCGCCGGGAGAGGAATCCCCCGCGGGCTCTAGTCCGGGGGCATCCGCGAGGTCACGAACACGTTTCGCGAGGCGCCGCTGCGTGCGTGCATCGAACGCACCGGGATCCTCGTCCGGCGACGCGAGCGTCCCCGAGCTCTTCGTGCCGACGCGCGCGCCCGGTCCGACGCGCAGACCCGCGGCGAGGAGGCCGGCGCGCACGCTGATCGACGCGCTGTAGGTCGAGAGAAGGCTCCCGGGCGCCATGCGGCGCGCGACCTCGCGCAGGAACGCGGGCTGCCACAGCTCGGGCTCGACGCGCGGCGAGAACGGATCGAGGAAGACCGCGTCGAACGCGAGCGCGCGCGGGAGCTGGGGCAGAATGTCCCGCGCATCGCCGAGGTGGAGGGCGAATGTGCCGCCGCCGAGCGGCACGTCGCGCTCGCCGGAGAGTGCACGCTCGATCGCCGCGCGGACCGGCGCGTGCCAGCGGTCGACTTCGGGCGCAAAGGGCGTCGATCGCGCGAGCTCGAGCGTTGCAAAAAGGACGCTCGCGTCCTTCTCGAGCGTCACGACGCGGAGAGGCGTCCCCGTCGCAGCGAGCGCTTCGAGCGCCGCCGCGATGTTCAATGCTAGCCCGGTGCCGACGTCGAGGAGGCGGAGCTCCGCGCCGCGGAACGCAGCGAGTCCGCAAGCGACCGCATAGCGCTCGCGCGCTTCCTGCCACGCGCCCGCGCGCGAGTGGCACGCTTCGCCGTGGACGGGATGGACGAGCGTCGGCGAGCCGTCGGCGGTAATCAGCGAGGTCCAGGACGGCGTCACACGAACGAACCCGACTCGTGCTTCAATCGCATTCCGCGACGGATGCAGAGTAGAGCCGGAGCGACGAAGAAGCACATCGCAGTGCTGAGATCCTGGCTCGTCCAGACGTGGCCCTCGCGCTGCGCCAATAGAGCCCCGCTCGAAAGCGCGAGCATGCAGGCCAAGCCGCATGCGCCAATGCCGAGCCACGCACGCCTCGACAGTGCCAGGACTCCGCTCGCGATGAACGCGAGTGCCGTGATCGCGAACAAGAGGTACTTGAGCGAGAGGAACGCGTCTCCGGGTTTCAGCCACATGATGGACAGCCACCCAGCCCAGCGGCCCGTCGTGACGCCGAGCGTGCCGATGGCCAATGAAGCCACACCGAGGAGAGCAAAGGTCTCGACGAGCGCGAACGTTCCCGGGTATCGCCTCAGGTGCCGCATCGATGCGCTCCAAGACTATCCAAGCACCCACGCAACCCGCAATCGAGTACGGAGCCAGAGCAAATTCTCAACGATTCGGGGCGGCCGCGGCCGCCCCGAATCGTTGAGAATTTGCTCTGGCTCCGTACTACGTCGCGGCGAGGAGCCCCGTTTTCCGCAGGCAGCGCTCCATCGTCTCCCCGATCGTCGCGGGGCTCTGGCACACCGTGACTCCCGCGGCTTCGAGCGCCTCGACCTTCTCCTTCGCGGTGCCCTTCCCGCCCGAGATGATCGCGCCTGCGTGGCCCATCCGCCGTCCCGGCGGCGCGGTCATTCCGGCGATGAAGGCGACGACCGGCTTCTTCACCTTCGCGCGGATGTACTCGGCGGCCTTCTCCTCCGCGGTCCCGCCGATCTCGCCGATCATCACGATCGCGTCGGTGGCATCGTCCGCGTTGAACGCCTCGAGCACGTCGACGAAGTTCGTCCCCGCGATCGGGTCGCCGCCGATCCCGACGCAGCTCGACTGCCCGATCCCGCGGCTCGTCAGCTGCCACACCGCCTCGTACGTCAGCGTGCCCGAGCGCGACACGACGCCGACGCGGCCGGGCTTGTGGATGTAGCCGGGCATGATCCCGATCTTGCACTGCCCCGGCGTGATCACGCCCGGGCAGTTCGGGCCCACGAGACGCGAGCGCGTGCCCTTCTGCGAAAGGCGCTCCGCGACGCGCGCCATGTCGAGCACCGGGATCCCTTCCGTGATCGCGACGACGAGCTCGATGCCGGCCTCGACCGCCTCGAGGATCGCCGCGGCGGCCGCCGGCGGCGGCACGTAGATCACGGTCGCGTTGCAGCCCGACTTCGCGCGCGCCTCCGCGCACGAGGCGAACACCGGGAGACCGAGGTGCGTCGTGCCGGCCTTCGCCGGGTTCACGCCGCCGACCATCTTCGTCCCGTACGCGATCGCCTGCTCGGAGTGGAACGTCCCCTGCTTGCCCGTGAAGCCCTGGCAGATCAGGCGCGTGTCGCCGTTGACCCAGATGCTCATGCCGCCACCGCCTTGCAGATCTTCGCCGCCGCGTCGTCGAGGTCCGCAGCGGAGAGGATCGGGAGACCGGAGTTCTTCAGGAGCTCCTTCCCCTTCTCGACGTTCGTCCCTTCGAGGCGCACGACGAGCGGCACCTTGAGCTGCACGTGCTTCACCGCCTCGATGACTCCCGCGGCGATCACGTCGCACTTCATGATCCCGCCGAAGATGTTCACGAGGACTCCCTTCACGTTCGGGTCCGAGAGCAGGAGGCGGAACGCCGCCGTCACCTTCTCGGTCGTCGCTCCGCCGCCGACGTCGAGAAAGTTCGCCGGCTCGGCGCCGTGGAGCTTGATCACGTCCATCGTCGCCATCGCGAGCCCGGCGCCGTTGACCATGCAGCCGATCGTCCCGTCGAGCGCGATGTACGAGAGGTCGTGCTTCGCGGCCTCGATCTCCTTCTCGTCCTCCTCGTTCAGGTCGCGCAGCTCGGCGAGCTCCGGATGCCGGTACAAACCGTTCGAATCGATCACGACCTTCGCGTCGAGCGCCATCACCTGCCCGTCGTTCGTGACGATCAGCGGATTCACCTCGGCGATGCTGCAGTCGAGGTCGAGGAAGAGCTTCGCGAGATTCGTGATCAGCGTCGCGGCCTTCGGCTCCTGCCCGGGCCGGATGCCGATGCCGCGCACGAGCTTGAGCGCGTCCGCGGGGAGCAGCCCTTTCGACGGGGAAAACGGCACCTTGACGATCTTCTGGGGCGCCGTCGCGGCGACGGCCTCGATGTCGACGCCGCCTTCGGACGAGCCCATGAGCACCGGCCGGCGCGACTCGCGGTCGATCGCGACGCCGAGGTAGAACTCCTTCGCGATCGTCGAGCCCTTCTCGACGAGCAGGCGTTTCACGATGCGCCCGGCGGGACCGGTCTGGTGCGTGACGAGCGGCTTGCCGAGCATCCCTTCCGCGGCCGCCCGCGCTTCCTCGGCGGAGCGCACGAGCTTGACGCCGCCCGCCTTGCCGCGTCCGCCCGCGTGGATCTGCGCCTTGACGACGGCGAGCGGACTCTTCAGGTCGCGGAACGCGGCCTCCGCCTCCGCAGCCGTCGTGCACGCGCGTCCGTCGGGGACCGGGATGCCGTATTTCCGGAAGAGATCTTTGGCCTGGTACTCGTGGATCTTCATGAGCGGGCGGGGAGTCTACTCGCCTGCCCGGCCCCCGGCCACACGCCGGAGGGCACGTTTCGCCGTTCCGAGCGAACGGGAGCATAATGGGCCCGGGTGGTGGGAGGACCCACCCGAGCGCGACATGGACCTCGAAGACCGCACCCGCGGGCATCTTCTCGTCGACCGAGAGATCGGTGCCCTCGTCGGCACGTCGATCCGTGCCTCGGGAGACGGCGCGCCGCCGTCGCTCGCGCAGGTCCAGCCGGCGAGCATCGACCTGCGCCTCGGGCCGACCGCGTGGCGCATCCGCTCCGGATTCCTGCCCGGCGCGGAGTCGATCGGCGATCGGCTCGCCGACCTCGCGATCGCGAGCTTCTCGCTGGCCGGGAAAGGCGCCGTGCTCGAGCGCGGTCTCGCCTACCTCGTCGAGATCGAGGAGGAGCTCGAGCTCCCCGCCGACGTGCGTGCGCGCTTCAACCCGCGGAGCTCGACCGGACGCTGCGACGTCTTCACGCGCGTCCTGTGCGAGCGCCACGGACGCTTCGACGAGGCCCCGAAGGGCTACGCGGGCAAGCTCTGGATCGAGGTCTCTCCCCTCTCGTTCCCCGTGCGCGTCGCGCGCGGCGACCGGCTGTGCCAGATGCGCCTCCTGCGCGGCCGGTCCGCGCTCTCGCAGTCGGAGCTGCGCGAGGTGTGCCGCGAGACGCCGATCGCCTGCGACATGGAAGGGAAGCCGCTGCCGCTCTCGCACGTGCGCTTCGACGAGGACGGCGGCATCCTGCTCTCCGTGGGGCTCGCCGGACGCGATCCCGCGGGCTGGCGCGCCGCCGCGCACACGGACGTCGTGGAGTTCGCGCAGGAGCGCGCGCACGACGCGCGCGACTTCTGGGAACCGGTCCACGCCTCGCGCGGCCGCTGCATCCTCGCGCCGGGGACGTTCTACCTCTTCGCGAGCCGCGAGCGCCTGCGCATCCCGCCCGACCTCGCGGCGGAGATGCAGCCCGTCGACACGGGGATCGGCGAGCTCCGCAACAACTACGCGGGCTTCTTCGACAGCGGGTTCGGCTGGCGCGAGGCCGCGCCGGGCGTGCCGCTGCCGGGCGGGACGCCGGCGGTCCTGGAAGTGCGCGCGCACGACGTCCCGTTCCAGATCGAGGACGGCCAGGCGATGTGCAGGCTGCGCTTCCACCGCACGAGCGGCAGGCCGGAGAAGCTGTACGGCGTCGGCCGGACGGCGAGCTACCGCGACCAGGACTTGACGCTCGCGCGCTGCTTCCGCTGACTGGGCGGCCCCTGACACCGAAGGAGGTGCCCCTTGTCCGCGTACGTCGACGGTTTCCTGTTGCCGATCCGGAAGAAGAACCTGAAGGCCTACCGCGCCATGGCGGCGGTGGGCGGCAAGATCTGGAAGAAGCACGGCGCGCTCGAGTACCGCGAGTGCGTCGGCGACGACCTCGAGGCGAAGTGCGGCATCTCCTACGGGCGCCTCCTGAAGCTCAAGCCGGGCGAGACGGTCTTCTACTCCTTCATCGTCTACCGCTCGCGCGCGCACCGCGACGCGGTGAACAAGAAGGTGATGAAGGACCCGGCGATCCAGAAGATGGTCGCCGGGAAGAAGATGCCGTTCGACGTGAAGCGGATGTCGTACGGCGGGTTCAAGACCGTCGTCGACATGTAGCGCTCAGGGTCCCCACAGGATCCGGAGCGCCTGCGAAGCGTTGAACGTGCCGCCCGGAGGCGACGGACAGAACGTCGCGGACGCGTCGCGGTAGTAGACCTGGTAGCTGCGCGTCTCGCCCGCGAGGATCCGATCGCCGAGCGCGGCCGAACGCGCGCTCACCGCGAGCTCGACTCCGGTCGGCCCGACGACCGTGCCGCCGACGGCGTTCTTCACGTAGAGCCGCTTGAGCGTCCCGCCCGCGCAGCGCCTCCCGTCGCCGAACAGGACGGACGTCGCGAGATCGCGGTCTCCTTGGAGGAAGACGCTGAGCGCGCTCGAAAGCTCCCCGCTCGCGGTGAGCTGCACCGTGTCGAGACCCAGCGACGCCATCCCCGTTCCCGCGAGCCGCGCGCCTCCCGTCGATGCCGAGTTCTCGCACCCGTGGCCCGCCTGGCCGCTGTTCGCGCACGGGCACGCGGCTCCGGTGCCGTCGCCGAAGCAGAAAGGCACTCCCGTTCCCTGCCCGCTGCATCCGGCCCAGGCCGCGATGAAGTTCGCGTACTCGGGCCCCGACTGCACGAAGATCCCGCCGCTGTAGAGCGTCGGACCCGAGCCGTCGTCGAAGCTCGCGAGCGCGAACACGTGCGGAGTCATCCCGATCTCGCCGCCCATGCCCGACCCGAGCGACGACCAGTTCGACCCGTCCCATTTCGCGATCGCATTCAACGGCGTGCCGCCGGAGTTCGTGAAGATCCCGCCCGCGTACAGCGCCGGTCCGGAGCCGTCGTCGAAGGCCGTCATCACCGAAACCTGGCCGTATGTCCCGGTCAGGCCGGGTCCGAGGCGTGACCACGCCGAGCCGTTCCAGCGCGCGATGTGCTGCGCGGTCGTGCCGCCCGCGGCGGTGAACCACCCGCCCGCGTAGAGCGCCGGGCCCGAGCCGTCGTCGAAGACTGCGAGCGAGAGCGCGTCCTGGCTCAGCCCACTCCCGAGCGGAGACCAGGAGTGCCCGTTCCACTTGGCGATGTTGGCCGCGGGGACGCCGCCCGCCGTATCGAACGAACCGGCGGCGTACAGCGCCGGGCCCGAGCCGTCGTCGAACACCGCCAGCGCATCGACCCAAGTGTGCGAAGCCATGCCGGTGATCCCCTCGCCCAGCGCGCTCCATGTCGAGCCGTTCCAGCGTGCGACGTAGTTCGCGGGGACACCTCCCGCGGTCGTGAACAAGCCGCTCGCGTACAGCGCCAGACCGGATCCGTCGTCGTAGACGGCGAGCGCGGAGACGCGTGAGCCATTCGGGTTGCCGATTCCGCTCCCGAGGGGCGACCAAGCGCCACCGTCCCATTTGGCGATGTGCTGCGCGGGCGACCCTCCTGCGGTCACGAAAAACCCGGCCGCGTAGAGCGCGGGACCCGATCCATCGTCGAACACGCGCACGGCGCGCACCACCGGAGTCGCGGGGTACGGCGCATCCACGCCCGACCCGAGCGGCGTCCAGGAGGAGCCGTTCCATTTGGCGACGCAACCCGGGCTCGTGTCGCCCGCACGCGTGAAGGCCCCCCCGACGTGGAGAGCCAGCCCCGAGCCGTCGTCGAACGGGACCATGGCGAAGACGGTGCTGTTCACTCCGGCTCCTCCGCCGAGCACCGACCAGGACGAGCCGTTCCAACCCGCGACGTCGTTCGCGGGCAATCCACCGGCGCTCCCGAACGCGCCCGCGACGGCGAGCTTCGCCCCCGAGCCATCGTCGAACACGGCGAGCGCGTCGACTTCGCCGCCGACGCCGCTCGCGAGCGGCTCCCAATCGGATCCGTTCCACTTGGCGACGCCGTGCGCGCCCAGATTCCCGCCCGACCAGTTTCCGCCCGCGTAGAGCGCCGGTCCCGAGCCGTCATCGTAGACCTCGAGATCGAACATGACCCCGTAGATCCCGTTGCCGAGCGTCGACCAGTTCGAGCCGTCCCAGACGCCGATCTGGTCGGCGGGCGAGCCGCCGGCGGTGCTGAAGAGACCGGCGGCGACGAGGACCGGACCCGAGCCGTCGTCGAAGACCGTCAGCGCGCTGATGCGGCTGTCCGTCCCTCCGCCGACCGGCGACCACGCGACGCCGTCCCACTTCGCGATGTTCGTCGCTGGAGCGCCGCCCGCAGTCGTGAACTCGCCCGCCGCGTACAGCGCGGGTCCCGTGCCGTCGTCGTAGACGGCGAGCGCACCGACCGACGGGTACATGTCGCTCTCGAGTCCGGTTCCGAGCGCGGACCACGCGGTGCCGTCCCACTTGGCGATGTTGTTCGCGGGGAGACCGCCCGCCGTCGAGAAGACGCCGCCCGCGTAGAGCGCTGGGCCGGAGCCGTCGTCGAACACGATGAACTCGAAGATGGAGCCGTTCGTGCCGGCGAGCGGCGACCAGGATGTCCCGTCCCACTTCGCGATGTGATTGGCGGCGACGCCTCCCGCCTGCGTGAACGTGCCGGCGACGTAGAGCGCCGGACCCGATCCGTCGTCGAAGCTCGCGATCGCCGACGCGGCTGCAGCCGCACCGCCGGTCAGACCCGCGCCGAGCGGCGACCACGCGCTCCCGTCCCACTTCGCGATGTTCGCCACGGCGACTCCGTTCGCCACCCCGAAGCGTCCGCCCGCGTACAGCGCCGGCCCGGATCCGTCGTCGAACGAGGCCAGGGCGAGGACCTGGCGGTTGATCCCGTTGACGTGGAAACCCGACTTCCATTCGGGACACTGCGCACGCGCGGAGGTCGACGCCGCGAGCCACGGGAGGAGCCAACCGACGCGCACGATGCCGGAGATCCGAGCCATGAATCCCTCCAGGCTCCAGTCCGTCGCCCGATTCTCTCGCTCGACCGGGCGCTCCGCGGAGCACTCCGCCATGGTACCAGCGCGGGCGCGTTCCGCCCGCTCACGGACTCCAGGTCACGCGTCCTGTCTGCGTCGCGTTGAACGTGCTCGTGCCCGGGCATCCGCCGAGCACCGTCGGGTCGCGGTAGAAGACGAGGTACCAGCGGCTCTGGCCGGAGAGGATCGTGTCCCCTGTCGCGGCCGACCGCACGGAGACCGGTGGCTCGCCGGCGCCGAAGTCGGGCGCGGTGATGCTCCCGCCGGACGCGGGTTTCGTGTAGAGGCGTTTCAGGCTGCCCGCCACGCAGCGCACACCCTGACCGTAGACGATGCCGGCGGCCGGCGAGGAAGTGCCTTGGAGGACGATGCTCGTCGCCGTCGCCCGCTCGCCGGTCGTCGTGAACACCAGGGAATCCGAGGAGAGGTAGGTTCCGCCGGATGCCGACAGCGCCGCTCCGCCGGTCGCCGAGGAGTTGTCGCACCCGCGGCCGGGCCCGCTCGGCGCGTTGGCGCACGGGCACGCGATCACTCCGCCCGTCCCCGGGTCGCACAGGCTCGTGAAGTTCGGGCCGCCCAGGCTGTCGCGGAGGAAGACGTCGGCGACCGCGTTCGTGTCGCCCGGAACCAAGTCGGTCGAGTTGCTTTCGTACAGGGTGTACCGGCCGTCGGCGGAGAGGACCGGGTAGAGACTCGGCGCGTCACCCTGCGACCCGGACGAGCTCACGCTGATCCGGCTCGTGCTCCCGCTCGCTCGGTCGCGCACGAAGAGGTCGATGAACCCGTTCGTGTCCCCCGGCACGAGGTTCGTGGCTTCGCTGGAGAATGCGGCGAACCGGCCGTCGGCGGAGAGGGAAAGGCCGTAGACCCCGGAGGTGCCGTTTCCCTGAACACCGGTGCTCGAGACGCTGACGAGGCTCGTCTGTCCGTTCAGGAGGTCGCGGACGAAGACGTCGGGCACGCCATTCAAGTCGTTCGGCACGAGGTCGTCGCTCTGGAAGACCACGAAGCGGGCGTCGGCTGAAATGGACGAGGCGACGGAACTGACGCTCGCTTGGGCTCCCGACGAACTCACGCTGACGCGCTGCGTCTGCCCCGCCTGCACGTCGCGGACGAAGATGTCCGACGTCCCGTTCGTGTCCAGGAGCACGAGGTTCGAGGCGAAGCTCGCGAAGGCCACGTAGCGGCCGTCCGCGGAGATGGAAGGGTACACGCTGGTGTTGTTCCCGAATTGACCCGTCGAGTCGGCGCTGACGAGGTTCGTCTGCCCGGTCTGGAGATCGTGGACGAAGACGTCCCGACATCCGTTCGAATCGTTCGACACCAGGTTCGTCGCGAAGCTCGCGAACGCCACGAAGCGTCCGTCTGCGGAGATGGGACAGTACTCTCCGGTCTGATAGTCCCCGCTGGCATCGTTCGCCTGCGCCCCCGCCGAGTCGACGCTCACGCGGGTCGTCTGCCCGGTCAGGCAGTCGTGGACGAAGACGTCGGGTTTCCCGTTCGTGTCTCCAGGCACGAGGTTCGACGCATAGCTCAGGAACGCGACGCAGCGGCCGTCGGCCGACACGGAGGCCGTGAAGCTCGCCAGATTCCCCTCCGCCCCGGCAGAGTCGACGCTGACCTGGATCGTCTGTGCGGTCTGGCGATCGTGACGGAAGACGTGCGTGTGCCCGTTCGTGTGCCCGCCGCCGACGAGGTTGGTCGCCTGGCTGGTGAAAGCCGCGAACCGGCCGTCCGCAGAGAGCGAGACGGAATACTCCCCGGAGCCGAAGTCGCCCTGCACGCCGTTCGGGTCGACGCTCACTCGCTGGGTGACTTGCGCCGAAGCGCTGCCTGCGAGGAGCACGGCGAGACCGCAGAGTTCGAGATGCGTCGCACTCATCGGGAGCGATCCGGGCGCGGCCTCGATTCTCGACTTGCGGCACCGAAGCGTCAATCCGCGCCGTCTCGCGGAGCTTGAATCCCCCCGGGGGTGGTTCATGACAGCGGCCATGTCCCTCCTCGATTCCCTCGCCGACGAGGTCGCGTCGGTCGTCGACAAGGTCTCTCCCGCCGTCGTCCACGTCCGCGCGATCCATTCCGGCCGCCGCGGCCAGGCCGGTCACGCCAGCGGCTCGGGCGTCCTCGTCGCCGCCGAGGGCCTCGCCCTGACGAACAGCCACGTCGTGCGCGGCGCCGTCGGTGTCGAAGCCGAGCTCGCCGACGGCCGCACGTTGATCGCCGACGTCGCGGGCGACGATCCGGCGACCGACATGGCGCTCCTGCGGCTCTCTCCCGGGGCGCCGTTCCCCCACGCGACGCTCGGCGACAGCAACGGCCTGCGCGTCGGCGACTTCGCGATCGCCGTGGGTTCGCCGTACGGGCTCGCGCGGACGGTGACGCTCGGGATCGTCAGCGCGCTCGGTCGCACGCTGCGCAGCGAGGCCGCCGGCCGGATGATCGAGGGCGTCATCCAGACCGACGCGCCCCTCAACCCGGGCAATTCCGGCGGCCCGCTCCTCGACTCCGCGGGGCGCGTCATCGGCATCAACACCGCGATCGTCCAGGGCGCGCAAGGTCTGTGCTTCGCCGTCCCGTCGAACACCGCGTCGTTCGTCATGGCCGAATTCCTCGCACACGGCCGCGTCCGCCGCGCGTGGCTCGGCATCGGCGCGGAGGAGGTGCTCCTGCCGAAGCCGATCGTCGAGAAGGTCGGCCTCGCGGCCGCGCGCGGCATCCTCGTCCGCAGCGTGGAGCCGGGCAGCCCCGCCGCCGGCGCCGGCCTGCAGAAGGGCGACGTCGTCGTGACGCTCTCCGGGAGGCCGATCGCCTCGATCGCCGACCTCCACCGCGCGCTGTCGCGCGACGCGATCGGCATCGCGCTCGAGATCGGGATCGTGCGCGCGGGCGCGCGCTCCACGCTGACGGTCCGCCCGAACGAGGCGCGACCGGCATTGCCTCGCTAGGCCGCGCTGGCTAGCTTCCGCGTCCGAGGGGAGTCGGGAGCGCTCGTTGTCCGGGAAACACACTCTGTTCCTCGTCCACGGCGTCGGCGTGCACGCGCCGGGCACGTGGGCGGACGAAGTCGTCGAGAAGCTGAAGTCCGTCTCCGAGGCGTACGCGACCTTCCGCGACGAACCGCTCGAGGAGCGCGTCGAGTTCGTGCCGGTCAGCTACGACCAGCATCTCTCCGCGGCGCTCGACCGCTGGAAGCAGTCCGGCCAGACGCTCGCGGCGTTCGCGCGCGCGAGCGAGCTCGTCGACGCGGACTCGATGGGCTGGCTCGACGACGTCCTCCCCGACGAGACGAGCTTCGTCTGGACGCACGTCGTGGACGTCGTGCTCTACCGGTTCTTCCGGCTCGAGCAGGGACGCATCCAGGACTCGGTGAAGCTCCAGATCGGCGAGCGTGTGGCGCAGGGTCTCGATCGCGACGCGTCGGCGAGCTTCTCCGTCCTCGCGCACAGCCTCGGCACGGCCGTGACGCACGACGCGCTCGCCGAGCTCGCGGCGCCGACGCTCGACGGCCGCGTGAACACGCTCGCGCCCCCGAACTTCCGCTTCAACGCGATCCACATGCTCGCGAACACGAGCCGCCTCCTGCAGACGCGGATCAAGGCCTACGAATCGATGGTCCGTCCCGGCCCGCGCAACTCGAAGTCCTCCTACTGCCTGCGGTACTACGACTACCGCCACGAGCTCGATCCGATCGTGGTCGCGCGCACGTTCGAGCCGTCGGGCTGGGGCGATCTCTTCACGGGCACGCTCGTGCGGCACTACCGCGACTGGGACATCCACGGCTTCGCCCACTACCTCGACAATCCGCGCGTGCACGTGCCGATCCTGAACTCGCTGACGCGCGTCGACGCGATCCCGCGCCCGGAGCGCGCGACGGCGGTCGGCGACTACGCGCAGTTCGGCGGCAAGCTGCAGGCTGTCGCGGAGGTCCAGGCGCGGATCGGCGAGCTCGCGGCGCTGAAACACCAGCTCGAGGAGGACGCGAGCCTCTCCGAGGCGTTCGACACCATCCGGAAGATGCTCGCGGTGCTCGGGGAGATCCGCGACGCGATCGGAGGTGCTCCGTGATCCTCGCCCCGCTCCTCGCGCTCCTCGCGTCGTCGTCCGAGAAGCTCCCCCGCCCCTTCACCGACGCGGCCGTCGACACGTGGATCGCGGAGGAGCACCTCGAACTGGACCCCCGCTACCGTCGCCGCTTCTTCGAGGCGCGCGCCGCCGGCGTCGCGGAGGGGAAGCTCGCGGACGTCGTTCAGGAGATCGTCGAGGGCCTGCGCGGACGTCCGTGGGCGCTCCATCCCGACGCGAAGAAGAAGGTGCTCGCGAAGTTCGAGGCGTTCGCCGGCGCGTTCCGCGGCGCGTACGCGGCCGCGACGAGCGACGGCGTCCTCGACACGCCCGAGGAGCAGGGCGCGCTGCTCTCGTCTCTGAACGCGGCTGGCTGGGGACGGGAAGCGTTCCTGCCGAGCGTGATCGGCCCGGAGGCGAACCCCGTCGTCGCGTACTTCGTGAGCGAGAGCGATCCGGACGCCGCGCTCGTCCCGTACAAGAACCTGTCGACCGACGCGCGCGAGGAGTACGAGCTCCTCCTCTCGCGCGACGAGATGATCGATTTCCGTCTGCGCGCGGACGCGGTCACCGAGCTGCTCGACGTGCAGATCCGCCTCGTCCGCGGCGAGAACGTCGCATCCCTGCGCCAGGCCGTCGAGCGCTGGGAGAACTACCTCGACAAGGGCTACTCGCAGTATCCGTGGGAGTCGCTCTTCAACGGCGCGGTGCTCGACATCCCCGAGCTCGGACCGCCGGACCGGCAGTGGATCGTCCTGCACCCCGCGCTCGGCATCGAGGTGTCGACGCGCGAGCTCGACGAGATGCAGGTGAAGGAGGCGCTGGACCTCGAGGTGATCGGCTACCTGAAGTACCGCGGCGCGAAGTACGAGGACTTCTGGGGCGGCTCGCTCACGGTGTCCCTGCGCGACGACGTCGGCCCTGGTTTCGGCGTGCTCGCGCACGTTTCGCGGAGCTTCAACATCGGCTTGTCGTGGCACGACTTCGACCGCGACGGCGCGTACTTCGACGACAGCCCGTGCGTCTTCTGCAGCCTCGACGTCTTCCGTTTCGTCTCCTCGACGGGCTCGAAGCTGCGCGACCGGTACGAGAGCACGGTGCGCGACTTCAAACGCGCGACGGCGCCGTGAAGAGAGCGGCCGGCGGCTCTTCCGAGCCGCCGGCCGCGTGGATTCGCTCCGGAGCGAGCGGGAAAGCTACTTCAGCTTCTCCCAGTACTCGCCGGGCATGTCGTGCGCGATCTTGAGCGCACCGTTCGCGCCGCCGTACACCGGCTCCTCGATGCGCAGGACCTTGCCGCTGCCGAGGCGCTGGTGCATCTCGGCTTCGATCGCGATGTCGAGACCCTTGATCTGGCTGCCGCCGCCGGCGAGCAGAACGCGGTCCTTCAAGCGCTGCTGGAACTCGGGGTCGAACGTCGCGATCAGCTTGCCGAGTCCTTCGACCATCGGGGCGACGATCGAACGGCAGCACTTGCGCATCTCTTCCGTGATGTCGAAGGTCGTCGGCTTGCCGTTGACCGGCAGCTCGATCGTCACCGGCACCATGTTGTCGGCGACCGAAGCGTAGCGCTCCTTGATCTCCTTGATCATCTGGATCGAGAACTGCGCTTCCGGGTGCTTCTTCTTGATCGTCTCGGAGAGCAGGTTGTCGACGTAGTCGCCCGCGTACGTGTTCGTGAGCTGGTCGGAATCCTCCGGCATCGTGCCGTGCATCCGGCACAAGTCCGTCGTGCCGGCGCCGATGTCGATGACGAGCACGTCGTCGAGCATGTCGAGACCGTACGCGACGCTGAAGGGCTCCGAGCAGAGCATCACGGAGTCCACGGACTCCTTCGCCGCCTTGACGATCGCGTCCTTGTGGTGGATCGCGGCCTGCGCGGGCACGCCGATCACGGCGTACACGAGCTCGTCGGCGCGCGGGCGCGACTGGCGGATGATCTCGCGGATCAGGTCCGAAGCGGCCTGGATGTTGCCTTCGACGTCGTCCGTCTTGTTGTTGCTGAGCTTCAGGACGCCCGCGGCGAGCGGACGGTAGAAGCGGCACGCAAGGCGGTTTTGCAGGGCTTCGTCGCCGAAAAGGATCTCCTTCTTCAGGAGCTTGCGGCTGACGACGTCCTTCGGATAGCCGACGTGCGACGAGAGCGTCACGCGCTGGCCGTTGCTCGCCGCCACGGAGGTGCGCGAGGTACCGAGGTCGATGCCCAAGTACAGGACGCCTGTTTCGGACTTCTTGGCTTCGTCGGGTGTGACAGTCATCTGGGGAGCGATGGACTCGCCCGAGGCGCGTCCCTTGGTGTCGCTTGAGCTGGTTTTCGTCATCTCTATCTTAACTCCGTGTGAAGTGCACTTTTTCTCGACCGGTCGACCCGGCCCGGCGCACCGTGCGCTTGGGTCCGGTGGGTTCTCATGCGGCCCTCGCGGGCTCCGCAGCCTTCGCTTCTCGCTTCTGGAAGGAAAGGTTTTCGTTGAAGATCACGGACATCATGGCGCGCTTCTGCTCGGCTTGAGCCGCCGAGGGCGCGAGCCCCTGCACCGTGCGGTAGATCGACGCGACGCCGTCGTCGATGTTCTTCATCGACATGACGCGCTGGAGCTCCTCCTCGGTGACTCCGAGCAGGCTCGTGAGTTTCGCGACGCGACGCTCGAGCTGATCGACGAGGCGCTTGTGCTCGGCCATCTGGGCCTCGACGGCCTTGCGCCGACCTTCGTACAGCTCCTCGACGGCGAACGCGATGATCTCCTTCTCGACCGACTCGAGATCGGGGGTCCGCGTCACCTTGGCGAAGATCTGCTGGATCCGGTCGACGAGCGCCGCCTGCTGCAGTCCGCCGATCTCGCTGGCTTCCTCGGCGAGGATCGCTTCCTCCTGGCGGAACGTCGCGCGCTGCGCCGCCAGGTCGTCGCGGAGGCCCTGGATTTCGGCTTCGGCCTCGCGCCACATCACGTAGCGGTCGCCGTTGCCTTCGCGGGCCATCGAGAGCGCGCGGCCGGCCTTCTCGACGAGCCCCTCGAAGGAGGAGCTCGTCTCGGCGAGCAGGTTGTGCGATGCACCCAGGGAGAGCGTCAGGCGCACCTGGACGGGCTCGCCGGGCTTGCGCGGCGCCGGCGCGGGGTCCGCCGGCTTCGGCGCTTCCTCCGCTTTCGCTTCCGGCTCCGGCTTTGCGGGTTCGTCGGTCTTGGGCGCCTCGTCCTTCGGCGGCGCGTCGGACTTGGGCAGGTCCAGGAGCGAGGCGCGGCTCTTCAGGCGCGCGTCCGCGTCGTCGTCGAACTCGATCTCGGACGCGTCCCCGGCGGCGTCCGCGGGGACCTCCGCCTTCGGCTTCTCGTCCGCGGCGGGCGCCGGCGGCGTCTCGGCCGCGGGCTTCGCCGCCGGAGCGGGCTTCGCGGGCGGGACGTCGAGGTAGAGACCGGTGTACGCGATCGGGTGCGCGCGCGCGTACTCGACGAGCGCGTTGCCGAATTCCGCGAGACGCGCCGGCGGCGTGCCGGGGAACACGGCCATGATGCGGTCGCCGGAGAGCAGCGACATGCCGAAGCACTGGCGCTCGCGCGCGACCGTCTTCAGGTAGCCGTACGCGGTGCGCATCGCCTCCTGCTTCAGCGCGAAGCCGCCCTTCTTCTGCATGTCCGCGATCCCGTCGATCGCGACCATCAGGCAACACATCGGCTGGCGCTGCGCGCGCGCGCGGTGGAACTCGACGCGCATGACGCCGAGCATCTGCGCGATCGAAAGGCGCGATGCAGCGGGCTGGGTCGGACGCGGTGCGGCGGGCTGGGTCATGCGAGGAACGAGGGACCGGCGCACGGACCCTCCCCCTTCGGCTCCGGGGGACGGGCGGTGCGCGTTCGCTTCCCGTGTCGGGAAGCCGGAGGGGTCGACTTGAGGACCAACGGGGTTCTGCCCCGGAAGGCGCCCCGTCCCGGCACCTTGCCGCCCGGAGGACGCGTTTCCAAGGCCATGGTGCGGGGTCGGGGCGACCCGCTTGTTCCGCGGAACGCGGGCGGGCGACTAGGCTCTTGCGCCATGACCTCCCAGAGAAGTTCCGTCCCCGCGGTCCTCGCGCTCGTCTTCGTCGCTTCGTGCACACCGCTGCGCGGCCGCGAATCGAAACCGGCTCCGACGAGTCCGTCCAAGGGGCCCGAGATCCATGGCGAGATCCAGGTCCACGCCGGCGGGATGGCGGCGGCCTCCGGGACGCAGGCGCGCGATCTCTCCGCGGACTTCGAAGCCCCACCCGGGCTCGCGGTCACGCTGTTCGCCGAGTCGCCGCAGGTCTTCAATCCGACCGCGATGGACGTCGACGCGCGCGGCCGCGTCTGGGTGACCGAGGCGGTGAACTACCGGCAGTGGAACGGGCGCAACCCCGGGCTCCACCGACCCGAAGGCGACCGCGTCGTCATCCTCGAGGACAAGGACGGCGACGGCACGTGCGACGTGTCCAAGGTGTTCGTGCAGGACAAGGATCTCGTCGCGCCTCTCGGGATCGCGGTGATCGGCGACGCGAAGAACCCGAAGTCGAAGAAGGTCGTCGTCTCGTGCTCGCCGTCGATCTTCGTCTACACCGACGAGAACGGCGACGACGTGCCGGACAAGAAGGAGGTGTTCCTGACCGGATTCGGCGGCCACGATCACGACCACGGCGTGCACTCGGTCGTCGTGGGACCCGACGGCCGCTGGTACTTCGCGGTCGGGAATGCCGGGCCGCACGTCGTGATGGACAAGGGCGGATGGACGCTGCGCTCGGGGTCGATCTACCGCGGCGGAGGCGAGAGCGAGGCGGACAACCATCCGTCGCTCGTCTCGGACGGCGGCAAGGTGTGGACCGGCGGGCTCATCCTGCGCTGCGAACCCGACGGGACGGACCTCACCGTGATGGCGCACAACTTCCGCAACGAGTACGAGGTCGCGCTCGACTCGTTCGGGAACATGTTCACGGCGGACAACGACGACGACGGCAACCAGTGCTGCCGCACGACGTGGGTCATGGAGGGCGGGAACTACGGGTACTTCTCCGCCGACGGGTCGCGCGAGTGGCAAGCCGACCGCCGTCCGGGGCAGGACGTCTGGACGGCGCACTGGCACCAGGACGATCCGGGCGTGTGCCCGGCGGGAACGCGCAACGGCGCCGGAGGACCGACGGGCGTCTGCGTGTACGAAGGCGACCTGCTCGGTCCGCAGTGGGCGGGCGTCGTGCTCGACTGCGACGCCGGCGCGAACTGCGTGTACGCGCACACGCCGGTCGCGAAGGGCGCCGGGTACGAGATGAAGCCGGGGACGCTCCTGCGCTCGAAACCGAAGGCGGCGGACGATCCGAACGCGCGCTGGTTCCGGCCGAGCGACGTGTGCGTCGAGACGGACGGGTCCGTTCTCGTCGCGGACTGGTGGGACCCGGGCGTCGGTGGGCACCTCGCGGGCGACAAGGAGGCGTACGGGCGAATCCTGCGGATCGCGCCGACGGGCAGCAAGCTGCACCCGCCGAAGATCAACCTCTCGACGGTCGACGGCGCCATCGAGGCCCTGAAGAACCCGTCCGTGCACACTCGAGCTCTAGGTGCCGCGGCGCTGCGGTCCAACGTCAGGATCGACGCGTCACGGCTGGAAGCCTTGCTCTCCGATCCGAGCCCTCGGATTCGCGCTCGAGCGCTTTCGCTCCTGACGGATGCGAGCGATTCGATTCGCGACCGTCTCTGGAATGCGTTCGCAGACTCGAATCCGGATGTGCGAATCGCCGCGCTGCGAGTCGAGCGCTTGGTCGCGACGCGAGGGCTGCGGACGCACGATTCGACCAAGCTGCACGATTCGGGTGCCTACTCGCGACTTCTCAACGATCCCTCCCCCGGCGTGCGACGCGAGATCCTGATCAGCAGTCGGGACCCCGAGCTGAAGGGCGTCGCCAACAACATGAGGAGTCCCCTCGGACAGATTCCCGTGGATCGGTTGGTCGCCACTTACAGTGGCTCGGACCGCTGGCTCCTCGAGGCGCTCGGGTCTGCAGTCGATTCCATTCGCTACAAGTACGGAACGCGAGAGTCCGCTGCGGCCAAGAGATCGCTCATCTCCGCCGACGAATCTCTCGAGCAGTGGTACAACGGCCTCCGCCGGGATCAACCCACGGACCCCGCTGCGTGGTCTCCAGCGTTCGCGGACATCGCCTGGAGGCTCCATCCGCCCGTGGCTCTCGCGAACCTGGTTTCGCGGGCCAACCTCGCCACTCTCCCGAGTCCCACACGGCGACAGTCTGTCGAAGCGATCGCCTTCATGAAGGAGAAGGAGGCCGGCGAGGCGATGCTGAACCTCGCGCTCGCCGGACCCGACGACACGCGTGCGCTCGCGGCGTGGTGGATCGAGCACAACGACCTCGACCCGTGGCGCGAGTACCACCTCAAGGATCAGCTCGGAACCACGGGCCTCGCCGACGCGGAGATGCGCTGGTCGAGCGGGATCCTCACGTCGGGCTCCGCCGAGGTCGACGTCGACGTCTCGGGAGCGAAGACGGTGTGGCTCGTCGTCACGGACGGCAAGCTCGGGAACGGCTGTGATTGGGCGGATTGGATCGAGCCCGCGTTCTCCGGCGCGAACGGCGACGTGCGGCTCACGAGCCTCGCCTGGACGAGCGCGCAGGCGGGCTGGGGCGAGACGCGCGTGAACTTGAACGCGAACGGCGGGCCCTTGATGTTCGGCGGAGCGGTGATGCCCGACGGCATCGGCACGCACGCGCGCTCCGAGATCGTCTACCGCGTCCCGGACGGCGCCGCGCGCTTCCACGCGCTCGCGGCGCTCGACGACGGCGGCACGGGACAGACGGCCTGCCATCCCGACGTCGAGTTCCAGGTGTGGACGGACAAGCGCCGCGATCCGGAGCGCTGGAAAGCGCTCGAGAAGTCGCTCGTCGACGCCTCCGCGAAGGCCGAGGACGTCGACGCCTCCGCGAAGACGATGTCCGCGGACCGCGACGGCGGACTCGCTCTCATCCATCTCGCATCGACGAAACAGCTCTCCCCCGCCGCGACCGACTCCGTCGCGCGCTACATCTTCGCCAACCCCGACCTCTCCGTGCGCGCGCTCGCGAGCGAGCATTTCGCGCGCGCGGGAGCGGCGACGCCCCTTCCGCCCGTCGACGAGATCGTGAAGCTCCCCGGCAGCGCCTCGCGGGGCGCGAAGATCTTCTTCGGCGACGCGGCGCGCTGCTCGACCTGCCACGCGTTCTACGGCAAGGGCGGCGACATCGGGCCCGACCTCTCGGCGATCACGGCGAAGTACGCGAAGCCGCAGATCCTCGACTCGATCCTGAATCCGAGCGCGGCGATCGCATTCGGCTACGACACGTTCCTCGTCGAGACGAAGGACGGCCTCCTCGAGAACGGATTCATCCTCTCCGAGGGCGATCAGGTAGTGCTCCGCGACACGAGCGGCAAGCGCCACGTGATCCCTGCGTCCGAGATCGTGTCGAAGACGAAGCAGAAGGTGTCGACGATGCCGGACAACGTGGCGATGGGCCTTGCGACGCAGGACATCGCGGACGTGCTCGCGCTCCTCACTTCGAATCCCCGCGCGGCGGGGAAGAACCTCGAGAAGCGCGCGCTCTTCGACGGCAAGGACCTCGCGGGCTGGACGTTCTTCCTCGAGGATCCGAACGCGAAGATGGAGGACGTGTGGTCGGTGAAGGACGGCGTCCTGCGCTGCAAGGGCCGGCCGATCGGCTACCTGCGGACGACCGAGGACTTCACGAGCTTCGTGCTGACCGTCGACTGGCGGTTCGATCCCGCGCAGGGTGCCGGCAACTCGGGCGTGCTGCTCCGGATGACGGGCGCGGACAAGGTGTGGCCCCGCAGTGTCGAGGCGCAGCTCAACAGCGGCGACGCGGGCGACATCTGGAACATCGACGCGGTGCCGGCGCAGGTCGACCCCGCGCGCACGCAAGGGCGCCGGACGGTGAAGCTCGCGCCCTCGTCCGAAAAGCCGCTCGGGGAATGGAACCGCTACGTGATCACGCTCGACGGCGGCGAGCTCACGCTCGAAGTGAACGGCGTGAAGCAGAACGAGGCGCAGTGGGTCGAGGAGATCCCGGGCAAGATCTGCCTGCAGTCGGAAGGCGCCGCGATCGAGTTCCGCAAGGTCGAGATCGTCCCGATCGAGCGCTAGTCGAAGAGCGGCGAGCGCGCGAGCGTCGACAGCTCGAAGCCAGCCGCCCTCAGATCGGCGGCAGCATCTCCCGCGCGCGCTGCGGGTCGCGCGGCAGGTCGAGGCCGGTGATCGCGCGGAGAGCCATCCACGCGGCCTGGGCGACACTCCCGTCGGGATCCTGCAGGAGCCCCGCGAGCGCGTCACAAGCCGAGCTGGAGCCGAGGGCCTGGAGCACGTCGCACGCCAGGCGACGCAGTTCCGGCCGGGAATCCGAGAGCACTTGGACGACGTCACCCGCGAGCTCGGCCGTCTTCGTGCGGCGATCCGAGTAGGAGCGCAGGGCCGCGACGACCCGCTGAGGATCGTGCGACGCGAGATCGAGGAGCAGCGAGGGTCGGCTCTCGGCGTGCCAGCGAACTTCCTCGGAATGCCAGGCTCGCCAGGTCGATGCGTCCGCGGGCAGGCCGAGCCCGGAAACGCGTCTCAGCGCGATCAGCGCCGCCTCGCGCACGCCGGAGTTCTCGTCCTCGAGCCGGTCGATCAGCGTCGGAACGCAGCTCCCGTCGTCGAGCACGCCGATCGCACGCACGAGCGAGCGCGCGTATTCCGGCGGCGCGGACGGAAGCTCGGAGACCATCCAGGATGCGAACTCCCGGTCCAAGGACGCGTCCAGCGAACGGCCGCAGCCGGCGACGAGTGCCACGGACAGGGCGCGGAGCTGCGGACCCGCCGATGCCGCGGCGTGCAAGACGGCCAGGGCTCGCGGATCCTTCATGGAGGCCAAGGCCTCGAGCAACGGTCGCGCCGCACCCGGTTCGACGCGGTGGAAGAGCTTGGCCAGAGTCGACCAGGCGCGCCGGTCGCGACGCAGGATCGATGCACACGCGGAACGCTCTGCGTTCCGAGCATCCTCGCCGAACGCCTTCTCCTCGCCCGCGCCGTGCGGCGCGAGATCGATCATGCGGTCGAGATCGGCGGCGCTTCCGATCATTCCGAGAAGGTGGATCGCCGCGAGCCGCGTGCCCGCGTCCTTGCCGTTTGCAGCGAGTCGCGACTCGAGAGCCGCTCGCACGCGCGCGACCGGCTGCTGCGACAACGCGGTGAGCAGGAGCTCGCGCTGCGGCTCGCTCAGGATCTGGGGCCGGTCATCCGGTCCGACCTCCGGAACGCGACGGCGGGCGAGGATGTCGATTCCGGCGTCGAGGGCGGTCGGTCCGGCGCCGACGATCCGCTCCACGAGCTTCGCGTTCGAAGCCTCGTCGGCACCGCGCGACTCGCGCAGCGCCCGCGCGATCAGGAGGTGCTCGGACGACTTCGCCCAGCTCCACGGCGCGAGGCCCGGCCGGCCGTCCTCTCCCCCGCGCGCGCGGGCCGCGGGGGCGAGGACGAGCGCCGCGACGACAAGCGCGGCGTAGCGATGCTTCTGCCGGACAGGGTTCATCGAGGGATCCTGGTCGCCTCGATCACGGCTGGTAGCGCAGCTCGCGCCAGCAGAGCGTCTCGTACGTCGGGATGCCGTTCGCCGTGGCGTTCAGCAGTGCCTCGTCGAAGTGGAAGCGCGCATTGCTGTGGATGTCCAGGCTTCGAGCGAGGAGCGATCCGTACATCTGGAAGTTGCTGTTCAGCGTCACCCGCGCATTCGGGGCGAAGATGGTGCCGTAGACCGCCGTGTTCGACAGGAAGTCGACCTGGTCGATCTGGACGTTCACTTCGGGGTTGATGACGTTGTCGCTGAGCAGATTGATCCGGATATCCAGCGGCGCGTAGGAGGTCGAGGCCATGACCGCGTTCTGGTCGAGCACGTAGTTGTCGATGACGTAGAACGTCACCGGGCCGCCGGTCGCATCGACCGTGATGGCCGAGTTCGACCGCAACTCAAGATTCGAGCACACGATGTTGGCCGGACCGTTGATGGTCAGCGTCTTCGACGAGTTGATCGTCAAGTTCGTGAAGTTGTAGTTGCCCGTCGGGAACGTCGTGTTCGAGCTGATCGTCCGGTTTCCGAGGGGCGCGTAGCTCGGCACGTTGATCGCCGGGAAGTCGACCTGCTGGCTCGCCGGAGTCGTCGAGCCCGTGATCTGGGCGTTCCCGAGGACGGTCGTCGCGTGGCTCGGCCCGGCGATCGCGTCTCCCCAGACCTGGGCGTTCTGATCGAGGCCGATGTCGCCGTTCGAGCCGATGTCCCCGTTGGACAAGGCGTACCGGTTCGAGCCGCCGCCATTGACCGCTTGGGCCGCGTAGGTTCCGAGCGTCGAGTTGTAGCTGTCGACGCGCGCGTTGGAATCCATGTGGAGCCACTCGCGGCCGAACGCGCCGTACTGCCAGATCGTGTTCGGCACCGCGCGCACGTCCAGCTCCTGGGTCGCGCCCCCGCGTCCGTCAGTCCCGGTCGCCACGAGTCGCGTGACGTCCGCCGTCACCGCGGTCGCCTGGACCCAGACTTGCGATCCGGCCCAGGTGATCGGGTTCGTGGGAGTGCCGACGTCCCCAGGCATGCCGCGCTGGAGCTGGTACATCGCCTGCGAGAGCCCCGCCTGGCACACGTAGCTGGCGTGGATCTCGTCCTTGCTCCCTCGTTCTTCCTTGGACGAGCCGAGGTTCATGCAGAGCAGGCCCGCGGTCATCGCGGCGAGCGCGAGCACTGCGAGGAGCATCAGGACCATCGCGACGCCTCGGCGGCGTGCGTGGATGCGGTGAGCTTGGACGATCTTCATGTGGAACCCCCTTCGATCCGGTCAATTGTGAAGCACGATGGAAGTCTCGAGCGTTGTACTCGCGACTCGATTGCCGCCGTACGGCTGCAGGACAGTCAGATGGACGCTCAAGAGATCGCCGATCCTGCGGATGTTGAAGCCGGCTTCGTCGACGACGCCGTTCCCGTTGTCGTCGATGCCGTTGCCCGCGATCTCTCCCGGCGCCAGTTCGGGAATGTTCGTGCAGAGGACCACCCTTCGAGCGTTGGCGGTCCCGAAATCTCGCGTGAACACGAGCTGCTGCTCGTCGATGAGGCCGTCGCCATCGTCGTCCACGCCGTTGTTGAGCTCCCTCGGATCGAGCTCGAGCGAGAGGCGCGATGCAGTGCCCCACAGGACGAGCCCGGCGTTCGAGACGCCCATCGGGTGTTGGAACGTCACCGTGCTCGCGCCGAACACCGTGGTCGGATCGGGCAGGAGCAGACTGCGACCGACGGCTGTCAGCTCGGCGGCCACGGCGTCGAGCGTCCGGCGCACGCGCGATTCCGCGACCGCGCGAGCTCGCAGGACCATCGACTCGTTGGAGCTCCTCGATTGGACGAGGCCGAGCGACGTCAGGACGAGACCGAGGATCGCAACGGTCACGACGAGCTCGAGAAGGGTGAACCCGGCCGAGCGACGAGGCGTGTAGATGCGATCGGTCGTCATCAGTAGTTGCCGAGCATGCTGTGAAGCTCGACCTCCGCAGGTCCTGCGGCGCCGGTCCAACGGACGCGCACGCGGACGGGAAGGATCTTGTACGTCGTCGCGCAGTTCGTCACCGAGTCGATGACGCCGTCGCCGTTCAGGTCGCGCGGCATGCCGCACTTCGTGTCGACGATGCTCTCGCGCAGGTTCCCCGGGAGGCCGGGCGGCGTCGGGAAGATGACTTCGCCGGGTAGACCGTCGGGGTCGTTCGCGCGCGCCGTCAGACCCGGTACGGCGAAATTGCAGCCGGGCGCGGTGGCCGCTCCACCCGGATCGTCGTTCGGATCCCCGTTGTAGCGCCGGAAGGCTTCGGCGAAGGCCTCGGCCTGGATCCGCTCGATGAGCTGGCGAGCGTACTGCGTGGCGCGGCCGACCTCGCGCGTGCGTTCCTGCGCGCGTTCGAGCGCCACCATCGCTTGCATGGACGCGACGAGCCCGATGACGAGCACCGTGAGCGCCACCATGACTTCGAGGAGAGTGATCCCCGAGCGTCCGCCGCAGCGGATCCCTTTTCTCGAACGTGCCTGCCTCATGCTTGCGTTCACGATCGGTACGGGGAGGACCCCAACTGAAGGCATTGCGATTTCCTGCGTGCGGCGGCCGCCAGCCCGCCGAAAATGCGCGGCGATCCCGGCTCGGCCGCCGGTCGGCTTGACTCCGATCGGAGCCGTGGTAGGTACGTGTCCCGGGCGTGCCGTCCCTGCGCCACGCCGCCATCGGGAGGGAGAAAGAAATGCCGAGCGAGCGAGTTCGACGCGTCGGAGAATGCGCGCTGGTTGCGGTCCTTCTCGCGACGGTTGCCGCGGCGCAGCAGCAGCCGCCGCCGCGGCGCGGGAGACTGCCTCCGAACTTTCCGAACGGCGCGAACCCGAACCTGCCCACGGATCCGCTCTCCGGCGCGCCGCGGCCGACGCAGGCGCCGCCGCTCGACCTCTCGGGCGCGTGGAAGGGCATGTTCTGCTCCGACATCCTGGTCGAGCTCGCCGATCTCACGCTGACCGCGTCACCGGATCACCGCGAGCTCACGGGCGAGCTGCGCTTCACTCCCCTGCCCTCCCCCGCGCTCCGCGGGGTCCGGCTTCCGCCCGAGACCGTCTGGGCGATCAAGGGGAGGGTCGACCCCGGATCGAACACGGTCTGGCTCGCGCCGCCGCCGCCGGGGATCCCGACCGGCGTCCGTCCGTCGGTCGACCCGAAGCCGATGGGCGCCGTGTTCTGCGCCGCACGCAACGAGATGGCGGGACAGTTCCGCGCGCCGTACCAGCCGGCGCCGCCCGATCCCGGAGCGACGTACTTCGTGTTCGTCCGCGCCGACGCCGCGGCGAAGCTGAAGAGCCTCGCCGATCACGCGGTGTCGGCCGCGCCGCCCGCCAAGGGTTCCGGCGGCGGTTCGCCGCCGAGCGACGCCGAGCTCGCGAAGTGGGCCGCGCCGTACGAGAGCGAATACGGCGCCAACGCCGGATCGGGCGGTGTCGAGCAGATCTCGCAGCGCGCGATGACGATCCTCGCCGATGGCGCGTTCAAGCCCGTGTTCGGGGAGGTGTACGACCGCATCGACTTCGCCGTGCTCCATGCCGCCATCCGCCGGTTCGCCGGCGCGGATGCGAAGTTCGCGCAAGCGCACGGCTTCATGCAGTACGCGCTCTGGCCGTCGCCGACGAAACTCGTCTCGATCGAAGCCATGCGCACGATCGACGCGTGGAAGGACGAGATCCTCGCGCGATTCGGGAGCGGTACGCCCGTCGCGAGCGCGTTCGACGACCTCGCCGCGACGCAGAAGGCGATTCAAGAGACCGTCGTGTACGCGTGGCCGAGCTCGAAGAAGCGCACGGACGAGGCGATCGAGGAGCTGCGCGGGAAGCTCTCCGGCTCGAGCCTCGGCGCGAACGTCGACACCGCGATCGCCTCGGCGGCGGGCCTCGAGGGCGCGAAGAAGCTCGCGACGTGGTCGAAGGACAACGCGGCGATGCTCGAGCGCCTGTCCCCTGCCGAGCGCGACGCCGCGCAGAGACAAGTCGACGCGAAGCTCGACGAGCTGCTGCAGAGCCTGCTCGAGCCGCAGGTCGCGCAGCTCGCGAAGCTCGGCACGGGCGAGCCGGCCGTGCGCGCGGGCATGGGCTGGTACAAGGCGTTCCTCGAGCAGTTCGCTTTCGCATCCGCGCGTCCGCCGTGCGCGCAAGCCGTCGCGCAGCTCACGACGCGCCGCGAGCTGGACATGAGCGCGGGCAAGGCGCAGCTCCTTCAACGGATCGAGGGCTCGAGGACACCCGAGGAAGTCGACGCGCTGTTCGCGAACGACCTCTCGGTGCCCGGCGACGACCGGACGAAGCCCTACGCGGAGCTCGCCGCTGCGGGCGCGAAGCGGAAGCAGAAGATCGAGGAGGATCGGATCCTCGCGCTCTTCTCGCGCGAGGAGCAGGAGATCATGGACCGGCCGGGCCACCTCGATCTCTCCCGCGCGAAGCCGCGGCCGCCGACGCCGGAGGAAGTGCGTCTCGCGACCGTGCGCGGCTGGGCGGCCGGCAACGGGAGGATGCTCGACGCGCGCACGGCGCGGCACGTCGACATGACGTCCTCGAAGGTCATCTTCTTCCCGTTCCCGGTGATCGTGACGTTCACGCAGGAGCACCTGCTCCGCGCGGATCCGGTGGAGAAGAGCGCCGACTACGACTGCACGTTCACGATCCTGATGCAGATGGCCGCCCCGGACGACAACGCGCTGATCAACTACGACGAGGTGACGCGCAAGCAGTCCGTGACGATGCTCCAGATGGTGAACACGTTCTGCGTCGGGATGTCGACGGAGGCGCAGACGAGGAGACTGCGCCTGACGGCGTCGGGATGGGTGATCCCCGAGCTGATGGAAGCCGGCGCGATCGAAGGCGCGCTCGAGGACATGCTCCGACGGCGGTGAAACACGGAACCATGAAACACGGAACCAGGTTCGTTTTCCCACGCTCGTGGAAAAACGAACCTGGTTCCGTATTTCACTCGTCGGCGCGCAGGAGATCGGCGAGGGCCTTCACCGTGCTCTCGTCCGCGTCGGACACGAGCCACCGCTCGGTCTCGCCCGCCGTCCAGTGCACGATGCGGTAGCCGCGCACGGCGAGCGCGTCGGAGCCGCCGCCGCCCGGCCGCTCCGAACCCACGAACAGGTTCAGCACGTGCGGGCCGTGGCGGTACACGACCGCGGCGACCGCGCGGCCGTCGACGTAGTCGAGGCGCCCGCCGGCGAGCGGGAAGCCCTGCTCCGCGTGGTCGCGCGCTCCGACCGCGCAGTCGACCTTCCCCTGGAACCAGGGGTTCACCGTGTGACGGTCGGACGACGCGACGTCGGTCAGGTGGTCGGCGAGCAGCGAGCGCACGTGCGCGACCACGACCTCCTCGCCGATCCGCTTCTCCTCCGACGGCCGCGCCCACCACGTCGCCGCGCACCAGGCGACGACCGCCGCGGCGACGGCGACCAGCGCGTACTTCGCGACGCCCGCGGCGCGCGCGAGCTTCCCTCCCGGCCCGCGCCGGATCGCGCGGCCGAGCCGCCGGACCTGCTCCGCATCCGGCTCCGGCCGGCTCGCGCCCTCGCGGACGGCTCGCGAGAGCTCGCGCAGCTCCTGCGCGCGCGCCGAGCACGCGGCGCAACCCGCGAGGTGCGCCTCCATCTCCGCGCGCGCGGACGGATCGAGCTCGCCGTCGAGCAGCGCGGCGATCTTTTCCTCGCGTCCCGGGCAGCTCATCGCGCACTCCCTCCGCCGTCGGGCCTCGACAGGAGACGCCGGAGGTCCTCGCGGCCGCGCGAGAGGCGCGACATCACCGTGCCGATCGGGATCCTCGCCACCGACGCGATCTCCTTGTACGAGAGACCCTCGAGCTCGCGCAGCACGACGACCTCGCGGAACTCGGCCGGCAGCGCCCGGATCGCCGCGTCGATGCGCGCGCGCTCGGACACGGCGTCGAGCGCCTCCTCCGGGCTCGCCTCGCGCCGGCTCGCCGCGACGCCGTCGCCGCCGTCGACTGCGGAGGCCTCGTCGACCTCCGCGCCGGCCGGGTTCTTCTCCCGGTACGTGTGGAACGTGTTCCGCACGATCGCGAGGAGCCAGGTGCGCGGATCGGTTCCGGAGAACGTCCCGAAGTATCGGAATGCGCGCAGGTAGGCCTCCTGGAGCACGTCCTCCGCGTCGTGCGGATCGCGCGCCAGCCAGCGCGCCAGCCGGAACGCAGCCGGGAGATGAGGGAGGACCGCCTTCTCGAAGACATCCGCTCGCTCTCGATCGGTCAAGACGGTCGCGACCCCTTCCCGCCGCCATCCTATCGCCGAAGGCGGTCGTTCGATCGCGCGTCCGAGGATCGGTGCGGTCGTGGTCAAGCGTGGTCCTTCGTCGCTGGACCGGACCGGGTGCTCCGTTATTCCCGTCTTCGGAAAGCCGGAATAAGCGAGCGCCGATCCGGGTCGTTGCGCGCGGAGGCTACCGATGACTCAGCGTCGAGATCGCAGGGAAATTCTGAAGCTCGTGGGCGTCGGAGGCGGCGTCGTGTTCGCGTCGAGCCTGCTCGGCATGCGCCAGGCCGACGGGAAGGGCGAGAAGAAGGAGGCGAAGTCCGGCCCCGGAGGCAGACCGGGCGAGGACTTCTTCTTCCTCCAGGTGACCGACACGCACTGGGGCTTCTCGAACCCGGCCGTGAACCCGGAGTCGGGTTCGACGCTGAAGCGGATCGTCGGGGCGATCAAGGAATCGAAGGAGAAGCCCGACTTCGTGATCTTCACGGGCGACCTGACGCACACGACGGACGACGACGCCGAGCGCCGCAAGCGGATGGCGGAGTTCAAGGAGATCGTCAAGGAGCTCGAGGGGCTCGACGTGAAGTACATCCCGGGCGAGCACGACGCCTCGCTCGACAAGGGCCAGGCGTTCCTCGAGGCGTTCGGGGAGACGCACGGATCGTTCGACCACAAGGGCGTCCACTTCCTCAGGATCGACAACGTCTCCGACCCGAGCGCGATCGTCGGCGAGGACCAGATCGCCTGGATCAAGAAGGACCTCGCCAAGGTCGAGGCGGAGACGCCGGTCGTCGTGTTCACGCACCGGCCGCTGTTCGACCTCTACCCGCAGTGGGACTGGGCGACGAAGGACGGCGCGAAGGTCGTCGACGCGCTCTCCGCGCACGAGTACGTGACCGTGTTCTACGGCCACATCCACCAGGAGAATCACCACACGACGGGGAAGATCGAGCACCACTCCGCGCGCTCGGCGATGTTCCCGCTGCCCGCGCCCGGATCCGTGCCGAAGAAGGCGCCCGTGCCGTGGGATGCCGCGCACCCGTTCCAGGGGATCGGCTACCGGCGCATCGAGCCGCGCGCGGGCGAAACAGCGAAGCGGATCGTCGAGCTGGACGTGCCGAAGTCATGAGCCGCTTCAATGTCCTCCTCAGCGCGGCACTGCTGCTCGCCGCGTGCCGCGCGCACGACGAGCACGCCGGAGCTCCGGCCGCCGCGGCCGAGCGCGTCGTCCACGTCACCGCGAAGAAGTTCGAGTACTCGCCGTCCGAGATCCACCTGAAGAAGGGCGAGCCGGTCGTCCTCGAGCTCGAGTCTCTCGACCGCACGCACGGCTTCGAGGCCCCCGACCTCGGCCTGCGCACCGAGATCCACGCCGGCGAGCCGACGCGCTTGCGCTTCGTCCCCGACAAGGTGGGCCGGTTCCCGTTCCACTGCGACGTCTTCTGCGGCTCGGGCCACGAGGACATGACGGGCGAGATCGTCGTCGATCCCTGACGGATTCAGTGGAACAGCAGCGCCCAGAATCCGAAGTTGGCGCCGGCGATCCGAGCGCTCTGCTTCGCCTTGTCGACGGCAACCCTCCGCAGGGCGCGCTCGAAGGTCTGCGTGCGGGCTCGGATGGCCTTGGCGATTCCATCGAGCTCGTCCTTGGCGAGCCAGATTCCATGCTGCTCGCAGACGTCGACCTCCACGTGCTGCTTGACCTCGACGTGCATGGGCACGCCGCAGACGGGACAGGGCAACGTACCCGGCCGCTTCTCGTCGATCTCAGGCGGGCCGTCGGACTCGTGACTCTCTTCCGCAGTCATCCGGATCGATCTTAACCCCACTCATCCGCACGTGTCGAGGTCGAGGTTCGCGTGCTCCTCATGGGTTCGACCGGCGCGCAGCGCGCGGTGGAAGCGTTCGAGAAGGTCCGGCCGCTCGGCCAGCGCGAGCGCTTCCTCCACCAGCTTCCGCGACTCCGGCGCCTTCCAGCGCACCAGCGCCTTCTGCATCCGCCTCTCGCGCTCGCCGCGCGGGACGTGCAGCTCCTGCATCGTCATCGGATCCTTGCCGCACACGTACTGCACGCACGCGCGCGTCATCGGCAGCGGGATGAACTCCTGCACCTGCTCGGGCGAATAGTTCCGCGCGAGCAGCTTCTCGAACAGGATGATCGCGTCGGCGAGCGTCGTCCCCGGGTGGCCGACGATGAAGTAGTTCACGAGGTGCTGGTCGCGTCCCTGTTCCTTGCACTCGTCCTTGTAGTCCTTCTCGTACGCCTCGTAGACGTCGAAGCTCGGCTTGTTCATCGCCTTCAACGTCTCCGCGGACGCGTGCTCCGGCGCGAGCTTCATCCGCCCGGGAACGTGGTGCTTCACGAGATCGTGGTGCAAGGGCAAGAGCTCGCCCTTCTTGTTCCGCAGCATGTCGTAGCGGATCCCCGAGCTCACGAACGCGTGCTTCACGCCTTTCGCGCCGCGCACGAGCGAGAGCAGGCGTCTGTAGCCTTCCGTCGCCTTGTCGAGCCGCAGCGCCGGGCACGGATCCGGCGTCAGGCAGTCGCGGCCGAGGCAGGGCTCGCCCTTCTCGAGCAGCTTGCACCCGAGTCCGTACATGTTCGCCGTCGGTCCGCCGACGTCGGTGATCGTCCCGCGGAAATCGTGGTGCGCGGAGATCGCCGCGGCTTCCTTCAGCACCGACTCCTCGCTGCGTCCCTGGATCGTCCGCCCCTGGTGGAAGGTGATCGAGCAGAACGAGCAGTCCGCCATGCATCCGCGGTGCGTGTTCAAGGACCAGCGCACGGGCTCGAGCGCCGCGATGCCGCCCGCGTCGGTGTGATCCGGATGCCACTCGCGCCGGTACGGGAGGTCGTAGTACGAATCGACCTCGGCCTGGTCGGGCGGTTTCATCGGCGGGTACTGCACGACGAATCGCCCGGCGTGCTGCTGCGCGAGCGGACGCGAGCTCGGGCTGTTCTCCTCGCGGACGGCGTGGAAGAGGTCGACGAGCTTGTCGCGATCCGCGGCGAGATCCTCGAACGACGGGACGATGCGCGCGCGGTCGGGCAGCTTCGCCTGCGCGAGCATCTCGCAAGTCCCCGGGATGCCCGAGAGGCTCTCGCCGCGCCGCAGCCGCTCCGCGATCTCGAGCGTCTGCCGCTCCGCCATCCCCCACACGAGCAGATCCGCCTTGCTGTCGACGAGCATCGACCGGCGCATCTTCTCTTCCCAGTAGTCGAAGTACGCGAGCCTCCGCGGCCCCGCCTCCAGCCCGCCGACGATCACCGGCACTCCGGGGAAGTGGTGTCGGGCGGCCGCGGTGTACGCGATCGTCGCGCGATTCGGGCGTCCGGGCGTTCCGCCCGGCCGGTAGACGTCGATGCGCCGCTTCTTCTTCGCGGCGGTGTAGTTCGTCACCATCGAGTCGATCGTGCCCGCGGTGACGCCGACGAAGAGCTTCGGCGCGGGAAGGCGCGTCCAGCCCGAGCCGGCGCCTTGGCCGGGTTCGTCCGTCTCCGGGACGTCGAGGATGCCGACGCGGAAACCCTTCGCTTCGAGGTAGCGCCCGATCACGGCGGCGCCGAACGACGGATGGTCGACGTAGCCGTCGCCGGTGACGAGCACGACGTCGAGTTCGTCCCAGCCGCGCTCGCGCATCTGCGCGCGGGTGCGGGGAAGGAAAGGCGAGGATGCGGGTGCTTCGAGGTTCATGGCGGTCCGGACCGGGGAGGACCTGCGAGCTCGTAGCGCCCCGAACGAGGCGTCAGAAGCTCCCGTGCCGCTTCCGCTGCCGGGCGTTCGTCTTGCGACCGCCCTTCGTGCGCTGGCGGGTGAGGTAGCCGGTCTTCTTCTTGTGCTTCTTCGTGCTCATCCGGATCTTGACGTGCATGTCGGCTCCTCGAGAAGTGGAACGGCGCGAGTCGCGAGTTTCGGGCGGAAGAGTGTACCGGCCGCGGACCTAGCGCGAAAGCAGGCTCTCGATGCCCGCCTTGATCGCGAGCGAGACTTCGTGCTCCGCGATCGCGCGCAGGGCGGCCTTCTGCGCATCGGTGAGGTCGCTCTCCTTGAGCGCGCGGACCATCCGGAGGCGCACGAGGCAGTCGTGGGACTCCTGGATGCCCTGGATGAGCTCGTCCGTCGACTTCGCCGCGAGCTGCGCGTCGACGATGTCGACCATGTCGCTCTCGATGTAGCCGAGTCCGGCGAGCGACTTCTGGAGCTGGGCGCTGATCTTCGTCGGGCCGCCGTGGATCCCGTGCTTCACGTGCTCCTCGCCGACCGGCTCGAGCTCCTTCTTGACGTCGCGCCGGCTCGCGAGCAGGTTCCGGCGCGCTTCCGGGTCGTGCGGCAGATCGTAGACCTCCTCGACGAGCGCGAAGTCGCACTCGCCGCGCGACGTCGGATGGACGTACTGCATCCCCTCCTGCGTGATCAGCGACCATTGGAAGCGCGTGTACGTGAAGGCGGCGGGCGCGTCCTTCGCAGTCGTGAGGAGGCTCCGTCCCGCGCCACTGTTCTGCGGCGGGAAGCGGCACAGGTCAAACAGCGTCGGCCCGATGTCGACGTTCTCGACCCACGCGCCGACGCGTCGAGGCTCGAGCCCCGGCGACTTCACGATCAAGGGCACGTGGAGCAGCTCGATCGCCGCCTGGCTCCCGTGCGTCATCTGCAGCATGTTGACGAGCGTCGGCGGCTCGCCTCTCTCCATCGCGGTCCTGCGCGTGCCCTCAGGGAACTGCTCGCGCGTCCAGAGGCCCTCGCCGTGGTCCGCGGCGATCACGACCGCGGTCGCATCCCAGAGGCCGAGCTTCCTGTATTCCTCCAGGATCTCCCCGATGCGGTGGTCCGAGTACGCGACGTCGTCGTCGTACCCGCCGATCTCCGCCTCGATCTTCGCGAGGCTCGCGTCCTTCCCGACGAGGTGGAGCTTCTCGGAGACGCCGTCGTAGTACGCGCGGCGCTCGGCCGAGATCGCACCCTTCTCCTTCCGGAACCGCCCCTGCGCGATCGGCTCGGGCCCGTAGTTCGATCCGTCCTCGCGCTTCACGTCGTCGTGCACCTCGTTCAGGTGCACGAACGTGAACGTCCGTCCGTCCTTGTGCGCGCGCACCCAGTCGAGGATCGGCGCGTTGGATCCGTAGGGCACGAGCTCCCATTGGAACTCGTCGAAGCCGCGGTCGAACCTGCTATCCGGCGAGAGCAGGTTGTTGCAGATGAACGCGCCGGTCGCGAAGCCGTTCTTCTTGAAGACTTCGGCGATCGTCGCCTTGCCGTCGGGGATCCGCAGGACTTCCTCGGCCACGTACGAGCTCGTCATCATCGAGACCATGCTCGGGAGCGTCCACGTCGCCTGCGAGGCCGCGTGCTCGAACAGGACGCCTTCCTTCGCGAGCGCGTCGATCACCGGCGACGTCGGCCGCGGATAGCCGTAGCAACCGAGGTGGTCCGCGCGCTGCGTGTCGATCACGACGAGCAGGACGTGCCGCGGGGGCGTGAGCTTCTCGCCGCCGCAGCTCGCCGCTGCGATCCACGCGAAGGCGAGCGCTGCGCGACGCATCGCGCGCCTACGACCCGTCCGCGCTCGGCCCGATCATGTCCTCGGGCCGCACGACCGCGTCGAACTTGTCCGCCGTCAGCAGTCCGAGCGCGACGACCGCTTCGCGCAGCGTCGTCCCTTCCTTGTGCGCCTTCTTCGCGACCTTCGCCGCGTTGTCGTAGCCGATGTGGCGGTTCAGCGCCGTCACGAGCATCAGCGACTGCCGCATGAGCACGTCGATCCGGGCCTTGTCGATCTCCAGCCCGGCGACGCAGTTCTCGCGGAAGCTGTCGCACGCGTCGGCGAGCAGTCGGATCGAACCGAGCACGTTGTGCACGATCACGGGCTTGTACACGTTCAGCTCGAAGTTGCCCTGGCTCCCGGCGAACGACACCGCCGCGTCGTTGCCGAACACCTGCGCGCACACCATCGTCATCGCCTCGCACTGCGTCGGGTTCACCTTGCCCGGCATGATCGAGCTCCCGGGCTCGTTCTCGGGCAGCCTCATCTCGCCGAGCCCGCAGCGCGGCCCCGATCCGAGCCAGCGGACGTCGTTCGCGATCTTCAGGAGCGCGACGGCGGTTGCCTTCAGCGCGCCCGAGAGGAACACGAGCGCGTCGTGCGCCGCGAGCGCGGAGAACTTGTTCGGCGCGCTGACGAACGCGAGGTTCGTCTCGTCGGCGATCTTCTGCGCCACGACTTCGGCGAACCGCGGGTGCGAGTTGAGACCCGTTCCGACGGCGGTCCCGCCGAGAGCGAGCTCGAAGACGCCCGGAAGCGTCGCGCGGACGGCGCGCCGCGCGTCCTTCACCTGCTGCACCCAGCCCGAGACCTCCTGACCGACCGTCAGCGGCGTCGCGTCCATCAGGTGCGTACGGCCGATCTTGACGACCTTCTTCCAGGCCTTCGCCTTCTTGTCGAGCGCGAGCTCGAGGCTCTCGAGCGCCGGCAGGAGACGGTGCAGCACCTCGTCCGCCGCCGCGACGTGCATCGCGGTCGGAAAGGCGTCGTTCGACGACTGCGAGCGGTTCACGTGGTCGTTGGGATGGATCGGCTTCTTCGAGCCGAGCGCGCCGCCGAGCAGCTGGATCGCGCGGTTCGCGACGACCTCGTTCGCGTTCATGTTCGTCTGCGTGCCCGAACCGGTCTGCCACACGACGAGCGGGAAGTGGTCGTCGTGCTTTCCCGCGATCACCTCGTCGCATGCCTGCAACAGCGCCTTCTGCTGCTTCTTGTCGAGCATCGAGAGCTCGTCGAGGTCGGCGTTCGCGAGCGCGGAGCACTTCTTGACGATCCCGAGCGCCCGGATCATCGGCCGCGTGAACGTCTGCCCGCCGATCTTGAAGTTCTGGAGCGAACGCTGCGTCTGCGCGCCCCAGAGTCGATCGTCGGGCACTTCGATGGGGCCGAAGGAGTCGGTCTCCGTGCGGGTCTTCATGGAGTGAAGGATGGGAAACAGCAGAGTCGCCTGCAACCGCCGGCGCGGCGCGCGTTCCTCACAAGAGCTTCAGGTCCCTCAGGATCTGCACGTCCGCCTGGATCGCTCCCGCGGTTTTCTGCATCTGGATGCGCGACTCGTTGTCGAGCGGCACTTCGACGATGCGCTCCACGCCTTCCCGGCCGAGGATCGCGGGCACGCCCATGTAGATGCCTTCGAACCCGTACTGCCCGTTCAGGAAGCACGCGCTCGGCAGCATCCGTTTCTCGTCGCGCAGAATCGACGCCGCCATCGCGACGGACGCGCTCGCCGGCGCGTACCAGGCGCTGCCGGTCTTCAGGAGGTTCACGATCTCCGCGCCGCCGTTCTTCGTCCGCGTCGCCATCGCGTCGATCTCGTCCTTCTTCACGAGATCGCCGAGCTTCACGCCGTTCACCGTGCAGTACGCCGGCATCGGCACCATCGAATCGCCGTGCGCGCCGAGGACCATCGCGTCGACGTCCTTCACCGACGCCTTCGTGGCTTCCGCGATGAACCACGAGAACCGCGCCGAATCGAGCACGCCCGCCATCCCGACGACGCGTTTGCCGGGGAAGCCCGACTTCGCGCGGAACAAGTGCACCATCGAGTCGAGCGGGTTCGTGACGACGATCACGATCGCGTCGGGCGAGCCGTTCCGGACGTACTCGGCGACCGAGATGATGATCTTCGCGTTCGTCGCGAGGAGGTCCGACCGGCTCATGCCGGGCTTGCGCGGGAGGCCGGCGGTCATGATCACGACGTCGGAGCCCCAGGTCGCCTTCGCGTCGTTCGTGCCGACGATGCGGGACCCCAATCCCTCGACGGCGGCCGACTGGTTCATGTCGAGCGCGATCCCCTGCGGGCGCCCTTCGAGCACGTCGATGAGCACGATTTCGCTCGCGAGCTCCTTGAGCGCGCAAAGGTGCGCGCACGTCGAGCCGACGTAGCCGGCGCCGACGACGGTGATCTTCCGCTGTGCGATGGCAGTCATGCGCGCCAGCGTACGACGGCGCGGATCAGACTGCGACCGTCTCCATCGCGCGGACGACGGCTTGCCCCATCTCGCGCGTGCCGACCGCCGTCGGATCGTTCCGGTCGGCCTTCATGTCGTACGTGACGTGCTTGCCTTCGCGGATGACCTTCGCGATCGCGGCCTCGAGGCGATTCGCCGACTCGATCTCGCCGAGGTGCTCGAGCATGAGCACGCCCGAGAGCAGCATCGCGGTCGGGTTGACCTTGTTCTGGCCTTTGTATTTCGGAGCCGAGCCGTGCGTCGCCTCGAAGATCGAGATGCCGCCGTCGCCGAGGTTCATCCCCGGCGCGATGCCGAGACCGCCGATCAGGCCGGCGCACAGGTCGGAGAGCACGTCGCCGTACAGGTTCGGCAGGACGAGCACGTCGTACTCCTCCGGCTTCTGCACGAGCTGCATGCACATGTTGTCGACGATGCGGTCGTCGAAGGCGATCTTCGGGTAGCGCTCGGCCACCTTGCGTGCGGTCGCGAGGAAGAGGCCGTCGCTGTACTTCATGATGTTCGACTTGTGGACCGCGGTGACCTTCTTGCGCTTCTTGCGCACCGCGTACTCGAAGGCCGCCTTCACGATCCGCTCCGTTCCGCTGACGCTGATCGGCTTGATCGAGATGCCCGAATCAGGACGGATCTTCGCGCCGGAGAGCTCCTGGATCTTCGCGATCAGGTCCTTCGTCTTCGGCTGCCCGATCTCGAACTCGATCCCCGCGTACAGGTCTTCCGTGTTCTCGCGGAAGATCACGAGGTCGATGCCGGTGTAGCGCGAGCGGACGCCGGGGTAGCTCTTGCACGGACGCACGCAGGCGTAGAGATCGAACTCCTTCCGCAGCGCGACGTTCACCGAGCGGAAGTTCTTGACGCCCGCGGGCGGGTTGACGGGCGTGGTGATCGGCGCCTTGATGCAGGTCTTCGTCGCGCGGATCGACGCGAGGACGTCGTCCGGGAGCGGGGTCCCGCGCGATTCCATGACGTCGACGCCGGCGTCGACTTCGTGCCAGGAGAAATCGACTCCGGTGGCGTCGAGGACGTCCTTGGTGACGGCGGCGAGCTCGGGGCCGGTGCCGTCGCCGCGGATGAGGGTGACTTCGTGTGTCAAGGTCGGGGGCTTTCTGCGCGTAGCGGGGCTTCTTGGAGCCCACGAGTCTACGCACCAGCAGCTACCTCGCAACTCGCAGTCAGGGATCCACTCCGACCAGGCCTCGGAGTTCGCACCTGCGGCGTACTCGCCGCAGGTGCGAACGCCGAGGAGCCGCCGGCGGGTATCCGCCGGCGGAATCGGTTGCGCGTTGCGCGGCGGCGGCTGTTGCGTCGCGGGGCACGAAACGCGCAGGCAGGCGCGACGCAACTCGCAGACGATTCCGCCGGCTGCGGAGCTGCGGCGGGTACGCCGCAGCTGCGCATCCGGCGGTCTTGGGAAGACTCAGCCCTGGCCGGGGGTTTTCGTCAGGCCGCCTTCTTCCTCGATCTTCTTCCACCAGTCGCGCAGGGCTTTGACCTTTTTCGCGCGGTCGGTTTCGCTGCCCATCGGGTCGAAGCGGAGCTCCTTGTCTTTCCCGGTCAGCGTGCGGAGGGAGCCGAGGGCGGCTTCGCGCACGGCGGGCTCGACGTCCTCGAGGGCGTCGATGAGTGCCGGCACGGCGGTCGGGGCTTTCAGGTCGCCGATCACGCGCGCGGTCGCCATGCGGACGAAGACGTCGGTGTCCTTGAGCATCGGCAGGAGGTACGGGAGCGCTTCGGGGTCGCCGGCCTGGCCCATCTGATCGACGGCTTCCCAGCGCGTCGCGGCCTTCGGGCTCTGCAGGTCGGACACGAGAGAGGCCCAGCGCGAGGCGGTCGGCGCGGTCGCGGCGGAGGCCGGAGGCACCGGTGCGCGCGTCGCCTGCTCTTCCATCTGCGCGAGCCGGTCGGCGAGCGCGCGCGCGTCGTCCTCGCTCTTCGCGATCCGGTGCGAGATCTCGTCGGTGTGCTTGTCGATCTCCTGGCTCTTCGCGGCGTTCGCGTCGCGGAGCTCGTCGACCTTCGTCCCGAGCTGGATCCCGGCCTTGCGGAGGAGCTCGTTCTCCGAGCGCAGATCGTTGAGCGACTTCTCGAAGGCCTCGCGCTGCCCGCCGATCCCCTGCGTCATCCGCGCGTCGAGCGCGGCGATCGCTTCGCGGAGGTCGCCACCCGTCTTCTGGAGATCGCGGAGCGCGCCGTCCTGCGCGCGCAATTGCGCGGAGAGCTCGTTCTCGTGCTTGGCGAGCCCGCCGATCTCCTCGTCGAGGACTGCGACCGCGCCGGCGGCGAAGACGAGCGCGACGACGGCCACGATGATCGCAGCCGACCGGCGCGGCGGCGGAGGGGGCGGAACGACGACGACGGGCGACGCGAACGGCGGAGGCGTCTCGGCGACCGGGAGCGACGGGCTGCGCGCGGGAGCGGCAGTCGGGGCGTCGAGGATCGCTCCCATGCGGTGCTGGACGTCAGGCTCCTCGGTGAGCGAGCCGATCGCCGAAGCGATCTCGGCCTGCAGGGCGACGCCGCCGGTCGTGCTCTCCTCCGCGTGCGGAGCCGAACCCTCGGCGTGCGTCATCGCGCGTTCGCAGGCGGCGCACACGACGCGCCCGCGCCGGAGGTAGGCGCGCCCCGCGTCGAGATCGGATTGAGGCACGGATTCGTTGCACAGGTCGCAGAAGTGGATGTCCATGGCGTGCCTTCTTCTCGTTTGCCTGCGTGGGTTCGATTCGCGCCGGGAGCGTCGGGGTTCTTCGCGGAGTCGGGCTAGGCAAGGCGCGGACCGTCGTCACCGTCCGTCGGGGGCGGGGACGCGGGCAGGTTCACCTGCCTGTCGGGCTCCAGCGAGCCTATTCTGTAGCCCGACCGAACCATGGAACAAGGACACCCGCTTCCCGCGCCGGAATTGGCCCCGATCCTCGACGCCCTCGGCCTCGAGTTCCTGGCCGGGTTCCTGGAGGTCGAGCTCGTCCGGCACCCCGAGAACCTCGGCGCACTCGTCGAGCTGGGGCACGTCTACACGCGCGCGCGCCTCTTCGAGAAGGGTCTCGCGGTCGACCGGGAGCTCGTCCGGCGCTGTCCGGGGGATCCGACGGTGCACTACAACCTCGCGTGCTCGCTCGCGCTGACGGGCGAGACCGAGGACGCGTTGATGGCGATCGAGCGGGCGATCGCGCTCGGTTACGACGACGCGGAGCATCTCCTCGGGGACGAGGACCTCGCGTCGATCCGCGGAGAAGCGCGCTTCCAGGCCTGCGTGCGCGCGCTCGAGCCGCTCGAGAAGCCGCCTCCGAAGGAGACGAGCTGAGGCGAAACGCCCCGAATCGTCGCCCCTAGTCGTCGATCGAGCTCTGCGGCGCCACCTTCGGCGGCGTGAGCAGCGGGTCCTTGCGGCGCGTGTCCCACCAGGCGTTCCAGCGCTGGATCGCCTGCTCGCGGGCCTGCGGATCGCCCTTCGGATCGAAGTCGAACTTCTCGTGCGTCGCCTCGAAGAGCGCCTGGGCGCAGAGCGCGCGCGTGATCGCGCGCTCGTCGCGGAGGCCGGAGATGAGCACGGGGACCGCTTGCCAGTCGCCGAGGCGCAGGAGCGTGCGCGCGCGCTCGAGGCGGAGGTCGACGTTGTCGGGGCCGGTGAGATCGGGGACGGCGCGGAGGGACTCGACGAGGCGCGAATCGCGCGTCGCGCCGAGGGCGGCGAAGGCGGCGCCGGCGACGTCGGGTCGGGGATCGCGCGCGAGGGAGAGAAGCGTCGTGTAGCCGGGCTCGCCGACGCTCGCGAACCACTGGATCATCTCGACGCGCTCGGTGCCGTGGCTCCACGGCAGGCGCATCGCGCGGTCCTCGATCTGCGCGCGCAGCGCGGGCGACGGCTCGAGCCACGGGCCGGTCGGGACGGCGCGCGTGGAGCCCGTGGTGGTCGTGACGCAGGCGGTGGCGAGGACGAGGGCGACGCTCGCCGCGAGAATCCGCGAGGATCGAATCGAGTGGATCATGGCAGGTCTTTCGGCGCGGCAGCGCGATCGCTTGACGACCGTCTCGCCGGGCGGCGGGTCAGCGTGCGCGGCGCGCGAAGAAGCCCGCCAGACCCGCGCAGGTCAGCAGAAACAGTCCCGAAAAAAGGACCTTCGGAGCCGCGGGGTGGGCCCGCATCGACGCCGCGACGCGGGGCCGGTGCCCGGCTCCGGACGGGCGCGCGAAGAGTGCATCGGCGTGGAGATGCGCTCGCGGGAGGACGAATTCGGGCGCTCGAGGAGTCGGGAGAGGCAGCGCGATCGGCGGCCACGCGGCGGCGGCCGCGCGCGCATGGAGCTCGACGCGCGGGAACTCTCCTTCGACCGGGTCCTCGAGTGCAGCGGCCGCGCTCGACGGCCATCGACCGGCTCGCACGCGACGCGGATCGGCTCCTTGCGTCGGCGGCGAGAGCGGAACGACGGCCGCGGGCGGATCGCCGACCCTCGAGCCGGCAGGGAAGACGCGCGCCTCGAGCTCCGCCGGAGTGTCCGGGCCGAGATCCTCCACGGTGACCTCGTCGCCCGCGATGCGGACGATCGGAGAGGCGTCGCGCTTTCCGCGCGCGAGGGCGCGGAGCAGCGGAGCCCACAGGTCCGCGCGACTCGCCCAGTCGGCGCCCCAGCCGTCGACCGGGGCGAACGCGCACGCTGCGACCGCTCCGAGCCCGACCCGATGGATCGCGAGAAGAGGCTCGCCCTTCTCGGAGCTCCACACGAGCTCCGCGCCCGGCGCGACCTGGGTCCGCACGTAGCGCTGGATCGGTGGCCAGCCCGCGGCGAGCTCGGGCTTCTGCGCGCGGAGGATGTCCGCGCCGAGCGTCGAGGGCGCGGCGGGATCGAGGAGCGCGCCGGACGGGAGCACGCGCAGACGCGGGCCTTCGCGGACGCGGTTCGCCGTCAGCTCGCGGCGAAAGATCGCGGTGAGGAGATTCGCGGCGCCGGGAGCGTCGAGCGCCCCGACCGCGCGGAGCTCCTCGCCGGCCACGACGAGCTTCGACAGCAGCTCGCGGTCCGGCTCCTCGCCGGCGGCGAGGACGACGAGTCGCGTCCTGGAGGCGACCAGTCGAGCGAGCACGCGCGCGCAGCGCTCGCTCGCGTCCGCATCGACGGTGTCCCTTCCATCGGAGAGGAGGAAGACGAGTGCGTCGCGCGCGCTGCGCTCCCGCTCCGCCGCGAATGACTCGAGAGATCGCGCGATCGCGGTGCTCCCGCCGGCACCGATCCCTGCTTCGAGGCGCCGGACTGCTTCCCGCTGGATCGTCTCGGTCGGCCGCGGATCGTCCGCGGCCTTGAGCGGGATCGCCTCGCCGAGACGGTCGCCGAACCAGCGCAGCGCGACCGAATCCGCCGCGGGAGCCGCGTCGACGAGCGCGAGCGCCGCGCGGCGGACGTGCGCGAGAGGCTCGCCCACCATGCTCCCCGAACGATCCGCGAGGACGACGACGTCGCGCGGCTTCGGATCGTCTGTGGGACGGAGAGGAAGGAGTCCCGAAGCGCCGGCGACGAAGCCGCGCAGGAACGCGTCGTCCGAGAACGAGAGCCAGCCTCCACCCCTCGCGACGAAGGAAGCGAGGAGTTCCCGCGGCAGCTCGTCCGGCGAGAGGCGACACGTCACGATCGCGTCGAGATGATCGAGACTCGCGGCGAGGTGCTGGAGATCGACGAGCTCGAACTCGACGCCGTCGACCGCAGGGCCGCTGAACAGCGGAAGGCTCCGCACGACGCCGACGACCAGGTTTCCGCCGCCCCGCACGATGCCCGCGCTGACGCGCGAGGGAACCGGGCTCGCCGCGCTGCACGAGACGCGGTTCAAGCCGAGGCCCGCGGGTCCGACGTCGACGCGGAACCGCCAGCGCAGACAACCGTCCTCGTCGCGGTCGAGGCCGGGTGGCACCGGGATCTCGATCCGTTGCGGCGTGCTGCCCGACGCGGACTGGTGGCCGACGAAGAGCGTCAAGCTCGACGCCGGCCGACTCCCGCCTTCGGGCGTGTAGAAGAGCTCGCCCTCGACGGCGAGCGGACTCCCGACTTCCACGGACCGCGGGAGGACGAGCGCGCCGATCGTGACGTCGGCACGGCGCGGAAGCGCGAGGTCCACGCGCTCGAGCGCGACGCCGCGCTCGCGCAACGCGCGGAGGAGCGGCACGGGATCCGCTCCCGTGTACGTGTCGTCGCCGACGAGAACGAGGGTGCTCGCTGCGCGGCCGGGCTCGGCTGCGAGACTGCCCGCTGTCTCGAGGGCTGCCGCCAGCTTCGTTCGCGAAACGCCGTCGGCGTAGGACCGAGGATCGCGTTCCGTGAGGCGCGGCTCCCTCGGAAACGTCCCCGCGGGCGCCGGCCCGAAGACACGCCGGACCTCCGTGCCGTAGACGATCGCGCAAAAGTCCTCTCCGGCGCTTTCGGCGCGGCGGGCTTCCGCGACGACGAGTCGCTCGAGCTCGGGGCCGGAGCCGAGTCGGCCCAGGGTCACGCTGTCGGACACGTCGACGAGGCAGATCCGCAGCGGCGGGAGCGTCGGACTTCCGCCGGCGCGCTCGCGCGGCACGAAGAGCCACGCGCCGAGCGCGAGGAGGATCGTTCCGAGCACGGCCGCCGCGGCGGCCAGGCGCGCGATCGGCGCGCGAGCGACCTCAGGGAGCGCGATGTCCAACGGCGACCTGCGGAGCCGCTTCGTTCGCGGCCCTCGACCTCGGCGTCGACTCGATCCATCCGCCGCCGAGCAACAGCTCGCCGCGGTAGAACGCCGCTCCCTGCCCCGGCGTCACGGCCATCTGCGGCTCGTCGAACACGACCTCCGCCTCGCCGCGCGCCCCCCCCGATCCCGATTCGACGAACACGGTCGCGCCCGCCGGATCACAGTGGTACCGGTGCTGCACCTCGCAGCGGAACTCCCCCGCCGCCGGCACGTCGAACCCGATCCAGTTCAGGTCCGCCACGCGCATCGACCGCACGGTGCACTCCTCGCGCGCGCCGAGGACGACGCGCCCGGACGCGGGCTCGAGCGCCACGACGAACAGCGGGTCTCCCCCGCCGATCCCGTGCCCGCGCCGCTGCCCGATCGTGAAGTTCTCCGTCCCGTCGTGCTCGCCGAGCTTCCTCCCGCCCGTGTCGACGAGCTCCCCGGCGTGCCGCTCGACGCCGTGCTCGTCGAGCAGCTTCCGGTAGTCGTTCCCCGGCACGAAGCAGATCTCCTGGCTGTCCTTCTTCGCCGCCGTCTTCAGCCCCGCGTCGTGCGCGAGCTCCCGCACGCGGGCCTTCTTCAGGTCGCCGATCGGCAGGCGGGTCCGCGCCAGGTTCTCCTCCGCGACCCCGAAGAGCTGGTACGACTGGTCCTTCGCCAGATCCGCGCCGCGCCGCACCTTCACGCGTCCGCATTCGATCGCGAGCCGCGCGTAGTGGCCGGTCGCGACGCCTTCCGCGCCGAGCTCGCGCGCGAAGCGCAAGAGGCGGTTGAACTTGAGATCGCGGTTGCAAACCGCGCAGGGATTCGGCGTCCGCCCGCGCCCGTACTCGCGCAGGAAGTACTTGATGATCTCCCCGAACTCGTCCTTCAGGTCGACGGCCTGAAAAGGAATTCCGAGGTGAGCTGCAACCATCCGCGCGTCGCGCGCGTCGCTCGCGGAGCAGCAGGACTTCTTCGAGGACTCCTCCGCTTCGACATGGACGCCGTTGCGCATGAACAGACCGACGACCGACAGCCCCTCGCGCGCGAGCATCCACGCGGCGACGGAGCTGTCGACACCGCCGCTCATGGCGACGACGAAGCGCTTTTCGGTGTTCGGCATCGATCGCCCGGGACGCTCGGAGCTTCCTCGGGGCCCGGGATTCTAGTAGCTTCTTCGCCCCCGGTTGAGTTCCGATCCGTTCCGGACCCAGAGTCGCGCCATGATCCAACCTGTTTCCCCGCTCTTCCTGCTCGACGCACTCCGCTTCCAGGACGCCGCCGGCCAGACCGCCGCCCCTGCCGGACCCCCCGCCGCCCCCGGCCAGGCCCCGGCGCCGGGCAATCCGCTCGTCAGCATGGCGATGCCGCTCGTCCTGTGCGCCGTCGTCTTCTACTTCCTCGTCCTCGGGCCCGAGCGCAAGCAGAGGAAGAAGCGCGACGAGATGCTGAAGAACGTCGCGAAGGGCGACAAGGTGATGACGACCGGCGGCCTCTACGCCAGCGTCGTCTCCGTGCAGGACGACGTGATCACGCTCGCGATCGCCGACGGCGTGCGCGCGCGTTTCTCGCGGAGCGCGATCCAGACCGTGCTCGTCGACGAGCCCGAAGGCGCCAAGGCGACCGACAAGGACGCCGAGCGCGCCATCGCGAAGCGCTGAATCGCGTAGCGCCGACAGGAGGTCGGGCGTGAAGTTGCTGCGCCGGCTCCTCCGGCGCGCCCCGCGCCTCTTCGTCCTCCTCTATTCCCCGGACGACCAGGAGCTCGGCGAGCTGGGCGAGGAAGTCGCCGCGAGCCACCTCGCGCGGCGCGGCTGGCGGATCCTGGCGCGCCGGTGGCGTACGCGGAGAGGCGAAGCGGACCTCGTCGCGCGCCGCGGCGACGCGCTCGCGGTCGTGGAGGTGAAGACCGGGCGGTGGACGGCCCTCCCGCGTCCCCGCGGGGCGGAGCTCCCCGAGGGAGCGCTCTTCCGCTGGCGCCCGGGATTCCGCTGCGACGCCGCGCGCATCGCGCGCCTGCGCGCGGTCGGGAGGGAGCTAGCCGGGAGGCGTCCCGCCCGCGTGGATCTCGTCGAGGTCTGGCTCTCCGCGTCCGGCCGGAGCTTCCGGATCCTGCACCACGAAGACCTGCGCGCACCTCTCGATCCGGGCTCGACTTGAGGCCGGAACGGCGTCCCTCCGATCATGTTACAACCCCTGGCCCGGAACGACTGGACGCCGCTCCTCCCCGCGCCCCCCTGCCGAGCCGCGCGATCTCCCCCGCATGCTGAGCGTCCTGCGCCATTACCTGCCCCTCCGGAAGGCTCTCCTCATCCTGAGCGAGACGGTCCTTCTGACGCTCGTGTTGTGGGCCTGGCTCTCCGCGCACCTCTGGAATCCGAACCCGGCGGTGCAAAAGGCCCTGCTGCGCGCGATCCCGCCGCTCTGGACGCACGACGCGATCCTGCGCTGCCTCACGACGTCCTTCCTGCTCTCCCTGATCGCGCAGCTCGCGATCGCGTTCAACGAGCTGTACGACGTCCGCGTCTCGAGCTCGCGCTTCGACCGCGCGTCGCGCTTCGTCGAGTCGGCCGGATCGGGCATCGCGCTGACGCTCGCCGCGGTCGTGCTGGTCGACCGCTGGGACCTGCGTCACGTGCTCGACACGCCGCCGTTGTCGACCTCGCAGCGCGTGCAGACGCTCGTCTTCGGCATGTTGACCGGGTTCGCGGTCCTCTACGCGTGGCGGAGCTTCTTCCACGCGATGCTCCGCCGCGCGAACTTCGCCGAACGCGTGTTGATCCTCGGCGCGGGGAGGTCGGCGTGCGAGCTCGCGCAGGTGATCCTCGAGCGTCCGGAGACCGGGTACCAGGTCGTCGGGATGCTCCCGGAGGAATCCGCGCCCGCCGACCGCGGAAGGAATCCTGCGTGGGAAACCGAGAGCGTCGCACAAGGGGAGCCGGCTTCGATCGCCGCCCTGGCGTCGACCGAGCTCCGCGCGCTCGCGCCGAATCCCGCGGAGGCCGCGGCCGCGCACGCGGCGCGGAAAGCGCTCGAAGCCGCGACGGCGGCGCTCGTGCTCGAGCCGCTCCCGAGCCACGCGCGCGAGACGAGCCCGGCGCGCACCGAAGCGCCGCGCGGCCGGTCCGCCGGCGCCGCGAAGAACGGTTCGTCGCAGCGCGGCCGGCCCGCGACGCTGCTCGGGCTCGCGCAGTCGATGCACGTCGACGTCCTCGCGGTCGCGCTCGAGGACCGCCGCGCGCGCCTGCCGGTCGAGGATCTGCTCCAGTGCCGGCTCGCCGGCGTCTCGGTGCGCGAGCAGGAAGCGCTGTACGAGCAGATCACGGGCAAGATCGCGCTCGGCGCGCTGCGGCCTTCGTACCTCATCTTCAACGAAGGGTTCGCGGCGCATCCCTGGACGGATCTCCTGAAGCGCGCGGTCGACGTCGTCTTGTCGAGCGTGATGATCACGTTGTCGTGGCCGCTGATGCTCGCGACGGCGATCGCGGTCCGCGTCGACAGCCAGGGACCGATCCTCTTCCGCCAGGAGCGCGTGGGCCGGGACGGTCTCCCGTTCACGCTGCTCAAGTTCCGCAGCATGCGCGCGGACGCCGAAGCCGTGACGGGCCCCGTGTGGGCGGTCGAGGACGATCCGCGGATCACGCGCGCCGGGCGGTTCATCCGCCGCAGCCGCCTCGACGAGCTGCCCCAGCTCTTCAACGTGCTCGCCGGCCAGATGTCCCTGGTCGGTCCGCGGCCCGAACGGCCCGTGTTCGTCGAGGAGCTCGCGAAGCGGATTCCCTACTTCCGGCAGCGCCACATCGTGAAGCCCGGTCTGACGGGCTGGGCGCAGATCAACTACCGCTACGGGGCGAGCTTCGAGGACGCGGTCCAGAAGCTCCAATACGACCTCTTCTACATCAAGAACCAGTCCCTGCTGTTCGACCTCTCGATCCTCTTCAATACGGTGAAGATCGTCATCCTCCGGAAGGGCACCTAGCCCGGCGGCGAAAGGGCTCGACAGGGGGGCCTTCCGGTGGTTCCATGGATGCGGTTCCTTCCCTACCCATCCGTCCTCGAGGCTGTCCCATGAAGCACACGAGCCTGTACGCCGCGAGTCTGCTCGCCGCGTTCGCGATCTCGAGCGTGATGCCCGCGCACGCGCTCCCCGGCTGCTGACACCCGGCGGGCAACACGGGGGTGAGTTCATCCCCGACCTCCGGTCCGAGCGCCGCCGGCGGCCTCGTCGGACCCGCGACCCGCGGACCCACCGCGCGCGAGCTCCTGAAGATGCAGTGGGACTTCGTGATCTACACGCCGGAGTCCACGCGCGACGACGGGACCCACGTCAAGGAGCAGCGGCGCGCGCTGCCGATCGACGAAGCGTTCAAGCGGATCGCCGGCACGGATCGGCGCCCGCTCCTCGTCCTGCGCGAGTGCTCGGTCTGCAACAAGACGGACAGCGCGCTCCTGCGTCCCGGCGTCGACAACGAGAAGACGATGGTGCTCTCGCGCTGGTTCCACTGCGTGAAGCTCCCGGTCGACGTGATCGAGCCGGACCAGCCCTTCAACTCGCTCTTCCCGACGAACGACGCGGAGCACCTCTTCGTGTGCAGCGTCGACGGGTCGAACCGCATCCCGCTCGAGTCCGACACCTCGCGACCGGAGCTGTGGGCCGCGATGGCGAAAGTGCTCGGAGTCTCCTACGCCAAGGATCCGAACGCCGCGACGAAGGAGATCCTGAAGACGCACGACAAGCTCGACACGCTCGACAGCCAGCTCAGCGAGCTCGTGAAGAGTCGCGACGACGCGCTCGAGACCCGCGGCCGCCTCGACAAGGACAAGGTCCAGAAGCTCGAGAAGGAGATCGACGCGGCGAAAAAGGAGATCGACGCGTTACGGAAGTCGATCGACCGCCTAGCGAAGCTCGATCTCAAGCCGGCGAAACCGGCCTGATAGAGAGGACATCCCCATGAAGCACACGAGCCTGTACGCTGCGGGCCTGCTCGCCGCGTTCGCACTTTCGAGCGTGATGCCCGCGCACGCGCTCCCCGGCTGTTGACACCCGAAAGGCCCTGGAGCGGTAAGTTTACCCTCCACCCCGGCACCCCCCTCGGTCGCGAAAGTCCCCGGCATCGGCCCCGCCACGATGGGTCCGGCGTCGCGCGGACCGACGACGCGCGAGCTCCTGAAGCTCGACTGGGACTACGTCGTCTACACGCCGGACGTCTCGCGCTCGGACGGCACCGCGGTCAAGGCGCAGCGCGAGGCGCTCCCGATCGGGACGGCGTTCCAGAGGATCGCTGGCACGGATCGGCGGCCGCTCCTCGTCCTGCGCGAGTGCTCGGTCTGCAACAAGACCGACAACGCGCTCCTGCGCCCGGGCAGCGACAACGAGAGGACGATCGTCCTCTCGCGCTGGTTCCACTGCGTGAAGCTTCCGGTCGACGTGATCGAGCCGGACCAGCCCTTCAACGCGCTCTTCCCGACGAACGACGCCGAGCACCTCTTCGTGTGCAGCGTCGACGGATCGAGCCGCATCCCGCTCGAGTCCGACACGTCGCGACCCGAGCTGTGGGCGGCGATGACGAAGGTCCTCGCCGCGTCCTACGCGAAGGATGCGAATGCCGCGACGAAGGAGATCCTGAAGACGCACGACAAGCTCGACGCGCTCGACACGCATCTCGGGGAGCTCGTGAAGACACGCGACGACGCGCTCGAGAACCCCGGCCGGCTCGACAAGGACAAGATCCAGAAGCTCGAGAAGGAAATCGAAGCGTCGAAGAAGGAGATCGACGCACTCCTGAAGTCGATCGATCGCCTGGCGAAGCTCGATCTGAAGCCGGTGAAACCGGCCTGACGATCCCCTCGACGGCGATGCGGGCGCGAACGAGACGCGGGAGTTCGTTTCTCGTCTCGTTCGCGCTGGCCCTCCTCGTTCCGTGCGCGAACGCGCAGACGCAGGGGCAGGACGGCAAGGAAGAAGTCCTCGAGAAGGTCGATCCGTACACGCACGGCGAGCGCGAGGCGCTCGACAAGGCGGGCTACGTGTCGGAAGGCCCGTTCGAATGGTCCGAGGGCGTCCGCACGGACGAGGTCGCGGAGACGCTCGGTGCCGGGACCGTGCTCTGGATCGAGACGGCGCACTTCAAGATCGGGTCGACGCTCGCGAGCTACAAGCTCCACAACGACACCCGCGAGGAGAAGGCCCTCGACGACCAGCTCGCGCGCCTGAAGCCGCGCCTGCAGTGGTACCAGCCGCCGCGGAACCGCCTCGACCCGTGGATGCGCACGCATCTCCTCGCGCAGCGGCTCGAGAACGTCTACGCCGAGTTCACGGCGGAGTTCGGATTCGCCGGCGGCGAGGCGAGGACGAAGAAGCCGTCGGCCGAGGCGGCACCGGACACGATCGTCCCTCCGAAGAAGTTCACGGTGCTCCTGACGGAGAAGACGTCGAGCCTCGGCCGCTACCTGAAGCGGTACACCGACCGGGAATCGAGGTCGTACGATCGCTGCCCGCTCCCCGGGGGCTCGATGTTCCTCGGAGTCAGCGCCGAGGGGCTCCGCACCCAGGGCTTCGACCTCGAAGTCGCCTTCCACTGCGTCGTCGCCGCCGAGGTGACGCGCAACCTCGTCGACGGCTTCGCGAACTCCTGGTTCACGTGCCCGTACTGGCTCGAGTACGGTCTCGCCCACGTCGCCGCGCGGAAGGTCGACGAGCGCTTCGTGCCGTCCGCCATCGTGAGCGCGCGCGCGAACGACGAGGACGCGTGGAAATGGGAGCCGCGCGTCCGCGGCCTCGTCCAGAACGGCGTCGCGCCGGCCTGGACGGACACGCTGGCGTGGGAGAAATGGGAGGACATGAAGACCCCCGGGCACCTCGTCTCCTGGTCGCGCGTGTCGTGGCTCCTGAAGCGCAAGCCGGACGAGCTGCGGACCTTCCTCATCGGGATGGTGAAGCCCCCCGCCGACCGCGCCGAGGAGGACCACGGGCGGATCGGGAAGGCGCAGCAGATCGCGGCGGCCCGCACGGCGTTCGGGAAAACCTTCGAGGAGCTCGACGCGCAGTGGCGGAAGGCCGTTCTCCGCAACTAGCTCGTTCGGCTGGCCGAGATCGGCGCGTGCGCTTAGGCTCGGCGGGATGCAGAACTTCCCCAGCGCAGCAGTTCCGACAACGGCGTCCGCGCTCCTCGCGGTGGTACTCCTCTCCGCCACGGCTCGCGCCGGAGGATCGCCGGAGAACGCGATCCTGATCGTCGATCCGTCGAATCCGGAATCGCTGTACGTCGCGAACTACTACCGCGCGGCGCGCGACCTCCCGGCGACGAACATCGTCTACATGAACCCGACGCCGGCGAACTACACGCAGTTCGTCGGCTCGACGCTCGACGGTTTCCTCGGGTCGCTCGAGAACCTGCGCGTCGCCGACCACGCCGACTACGTGATCCTGCCTTCGGGCGGCTCGTTCTATGTCGACGCGCCCGGGCTCGTGGCGGACCAGTGCTTCCCGGTCACGCGCTTCTCCTCGATCGCGCCGTACGTGCTCGCGCGCGAGAGCAACGCGATCCTCGCCGGGACGGACTCGACGCTGCCGAACGGCTACTTCCGCGTCTCGGACGAGGCGCGCGCGTTCGACTCCTCGGTCGGATGGGCGTCCGGCTCGCCGCAGATGGGCGGCTCGCGCTATTTCATCGGCGCGATGCTCGGGTACACGGGCACGCTCGGGAACACGCTTCCCGAAGTCCTCGCGATGATCGACCGCAGCGTCGCGGTCGACGCCGCGCAGCCGGCCGGGACCTTCTTTTTCATGCACACGAACGACATCGCGCGCTCGGGCCCGCGCGACCAGGCGTTCCCCGCGGCGGTGAGCTCGATCATCGGGTTCGGCGGCGCCGCGCAGCTCCTCTTCGCCGATCTGCCCCTCGGGAACTTCGACTGCATGGGGATCATGACCGGTCTCGCCGATCCGGACATCGACGGCGCGAACCTCGCGATCCTGCCCGGCGCGTTCTGCGACCACCTGACGAGCTACGCCGCGACGCTCGACAGTCCGTCGCAGACGAAGATGACGCGCTGGATCGCGAAGGGCGCGAGCGGCACGACGGGAACGGTCGAGGAACCGTGCAACTACTCCGGGAAGTTCGTGCACGCACGACTCCACGTCTTCTACCGGCAGGGTCTCTCGCTCGGCGAATCGTGGTTCCGCAGCCACGGGTTCGCGCCGTTCCAGACGCTGTTCATCGGCGATCCGCTGACGCGGCCGTACGCGTACCTGCCGCACGTCACGCTCGACGGCGTGCCCGCGGGACCGGTGGCGAACACGATCCCGCTGTACCCGCACGCGACGACGAACCACCCGACGGCCCACATCGCGAGCTTCGAGCTCCTGATCGACGGCGTCTCGCGCTCGAAGTGCCTGCCGAACGGGCACTTCGTCCTCGACACGACCGTGCTCGCGGACGGATTCCACGAATGGCGCGCGCTCGCGTACGACGACACGCTCGCGCGATCGGTCGGACGGAGCGTCGGAGCGATCCTCGTGTCGAACCGCGGGCGCGTCGCGACGATCTCCCCGGGCGGCGCGACCGGCGATCTCTCGACGCGATTCGACTTCACGGCGTCCGGCACCGGCGGGACCGTGCAGGAGCTGCGCCTCCTGCAGGGCAATCGCGTCGTCGCCGCGGGCTCGGGCTCGCCGGCGACGCTGTCCGTGCGCGGCCGGAGCCTCGGCGCGGGCCACCTCGCGCTCGTGCTCGAAGCGCAGTTCACGGACGGCGCGCTCGCGCGGAGCCTGCCCGTCGACGTGACGATCGCGACGACGTCGGGGGCACCCAGCGGGTCCGTTCCCGTCGCGTCCGCGTACACGAAGCACGTGCTCACGACGCAGGCCGCGGTCGTCGAGCTCCCCGCGGAGTTCGACGACGCGCTGACCTCGGCGAGCTACGCCCTTCTCACGAGCCCCGCGCAGGCCGCCGTGATCGGCGGCGGGACCGGGCCGTACCGGATCGTGCGGCCGAACGCCGGCGCGTCGGGGTCCGACACGATGACCTTCCAGGTGACGACGCCGTCGGGAGCGTCGAACGTCGCGACCGTGACGCTCGTCTACGACGCGCCGTTCGTGTGCACGCCTCCGGCGAACTACTGCGTGACCTCGCCGAACTCGGCCGGACCGGGGGCCACGATGGACTGGGCCGGGAGCACGAGCCACGGAGCGAACGACCTGACGCTGTTCGCGTACGGTTGCCCGCCGCTGAAGCTCGGCCTCTTCATCTACGGCACGACGGCCGCGCAGATCCCGCTCGGGAACGGCTTCCGCTGCATCGCGAACCCGCTGTTCCGGCTCGGGACGACGACGACGAACGGATTCGGCGACGCGACGTTCCTCGTCGACTACGCGAGGCACCCGGCGGACGCCGGCGCCGGCGCGATCACGATCGGCTCGACCCAGCGGTTCCAGATGTGGTTCCGCGACCCGGCGGCCGGCGGCGCGCGGACGAACCTGACGGACGGGTTGGCGGTGACGATCTGTCCGTGAGACGCGGCTAGGCCCGGCTCGCCCTGACGCGATTGCGCTCGTCGACGCTGCGCGCGCCTTCGAGGATCAGCGACATCGCCGTCATCCGGATGCCGCGGTTTGCGTGCATCGGCGGACCCGCCCAGAACGAGAAGCGCGTCATCGGCGCGACGAGGAGCCGATTGAAGAGGAGCTGGATCTGCGTCCGCAGCGCGCCGTACAGCTGCTCGCCGGTCACGAGCTTCTGGCGCAGCAGCATCTCGCCGAGCCGCTCCGACGCGAACACCTTCCGCACCATCTCCAGCATCTCGCGGTCGATCGCGCCGTGCAGGACGAGGACGTCGCCGAGTCGGTGCCCTTCGGGCATCCGGTTCACGTCGACGTGCAGGATGAAGCCGTCCTGCACCTCGACCGCGTACACCTCGGCCGGCGTCACGACCTCGACGATGCCCGTCTTGTTCTGCGTGCTGAGGAATCCCAGGAGGTCGGGGATCGCGACGCAGCTGCCGTAGCCGCGCAGCGTGAGCGTGTGCTTCGCGCTCGGCGGCGTGTCCTGCGACCGCGTCAGCGTCGGCGGATCCGCTTCAGCGAGGTCGCGGCCGCGCAGCATCTTCTTCAGCAGGCTCGGGCTCGGCGGTTTCTTGTCGAGATCGTCCTGGGCGTTCGCCGGATCCTTCTCGAGGGATGCGAGAGCGCGCGCCACGAACTGATCGACGCCGTCGAGACGCGCGGGATGGATGGTGACGCCGGCCCGCGCGAGCGACTTCACCTGCTTGGCGAGGCGCTGGCACGCGATGTCGAGCGCCATGAGCTTGAGCTGTCGGTCGACTTCCATGGGGTGGTCTCCCCGTATCGGCACGTCGAGCCGCGCTCGTGAGGCCCCGGTTCCCCGAGGAATCGTTTCCGGGACTAGGGCCTTGCGGCCTCGCGCCGGCGCCGCTCGACGTGCACCGCGAGGAGGGCGACGTCCGGCGGCCGCACGCCCGCGATCCTCGACGCCTGGCCGAGGGTGCGCGGCCGGAAGCGCGAGAGCTTGTCCTTCGCCTCGTTCGCGAGCCCCGTGAGCGCACGGAAGTCGATGTCGAGCGGGATCTCGACCGCTTCCTGGCGGCGCATCCGCTCGACGTTCTCGCCCTGCCGCTCGACGTAGCCGGAGTACTTCACGTCGATCTCGAACGATTCCGCGATCTCGGGGTCGAGCTCGAGCGCGGCGACTTCCGGGTGCGCCGCCGCGAGCCCCGCGAAGGTCACCTCCGGCCGCTTCAGGAGCTCGATCAGAGTCCGTCCCCCGTCGGCGGGGCTGCGCGCGGATTCGAGCAGCGCGCGCGCGCGCTTCTTCGCGGCGACGCGGGAGCCGAGGCGCGCGATGGCGTCCGCCCCCACGAGTCCGATCTCCGCCGCGCGCGGCACGAGCCGCTCCTCCGCCGTGTCGCCGCGCAGGAGCAGGCGGTACTCCGCGCGGCTCGTGAACATGCGGTACGGCTCGGTCGGATTCGACGTGACGAGATCGTCGACCATGACGCCGACGTACGCCTCGTCGCGTCCGAGCACGAACGCGCCGCGACCCTGGACCCACAGGGCCGCGTTCGCGCCCGCGACGAGACCCTGTCCCGCGGCTTCCTCGTACCCCGACGTGCCGTTGATCTGCCCGGCGAGGAAGAGGCCCGCGACGCTCTTCACGGCGAGCGTGTCGGAGAGCTGCGACGGCTGCGCGAAGTCGTACTCGACCGCGTACCCGTGGCGCAGGAACTCGGCGCGCTCGAGCCCGGGGATCGTGCGCAGGAAGGCTTCCTGCACCTCGCCGGGCAGCGACGTCGAGACGCCGTTCACGTAGACGACGTCGGTCGAGAGGCTCTCGGGCTCGAGGAACACCTGGTGGCGGTCCTTGTCCGCGAAGCGCATGACCTTGTCCTCGACGGACGGGCAGTAGCGCGGGCCGACGCCCTGGATCCTCCCCGCGTACATCGGCGCGCGGTGGATGTTCGCGCGGATGACGTCGTGCGTCCGTTCGGTGGTCCACGTGACGTGGCAGGCGATCTGCGGGAGCACCGGGAACGTCGCGCGGTCCGTCGCGGCGGCGAACGGCACCGGTCGGGCGTCGCCCGGCTGCACCTCGAGGCGATCCCAGTCGATGCTTGCCCGCGCGAGGCGCGGCGGCGTGCCCGTCTTCAGCCGGCCGAGCACGATCCCGAGCGCCTCCATCTCGCGCGAAAGGCCTTCACTGGTCCCCTCGCCCGCGCGCCCGCCGGCCTTCTGCGCCTCGCCGGTGTGCATCACCGCGCGCAGGAACGTCCCCGTGGTCACGACGACCGCCGCGGCGGCGAGCTCGCGCCCGTCGGCGAGGCGGACGCCGGCGACGCGCGGGAGGCCGCCTCCGCCGCGCTCGACCAGGAATCCGGCGCCCGCCCCTTCGATCACCTCGAGGTTCTCGGACTCGAGGACGAGACGCGTCACGGCTTCGCGGTACAGGTGGCGATCCGACTGGCAGCGCGGCCCGCGGACCGCGTGGCCCTTGCCCGTGTTCAACATCCGGAACTGGATCCCGGTCGCGTCCGCGACGCGCCCCATCGCGCCGCCGAGCGCGTCGACCTCGCGGACGATCTGTCCCTTGCCGAGCCCGCCGATCGCGGGATTGCAGCTCATCTCGCCGATGCGATCCGCCCGCAACGTGACGAGCGCCGTCCTCGCGCCGAGGCGCGCGGCGGCGAGTGCCGCCTCGATCCCGGCGTGGCCGCCGCCGACGACGAGGACGTCGAACGATCGGGCCGCGCGCTCGGGCGGCGGATGGGGATGTGCGGCGGGGTTCATGGCGGCGGAACGGGGGCGACCATTGGATCCGGCGCGGGCTCGCCTGTCATCCAGGGGCCCGCCTCAACCGCGGCGCCCTCGACGGTCGAAAGCCATTGCGTGCGCTCCTGGATCTTCCGCAACCGCCTGCGACTGCGCGCCATCTACGGACCGCGCCCGTCGCTGCGGCCGGCGGCCGGCGTCCGTCCGGCCGGCGCCCCGCGGGAAGGCCCGGAGCCCGTGCGGGTGCCCGCCGTGCTCGAGCGGCACGGGCGACACACGATCCTGCGCACGCGCGCGTAGTCGCCGGCTTGGCCGTGCAACCGGGTTCGACTAGGGTTGTAGACCCCGGCTCGACCCATGCTGCGTCGCCTCGATCCCCTCCCCGCGGTCTCCGCCCTCGTCCTAGCCCTGGCGCCGCTCCTCGCCGCGGCCGGCGACGGGACTCCGACTGCGCACCAGGAGGGCGGGCGTCTCTCCCTCCAGGACCTCCTCGCGCGGATGAAGAAGATGCGCGACGAGCGCGTCGGGGAGCTCAAGGGCAGCGTCGACCAGATCCTCCGCGCGCTCGACACCGAGGCGCAGACGCACCGGCAGGCCGGGCTCTCCGAGCAGAAGGACCGCCTCGTCGCGCTCGGTTCGGAGTGCGCTCCGCTCCTCGTCGACGCGATCGATCCGGGCGAGAACCCGGACGACACGGCGCGCCTGCGCGCGCTGACGATCACGCAGGCGCTCGTCGAGCAGCGCTCCCCCGCGATCACAGCGCGCCTCGTCGAGATCGCGCGCACCGGCTCGAACGAGGGCAAGCTCAACGCGACGAAGGCGCTCGCGGCGTCGCCCGACGTGGAGCGCGCGAGCGCCGTCCTCGCCGAGGTCTTCCGCTCCTCCGCCGGCCCGCTGAAGCGCGCCGCGCTCGCGGGCATCGCGCACCTCGGCGGGCCGGAGAACGACAAGGTGATCGCCACCGCGCTCTCCGCGGGCGACTCGGAGACGATCAAGCTCTCGCTCGACGCTCTCGCGAACGCGCACGCGACAGCGTTCGCGCCGAGGGTGCTCAAGCTCACGGCCGCGCCGCGCGACGCCGCGCCGTACGTCGAGGAGATCCTCGGCTACTACCGCGCGTGCCCGGAAGTCGTCGACAAGGCCCACATCCTGGCGCTCGCGCGTCTCGCGGGCGAGATCGGCGTCCCGAACGACGCACGCGGGAAGATCCTGGACCTGCTCCCGAAGTTCGCGAGCAAGTTCGACGCCGACGTGAAGAAGGAGCTCCGGCAACTCGCCGGTTCGCCGACGCGCGAGGTCCGCGAGGGCGCGCTCGCGACGCTGTACCTCTCCGGCGATCGCAACGCGCGGAAGGAGCTCCTCGCCGACTACGACGAGCAGATCGACCGCAACAAGCAGTGGGCGGCGAGCTACGAGGCGCGCGGCAACGTGTACTACCGCATCGGCGAGTACCGCGAGGCGATCCAGGACTACAAGAAGTCGCTCCTGCTCGCCGCGAGCGACATCCGCGCGCACACCGACACGTGCTACATCGGCCTCGCGCGGTGCTACATGCAGCAGGGCAAGCTCAAGGAAGCGCACGAGCAGCTCGAGAACGGCCCGCTCTCGAACAAGCAGCTCGTCGATCTCTCGAAGGAGCCCCTGTTCCAGAAGCTCGTCGAGCACCCGAAGTTCGGGAAGATCTTCAAGGCGACCGAGTGAGCCTTGGCCCCGGGTGAGCCGTGGCGACGACCGCCTACCTCACGAGCCCCGCGTTCGCGCGCCACGACACGGGATCGTCGCACCCCGAGAGGGCGGCGCGCCTGCTCGCGATCGAGCGACGCCTCGAAGCGAGCGGCCTCCTCGCGGAGCTCGCGGTCGAGCAGGCGCCCGACGCGACGCGTGAGCAGCTCCTGGCGGTGCACGACGCCGCGCACGTCGACCGCGTGGAGGCGGCGATCGCGCGCGGCGCCCGGGTCCTCGACGAGGGCGACACGCGCGTCTCCTCGGAGTCCTTCCGCGCCGCGCTCGCGGCGGCGGGCGGCGCCGTGCGCGCCGTCGATCTCGTCCTCGACGGAGCGGCCGACCACGCATTCATCGGGGCGCGTCCGCCCGGTCACCACGCGGAGCGCGGCGAGGCGATGGGATTCTGCCTGTTCAACAACGCCGCCGTCGCGGCGGCGCACCTGCGGCGTGACCGCGGCGTCGCCCGCGTCGCGATCCTCGACTGGGACGTGCACCACGGCAACGGGACGCAGCATCTCTTCGAACGGGATCCGACGGTCTTCTACGCGAGCCTGCACCAGTGGCCGCTCTACCCCGGGACGGGGAGCGCGAAGGAGCGCGGGATCGGCGCGGGTGAAGGCGCGACCTTGAACTGCCCGCAGCCGCCGGGCGCTGGTGATCGCGAGTGGCTCGCGGCGCTCGAGGACGAGATCCTTCCCGCGTTCGAGGCGTTCGACCCGGAGTTCATCGTCGTCTCCGCCGGATTCGACGCCCACGCGCGCGATCCGCTGGCGCAGACGCGGCTCTCGACGGCGGCTTTCGGGCAGATGACGTCCGCGGTGCTCGACCTCGCGCGCCGGCGCTGCCGCGGGCGCCTCGTCTCGCTCCTCGAGGGCGGATACGACCTCGACGCGCTCGCCGAATCGGTCGAAGCGCACGTCGCCGGACTGGTCTCGTCCCGCGCCGGCTAGGGCGCGCGGCTCAGATCGAGATCCGGACCAGGATCTTCCGTGCGATCACCTGGAACACGAACTGGAGATCGGCGGGAGTCGGAGCGAGCGCGAACTCACCCGCAGGCTGCGAAGGATCGTAGGCAGGGCTCGATGGATCGTTCGCGATCTCCCTGAGGAAGTCCTGATCGATCTCGTTGCCGAGCCCGATCGTGTAGACGATGCTCCCCGCGGTGCGGATCTGCTTCGCGCGCAGCCGCGCGCGGTCCTTGGCTTCCTGCCGGACGTCGGTCGCGGCTTCCGGACCGGTCGCGTGCCGCGTCCCGCCGAGGACCGAGGCGAACGTCGTCAGGTCGGGACAGCACGGGAAGCTGCCGCTCTCCGCGTTGCAGCGGAAGTCGCCGGTCGCGGGATCGAGGAGGGTCGCGAACGCGTCCGTGTCGCCGCTCGTCAGGTTCCAGGTCGTCGCCGGCGGGCAGTTGAACGTGTCCTGGAACGTGTTCGCGAGGCCGTCGGTGAAGAACACGACCACCTTGACGATCTGTTCGCCGGGCCCGATGACGGCGTTCGCATTCTCGCGGCCGGCGAGCTGGAGGCCCCCGTCGAAGAACGTGTAGCCGCCGTAGTCGATCGCGCAATCGCGCGGCACGGCGGCGCGGATCCGGCCGATGAACGGCCTCGACATCGGCACGTCGACGCGCGCATTCGACGCGAACGTGACGAGCGACGCGCGGTCCGTCGCTTCGTTGAAGAACCCGACGAACGTGTCGACGGCGGGCGGCAGGGCGATGCAGCCGCCGTTCCCGCCCATCGATCCGGACCGGTCGAGCACGAGGGACATCACGAGCTGCGCGCGGACCGCCTGCGCCGAAGCGCGGACGTCGAACTCGCGGAACTCGGGGATCACCCGGAGGAAGAGCGGGCGGAGGTGCGCGGTCGCCCGGATGTCGACCGCCGTACTGCCGTTCGCGTCGGTCTGGAACTGGACGACGACGTCGGGTGCGCTCGCGTCCTGCGGCGTCATCCGGTAGTTCGCGAGGAACATGTCGCGGGCGAGCTGCGCTGCGGCGCCCTGGCCGAGGCTCATGTTGTTGATGGCGGCGATCGCGGCCGCGTCGACGGCCTTCGCCACCTCGGCGCGCTTGCCGTAGATGAGTCCCCCGTCGATCACGAGCGCCAGCGTCAGCAGGAGGACGCAGAATGCGACGAGCGAGAGCACGAGGACGGCTCCGGCTCGGGACGCGCGCGTGGGACGGTGGATCGGCATGGAAGCGGAGTCGAACCCTAGAAGAATGCGACGTCGTACAGCGTCGGCGGCATCCGCACGCCGATCAGGTTCGCGATCGGAGTGATCGGCGTGAACGCGACGGACACTTCGGCGACCCACAGCGTCTGGCCGGGCAGCGGAACGCCGTTCGGGATCGTGACGGAAGCCCCTCCGAGCGTGCCGATGCGGCTCGGCACCGGTTGTCCACCGCGCGACTCCTGGCGCACGATCCGGGCGACGCCGTCCTCGTCGCGCGTGATCGCGGTCAGGATCACGAACCCGTTGGCCGCGAGATCGAGGGAGCCCGAGGACTGGAGCGTCGCCAGGATCGTGTCTTGGAGCGTGGTTCCGCGCGACTCGAGGTTCGCGGCCTCGCGGCTCAGGCTCGTGATCGCGTGGCGCGCGAGGAGGGCGCGACCGTAGTCGATCATGCCGAAGAGCATGACGAACACCGCCATGGCGACGAGCGCGAGCTCGACGATGGCGCCGCCGCGACGGGAACCGTGGAAGGATCGCATCGTCCTCACGGGGCTTGCCTCGGAGGGAAGGGTTCGTTGCGGAACGTCGTGGAGACACGGACCACGAACTCCTGGCTCGGACCGAAGAACCGGCCGATCAAGGGCGTGATCAAGTGGACCGGGTACGCGAGCGCGATCGTGACGCGGTCGCCGGGGCCGCCGGGGTTGCCGATCCCTCCCCTGGCGCTCGAGATCTGGACGTCGGACGCCGTGAGCTCGAACGGCAGCGAATCCTGGACGACCACCTTCGCGATCGAGTCGTAGCGCGGGTGCTCGCCGTCCATGCCCGGCAGCGCACGGCCGGTCACGGCGAAGCGGCCGGCTTCGCGCACCGCGTGCTGGAGCGTCATGTGCGCGAAGAGGACGCGCCCGAGATCGACGATCCCGAAGAGGAGGAGCAGGAAGATCGGGAGCGCGAGTGCCGTCTCGACGAGGGAGATGCCGCTCTTCAGCGGCGCACGCTCGTTCCGCAGTCTCCGTTGCGCGCCGATCGATCGAATGCGTTCCATGGGCGTGCGTCCTGCGATGCGGGGGCGAGAATACCGCCCGCGCACGGAAGGAACTAGACCTCCCGGGCCGCGCGCGCGGTGCGTGTGGAAAGTTCTTCCACATCCGGTGCGTGCTGGACCCGTTCGATTTCAGGCTCGTCAGCGCGCGCTGTGAGGCTTGCGCGCCGCCGCGTCGACGACGACGGGCGAGAAGAACATCGCATTCGGATCCGACGCGCGCGCCGCCCACTCCTCCAGGAATTGCCTGCGCTCGGCGCTCGTGAGCAGGCCTTTCGCTTCCATCGGCTGCGAGAAGTGCGGGAAGAACGTCCCCGCCCAGCGGAACGCCGGCGAATCCGGACCGCCGCACAGGACGTTCGGCACGATCGACATCGTCGCTAGACCGGCCGCGCAGAAGATCGCGGGCGCGCGCGCGGCCACCCACGCGTCGCCGCCGGACTGGGTGTACATCGCGCGCGTGGCGCGGACGACGGCGCGGAACCCCTCGCTCTCGGGGAAGAGCGAGACGCCTTCGTGGTTGTAGTCCTCGACCGCGAAGACGCCTCCCGGCTTCAGCGAGCGCGCGATGCGGCGCACGACACCCGCGGGATCGGGCAGGAACGACAGCACCCAACGCGTGATCACGAAGTCGAAGGACTCCGGTTCGAGCTCGACTTCCTGGATGCGCGCCCGGAGCACGCGCGCGTTCGAGAGCCGGCGCTCGACGAGCTCGCGTTCCACGTGCTCGATCCAGCGCGCGGACTCGTCGAGCGCGACGACCTCGCCGCGCGGGCCGACGAGCCCCGCGAGGTCGTAGGTCACGAGGCCCGGACCGCAGCCGAGGTCGAGCACGCGCGCGCCCGGGCCGACGCCGACGCGCGCGAGGAAGGCGCGCGTCACCGGTCCCCAGACCTCGTGCTGGAACGTCAGGCGCTCGAGTTCCTGGTCGGTCGTCCCCAGCGGATACTGCGTCATGCGGGCAGACAGGTTGCCAAGGTAAGCTCGCGGGTTCCATGCGCCTCTCGACGAAGGACCACGACCGCGACAGCGCCGGGCTCTTGTACGTCTATCCGGTCGTGTCGCGCCGCGCGGGCGGCGTCTCCGTCGGCATCAACCTGAACCCGAACAACGCCTGCAATTGGCGTTGCATCTACTGCCAGGTGCCGGACCTCGTCTCCGGGATGGCGCCGCCGATCGACGTCGCGCGCGTCGAGAGCGAGCTCGACGGGTTCCTCGACGCGCTCCTGCACCGCGGGTGGATGGAGGAGCACGTCCCGCAAGGCGCGCGCACGCTGAAGGACATCGCCTTCTCCGGCAACGGCGAGCCGACGAGCAGCCGCCAGCTCCCGGAGGTCGTCGCCGCCGTCGGACGCGTCCTCGCAAAGCACGCGCTCGTGGGCTCGGTGCCGGTCGTGCTGATCACGAACGGTTCCCTCGTCCAGAAGCCGCACGTGCAGACGGCGCTCGCGGCGCTGCGCGAGCTCGGCGGCGTCGTCTGGTTCAAGCTCGACAGCGCGACGGACGCGGGGATGCGCCGGCTCAACGACGCGAAGACCGGCGCGGAGCGCGCGCACAGGGATCTCGAGACGTGCGCGCGGATCTGTCCGACCTGGATCCAGACGCTCGCCCTCGCGCTCGACGGCGAGCCTCCGTCGGAGGAGGAGATCGAGGCCTACCTCGCGCTCGTGCGCTCGCTCGTGCGCGACGGCGTGCCCGTGCGCGGCGTGCTGCTCTACGGTCTCGCGCGCCCGTCGCACCAGCCCGAGGCGCCGAGGCTCTCGGCGCTCCCGCTGCCCTGGCTCGAAGCCTTCGCCGAGCGCATTCGCGCGGCCGGGCTCGAGGTCCGCGTCAGCGCGTGAGGAGCTTCCCGAGCTCGACGAGCGCGCGCGCGTGCATCATGCGCGCCGCGGCCGCGCTCGGACGATGGGTCTCCTCGGCGACGGACTCCCACGAAGCGCCGGCGTAGTTGCGGAGGAGGATCAGCTCGCGGTACTCGTCCGGAAGACGCGCGACCGCCTCCTCGACGAGATGCTGCTCCTCCGCGCCCGCGGCGAGATCGAGCGGGCGCGCGAGCCGGCGATCCTCGATCTCGACGGGGCCGGAGACCTGGACGTCGCGGCGGCTGTCGCGCTTCCGCGCGCCGTGGAAGTCCGCCGCGGCGATGATCTGGCGCTCCGCCAGGCGCGCGAGCCAGTTGATGAGACTCGCTTCCTCGCGCATCTCGAAGCTCGAGAGCGAGCGGACGGCGGCGAGGAACGTCTCCTGGAGGATGTCGCCGGAGTCGACGCGCTCCCGCAGGCGCGGACCGAGGCGCAGCCGCACGATCCGCCGCACGCGGTCGTAGTACCGCGCGCAGAGCCGATCGAGCGCTGCCTGGTCGCCGTGCTGGGCGCGCAGCACGAGGTCGAGCGACTGCGTGATCTCGTCGGGCATCGCGAGCGCGGAGGGGTCAGTCCCTCGCGACGCGACATTCTATGGAGAACTCCTCGACGCCGGGCAAGCCGAGTCTCTGGACGCCCTGGGCGCGCGCCGCGAGCAGCCGATCGTGGACGCTCTCGCGGACCTCGCGCTCCCACGTGCCGGCGACCGGCACGCCGCGCGACGGCTCGAGCGTGCGCGCGAGGAGCTCGAGAGCGCGCGCGTACGGAACGCCTCGGCCCTTGACCGCGAGATGGAGCGAGTCCATCCACTCCTCGATCTCGCGGACGGGCTTCGGGCTGACGAGCACGAGGAGCCCTTCGCGGGCGTTCAACGTCTTGTCCTTCGCCCCCGCGAGCTGCGTGCACACGATGTCCTCGCGCGCTTTCGAGATGTGCCAGCCCCACGGCTTGCCGGCCTGGTGCAGCCGCTCGAGGTGCTCGGCGTCCGTCGCGCAGTAGGGAGCGACGTAGCGCTCGCCCTCGTCGTCGGCGCCGAACACGGAGAGCGCGTAGACGTGCGCTTCCTCGCTCTTCACGAGCGTGAATCCGAGCAGGTCCCCGGGCTCGGCTCTCGGTGCGGTGGCGTCGATCACCTGCGGCCTCGAGGCCGGATTCGCCGGGTCCATCCGGAAGAACGAGATGTTGAACGGGACGTGCGCTTCCTCGCCCGCTTTCGCGCCGGCGTAGATCCCTGCGCCGACGATCACCACCGCGATCGCCGCTGTCGCGATCGGGTGCGTGCGCGTCGCGAACTTCGCCGTCCGCAGGAACGACCTCCAGCGCGCGGATCGCGACGCGACCGGCGCGCGCCCCTCGAGCCAGAGCTCGAGATCCTCGCGCAGCGCCCGCGCGCTCGCGTACCGGCGGTCGAGCGAGAGCTCGAGCGCCATCGTGCAGATCGCCTCGAGGTCGACCGGGATCGCGGGGTCGAGCTTGCGCGGCGGGACGTAGTCGCCGCGCTGGATCTTCTCGAGCACCGTCCCGATCGCGGTTCCGGAGAAGGCGCGCTGGAGCGTCAGCATCTCGTACAGGATCAGGCCGAGCTGGTAGACGTCGGTGCGCGGGTCCATCCCGACCTTTTGGTTCTTCGCCTGCTCGGGCGCGAGGTACGCGACGCTCCCGTAGAGACCCTCGGTCACGCCGCCGGTCGAGAACTCCGGGCTGCCGGCGAGGCCGAAATCGAGCACGACCGGGAAACCGCCGCCGAGCAGCATCACGTTCGCGGGTTTCAAGTCGCGGTGCACGACCTTGCGCTCGTGCGCCGCTTCGAGGGTGCGGGCGATCTCGAGCAGGATCCGCGCTGCGCTCCGGTACGCGTCGTGCGGGTCGAGCAGCTCGCGCCGGCCAGGTTCGGGTGCCCGACCGATCGCGCGCGCGAGCAGCTCACCCGTGCGCTCCGCACGGCGTCCCGCGCTCTCCGCGGCTTCGAGCTCCTTCCGCGCCCGCTCGATCACGTCCGAGATCGCCGTCCCCTCGACGAGGTCCATCACGATGTACGTGAATTCGCCGTCGTTCCCCGCGTCGTGCACCGCGACGATCCCGGGATGCTTCAGGTCGGCGAGCATCCGCCACTCGCGCTCGAACATCTGCTCGCGCTCGCGATTGCCCTGCGCGAGAGGTGCCAGCACCTTCACCGCGACGGCGCGGCCGAGTGTCTCGTCGAACGCCGAGAACACGCGCCCCATCCCGCCCGAGCCGATCGACGCGCGGATCCGGTAGCGCCCGGCGATACGGGATCCCGCGTCGAGGCCGTGCGGCAGTCCGCGCTCCGCGCGCGAGGCACCCGCGACGAGCGCTTCGAACTCGCGCCGCGCGGTCTCTCCGGAAAGGTGCCTCGCGTACTCCGCGCCGTCCACGAGCTCGCCCGCGGCCTTCCGTGCGAGGAACTCGGCGGCCAGGGCCTCGGGGTCGCGATCGGGGTCCGGGTTCATGAGCGGGCGCCATCCCGCACGTCGGGAGGGGCGCGGGCGGCGCCGCAGCACGCGAAATCCTAGCGATCGCTCAGGGGTCGAGCGCGATCCAGACCAGGAGGTCGACGAGGAGCGCGAGCGCGCGCAGGTACGCTCTCGCGACGAAGGGTTCCGGGGCGTCCACGGCGCTCCCCTGAACCCGGAGCGGGAGCCCCGGTTCCGGATCAGGAAATGCCGAGGCGGTCGAGGAGCTCGGCGACGATCGCGTCGGGCGCCTTCTCCGACGTCGACACCTCGAATTCGCACTGCGCGTACAGCGGCGAGCGCGCACCGAGGATCGCCTCGAGCTCGGCCATCGCGCGCGGGCGGTTCGTCATCGGCCGCCGGTCGCCCTGCTCGAGCACGCGCTGGAAGTGCTCCGTGGGTTCGGCGCGCAGCCACACGGTCCGACAGGTCGACTTGAGGCGCGCGAACGTGTCCGTCGAGGCGACGATCGAGCCTCCGGTCGCGAGCACCGTGCGCTCCCCGGCGGCGAGCACGCTCTCGAGCGCCTCGCGCTCCAGACGGTGGAAATGCGCCTCGCCGTGGAGGTCGAAGAGCTCGCCGAGCGTCATGCCCGCGATCCGCTCGACGCGCTCGTCGAGCTCGACGAACGGGGCCTCGAGCGCGAGCGCGAGCGCCCGACCGACCGTCGACTTCCCGGCTCCGCGCAGGCCGACGAGCGCGATCCGCTCCCCCTGCCACTTCCCGAGCGTCGGCTCGAAGAGATCGCGCACCGGGACGCCGACAGCGGCCGCGAGATCGCAGAGCTTGAGCACGCTCAGGTTCGCGCGCCCGGCCTCGGCCTCGGTCACGTACCGCCGGCTCGCGCCGGCGCGCTCGGCGAGCTCCGTGACGGTGAGGCCGGCGCGGCGACGCGCCTCGCGCAGACGGCGCCCGAGATCGAGCAGAATCGACTTGCGGTGCATGGTCCGAGAGTTATCATGCGCACCACTCGGCAATTGCGCAATATACTTCTCGATCCGGACGACCCCGATGGCTGCCACGAACACCCAGACTCCCCCGATCTGCTTCCAGACCCACCCTGACCGGTACCGGCACTGGAGACTCGGCTTCGCCGGCGACGTCGCGACGCTGACGATGGCCGTCGAGCCGTTCGGCGGCCACCGCGACGACTACGAGCTCAAGCTGAACAGCTACGACCTCGCGGTCGACGTCGAGCTCGCCGACGCGGTGAACCGGATCCGCTTCGAGCATCCCGAGGTGCGCTGCGTCGTCCTCACGGGTGCGCTCGACCGCGTCTTCTGCGCGGGCGCGAACATCGTGATGCTGCGCACGTCGAGCCACGCGTGGAAGGTGAACTTCTGCAAGTTCACGAACGAGACGCGACTCGCGATCGAGGACGCGAGCGCCTCGTCGGGCATCCGGTTCCTCGCCGCGATCAACGGGACCGCATCCGGCGGCGGGTACGAGCTCGCGCTCGCGTGCGACGACATCCTTCTCGTCGACGACCGCAACTCCGCCGTCGCGTTCCCCGAGCTGCCGCTCCTCGGCGTCCTGCCGGGGACGGGCGGCCTGACGCGCATCACGGACAAGCGCAAGATCCGCCGCGATCGCTGCGACGTCTTCGCGTCCCTTGCGGAAGGCGTCAAGGGCAGGCGCGCCGTCGAGTGGGGCCTCGTCGACGCGATCGCCCCGCTCTCGCGCTGGCAGGAATCCGTCGCGGAGCGCGCGAAGAAGCTCGCCGCCACGGTCCCCGTCCGCGGCACGAAGGGCATCGTCCTCGACGCGATCGAAGCCGAGAGCGGCGCGCTCGCGAGCGACCGGCACCGCGGCTACACCCACGTCGACGTGACGATCGACGACTCCGGCCGCAAGGCCGAGATCGAGATCACGGCTCCGGCGAAAGTCCCCCACACCGCCGAGGAAGCCTTCGCGCAGGGTTCCGCGTGGTGGGTGCTGCGTGCCTTCCGCGAGCTCGACGACGCGATCCTCGACCTCCGCATGAACCGTCCGGAGGTCGCGCTGGTCCTCCTGCGCGCGCGCGGCGCCCCGTCCGCGCTCGCGACGACGGACGCGCTGCTCGCCTCGGAGGACCACTGGTTCCTGCGCGAGGTCCGCCACCTCGTGAAGCGCGTCCTGAAGCGCATCGACGGCAGCGCGAAGAGCTTCTTCGCGATCGCCGACGACGGCACGACGTACGTCGGGACGTTCCTCGAGCTCCTGCTCGCTTGCGACCGCTCGTACGTCCTGAACGACGGCGCGGCGAAGGTCGCCTTCGGACCGACGCAGGCGAACGCGGGTCTCTTCCCGATGTCGAACGGGATCACGCGCCTCCAGACGCGTTTCCTCGGCAACCCGCAGGCCGTGACGGACCTCGTCGACGCGCACCGCGGCCAGGTCTTCGACGCCGCGACGACGGACGAGCTCGGACTCGCGACCTTCGCGCCCGACTCGATCGACTGGGACGACGAAGTGCGCCTCGCGATCGAGGAGCGCGTCTCCTTCTCTCCCGACGGACTCACGGGCATGGAGCAGAACGTGCGCTTCCCCGGGCCCGAGACGATGGAGACGAAGATCTTCGGCCGCCTCTCGGCCTGGCAGAACTGGATCTTCCAGCGCCCGAACGCCGTCGGCGAGCGCGGCGCGCTCACCTGCTACGGGACCCCGAACAAGCCCCAATTCGACATCCGCCGGACCTGACCCATGAGCACGATCGACTACAGCCAGAAGATCCCGAACAACGTCGACCTCGCCTCCGACAAGCGCCTCCAGCGCGCGCTCGAGGCGTGGCAGCCTTCGTACCTCGAGTGGTGGAACTCGGTCGGCCCGAGCGACTTCAACACGAAGGAGGTCTACCTGCGCACGGCCGTCGACGTCGGCGCGGAGGGCTGGGCGCACTTCGGGTACGTCAAGATGCCCGACTACCGCTGGGGCATCTTCCTCCAGCCGCGCGACGAGACGCGCACGATCGGATTCGGCGATCACCTCGGCGACCCGGCGTGGCAGCAGGTCCCGGGCGAGTACCGGAACTGGCTGCGTCGCCTGATCGTCACGCAGGCCGACACGGAGCCCGCGTCGGTCGAGCAGCAGCGTCTGCTCGGGCACACGGCACCTTCGCTCTACGACCTGCGCAACCTCTTCCAGGTCAACGTCGAGGAAGGCCGCCACCTGTGGGCGATGGTCTACCTCCTCCACACGTACTTCGGTCGCGACGGACGCGAGGAAGCGGAGGAGCTCTTGCAGCGCCGCTCGGGGAATCCCGACCACCCGCGGATCCTCTCGACGTTCAACGAGCCTTGCGAGGACTGGCTCTCGTTCCTGTGCTTCACGATGTTCACGGACCGGGACGGGAAGTTCCAGCTGCTCGCGCTCGCCGAGAGCGCGTTCGATCCGCTCGCGCGCACGTGCCGCTTCATGTTGACCGAGGAAGCGCACCACATGTTCGTCGGCCAGACCGGCGTCGCGCGCGTGATCGAGAAGACGTGCCAGATCCTGAAGGAGCACCCGGGCAAGGACGTCAAGGCCTACGGCGCGATCCCGCTCGAGACGGTCCAGCACTACATCAACTTCTGGTCGTCCTCGTCGACGGATCTGTTCGGCGCCGAGGTGTCCTCGAACTCGGCGAACTTCTTCGGCGCGGGGCTCAAGGGCCGCGCGAACGAGGGACGCTGGCAGGAGCACAAGGGGCTCGACCAGACCTACGCGATGGAGCGCTTCGTCGACGGCAGGCTCGTGAAGGAGGACGTCGCGCTGCGCAACGCGATGAACGAGGTCCTCCGCGACGAGTACGTGCAGGACAACGAGAAGGGCATCGAGTACTGGAACCGCGTGTGCGAGCGGTACGGCATCGAGTTCCGCTTCCGCCTGCCCCACCGGCGCTTCAACCGCAGGATCGGCGAGTACGCCGCCGGGCGCTTCGACCTCGACGGCAAGCCGATCGACGAGGCGACCTGGAACGCGCACGTCGCCGGGTGGCTGCCGACTCCTGAAGAAAAGTCGTACGTGAAGTCGCTCATGATCCCGTGCACCGAGCCCGGTCGCTTCGCGAGCTGGATCGCGGCGCCGGCGAAAGGCATCAACGGGCTCCCCATCGACGAGGAGTACGTGAAGCTCGGGCGCTGAGCGCCGCGGCACCGCGCGCGAGTCGAACGCGGATTCGACGGATTCGGTTACAGCCGGCCTCGAGAGAGGTCCGATCCATGGCCTCAGGCAGGCGGATCCGCATGGGGGCGGACCCGCTCTGGAAGAAGAGGGGTGGCGATGGGGTGGCTGTACCGCTCCGCCCGCGGTTTCATGCGGGCTGGAGACGTTCTCGATTCGTTTTCGCGCCCGGACGCGGGCTTCGACACGTTCCAGGAGATCGTCCGCGCGCTGACGCTCGCGTTCGCGGCTCTCGGCGGCGTCGCGTGCTCGGTCCCGACGGACGGCGGCGGCTCGACGGGAGGCGGCGCGCACGCGGATCCGGGCGACACCGTCGGCACGTTCGAGCTCGCGGCGCCCACTGTCGCGGACTTCACGCTCCACGGGACGCTGCCCGTGCCGCCGCGCGTCTTCCCGGCGCTGCCGGACCAGTCGGCGTTCCAGGTGAAGGACTCCGACGGCCTGCTCGTCCACGCGCAGACCGAGATCGTGAGCCGCTACGCGTCCGCCGACGACGGCGCGGACGTCGTCGAGATCGTCGCGCGCGTGCACGTGCCCCCCGGCGCGGCACCGGGCGACCGCATCCGGTACGACGTCGTGTACCAGCCCTACCGCGCCGACGATTTCGCGCCCGATCCCGAGGTCGCGGCCCTGCTCGCGTCGCCCGCCGGCCTCGTGCTGCGCTCGGGCGACGTGTTCGGGAACACGTACCGCGCCGACCTGCTCGCGGACTGGCGCGCGAGTTCCGGCTCGCTGCGCGTGATCAAGGATGGATCCGAGGAGGTGCAGGTCGCGACGCACGTCTCGCTGTTCCCGGATTCACCGCACGACGGACCGACGGGCACGCTGCTGCACTTCATGGGCGTCCACACGTACGTCACCGAGTGGGCAGGCGAGCCGTTCTTCTCCCTCGACCTGCGCATCCACGACGCGCACAGCGGCCTCGCCCCCGGAGACAGCATGGACGACCCGCTCGGCGCGATCTACTTCGACGCGCTCGAGCTCGCGCTCCCCGCCGGCTGGACCGTGTTCAACGCGTTTCCGGATCCCTTCTTCGGCGAAGTCTACGCCGAGGGCAGCGCGCGGATCTGGCCGATCGTGAGCCCGATCCCCGACGGAAAGCTCCATCTGATGCCCGAGATGTCGCAGTTCCACCGGCGCCTCGTCGTCGCGCGGGAAGGCTCCGAGGCGCGCGCGATCGCGTGCTTGCGCGAGGAGGGACTGGGCTTCTGCCGCGCCGGGACGTCGCCGACGGGTGCGGAGCTGTGGTCGTGGTGGAATGCGGACACCGCGTGCTACTTCCCGCAGCGCCACCGTCTGCCCTCGCTCGACCACGTCGGGCTCGACCAGCTGCGCGCGAGCGACATGTCCGTGCTGGGCCTGCGCGCCGAACAGGTCCGCACCGGGTCGACCGGCCCATGGCCCACTGAGGGGCCCGGGCTCGGCTGGGCGCACCCTTGGGGAATCAACCAGGGCGGCATGGTCAGCGGGCTCGAGATCAATATCTACGAAGGCGTCACCACCGCCTGCGCCGCGTCGAACGCGGGCTACCGCACGGCGCAGCTCATCCACCGCATGCTCTCCGACCGGCAGCCCAACGTCCTCTTCGACGCCGACGGGCGGCCGACGCGTCTCGAGGAATGGATCATCCACGGACAGCAGGGAGACATCCTCCCGATCTGGTGGTTCGGCGGACCGCTGCTCTGGGCCGCCGATCCGTTCGGCATCACGACGAGCCCGAGCTTCCAGCGCGACGCCGTCGCGGCGCTCGGTCGACAGCCCGACTGGGAGCCGGCGCTCCTCGGCTTCGAGTTCATCGACCAGGCGCACCTGATCCGCTACACGCGCATGGCGAAGGTCCTCGCCTGGCTCGGCAACGACGCGATCGCGAAGGACGACCTGCGCGCGCAAGCGGAAGGCATCCGCCTGGCGTACAGCATGTATCCGCAGAACTACTACCAGCAGGGCGCGATCTCGACCGGCATGTTCGTCGCGCGGCGCAACGTCGACGAGCACCCGGGCTGGGGTTTCCCCTTCGGCCGCGCGGACGGCTGGGGCATCGACGTCGTGTGCGCTTCGTATTCGCTCGGCGATCCGACGTGGCGCGCGACCGTGCGACCCTGGTTCGACCTCGTCGTCGACCTCGTGCGCGACGGGCAAGCGGACTGCACCGGCATCATCCAGGCGACTTCGCTCTCGAACGTCTTCGGCGCGCAGTACCGCTGTCGGCAGTCGATCGAGGAGGCGATCGTGCAGAACGCACTCGTCGAGATCCGCGAGTCCGCCTTCCGTGGAGACAATGCCGCGCGGGTCGCCGAGGTGAACGCGATCCTCCAGCTCTCGATCCAGGCGATGATTTCGCCTCTCGTGTGGGATCACACGCTCGGCGGTCCGTGGGCGATGATCGCGGTCGGCCCGATCGACCAAAACCAGCCGCCGTACTGCACGTACTGGCCGCCCGACGGCAACTACGGGATCGCCGACCACTACCAGATCTGGTCGTCGTTCGCGTACGCCTACGAGATCACGCACAACGGCGTGTACCTCGATCGCGCGTCGGAAGCGCTCGGCGGCGGGAATCTCGCCGCCGCGCTGCAAGCCGGCGGGATCGAGAACATCCAGAACAAGAGCGCCCTCATCGCGCTCGTGCAGAGCCTCTAGCGGACAAGTCTGAAGAAAAGTCACATCTGCGCGCGCCCCTCCCGCTCCGCTTGTGTCGGATGTTTAATCCGGGAGTTCGGTGACAGTCCGACTCGGAAGAGCTCGGATGGGTCGAGGCAGGCGACTCCGCAACGACGCGGGCTCGCTCATTAACAAGAGGGGTTGCCGATGAGTTGGTTCCACGAACCCGCTCGCGCGTTTGCGCGGGCGGGAAGCGTTCTTGGCGTACATGCAGTAGCGCTCGCGCTGCTCGGCGGCACCGCGCGCGCGGACGACAGCGTTGCCGGAGGAGGCGCGCGCGCGAATCCCGGGGACACGGTCGGGGTGTTCGAGCTCGGCGCGCCGGCCGTCGCCGCGTTCACGCTGCACGGGACGCTGCCCGTGCCGCCGGCGATCTTCCGGGGATTCCCGGACCAGTCGGTGTTCCAGGTGCGCGATGCCGACGGCACGCTCGTCCACGCGCAGACCGAGATCGTCAGTCGCTATCCAGCGACCAACGACGGCGCGGACGTCGTGGAGATCATCGCGCGCGTGCACGCGCCGAGTGGCACCGTTCCCGGCGATCGCCTCCGGTACGACATCGTCTACGAGCCGTACCGTGTCGACCGGTTCTTCCCGCATCCCCTCGTCGACGCGCTGCTCTCGGCTCCCGGGAGCGTCGTCATGCGCGCCGGAGACGTCTTCGGTCATCGCTACAGCGCCGACCTGCTCGCGGACTGGCGCGGGAACACCGGATCGCTGCGCGTGCTCAAGGACGGATCGGAGGAGCTCCAGGTCGCGACGCACGTCTCCCTCTTCCCCGAACATCCGCAGCAGGGACCCGAGGCGACTCTCCTGCACTTCATGGGCGTGCACAGCTACGTCACCGAGTGGGCGGGCGAACCGTTCTTCACCCTCGACCTCCGCGTCCACAACGCGCACAGCGGTCTCGCCCAGAACGACTCGATGGACGACGCGCTCGGGAAGCTCTACTTCGACGCGCTCGAGCTCGTGCTTCCCCCCGGCTGGACCGTGTTCAACGCGTTCCCCGATCCGTACACGGGCGACGTGTACGCCGACCACGGTCAGCACGTCTGGCCGATCGTCGCGCCGATCGACGGCCGCAAGCTGCACGTGATGCCGGCGATGTCGCAGTTCCACCGGCGTCTCGTCGTCGTCAGGTCGGGCTTCGAAGCGCGAGCGCTCTCGTGCTTGCGCGAGGAAGGACTCGGCTTCTGTCGCGCAGGCACGTCGCAGGCCGGAGTCCCGCTCTGGTCCTGGTGGAACGGCGAGACGGCGCGCTACTTCCCGCAGCGCCACCGCCTGCCTGTGCTCGACTACGTCGGGCTCGACCAGCTGCGCGCGAGCGACATGGCCGTGCTCGGCTTGCGCGCCGAACAGGTCCGCACCGGCTCGACCGGCCCATGGCCGACCGAGGGGCCAGGACTCGGCTGGGCGCACCCGTGGGGCATCGCCCCGGGCTACATGGTCAGCGGGCTCGAGATCAACATCTACGAAGGCGTCACGACCGCCTGCGCCGCGTCCAACGCGGGCTACCGCACGGCGCAGCTCCTCCACCGCATGCTGTCCGACCGGCAGCCCAACGTCCTCTTCGACGCCGACGGCCGCCCGACGCGACTCGAGGAGTGGCTGATCCACGGACAAGGGGGCGACATCCTGCCGATCTGGTGGTACGGCGGACCGCTGCTCTGGGCCGCCGATCCCTTCGGCATCACGACCTCGCCGAGCTTCCAGCGCGACGCGGTCGCGGCACGCGGTCAACGGCCCGACTGGGAACCCGCTCTCGATGGATTCGAGTTCATCGACCAGGCGCACCTGATCCGCTACACGCGGATGGCGAAGGTCCTCGCCTGGCTCGGCAACGACGCGATCGCGAAGGACGACCTGCGCGCCCAGGCAGAAGGCATCCGCATGGCGTACAGCATGTACCCGCAGAGCTTCTACAACCAGAGCGCGGTCTCGACCGGCATGTTCGTCGCCCGGCGCAACGTCGACCAGCACCCGGGCTGGGGCTTCCCGTTCGGTCGCGCGGAGGGCTGGGGCATCGACGTCGTGTGCGCGTCGTACTCGCTCGGAGATCCGGCGTGGCGCGGGACGGTGCGGCCCTGGTTCGACCTCGTCGTCGACCTCGTGCGCGACGGACAAGCCGACTGCACCGGCATCATCCAGGCGACTTCGCTCGGGAACATCTTCAACGCGAAGTACCGCTGCCGGCAGTCGATCGAGGAGGCGATCACGCAGAACGCGCTCGTCGAGATCCGCGAGTCCGCGTTCCAGGGCCACAGTCCCGGGCGCGTCGCCGAGGTGAACGCGATCCTGCAGCTCTCGATCCGGGCGATGATCTCGCCGCTCGTGTGGGACGACACGCTCGGCGGTCCGTGGGCGATGATCGCGGTCGGCCCGAGCGACCAGAATCAGCCGCCGTTCTGCACGTTCTGGCCCCACGACGGGAACTACGGGATCGCCGACTTCTACCAGATCTGGTCCTCGTTCGCGTACGCCTACGAGATCACGCACGACCAGATCTTCCTGACGCGCGCGGCGGAGGCGCTCGGCGGCGGAAACCTCGCCATCGCGCTGCAGGCCGGCGGGATCGAGAACATCCAGAACAAGGCGGCGCTGATCGCGCTCGTGCAGGAGCTGTAGCTCGACCCGCTGCGAGTCTCAGAGCCGCGCCGGGAAGCTCTCGGCGACGGCGCGGGCGATCGCGTGCGCCATCGCCGCGTTCGCGTCGCCGTCGTAGTGCCCGTCGTACGGGAGGACGGACGAGCGTCCGAGCCTCGTCCGCAGCTCCCGCAGGGCGGGCGCGAGATCGACGAACGCGAATCCCCGCTTCTGCGCCAGCGCCCCGACGCGCTCGGAGAGGTGGTCGTCGTCGCGACCGCTCCGCACCGCGGCCGCGGTCGGGATCGCGGCGACGAGGACGTCGACCGAGGACGCGCGCGCCGCGGTCGCGAGGCGCGCGAGCTCCGCGTCGAGGCGCTCGAAACCGAGATCGATCTGCGCCGGCGTCATCCGCCGGTACGTCCACTCGACCCACGCGTGGCGCAGCTTCACGATCAACGCGCTCCTCCGCACGAGGCTCCGCACGTGCCACAGGAGAAGCTGCGCCCCCTCCATGCGCGCTCCCGTGTCGAACGCGACCGGGCCGGAGTCCGTGAGCCTGGCCGCGTTCTCCTCGATCTCCGGTCGCTCGAGGTCGTTCGGGTACCAGAGGAGCACGACGACGTCCGGGCGGATCGCGGGCCCGAGTTCCTCGAAGAGGCCGACTTCCTCCGGCGTCCCGTAGCCGCGCACGCCTCCGTTGACGACGCGCACGGCCGCGCGTCCGAGCTCGACCTCGAGGCGCGCGGGGATCGTGTCCGCGTCCGCGACGCCTTGGCCGTACGTCGTGCTGTCGCCGATGCACAGGAGGCGCCGCTCGTCCGCGCCCTTCGGCTGGAGGTCCGGACCCCGCAGGCCGAGCTGGTTCACGTGGACGGGATGCTCGTACGTGAAGTGGTCGCGGTCCGGCACCATCTCGTACCCGCGCAGGCGGTTCGCGCGCACTTCCACGGTCGGGAGTCTCTCGACGAGCGGAACTCCGAACATGCGCCGCGCCACGACCTCCGCCGCGAGGAGCGCCGCGGCGCTCGAGATCGTCGCCACGAGGAACGCGCGGCGCCGGCGTCCCCTCATCCCGCCTTCGTTCGTCGTCATGCGCTCCGGTGCTGCAGCCTAGCGGACGAGCGCGATCGGTTCTTCCCCTCCTCCCTCCGCTTCTGTTAGGAGATCGACCATGGCGTCGGCGGGACGGATCCTCTTCGTCACCGAGAAGTTCCCGCATCCGGTCGACGACGGCGGGCAGATCCGCAGCTTCCACGTGCTCGCGCGCCTCGCGGCGGAGTTCCCGGTCACGCTGCTCTCGCTCGCGGCCCCGAGCTCCGCCGACGTCGATGCGATCCGCCGGCTCGACGTCGAGGTCGTCGAATGCGGCCCGCGGCGGGCCGGTTGGACGGTGCCCTGGTTCGCGGCGGAGGCCCTGTTCACGCGCGCGCCGTACCCGATGCGCAAGAACTTCTCGCGCGCGCTCCTCGCCGAGATCCGCGGGCGCGTCGCCGCCGGCGGGGTCCGCGCGATCCACTGGAACCACCTCGACGCCGCGCAGTACCTCGAGCACCTCCGGGAAGAGCGCGAGCGCGTGCGCACCGTGTTCGACACGCACAACCTCCTGACGCGCATGTACGAGCGCTTCGCGAGCACGGCCGCGGATCCGCTGCGACGCGCCTACACGACGCTCCAATGGTGGAGGATGTCGCGGTTCGAGCCCGCGATCCTGCGCGCGGTCGACCAGGTGGTCGTCTGCTCGGATCTCGAGCGCGAGCTCGTGCACACCTGGGGTGTGAAGGGAGCGCGCATCGTCCCGAACGGCGTCGACGTCGCGAGCTTCGCTCGGGCGCGCGGCGCCGCACGCACAGCGGGTGCCGCGCCGACGATCGTGTTCACCGGGGCCTTCTCGTACGCCCCGAACGCGGAAGGCGCGCGCTGGCTCCTCGACGCGGTCCGGCCCGAGCTCGCGAAGCTCCTGCCGCGCGCGCGGATCGTCCTCGTCGGCAAGGATCCTTCGCCTGCGCTGCGCGCGCGCGCGCGTCCGGGCGAGATCGAGGTCACCGGCCGCGTCGACGACGTGCGCCCCTACCTCGGAGAGGCCGACGTCTGCGTCGTCCCCCTGCGCGTCGGTGGCGGCACGCGGATCAAGATCCTCGAGGCGATGGCGGCGGGCGTCCCGGTCGTCTCGACGCGCGTCGGCGCCGAGGGGATCGCGGCGCGGGACGGGGAATCGATCGTCCTCGCCGACGACGCCGCGGAGTTCGCGCGCGCGGTCGCCGAGCTCGCGGGATCGCCCGCGCGCGCCCGCGCGATCGCGACCGCGGCGGCGGCGCTCGTCGCCGAGCGCTACGACTGGTCGCGCGTCGTCGAGCCGCTCATCGACTGGTACCGCGACGCGTGAGCTGCTCGTAGTGGCGCGCGATCGCCTGCGCGTACTCCTGGGCGGAGCGCGCCGGCACGATCGCGTCGCGCATCCTGGCGACGGCGGCGCGGTCGACGACGAGGCTCTTCATGCGCGCGGCGAGGTCGTCCGCGTCTCCGACCTTGAACCGGAGGCCGTCGACGCCGTCGCGCACCATCTCGACGAGGCCCCCGATCGACGCGACGATCGCAGGCTTCCGGAACAAGCTCGCGGTCTGGAGGACGAGCGGCGAGCACTCGAGCCACGTCGACGGCACGACCTGGACGTCGAAGGTCGAGTACACGTTCGCGAGGTCCTTCTGCTCGAACGCACCGGCGAAACGGATCCGCGGATCCGTCGCGCGGCGCCGCATGCTCTCGAGGTAGGCCTCGTCGCCGAGCCCGTGGATGATGAGCTCCGCGTCGACGTCGAGCTTCTGGAACGCGTCGATCAGGACGTCGAGGCCCTTCGTCGACATGATGCGGCCGAGGAAACCGAAGCGCAGGCGCGGGGCGTTCGTCTCGCGGTAGCCCTCGGCGAGCGTGCGGTCGACGCCCTGGTGCTCGACCAGGATCTCCCCCTGGATCCCCCACTCGCGGAACGTGTCGCGCGTGAACCCGCTCGCGGTCAACCGCAGGTCGAATCCCTCGATCGCGTGCTGCATGTCCTCGCGACGCTCCGCGATCTTCGCGCGGTGGCGCGCCGGGCCGCCACGGAGGAACGCGCGCTTCCACCGCGACTTCCGGCGGTCGAGGAAGTCGATGTGCTCGGCCATGCAGTCCGCGCAGCGGCTCTCGTCGATCTCGTGGCACGTCCCGCCGTCCGGGCGGACGCGCTGGCCGCGCGCGCACTGCATCCAGTAGTCGTGCAGCGTGAGCACGCGCGGGATCCCGCGCCGCTTCAGGAGGTCGACGAGACCGGTCGAGAGGCGCGTGAGGTGCATCACGTGCGCGACGTCGAACCGCTCCTCGGAGAGCACGCGGTCGAGGATGCGCTCGACTTCGACTTGGCTCCACGTCCCGGCGAAGTCGTCGATCGTGTTCAGGTCGACCGACACCGCGGTGCAGCGGATCCCGTCGACCTGGTGCTCGAACACGTGGTAGTCGTCGAGACCCCGGTCGATGACGCCGTGGAAGACGCGCGCCGAATGCCCGAGCTCCACCATCGACCGCGCGAGATACCGCGTGTGGTCCTCGACCCCGCCGACGGCGAACGGCGGATAGTAGTGGGCGACGTAGAGGATGTTCACGCGCGTGCGCGGCGGCGCGCCCCGATCATCCGAACACGATCCCCTGCGCGAGCGGGAGATCGCGGCCCCAGTTCACCGTGCTGGTCTGGCGGCGCATGTAGGCCTTCCACGAGTCCGATCCCGACTCGCGCCCCCCGCCGGTCTCCTTCTCGCCGCCGAACGCGCCCCCGATCTCGGCGCCGCTCGTCCCGATGTTGACGTTCGCGATGCCGCAGTCCGAGCCCGTCGCGGACATGAAGCGCTCGGCGTGGCGGACGTTCATCGTGAAGATCGACGACGACAGCCCCTGAGGCACGCCGTTGTGCTTCGCGATCGCGTCGTCGAGGTCCTTGACGCGCACGAGGTAGAGAATGGGCGCGAAGGTCTCCTGCTGCACGGTCGCGAAGTGATTTTCCGCGCGCACGATCGCAGGCTCGACGAAGTAGCCGCCGGCGAGGTCGCCGGCCATCCTCGGACGACCGCCGCCGCACAGGATCTTCCCGCCTTCCTTCACGACGTTCTGCAGCGCCGTCTGCATCTCGTCGACGGCGGACGCGTCGACGAGCGGCCCGCACAGGGTCCCCTCGGCCGACGGATCGCCGATCTTCACGCCCGCGTAGGCGGCGAGGAGGCGCTTCTCGATCTCGGGCGCGATCTTCTCGTGGACGAGGAGCCGGCGCGTCGTCGTGCAGCGCTGTCCGGCGGTGCCGACGGAACCGAACAGGATCGCGGGCATCGCGAGGTCGACGTCGGCGTCGTCCATGACGACGATCGCGTTGTTCCCGCCGAGCTCGAGGATCGTGCGGCCGAAGCGCGCCGCGACGGTCTGCGCGACGCGCCGGCCGACCGACGTCGATCCGGTGAAGGAGACGAGCGGCACGCGCGCGTCCTCGAGGATCTTGTTCCCGACCTCGCGGCCCGAGCCGATGCACAGCGTCGCGAGCGCGCCGAAGCCTTTCGCCTCGAGGACGGGCCGCACGGCGTTCGTCATGCCGATCGCGCACAGCGGCGTCAGGCTCGACGGCTTCCAGAGGCACGCGTCGCCGCACACGAAAGCGAGCATCGAGTTCCAGGCCCAGACCGCGACCGGGAAATTGAACGCGGTGATGATCCCGACGGTGCCGAGCGGGTGCCATTGCTCGCGCATCGCGTGCTCCGCGCGCTCGGAATGCATCGAGAGGCCGTACATCATGCGCGACTGGCCGACGGCGAAGTCGGCGATGTCGATCGCTTCCTGCACCTCGCCCCAGCCCTCCTGGAGGATCTTGCCCATCTCGAGGGAGACGAGGCGGCCGAGGACGTCCTTCTTCGCGCGCAGCGCATCGCCCATCCGGCGCACGATCTCGCCGCGTTTCGGCGCCGGGACCTCGCGCCAGCGCAGGAAAGCGGCGTGCGCCGACTTCGCGCAGCGGTCGTAGTCGGCGGCGGACGCCTGCTTCACGCGCGCGATCACCTTGCCCGTGGCGGGATTGCGCGACTCGAGGAGCTCGCCGGAGGTCTCGATCCACTTCCCGTCGTACGCGCCGAGGTGCTCGGGCTCGATGCCCAGACTCTTCAGGAGATCCGTCGCGGGTGCGCTCATCACGGCGAGGATACTCTGCGCCCCGACTCGGACGCCACCGGGGAGAACGCGGGTCGGGGTTGAGTCCGCGGGGAAAGGGCTCAGACTGGATCGCACGATCATGCCTTGGCTCGAGTTCGGTCTCGCGCTCGCGATCGGCGCCCTCGTCGGGATCGAGCGCGAGCGGAAGAAGCACGCCGGGGAATCCGGGAGCGGCCTGCGCACGTTCGTCCTGATCGCGGAGGCCGGCGCGATCGCGGCCTGGCTCAGCAAGGAGACCGGCACGCCCTGGATCTTCGTCGGAGCCGGAGCCCTCGTCGCTTCCGTCGTCGTCGCTGGGTACTGGATCGAGACGCGCGCGCATCCCGAGGCGATCGGCAAGACGACCGAGATCGCGGCGCTCGTCGTCTACCTGCTCGGCGGCGCCGCCGTGCAGGGCCCGCCCGAGGTCGCGGTCGCTCTCGCGATCGCGACGTCCGCCGTCCTGGCGTTCAAGGCACCGCTCCACGCGCTCGTCGCGAAGATCGGGGAGGAGGATCTGCGCGCGGCGCTCAAGCTCCTCGTCGTGACGTTCATCGTCCTGCCGGTCCTGCCGAACCGGACGGTCGATCCGTACGGAGCGCTCAATCCGTACAAGCTCGGCTGGCTCGTCGTGCTGATCTCGGGGCTCTCGTTCGCCGGCTACGTCGCGTCGCGCTGGCTCGGCCCGAAGCGCGGGCTCGTCGTGACCGGACTCGCCGGCGGGCTCGTCTCCTCGACCGCGGTGACGCTCGGGTTCGCGCGGACGAGCCGCGAGCGGACCGGCGCGCGGCTCGCGCTGCCGCTCGCGGGCGGGATCCTGCTCGCGTGGCTCGTGATGGTCGTGCGCATCGGCGTCCTCGTCGCCGTCGCGGCGCCGGGCCTCCTCGCACGACTCGGGCTGCCGCTCGCCGTGGTCGGCGCCGCCACGGCCGGGACGGCGGCCTGGTTCGTCGTGCGGGGCGCACGCGTGCGCGGCGTCGAAGCCGACGTCCCGCTGCAGAACCCGTTCAGCCTCGCCGCCTCGATCCGGTTCGCCGTGCTCTTCGCGGCCGTGCTCTTCGCGGTCGCGTTCGCGCGCGCACACCTGCCCGGGGCCGGGATGTACGCGCTCGCCGGATTCGCGGGCTTCGCCGACGTCGACGCGATCACGCTGTCGATGGCCGACCACGCGCGCAGCGGCGGGGACGCGACCGTCGCGGCGGGCGCGATCATCGTCGCGGCCGCGGCGAACACGTTCGCGAAGTGCCTTCTCGTCGGATGGTTCGGCTCGCCCGAGCTCCGGTCGAGGATCTGGATCGCGGGCGCCGTCGTGCTCGCCTCCGCGGCCGCGGCGTTCGCGCTCGCGTGAGGGTGCCTGGATCCCCTACTTGTTGTTCGCCGTCGTCCGGATCTTCCCGCGCAGGATCTCGAGCGCGCGCTCGAGGATCGGATCGCGCTCCTCGAAATCCTTCGACTCGGCCGCGACCTCGACGTCGGGAGCGAGGCCCTCGCCCTCGAAGCACGTGCCGTCGAGCCGCAGGTCCTGCCACGACGGGAGCACGATCGTGACACCGTTCGGCAGCTCGTGCGGCTTCGGGTTCCCGCTGCTCCCGTACGTCCGCTGACCGACGACCGTGCAGTCCTTCGCCTGCCGCATCATGAGCACGAACGATTCGTTGCTGCTCATCACGTAGCGGCTCGTCAGCACGGCGACCGGCATCGCGAGATGTCTCTCCGCGTCCGCATTCCCCGCGATCTTGCGCTCGACGACGGGGCCGAATCCGTCCTTCCCCGGCCCGGTCCGGTACCGGTCCTTGCCGTACACGCGCTCGCCTTCGACGAACCAGCCGGCGATGCGCTGCGCGAGAAGCTCGTCGCCGCCGCAGTTCGGGCGCACGTCGACGACGACCGCCTTGCAGTCGCGCAGCCCGGGGAGAGCCTGCTCGAGCGCATCGACGTCGCTCGCGCTGCTCCAGCCGCCGATCATCACGTAGCCGATGCCGTCGTCCGTCCGGCCGCGCCGGCACGTGCCGCCGACCGGCTGGATCATTACGTAGCGCGCGAGGAGCTTCTCGCGGTAGAGCGGATCGACGGCGCGTTTCCCGCCGGGGAACGTCTCGTCGCCGAGCCGGAGATGGAGATGGATGTCCTCGGTCGCGCCGAGCATCGCCGAGACGGCACTCGCCCATTCGCGCGCCGTCGCGGCGCCGAGGATCTTCGGCGCGTTCTCGCGGAAGAGGTCGTCCCAGGACGCGACGCGCCGGTCGTAGTAGGAGTAGCTCCCCTCGAGGAGCTTCCGCAGCGCGTCGAGCGACTGCTGATTCTCGGCCCGCTGCTTTGCCGGATCCGCCGGCGCCTCGGCCTTCTTCGCCTTCGTCGCGGACGACTTGCCCGCCGCGGTGTGGAAGGACCAGGGGACCGGCACGAGCGGCACGTCCTGGCTGCTCTTGAACTTCTGCGCGGAGGGGCAGTTCAGGCCGAGCTCGTACTCGTGGTCGGGCTCGAGCTCGACTTCGACGACGATCTTCTTCGACGAGTCCCACCTCGGCTTCCCCTTGAACTTCGGGAAGTTCGGCCCCCCGCCGCAGAAGGACCAGCCCGACAGGCTCATCGGATGGTCGAACGTCACGACGAGCTTCGTCGTCTTCGCGGCGTCGACGTCCTTGGCTCCGTTCGCGGGGTCGAGACTGACGACTCTAGGCGGATCCCCGGCCCCGAGGAGCGCGGCGAAGACAATCAGAGAGATGCCGAACATGGCCCACCACCTGGAGGGAATGGAGAGGTCCGCAGTGTACCGACGGACCTGTCGAGCGATGTCACGGCGCCCAGGTGATCGCCCCCGTCTGCGTCGCGTTGAAGGTGCTCGACGCCGGGCATCCGCCGAGCACGATCGGGTCGCGGTAGTACACGAGGTACCAGCGGCTCTGCCCCGCCAGGATCGTGTCGCCGAGCGCCGCCGATCGCACCGACACCTGCGGATCCCCAGCGATGAAGCTCGGCGCGCTGATGCTCCCGCCGACCGCGGTCTTCGTGTAGAGCCGCTTGAGGGTCCCCGACGTGCAGCGCACACCCATGCCGAAGACCACGCCGCTAGCGTTCGTCCCGGTCCACTGACCCACGATGCTCAGCGCGGTCGGCTTCTCGCCGCTCGTCGTGAAGACCAAGGTGTCCGAGGAGAGCAGCGTGCCGCCTGCAGCGGCGAGCACCGCTCCACCCGTTCCGGAGGAGTTGTCGCAGCCTCGACCGGGTCCGCTCGGAGGATTCGCGCAGGCGCAGGCGGTCACGCCGGCGATCCCCGGATCGCACAGGCTCGCGAAGGCCGGCCCGCCCTGGCGGCTGCGGACGAATACGTCCCCGTACCCGTTCGTGTCCAGGGGAACGAGGTTGGTGGCGAGACTGTCGAAGGCCACGTAGCGACCGTCCGCGGAGATCGACGGGACGTAGCTGCTGCTGTTCGTCTGCACGCCGGCCGAGCTGACGCTGACGCGCTCGGTCGCGCCGGTCAGGCGCTCGTGGACGAAGACGTCCTCGTGCCCGTTCGAGTCGCCAGCGACGAGATTGTTCGCGACGCTCAGGAACGCCACGCAACTGCCGTCGGTGGAGAGCACGGGGTTCGTGCTCGCAAAATTCCCCTGTGCGCCGCCGGAGTCGACGCTGGCGCGCTCGGTCGTGCCGAGCTGGCGGTCGTGGACGAAGACGTCGTAGGCGCTGTTTGTGTCCCCGGGGACGAGGTTGGAAGCCGCGCTCGAGAACGCCACGTACCGGCCGTCCCCGGAGATCGAGGGGTACGAGCTGTCGCCGTTCCCCTGGATCCCGCCCGAATCGACGCTGACCCTCTCGGTCACGCCGGTCTGGCGGTCGTGGACGAACACGTCGACCGATCCGTTCGTGTCTCCAGGGACGAGGCTGAAGGCGGAGCTCATGAAGACCACGCATCGGCCGTCGGCGGAGATCGCCAGGCCGGACGTGCCGCTGTCGCCGTTGCCCGCCCCGCCGCTCGAATCGACGCTGACGCGCTCGGTCACGCCGGTCTGACGGTCGTGGACGAAGACGTCGACCCACGCGCCCACGTCGCCGGCGACCAGGTTGTCCGCAACGCTGTCGAAAGCCACGTAGCGGCCGTCGGCGGAGATCGACGTGGCGTTGACACCGCAGTCGCGGTTCGATTGTCCCCCGCCGGAGTTGACGCTGACGCGCTCGGTCGTGCCGAGCTGGCGGTCGCGGACGAAGACGTCCAGGCACGTGTTCGTGTCGCCGGGAGCGAGATTGTCCGAGTAACTAGAGAACGCGGCGTAGCGGCCGTAGAAGGAGATCGAAGGACTGGAACACGCCGCCGCGCCCAGCGCGCCACCCGAGGCAACGCTCACGCACTCGGTCACCCCGCTCTGCAGGTCCCGGACGAAAATGTCCGGCGCGGCGTTCACGTCGCCGGCGACGAAATTGCTCGAGTAGCTCATGAACGCCACCGAGCCGCCGTCGGCCGAGATCGCCAGGCCGTAGAAGCCGCTGAGGCTGTTCCCCTGCACGCCGGCCGAGCTCACGCTGGCGCGCAGCGTGACTTGCGCCGACGTCGTCGGCGCAAGGAACGCCAGATGGACCGCCCAGACGCTCGACCACGCGATGCATCGAATCCTTGCCGCTCGCGTTCCCATGGCTCCGTCCTCCCATGCTCTTGCGGGTTCTCGCGAAGACCCGTGCCTCGGTCCGCACCGGCCGCTCGAGGAAGCCGGCGAGACCGATCCTACCGCTCCGTGGGATTCCCGGGGTGCTTTCGTCATCGCGTGCGGAAACCCTGCCAGACCCACGGGTCCGCCCGACCGGATCGGCGCACACGTCTTGAAGCGCCGCGGACCTTTGAGACACTGTCGCGCTACGTCATGCCCGACAAGATCATCTTCCAGCTCCAGGACCTGCACAAATTCTTCGGCCAGCGCGAGGTCCTCAAGGGGATCACGCTCTCCTTCCTCGAGGGCGCCAAGATCGGCGTCATCGGGCCGAACGGTGCGGGGAAATCGACCCTCCTGCGCATCCTCGCGGGCGTCGACAAGCAGTTCGAAGGCACCGCGAAGCCGGTCGGGAACCTCTCGATCGGCTATCTCGCGCAGGAACCGCCCCTCAACGAGGACCTCGACGTCTACGGGAACCTGCGCGAGGCCGTCCAGCCGCTGCTCGACATCGAGGCGCGCTACAACGCGCTCACCGAAGCGGGCGACATGGGCGACGAGTTCAACCATCTCTCGGAGCTCATGGAGCACAAGGAGATCTGGGAGCTCGACAGCCACCTCGAGCTGGCGGCCGAAGCGCTGGGGCTTCCCCCGATGGAAGCGGACGTGAAGAAGCTCTCGGGCGGCGAGCGCCGGCGCGTCGCGCTGTGCAAGCTCCTCCTCAATCACCCCGACATGCTCCTGCTCGACGAGCCGACGAACCACCTCGACACGGACGCGGTCGAGTGGCTGGAGCACCATCTCCAGGCGTACTCGGGCACGGTCATCCTGATCACCCACGACCGCTACTTCCTCGACAACGTCGTCGGCTGGATGCTCGAGATCGAGCGCGGTCGCGGACGCCCGTACCAGGGCAACTACAGCGAATACCTCCAGCAGAAGCAGAACGAGCTCGAGACGAAGCGCGGGCAGAACGAGCAGCGCGAGAAGGTCATCGCGCGCGAGCTCGAGTGGATCCGCAAGACGCCCAAGGCGCGCAGCACGCGCAGCAAGTCGCGCATCGCACGCTACAAGGAGCTCGTCGAGCAGAAGGCGGAAGAGGCGATGGACGCGATCGAGCTCCGCATCCCGCCCGGCCCGCGCCTCGGGACGAAGGTCATCGAGCTCAAGCACGTGAACAAGGGGTTCGGCGATCGGGAGCTGATGAAGGACCTCTCGTTCGAGATCCCGCCCGGCGGCGTCCTGGGCGTCATCGGCCACAACGGCGTCGGCAAGACGACGTTCCTCAAGATGCTCGTCGGCAAGGAGAAGCCCGACTCGGGCGAGGTCGTGATCGGCTCGACGGTCAAGCTCACGTGGCTCGACCAGTCGCGGACGATCCTCGACGACACGAAGTCGGTCTACGACAACATCACCGAGGGCAACCCGCAGATCCCGTTCGGGAACAAGCTCCTCGACGGCCGCGCCTACGTCGCGCGCTTCAACTTCAAGGGCGAGGACCAGCAGAAGCTCCTGGGCGAGTGCTCGGGCGGCATGCGCAACCGCGTGCTGCTCGCCAAGATGCTGCGCCACCCGGCCAACGTGATCCTGCTCGACGAGCCGACGAACGACCTCGACCTCGAGACGCTGCGCGTGCTCGAGGAGGCGATCCAGGAGTACCCCGGCAGCGCGATCGTCGTCACGCACGACCGCTACTTCCTGAACCGCGTCGCGACGCACATCCTCGCGTTCGAGGGCGACGGCGTCGTGCGGTTCTTCGACGGCGACTACGAGCAGTACCACGAGTGGCGCGAGAAGGACCGCGCCGCCCGCGGCGTCGCGCCGGTGTCGAAGGCCGGGAAGTACAAGAAGCTCCTGCGGACGTGACGTCCCTCGCACGGCGCCTGCTCGCGAACTGGACGCCGCCGACGGCGGAGCAGCAGCGCACGCGCGACCGCATCGTCGCGTTCATCGACGAGCATCCGAGCGATGCGCACCTGCGCTCCTGCGTCCCCGGGCATTTGACCGCGTCGGCGCTCGTGGTCGATACGCGCGGCGAGCGCGCGCTGCTCACGCACCACAGGAAGCTCGGGCGCTGGCTCCAGCTCGGCGGCCACTGCGACGGCGACGCGGACCTCGCCGCGGTCGCGCTGCGGGAGGCGACCGAGGAGAGCGGCATCGACGGCCTCGTGATCGATCCGGTGCCGATCGACGTCGACATCCACACGATCCCCGCGCGCAAGGACGAGCCGGAGCACCTCCACCTCGACACGCGCTTCCTCGTGCGGGCACCCGCGGGCGCTCGCGCGCGAGCGAGCGAGGAATCCCTGAGCCTGCGCTGGTTCACGCCGGAGGAGCTCGCGACGGTCGCGGCCGACGATTCCGTCCGCCGGCTTTTCGAGTTCCTGCGGACGCCGGGGTCTACGTCTCCGCGACCGGCCCGCTGATCTCGACCTCGAGCCCGCCGGCTTCCGAGGCTCGCAGCGTGAGCTCGAACCCCGAGCGATCGACGACGTCCTTCGCGATCGAAAGCCCGAGCCCGGTGCCGTCCGGATGCCGCGAGCGCGCCGCGTCGCCGCGGTACGAACGCTCGGCGAGCCGCGCGAGCTCCGCGGTCGACACGCCCGGTCCGTCGTCGATCACGCGCACGGAGAAACGGCCGTCGCTCTCCTCGAGGACGACCGTCGCGTGTCCTCCGGGCCGGTTGTAGCGCACGGCGTTGTGCACGACGTTCGAGAGCGCCTGCTCGACGAGCGTCACGTCTCCCGCGGCGGTGACGTCGGCCTCGGGGACGGCGAAGTCGAGCTCCACGCCCTTCTCGCGCGCGACCGTCGCGTGCCGCAGCACGACGCGTTCGACGAGCCGGCTCCACGAGAACGTGTCGCGTCGCACGGCGAGCTCCCCCGCGTCGAGTTTCGTCGCCGCGACGAGGTTCGCCACGAGCGAAGAGAGGTACTGGACCTCCTCGAGGGCCTCCACGAGCGTCCGACGCGCGCGCGCCGCCCCGCGCCCCACCGAATCGCGCATCTGGAGCAGATGGCCCTGGATCACGGTCAACGGGATCATCACGTCGTGCGTGGTGTTCTCCACGAACGTGCGCAGCGAGCTCTCGCGCTTCCGGAGCTCGTCGATCTCCACGCGCGCGTCGACGCTGGCCGCGCTCATCTCGCTCACGCGACGTTCGACCGGGCCGATCGCGAAATACAGCGCGAACACCAGTCCGAACAGGATGGCGGCCGCGTAGCCGATCTCGTCGATCGGGCGGATCACCGGCGCGGTGTCGGCTCGCCGCGCGAGCACGAACACGCACGGGCCCGTCTCCCACTCCATGCGCGCCGCCGCGGTGACCTCGCGGCGCTCGGCCCCGTCCCGCACGCGTCCGGCGTCGCGCGCCCCGGCCTCGAGCTCCCGCCGGAGCTCCGGCGGAAAGGGCGGAGCACTCGCGTTCGCGGAGACGAAGTCGGATCCGTACGCGTAGATCTCGACGCGCGCGCCGCCCCACGCGGCGTCGCCGTCCCTGGACGGGTCGTGGAAGCTCGCGGGGCACGCTTCGCACTCCTCGCGCCCGCCGTTCTCCATCCGCTCGCGCAGCGAACGCGCGAGATCCGAGACGGCGGCGCGACGCTGCACGCCCGCACGCAGGAGCTCCGTGCCCGCGATCAATGGGGCCGCGACGACGACGATCGTGAGGACGAGCCGCGGCCGGAGCTTCATGCGCGTTCGTCGATGCGCAATCGGTAGCCGACGCCCCACACGGTCGCGAGGCGCGGACCGTGCGCGCCGAGCTTCTTCCGGAGGCGCGAGATGTGGACGTCGAGCGTGCGTTCGTCCGCCCGCCGCCGCTTGTCGAGCACGTTCTCGACCAGCCAGCGCCGGGCGATCGCCGCACCGGCGCGCCGCGCGAACGCGGAGAGGAGCTCGAATTCGACGCGCGTGAGATCGAGGTCGCGTCCATCGATGCGCGCGGTCCGCGCCGCGAAATCGACGGCGATCGGGCCGATGTCGACCCGGTCCGCCCGCGAGAGCACGGGCCTGCGGAGGCGCGCACGGACGCGCGCGACGAGCTCGTCCGGCCAGAAGGGCTTCGTCAGGTAGTCGTCGGCGCCGAGCTCCAGCGCGCGGACTTTCACGGTCGAGTCGTCCTTCGCGCTCAGGACGAGAACGGGCAGATCCGAGCGCTCGCGCCACGAAGCGAGAACGGTGAGACCGTCGGCGCCCGGCAGCACGAGGTCGAGCACGAGGAGCGCGAACGGCTGCGGATCGACGTCGAGCGCACTCGTGCCCTCGTGCAGCCATCCGACCTCGAGACCGTCGCCTTCGAGCGCCTCGACGACCTGCCGCCCCAGGCGCTCGTCGTCCTCGACAAGGAGAATCTTCGCGTTCACATAGAGGCCGCCCGCGAAATCCCGGTCGGCGACCTCATCCGAACCTAGCTCACTCGCGAAACCTTGCCAGAGCCTGAAGCGATCTTCGTTTCACGATCTTTCCCCGCCGCGCCCGGATCGACCGCACGCGCGGAGGGCGAGCACCGTCGCGGCTCGAGTTCGATCGCCGACGACGCGCGCGCGACGCATCGCGGTTCGTTTCCTCGCACTGCGTCGCGCGGTGCGAGGGAATGAACCTGGTTCGGTACTACGCCACACCTTCGACGACGGACAGCGGGCACGGCGTCGGCACGACGCGCGTGAGCCGCAGACCCGCCGAAGCGAACAGCTCGCGGAACTCCGCCTCGGTGCGCTCGCGACCGGGCGTCAGCACGAGCATGTTCATATCGAGCATCTTCCCCCAGTGGGGCCCGTTCCCCGGCGGAATGACGTTGTCGAGGACCAGGACCTTGCCGCCCTTCGCCATCGCGCGGCGGCAGTTCTCGAGGATCTGGCGACACTGCGCGTCGTTCCAGTCGTGGAGGATGTACTTCATCATGTACGCGTCCGCGCCGGCGGGAACCGACTCGAAGAAGTTGCCCGCGACGAGCTCGATCCTCCCCGCGATCGCGGGATCGTTCGCGTGGACGTCCTTCTTCGCGTTCTCCACGACTTCCCTGCGATCGATGACGGCGCCGCTGAGCTTCGGATGCTTGCGCAGGATCGTCGCGAGCAGGCTGCCGTGGCCGCCGCCGACGTCGACGAGCTTCCCGATGCCGGAGAAGTCGTAGCCCTCCGCGATCGCGGGGTTCTCCATGCCGGAGATGCTCGTCATCGACTCGCCGAACTCCTTCGCCTTGTCCGGGTGCGCGGCCATGTACTCGAAGCCGCCCATGCCATGGACGCGCTGGAATGCTTCCTCGCCGGTCTGGACCGTGCGGAGGAGATCGTTCCACGCGAGGACGCTCGGGCCGTCGACCATCATGATCGCGAAGGGCTTCATCGATGCCGGGACGTCCGCGCGGAGCGTCTCGGAGAGCGGCGTGTTCTCGAAGCGCCCGTCGGCGCGCTCGGCGAAGACGCCGTACGAAGCGAGCATGCGCAGGAGGCGGTAGAGCGTCGGCGCGTGGGCCTTGCACGCTTGTCCGAGGTCCTCGCTCGTGCGCGGACCCTTTGCGAGATGATCGGCCAGCGAGAGGCGCGACGCGACGTGGACGCCGCACGAGACCCAATAGCCGGTGATCAGGTCGAGCATCTGGACGGGGAGCGGCTTGGTGGCGGTAGTCATGTCTCCTATTTCTTCTTGTGCAGCTTGGCGTGCTCCGCGTCGTCCTTCGGACGCGTGTCGCGTCCGGGCCGATCGGAGAGCTCGATGCGCGCGAGCTGCTTCACGTGGACGCACTCGTCCGCGTGCCCGGGAACGAGGAGGCGGAACGGCCCGCCCTTCGACTCCGGCAGCGGCCCGTCGCCGAGCGCGTAGACGACGAGAGCGTTCTCGGCCTCCGCGAGCGGGATGCTGACCGCGAACGAGGGGTCGCTGGAGGAGATGTGGAGGTGGCGGGCTCTCGCAGGCATCCCCGCGGATCCGACGAGCGCCGACAGCCGGACGGCCTTCCCCGCACGACCGGGGACGAGGACACCGACGTCTGCGACTTGCGCGGCGGGCGGAATTGCGGCGCACGTGTCGTAGTCGAACGACATCTCGTGCGAAGCCACGTTCAGGACGAGTCGCGGACCGTTCATGCCCCTACTCCCTCACCATCATCTCCCACGTCCGGACGAACCCCCATCTCTCCCCCATCGAGATCAACGCGTCGTCGTTGTGCCCCGCGCGCGCCGCGAGGCTCGTCATTCCGCGCTCGCGCAGGACCTCCGACACCTCCGCCACGAGCTTCGCCGCGAGCCCCTGATGCCGCGCGTTCGGGCTCACGAACAGGATCAACACCATCGGCACGCGCGCGCCCGTCAGCGGATCCTCGAACGGACCCGAGACGCACACGCCGAGATCCGATCGCCCCTTCGCCGTCTCCGCGACCACGAGCACCGTCTCCGGCTCCGAGAACCTCTTCCCGAAGAATCGCCTGCACGTCCCCTCCGTGAGCGGCCCGTCGCGGAACTCCGCCGTCGCCTGCGACGCGTACGCCTCGAGCGCCGGCGCGAGCTCGATCGCCGACTGCAGATCCTCGATGCGCCGGATCATCGTGCTCCCGCGCATGGAAAGGTCTTCGCATGTTGCATCCATGGAGGTTCCTCCTCCGCGAGGGCGGCCGCAAGCCCGCGCCGCCTCGACACGCGGTCCCGCCGGTGGAAAGCCCTGCCCCCGACGGTTAGAGTCCGCCGCCCTTGCGATCGCGGGCCGACAGCAAGCGCTGGGGCGCCGCAGATCCGCAACACTTCCTTCCCCACCCCTTCCGATCCATAGAGGAGCCCTCCCCGGCGACGGGAGGCCGCCACCCCCCATCGTGCAAGTCACCGTCGAGAAGCTCGGCCCCTGCCAAGCGCGGGTGTCCTTCACCGTCCCGAGCCAGGAGTTCCAAGGCGCCTTGAAGAAGGCGCTCGGGGAGGCCGGCCGCAACGTGCGCATGAAGGGCTTCCGCCCCGGCCACGTCCCCGCCCAGGTCATCGAGCGCCAGTTCGGCAAGGAGATCCGCCGCGGCACGATCGAGGACTTCGTCCGCAAGGCGTTCCAGCAGGCGGTCGAGGAGAACAAGCTCAAGGTGGTCGGCAACCCGAGCGTCGACCTCGAGTCGCTCCTGCCGCTCGAGGGTGCGGACCTCTCGCACCAGTTCGAGATCAGCCTCCGCCCGGAGATCGTCCTCGACACGTACAAGGGTCTTGCGATCGAGAGCGAGCTCGAGCCCGTGCTCGATCAGGAAGTCGAGGCCGCGGTCGACAATCTCAAGGTCCAGCAGGCCCATCCCGAGCCCGCCGGCGACGCCGGGCTCCCGACGGACGGCCTGGCGCTCGTCAAGGTCGAATGGCTCGTCGGCGCGGAGAGCATCCTCTCGCGCGACGGCCTGCGGATCTCGCCCGAAGCCCCGACGCCGGGCTGCGATCCGGAAGCGTTCAAGAAAGCGCTCGTCGGCGCGAAGGACGGCGACGTCCGCGAGATCGCGATGACGATCCCCGAGGATTTCGAGCGCGAGGACCTGCGCGGCAAGGCCGGCGTCACCCGCATCACGGTCACGCAGGCCTACCGCATGGTCCCGCCGACCGACGACGAGGTCCTCCGCCTCCTCTCCGCGACCGACGCGGCCGACCTCAAGGTCAAGGTGAAGGAGAAGATCGAGGAGGCGAAGATCGAACGCGAGCAGGCGCGGATCGAGACGACGCTGCTCGGCAAGCTGATCGACAGCCACACGTTCGAGCTCCCCGAGGCGCTCGTCGTCCAGCAGACCGAAGGACGGCTGCTCGAGCTCGCCCGCGAGCTCGAGGCCGCCGGCACCCCGAAGGACAAGATCCCCGAGCAGGCCGAGGCCCAGCGCGAGTCGGCGAAGACCGCCGCCGCTCGCGGCCTGCGGGCGCTCTTCCTCGTGCAGACGATCGCGGAGAAGGAGAACCTGCTCGTGTCGCGCGAGGACCTCAAGGCCGAGCTCGAGGCGATCGCCGCGCGCAACCAGGCGACCGTCGAGGAAGTCGGCGAGTACTACAAGAAGCAGAATCTCTTCGATCAGATGGCGATCGAGATCCTCGAGCGCAAGGTGCGCAAATTCCTGCGCGAGAACGCGCAGATCACGGAGCCCAAATGAGCCGATTCGATCCGCACAGCTACCCCTACCCCGCCGGCCCGAGGGCCGATCGAATGACCCGCATGGAACCCCCGATGGAACCGCAGGCCTTCATCCCCTTCGTCATCGAGCGCACGGGCCGCGGCGAGCGGACCTACGACATCTACTCGCGCCTCCTCGAGGACCGCATCGTCTTCATCGGCACCGCGATCGACGACCAGGTCGCGAACTCGGTGATGGCGCAGCTCCTGTTCCTGGACAAGACCGGGCGGACGCAGGACATCAAGATGTACATCAATTCGCCGGGCGGCTCGGTGACCGCCGGCCTCGCGATCTACGACACGATGCAGCTCATCGAGCCGCAGATCGCGACGTACTGCCTCGGCCAGGCGGCGTCGATGGGCGCCGTGCTGCTCGCCGGAGGCGCGAAGGGCAAACGCTACGCGCTCCCGCACAGCCGCGTGATGATCCACCAGCCCTGGGGCGGCGCTCAGGGCACCGCGATGGACATGGAGATCCACGTCAAGGAGATCCTCAAGATGAAGGCGACGCTCGAGGAGATCCTCGCGCGCCACAGCGGCAAGGACGCCGGAGTCGTCTCCAAGGCGTGCGAGCGCGACAATTTCATGTCCGCGAAGGAAGCGCAGGATTTCGGGCTGATCGACCTGATCGTCTCCAAGGAGGCGGAAGTCGACCCCGCACGCAAGGCGCCCCCCGGGTAGAATCGAACAGGAATCCCCTCCGAGGAGAGCCGATGACTTCATCCACCGGTCGCGGGCGGCACGTCGAGCGCTGCACCTTCTGCGAAAAGCGACGCCACCACGTGGCCTCGCTGATCGCGGGCCCGCCCGGGGTGTACATCTGCAACGAGTGTATCGAGATCTGCAACTCGATCCTCCAGGAGGAGCAACGCCGCTCCCCGGACGGCGCGGGCGCTCCCGGGTCGACCACGCCGGGCATCGCCGGCCGCGCCGGAGCGCTCGCGCGCCGGCCGCCGGGCGCGCCCGGCTCGAACCTGCCGGGCGACGGCGGCCGCCGCATCCCGACGCCGATCGAGATCGCGCGCTACCTCGACGAGTACGTGATCGGCCAGCAGCGCGCCAAGAAGATCCTCTCGGTCGCGGTGTTCAACCACTACAACCGCCTGCGCCATCACGCGCGCAATCCGGCGGCCAACGGCGAAGTCGAGATCGAGAAGTCGAACGTGCTGCTCGTCGGCCCGACCGGCTGCGGAAAGACGCTCCTCGCGCGCACGCTCGCGCGCCTCCTCGACGTCCCCTTCGCGATGGCCGACGCGACCACGCTGACCGAAGCCGGCTACGTCGGCGAGGACGTCGAGAACATCCTCCTCAAGCTGCTCCAGAACTGCGACTTCGACGTCGAGCGCGCCCAGCAGGGCATCGTCTACATCGACGAGATCGACAAGATCGCGCGGACGACGAGCAACGTCTCGATCACGCGGGACGTCTCGGGCGAAGGCGTCCAGCAGGCGCTCCTGAAGATCCTCGAGGGCACGGTCGCGAACGTCCCGCCCCAGGGCGGCCGCAAGCACCCCGAGCAGTCCTACATCCAGATCGACACGTCGAACATCCTGTTCATCTGCGGCGGGACGTTCAGCACGGTCGAGGACATCATCTCGCGCCGCGTCGGCCGCGACGTGATCGGCTTCGGGCGGCGTCTGGCGCACCGCGAGATGATCGCGAAGGCGTCCGAGCGCTCCGAGGCCTCGCCCGAGCGCAGCCCGCTCGCGCTCCCCGAGAAGCCGCCGCGCGACGAGCTCCTGCGCTGCATCATCCCGAAGGACCTGGTCGAGTTCGGGATGATCCCCGAGTTCGTCGGCCGCCTGCCGGTGGTCGCGACGCTCGAGACGCTCGACCGCCCGGCGCTCGTGCGCATCCTCACCGAGCCGCGCAACGCGCTCGTCCGGCAGTTCCAGGTGATCTTCGAGATGAGCGGCAAGGAGCTGCGCTTCACGCCGGAAGCCCTCGAGGCCGTCGCCGAGGTCGCGCTCGAGCGCGAGACCGGCGTCCGCGCGCTGCGCTCGATCCTCGAGGACCTGCTCGTCGACGTCCTGTACGAGATCCCCTCGCGCAAGGACCAGAGCTTGTTCATCGTCGACGAGGACGTCGTGCGGAAGCGCAAGTCGCTGGCCCGCGGCCTGGTCGCCGAGCCGTCGCTGCTCGAGGCGGGCGACGACGGCACCGGTACCTCGCTGGCGGCCGAGTCCGACCTGGACTCGGAGAGCCGCGAGCGCGAGAGCGCCTAGCGCTCACCAGCGCAGGTATTCGACCGTCAGCCAGCGCTTCGGCCGCTGCACCGCGCCGGACGCGAGCTCCGCGACGCGCGCCGCGTCCCCGGCCTCGACCGCCGGCTGCAGGTCGGCCAGCAGCTCCTTCGGGAAGCGCCCTTCCATCGTCGGCAGCTTCTCGACCAGCTCGCGCGCGAGCGCCAGCTTGCGCTCGTCCTTGACGGACTTCGCGATCGTCTCGCAGCGCTTGAGGAGGTCCGCCCAGTCGCGCGTCGCCTTCCCCTCGCGGATCTTCGCCAGCGCGAGCTGCGTCGCCTTGTCGACGTTGCGCTTCAGGACCTTGCCGTACTCGAGCAGCGGCTGGATCGCGGGGTCGGCGCCGGCGGCCGCGAACGCCGCGGCCGTCTCCTGCAGCCCGCCGAGGGCGACCTCGACCGCCCCGAGCTTCTGCTTGGCGTCCTCGACGACCGCGACGCGGCCCTCCGGGAGCGTGCGCGCCTCCTCGAGAAGCGGCAGCGCCGTCTGCAGGTCGCCGGCGGCGATCGCGGGCGCCCCGGTGTCGCGCCAGCGCGCGCCCCAGCCCGCGAGCGCCTCGAGCTTCTGCTTCGCGACGAGCTCCGCCAGCGGGCCGTCGAGGAACGTCTCGCCGCCCGCGGTCCACGCGCCGCCGCGCGTGAAGCCCGGGTCGCCCTCCCAGACGACGCGGTCGTCGACGTCGAGCAGCAGCACCCGCGGCAGGTTGAAGCGCGCGATCGAGTACTGCTCGAACGTGTCGCCGATGCCGGGCTTCGCGCGCGCGTCGAGCGCGACCGCGCCGGGCAGCGGGTGGTCCGCGAGGTAGCCCTCGAGCCGCGCGGCGTCGTTCGCGCTCGCGACCGACACGATCTCGAGACCGATGTTCTTCCGGCTCTCGGCGAGATCGCGCAGCCAGGCGTCGATCGCCACGATCTCGTTCTGCTCGACGCTCCACAGGACGAGGAGCTGCGGGGAGAAGCCGACCTCGCGCCAGTCCTTGCGCGGGCCCTGGAGCCACTTCGCGGCGGTCGGGAACGGCGGCACGCGGCCGAGGAAGCTGCCGCCCGGCGGCGGCCCGCCCTGCGACTCGAGCTTCTCCATCCGCACGGCGCGCTCGATCCGCGCGGCGATGTCGCGCATGGGGCGCGCGAGGAAGCGCACGTTCCGGAAGCGCGCCTCGCCCGGGCCGACGATCAGCCCCAGGCTGCCGCGCAGCGGATCGGCGCTCGGGAAGTCCTGCGTCGCGAGGAACTCGCCGTCGAACCAGGTGTCGACGTGGAGGTCCGCGACGTCGATCCGCAGCTTGTGCCAGCGCTCGTCGACGCCGGTCTTGTCCGGCGCGGCCTTCTCGGCGTCGACGTCGACCGGGTTGTGCCGCCAGGTCTTGAAGCTCTGGTCGCCGAAGCAGCTGGCGAGGTCGACGAACCCGGTGGTCGCCAGCCCCTCGCGCGAGCCCGACGCGTCCGTCCGGCCGGGGAACAGGATCAGGCCGTGGAAGTTCCGGGGGTCCTTCCGCCCGAACACGAGCCCGCAGAAGTTCACCTTGCCCTTCGTCGCGAGCACGTCGGCCTCGAGCGACCAGTCCCCGGACGTCACCGCGTCGAGGGTCAGGACGCGGTAGTCGAACACCTTCTCGTCGAACGGCGCGAAGCCTGCGATCAGCGTGCGCCCGTCCGCGCGGTAGCCCGAGTCGGTCTGTACCGCCCACCCCTCGAGGTCGGCCTCGTCGTAGGCGAGCTGCCAGATCCGCACCGGCTTCGCGCCCTCGCGCAGCGCCGCCTCGTACAGCTCCTGCATCCCGGGGACGCCGAGGTCGCTCCCGAGGCGCCACGAGAGGTCGAGCACCATCGAGGGCATCCCGGCCGCGCGGTACCCGAGCACGACGCGCTTCGCGGCGGCCCACAGGTCCTCGTGCAGGCTCGCGAGCGCCTTGCGCTTCGGATCCCACTGGTCGAGGCTCTTTTCGGCCGCCGCGACGGCCTTCTCGTCGACCGGCTCGCGCGACTCGAGGACGCGCAGCGCCTCGAGCGCGAGCTTCGATGCGCGGTCCACGCCCTTGTGGTCGGCCAGGTACCCGGCGAAGGCCAGCAGCGTCTCGACGTCGTCGGGCGAGGCGGCCAGCGCCTTCTCGAAGAGCTCGCGGGCCGCGGCCTCGT
>DASYPQ010000004.1:0-29342 GCA_036006425.1 Planctomycetota bacterium
TAGGCATGGACGACGTACCACCGCAGCGGATTCGCGGCGCCGGCGGCTTCTTCGGTTGCCGTGTGCTCAGTCATGCCATCCAATCCTTCTTACCGCTTCCAGCCCAGGATCAGGTCGTACAGCACCCATTCCAGCGTCTTGTCGGTCATCCACAGAAACAGCGCCATCACGAACACGAAGGCGAACACATAACCCGTCATCTGCAGCGCTTCCTTGCGCGTCGGCCAGACGACCTTGCGCACCTCGCGAACCGAGTCGTGCCCATAGGCGATCAGCTGCTTGCCGACTTCGGAGGTGAAGAAGGTCGCGACCGCCGCGATCAGCAGGACGACCAGCGCGGCCACGCGCATCCACAGGTCTTGCCGGGCGAGCGCGTAGAACGCCACCACCGCGGCAATGACGAGCACGCCCGCGACCGCGAGCTTGGCTTTGTCAGCACCGGTGGAGACGGTTTCGACGGGTTGAGGATTCGCCATTGTTTTCATTTCGATTCAGCAGCAAGGCCCGCTCGCCACTTTTCAGTGTCTCGCGGGCCGCTGTTTTCCAGGACGAGGTCGAGTTCGAGACCCTGATCTGGTGACTACTTGGTCTGCCAGTTAGCTGGCAGGGGCGGAGGGCATCGAACCCCCAACCTCTGGTTTTGGAGACCAGCGCTCTGCCAATTGAGCTACGCCCCTGTGATTCCTTCTTATTCGATGATCTTGGCGACGACGCCGGCGCCGACGGTGCGGCCACCCTCACGGATGGCGAAGCGCAGGCCTTCTTCCATCGCGATCGGGGCGATCAGCTTGACGGTGATGCTGACGTTGTCCCCAGGCATGACCATCTCCTTGTCCTTGGGCAGCTCCACCGCACCCGTCACGTCGGTCGTGCGGAAGTAGAACTGCGGCCGGTAGTTGTTGAAGAACGGGGTGTGGCGACCGCCTTCTTCCTTGCTCAGCACGTAGATCTCGGCCGTGAAGTGGGTGTGCGGCTTCACCGAGCCGGGCTTGCACAGCACTTGCCCGCGCTGCACGTCTTCGCGCTTGGTGCCGCGCAGCAGGATGCCCACGTTGTCGCCCGCCTGGCCCTGGTCCAGCAGCTTGCGGAACATCTCCACGCCGGTGCAGGTGGTCTTCTGGGTCGCGGTGATGCCGACGATTTCGATTTCTTCGCCAACCTTGATCACACCACGCTCGACGCGCCCGGTCACCACCGTGCCGCGCCCGGAGATGCTGAACACGTCTTCCACCGGCATCAGGAAGGCGCCGTCGATCGCGCGCTCGGGCGTCGGGATGTAGGTGTCCAGCGCGTCGGCCAGCTTCAGAATCGCGCCTTCGCCGAGTTCGCCCTTGTCGCCTTCCATCGCCAGCTTGGCCGAGCCCTTGACGATCGGGGTGTCGTCACCCGGGAAGTCGTACTTGGAGAGCAGTTCGCGCACTTCCATCTCGACCAGCTCGAGCAGCTCGGCGTCGTCCACCATGTCGCACTTGTTCATGAACACGATGATGTACGGCACACCGACCTGGCGCGCCAGCAGGATGTGCTCGCGCGTCTGCGGCATCGGGCCGTCGGCGGCCGACACGACCAGGATCGCGCCGTCCATCTGCGCCGCGCCCGTGATCATGTTCTTGATGAAGTCGGCGTGGCCGGGGCAGTCGACGTGCGCGTAGTGGCGCTTGTCGGTCTCGTACTCGGTGTGCGAGGCCGCGATCGTCACGGTCTTGTCCGCCGAGCGGACCGTTCCGCCCTTCGTGATCTCCGCGTACGACTTCGCCTTCGTCTTGAAGCGGTGCGCCGAGCGTGCCGCCATCGCCGCCGTCAGCGTGCTCTTGCCGTGGTCGATGTGGCCGATGGTGCCGACGTTGACGTGCGGCTTCGTGCGCTGGAAGACTTCCTTTGCCATGGCTTGCTCGTGTCTGGTTGGCGGCCTCGTCGGCCTCGTGGGGTGATGGATCGCGACAGCCGTCGGGCTGTCGCTCGGGATTCGATGGGGTGTTCGGGTTGTCGGGGGAAAGAACTGGTTGAGGTGGAGCTGCTGCTGGGGCTTGAACCCAGGACCTCTTCCTTACCAAGGAAGTGCTCTACCACTGAGCTACAGCAGCCTGGTCCGGGCTGCGTCCGCGCGCATCGTTCGGGTCGGCGCGGCGCTGGGTGTAGTCGGCGCGATTCCAGGCACCGCGGGTGGAGCGGGCGATGGGAATCGAACCCACGTGTGCAGCTTGGAAGGCTGCCGTTCTACCATTGAACTACGCCCGCGCGCGCGCCGTTCGCGACGAGCCACCGAGGAGGATCTCCTCGCTGCTCGTCAGGTCCGCACGGATCGCCTGTTCGGGTTTCCGGGTGTGGGACGCGGGGAGCGCGGGTGGCATGTCGAGCCCGCGGGGTGCGGACTGGTGGGGAGAGGCGGATTCGAACCGCCGAAGGCAGAGCCATCAGATTTACAGTCTGACCCCTTTGGCCGCTCGGGAATCTCCCCGCTGAAGCTCGATGTCCGGTCCGAACGCAGGCTCGGTCGGTCGCCGGGCGCGCGGCCCGGAAACGGCGACGTGCCCGCTCCCTGTCATCCTCAACGTGGTCTCGTTGTTACGGAGCGATCCGCGACGCGCGCGGAGACTTCGTCCTTCGGGCTCCCGCAAACTGCGAGGGAGGTGGAGCCAGCGGTGGGATTCGAACCCACGACCACCTGATTACAAATCAGGTGCTCTACCAACTGAGCTACGCTGGCGGTCGGCCAGGCGGCCCGTTGGTACGAGCTGCACCCCCGGATCGCGGGCCTGCAGAGGCTCCCGGACGGCGAAGTGAGCGCGACAGGATACGGTCGCCGACGCGCTCGTCAAGCCCCCCCTGCCGAGGGGGTCTCCGGATGTGGTCGACTGGTGCCGCATGCCCCGGCGAACGGCCGTCTCCTTCGCGCTGATCGCCGTCGCGACGCTCGCGGTCTTCGGGCGCATCGTCGGGCACGCCTGGCTCGGCTGGGACGATCTCGCGAACACGGTCCGGAACCCCCACCTGAACCCCCCGACCCTCGAGGGGACGCTCTACTTCTGGCGCCACGCCTACACGGACCTCTACGTCCCGGTGACCTTCACGCTCTGGGCGCTGCTCGCGCGGATCGCGCTCGCGCCCTGGCTCTTCCACGCGGCGAGCCTCGCGCTCCACGTCGCGGGCGCCTGGGCGGCGTTCGACCTCCTCCGGCGTCTCATCCGCGACGAGCGCGCGGCCTGCGCGGGCGCCCTCCTGTTCGCGCTCCATCCGGTGCAGGTCGAGACGGTCGCCTGGATGTCCGGGGCGAAAGACCTCCTGTGCGGGCTCTTCGCGCTGCTCGCGCTCGCGCGCTACGTCGCGTTCGCGGCCGCCGCGCCGGGCGCGCGCGGGCGCGCGCGCGACTTCGGCCTCGCGAGCGCGTACTTCGTGCTCGCGCTGCTCTCGAAGCCCTCCGGCGTCGCGGTCCCCCTGTGCGCGGCCGTGATCGACCTCGTGCTCCTCGCGCGCGCTCCGCGGCGCGTCGCGCGCGACCTCGCGCCCTGGGTCGCGATCGCTCTCGTCTGGATCTTCGTCACGCGCGCGGTGCAGCCCGCGAGCGCCGTCGCGAGTGTCGCGCTCGCGTCCCGGCCGTTCGTCGCGCTCGACGCGCTGGCCTTCTACGCCGGGAAGCTCGCGTTCCCGCTGCACCTCGCGCCGGACTACGGCCGCGATCCGGCGTTCGTGCTCGGCGCGCGACTGCCGTACGCGACGGCGCTCGCGGCGCTCGTCCTCGCCGCCGCGCTCGTCGTCGCCGGCGGGCGCAGCGGCCGCGCGGCCGCGGGTCTCTTCGTCGCGGGCGTCGCGCCGGTGCTCGGGCTCGTTCCCTTCGATTTCCAGCGCTATTCCACCGTCGCGGACCACTACCTCTATCTCTCGATGATCGGGCCCGCGCTCGCGTTCGCATGGGCCTGGTCGCGCGCGACGGAGCGCGGAGCACGGATCGCGGCCGGCGCGGTGCTCGCCCTCCTCGCCGCGCGGAGCGCGCTGCAGGTCGGGGTCTGGCGCGACGACGAGACGCTCTGGCGGCACACGCTCCTCGTCAACGAACGGAGCTGGACGGCCCACGACAACCTGGGATCCGCGCTCGAGTCCTCCGGACGCGCGGCCGAGGCGATCCCCGAGTTCGAGCGGGCCCTCGCCATCAACCCGCGCGACGCGCGCACGCACTTCAACCTCGGGACCGCGCTCGACGAGCTCGATCGGACGGCGGAAGCGATCCCCCACCTCGAGGAGGCCGTGAAGCTCGCGCCGCAGGACCGCTTGTCGCGCGAGAACCTCGCCGTCGCGCTCCTGCGCGCCGAGCGACCGGAGGACGCGGAGAAGCAACTCCGCGCGGCGCTCGAGATCGAGCCCGACTCGTTCCTCGCCCACTACTATCTCGCCGGCGCGCTCGATCGCCTCGGGAAGACCGACGAGATGATCGAGCACCTGCGCGAAGCCGTGCGACTGAATCCGCGCTTCGAAGCGGCGCGGCGGGATCTGGCCGGCGTGCTGCGCGCCCGCGCGCAGTGATCACACGTCGCGCAAGCGGCGGCGGAAGTTCTCGAAGGCGCCCTCGACCTCCGCGAGCGCGTCGCCGCCGAACTTCGCGAGGAACGCCGTCGCGAGCTCGAGCGCCACCATCGCCTCCCCGACGACGCTCGCCGCGGGCACCGAGGTCACGTCGGACCGCTGGTAGGTCGCGGTCACCGGCTCGAGCGTCTCGAACTCGACCGTGCGCGCGCCGCGCCGCAGCGTCGAGATCGGCTTCATCGCGGCGCGCGCGACGAGCGGCTCGCCGGTCGTCATGCCGCCTTCGAGTCCGCCCGCACGGTTCGTCTCGCGCCGGTAGCGCCCGCCGCCGGGCCCGCTTCCACCCTCTGCGCCGAGGATCGCGTCGTGGAACTGCGAGCCGGTGCGGCGCGCGGCGTCGAACCCCAGACCGATCTCGACGCCCTTGATCGCCGGGATCGAGAAGAGCGCGCCGCCGATGCGCGCCGTCAGCCGCTCGGGACCGCTCTGGAAGCTCCCGAGACCCGGCGGGAGTCCCAGCGCGCGCACCTCGAACACGCCGCCGAGCGTGTCCCCGGCCTCGCGCGCGGCATCGACGGCGGCGCGCATCCCCTGCTCGGCGGCGGCGTCGAGACAGAGGAAGTCGCTCGCGTCGCGCGCGCTCCTCCGCCGCTCCCCGGGACCTTCGAAAGCGCGGGCGAGAGCCGCCTCGGACGCGGCCGCGCCGCCGATCTCGAGCACGTGCGCGAACACCTCGATGTCGAAACGCTCGAGGACCTGGCGCGCGATCGCGGCGATCGCGACGCGCGCGGCCGTCTCGCGGGCGCTCGCGCGCTCGAGGATCGCCCGCGGATCGCGGTGTCCGTGCTGCTGGCAGCCGGCGAGATCGGCGTGTCCGGGCCGGGGATTCGTCGGGACGGGGAGCTTCTCGATCGTCGCGTCGCGGTTGACGATCGTGAACGCGATCGGCGATCCGAGCGTGACGCCCGCGCGCGTCCCGGAGAGGAGCTCGATCTCGTCGTGCTCGATCTTCATCCGTCCGCCGCGCCCGTAGCCCGCCTGGCGGCGCGCGAGCTCGCGGTTCACGCGCGCGAGATCGAGAGCGAGGCCCGACGGGAGCCCCTCGACGACGCCGACGAGCGCCTTCCCGTGCGATTCGCCGGCGGTCGTCCAGCGCAGGCGGCTCAACCGAGGTTCTCCGGGGAGCGCGCCGCGAGGCAGGCTTCGACCTTCGCGAGGAGGCGCGCCCGGTCGAACGGCTTCGCGAGCGTGCCGACGACCTCGGGCAACCGGGCGAGCTCCGCGGCGGAGTCGCGGTCGACGTAGCCCGAAACGACGAGCGTCGGGGGCAAGAGCCCCTCGCGCGCGAGGTCCGGCAGCGCTTCGCGTCCGCTCTCGGCACCCATCTCGAGGTCCGAGAGCATGAGGTCGGGAGTCCGCTCGCGGATCGCCGTGCGCGCGAGCTCGAAGCTCGCCGCGCCGCGGACGGAGTGCCCCGCCTTCGCGAGGAACAAGGTCATCAGCTCGAGGATGCGCGCGTCGTTCTCGACGAGGAGGAGATCGCCCATGGCAGTCGGCGGCAGCCTATCACGCACCGTCCCACCGGGTGACCTCGTCGAACGGGACGGCGAGGCTCATCTTCCCGAGGAGGACGCTGACCTCGCGGCGCGCGCGGTCGACCTTGCGCACGGCGCAGCGCTGGCGGTAGCGCGGGAGGTACACCCAGCTCCCCTTCTTCAAGGAGGCGAGGAACTCCTCGCGGCGGACGGAAAGCGCGGCACCCGTGATCTCCGCCTCGAGCTCGGCGAGGGCGGCGTCGATCCCCTCGCGCTGCTTCGGCGGCAGCTGGTCGAGCAGCGAGCGCGCGCGGGCGAGCGCGGCGCGCGACGAACGCACGCGTTCCTCGATCCCGCGCTGCGCTTCGGCCTCGAGGAGCTCGCCCCGGCGGTCGATCGCGGCGCGCGCCTCGTCGACTTCCCGGCTCTTCCGCGCGACTCCCTCGAGCCGTTCCTCCGCCTCGGAGCGCACGCGCTCGGCGTGCGTCCGCGCCTGGCGCACCTCGGCGAGGAGCTCCTGGAACTCCTCGTCGCGGCGTTCGAGGCGCTCTTCGGCGCGCTGGACGACGCTCTCCGGCACGCCGAGGCGGCGCGCGACGAGGAGCGCGCCGGACTCCCCGGGCGTCCCGACCAGGATCCGGTAGCGCGGCTCGAGCGTCTCGGGATCGAACTCGACGCAGGCGTTCTCGACGCGCGGGTGACGGAACGCGAACTCCTTCAGTTTCCCGATGTGCGTCGTCGCAAGCGTCGGCGAGCCGCGTTCGAGGAACAGCTCGAGCACGGCCTCGGAGAGCGCCGCGCCTTCGTCGGGATCCGTGCCGGCGCCGAGCTCGTCGAGCAGCACGAGCGTCCGGCTCGTCGCGCGCTCGATGCCGTCCTTCACGCGCGCGAGGTGCGAGGAGAAGGTCGAGAGGCTCTGGCGGATCTCCTGCTCGTCGCCGATGTCCGCGACGATGCCGTCGTACAAGGGAACCGTCGATCCCTCGGCGCACGGCACCGGCATCCCGCAGCGGACGAGGAGCGCCGCGATGCCGACGGTCTTCAGCGCGAGCGTCTTTCCGCCTGTGTTCGGCCCGGTCAGCACGAGCACGTCGAAGTCGCCGGAGAGCCGCACGTCGATCGGGACGACCTCGCGGAGGCGGCCGAGGCGCACCTCCTCGACGAGCAGCGGATGCCGGGCGGAGCGGAGCAGGAGACCGCGCGCGGCGCCGGGTTCGTCGGGCAGCAGCGGGACGCGCGCGCCGGTCTCCGCGGCGAACGAGGCCGCGACGACGGCGAGCTCGAGGCGCGCGAGGCGGTCGCAGGCGTCCTCGATCCGCGGGCGCTCGTCGAGCACGGCGCGCGTGAGCTCGAGCAGGATCCGCTCGACCTCGCGGCGTTCGTCCGCGGAGAGCTCGACGAGGCGGTTGCCGGGCAGCACGATCTCGCGCGGCTCGATGAAGAGCGTCTCGCCGGTGTTCGAGCGGTCGTGGACGATGCCGGGGACCTTGCCCGCGCTCCCGGTGCGGACGGAGAGCACGACGCGTCCGCCGCGGCGCTTCGGGTTCGTGTCGACGAGCGCCGCCTTGACGCCCGGACGCGCGACGATCGAGCGCAGCGAGCTCTCGATCTTGCGCGAGAGCTCGGCGGTGGCGCGCCGCGTGCGCGCGAGCTGCGGCGAAGCATCGTCCTTGACGTTGCCCTGGTCGTCGAGCACGAGCTCGATGCGCTCGCGCAGCGGCGCGAGATCCGGCATGCCGCGCCCTTGTGCGGCGCACTCGGGAAAGTCGCGCTCGTGGCTTCGCAGCCACTCGACGAGGCGTTCCTGCGCCTCGAGGTGGTCGCGCAGGCTCGCGAGATCCTCGTCCTCGAGCGCCCGGCCCGCGGCGCGCGTCCGCGCGATCGCCGGCACGACGTCGACGATCCCGGCGAGGTTCGGGAGCTCGCCCGTGCGCGCGAGCGGGATCATCTCCGCGGCGCGGCGCAGCGCCGCCGCCGCCGCGACGTCCGCGAGCGGCGCCATCTCGCGCACCGCGCGCCGGCCGAGCGAAGTGCGGACGTGGCGCTCGAGGATCGCCTGGACGAGCCCGAAGTCCAGCGCGCGCGCCGCGAAGGCCGCCAGATCCGCGTTCAACGCGTCGGTCGACATGCGAGGACCGTCACCGTGAGCGAGTCCGACAGCGGGCGCTCGATCGCGACGCTGCCGACGAGGCGCGCGTTCCATCCGAGCTTCTGGACGAGGCGGTCGCGGTACGCGCGCGTCCACGCGCGACCCGGGCGGCCCTTGATGTCCTGCGGCTCCGTCGAGAAGACGACGTCGAATCGCGAGGCGAACGCGGCGAGCTCGTCGTCGCTCCACGCCGGATCGTCGCCGAAGTAGGCGACGTCCATCGGCGCCGCCGCGTCTCGCAGGAAGCGTTCGACCGATCCCCCGCGCGCGAGCAGTCCGAGGTGGATCGCGGCGGGCGCGAGGTTCGTGGAGACGCCGAACCATCCGACGTGCTCGTTGGGGCCGGCTTCGCGCGCGAGGATCTCGAGGATGCGATCCGATTCGCGCGCTTCGAGCCCGTTCGTCGGCAGGGTCCGCGTCGGAGAGAGATCCGACCAGAGCCGGCACTGGGCCTCCTGGTAGTCGCGCACGCGCGGGTCCGCGCTCAAGGCGCCGAGCAGACCGGCGGCGCGCACCGCCGCGCGCGCCGGAAACGGAATCGTGAGCAGCGCGAGCGCCGCGAGGAGCGCGGGGCGGAGCACGCGGTGCGCGGGCAGCGTGCGCGCGAGCCCGAGCCCAGCGAGCGCCCAGAGCGGGATCGCGATCGGGATCAGGAAGCGGTCGAGATGGAAAGGGTGCGCGAGCGTCGGCACCGCCATCGACAGGAACACGAGGACGAGCGCGCGGACGCCGGGCCTGGAGACGACGCGGACCGCCGCCAGCGCTGCGAGCACGAGCACGACGAAGAGCCTCGGCGTCAGCGTGAGCCAGGCCGAGGCGTCGAGCAGCCGGCGCGGGTACGGGACGCGCTCCCAGCCCTGGTTGCCGGAGAGGAAGGCGACGAGCGCGCGCCGGTGCTCGAGTCCGACGTCGACACCTCCGGGGAGCGGCAGCAGGAACCACCACGCGAAGGAAAGCGCGGGAACGAGGACGAGGGCGGCGCTGCGGCGCGCGAAGGCGGCGAACGCGCCCGCGCGCGCCGCCACGACCGCCTCGCACACCCAGTCGAGCGCGAGGCCGAAGCCGAGCAGGAGCCCGTAGTTGAACTTGGTGAACACGGCGACCGCGATCCACGCGCCCGCGGCGATCTCGCTCCCGCGGCCCGGGCGCGAGCCGCGCCGCAACCAGGCGCGCAAGGCGAACACGGACGCGCACGCGAACGGAATCTCGAGGAACAGCGTCCCGGCGAACGCGAGCGCCATCGGAGAGAGCGCGCCGAACGCCATCCCGATCCACGGGGCGAGCGAGCGCTCGCGTTGGTCGCCCGCGAGCTCCCGACCGAGCAGGAAGAGGCCGAACAGCGTCGTGCACCAGAGCACCGTGCCGGTCGCGCGACAGACCGCTTCCCCGATGCCGAAGATTCCCTGGACGACGGCGAGCACGACCGGGAAGACGAACGGGTACTGCGAGCATCCGAGGAGCGCGTCGAACGCGGCGTGCACTTCCCCGCGCTTCAGCGCGAGCAGCATGCGGACGGCCGGGAGATCGGCGTGCATCGACTCGTCCCAGCCGAGGCTCCGCGTGAGCACCATGCCGCGCGTCCACCAGACGCCGAGCGCGATCGCGAGGGCGGCCGCGCAGAGCGTCGGAACGGCACCGGAAGGACGGTCCACGGACTCGCTGTTCTCTGCCGACATGGACGCGGAGTACCCGGCCGCGTACGTTACGTCACCAGACCGCCACTTCCCATCCGAGTTCATCCATGACGAAAGTGCCTAGCGAACCCGATCGTTTCGAGACGCGGGCGATCCACGCCGGACAAGAGCCCGATCCGCGCAACGGTGCGGTGATGACTCCGGTGTGGTTCACGAGCACGTACAAGCAGGACGCGCCCGCGAAGCCGCGCGACGGCTACGAGTACTCGCGGACGAGCAACCCGACGCGCACGGCTCTGCAGGAGAACCTCGCGTCGCTCGAAGGCGGCGCCTGGGGACTCGCGTTCAGCTCCGGCCTCGCCGCGACGAACGCCCTTCTCGATCGACTCGTGCCGGGCGACCACGTCGTCGCCGGCAACGACCTCTACGGGGGCACGTACCGCCTCTTCACGCGCGTGTTCGAGCGCTACGGCGTGCGCTTCACGTACGTCGACACGTCCGATCTCGCCGCCGTCGAGGGCGCGATCGAGGAGAAGACCCGCTACGTCTACCTCGAGACGCCGACGAACCCGCTCCTCCGCCTCGCGGACATCGCCGCGATCGCGCGCATCGCGCACGCGCGCGGGAAGCTCGTCGTCGTCGACAACACCTTCGCGACGCCGTACCTGCAGCGCCCGCTCGAGCTCGGCGCCGACATCGTCCTCCACTCGCTGACGAAATACCTCGGCGGACACTCCGACGTCGTCGCCGGCGCGCTCGTCGGCCGGGATCCGAAGCTCCGCGAAGAGCTCGCCTTCTTCCAGAACGCTGTCGGCGGGACGCCCGGCCCGATGGACATGTTCCTCGTCCTGCGCGGGATCAAGACGCTGCACGTCCGCATGGACCGGCACGGACAGAACGCGATCGCGCTCGCGCGGCGCCTGGAGAAGGATCCGCGGATCGTCCGCGTCATCTACCCCGGACTCCCCTCGCACCCGCAGCGCGCCCTCGCCGAGCGCCAGATGTCCGGGTTCGGCGGCATGCTCTCGTTCGAGCTCGCCGGCGGCGTCGAAGCGGCGAACACGTTCGCGAGCTCGACGCGCGTCTTCACGCTGGCCGAATCCCTCGGCGGAGTGGAATCCCTTGTCGAGGTGCCGGCGAGCATGACGCACGCGAGCATCCCGGCGGACGTCCGCAAGAAGGCCGGTCTCGCCGACGGACTCGTCCGGCTCTCGGTCGGCCTCGAGCACGTCGACGACCTGATCGCGGACGTCGAGCAGGCCCTCGCGAAGGCGATCCCCGCTCCGGTGAGGAGCGCGGGCCGCGCCTAGCCCGCACCTAGAACGGCGAGTTCGGCCGCTGCGGGGGCGAGGGCGGCGGGGACGGCGGGGTCGTGCTGCCCGCCTTCACCGGTGCCGGAGACTTCGGCCGCTCGGCGCGCTCGCGCTTCGCGCGCTCTTCCGGCCTTTCGTCGCAGACGCGCTCGCGCATCAGGCGCCCGACCTTGAACTTGACGACGCGCTTTCCCGGGACGTGGACCTTCTCGAGCGTCCGCGGGTTCTGGGCGCGCCGCGCCGCCCGTTTCCGGACCTCGAACACGCCGAACTCCCGGAACTCGAGCCGGTTGCCCGCCGCGAGCTCCTCGATGATCTCGTCCAGGAAGCGCTGGAGGATCTCCTTGACCACGACCTTGGTCAGCGGACTCTTGCCCAGGCGCGTCTGTTCGGAGATCCGGTTGATGAGCTCCTTCTTGGTGATCGTCTGGGGCGTTTGGCTCATGGCCGGCACGGGGGAGGGCGACGCTGCCGTCGAGGCGGGGGGAGTGTGGAAACGCAATATCCCCGTGTCAAGCAAGAACTTGTGACCGCCCTCCCCTCCCGAGGACAGCTCTCAGCGGTCGTTCGGCTGGGCGGGCGGCCGGTCGGGCGGCCGAGCGGGTGCCGCCGCGCGCGCCGCGGCGTAGCGCTCGAGCCGGACGCGCGCGCGGACGCGCTCGAGGAGCGAGCCGAGCGCCGCGTCGGTGCGCGAGAGCTCGAGCGCCCGGGCCCAGTCCGCCTCCGCCGCGGCCGGATCCCCGAGCCAGAGCTCGTGGAGCAGCGCCTGCTGCACGATCGGCAGGATCTCGTCGGGCTTCGCGAGCTCCGCCTGCCGCGCGGCCGCGAGCGCCGCGCTCGCATCGCCGAGCTCCTGCTGCGCGCCCGCTTCGATCATCCGGAGGCGCGCCGGATCGACCGGAACTCCCTCGAGATCGGCGAGGAGCGATTTCGCGGTCTTCGGCTCGCCGTCGAGCACCGCGAGGAGCGCCCGGTCGAGCTCGGCCTCGAGAACGAGGTGCTGGTCGAGCCGCGGATCGTCGCGCGCACGCTCGATCCACGTCGACAACGACGTGAACGCCTGCGACAGTCCGCCGGCGCGGGCGAGGAGCCACGTCTCGAGCCACAGCGTCGGCATGTGACCCGGATCGGCGAGCTTCGCGCGCACGATCCGATCCCGCGCTTCCTTGAAGTCGCCGGCGCGCGCCGCGAGGTACGCGCGTCCGTACGAGGCCCACGCGCAGTGCGGATCGAGCGTCTCGGCGCGCTCGAGGAGCCCGCCGGCGGCCGTCGGGTCGGGCTCCACGCGCGCCGCGAGCACGAGGTTCGTGACCGTCGGATCGTCCTCGGCACGCTTGCGGTACCGCTCGCGCAGCTCGGACGGCGCCGACGCGGACCTCTCGAGCGCGATCTCCGCTTCCTGGCGCCAGATTCCCACCGGGACGTTCTGCGGAAACTCCGCGCACAGCGCGGCGAGAGCCGTGTCCGCCGCGCGCGCGTCCCCCGCGTCGAGATCCCTCCGCGCGGCCGCGAGCCGGGCGAGAGCGTCCTTCGGCAGCGCATCGTATGCGCTGCGCGTCTCCGGGATCGTCCGGATCGCCGGCGCCCAGCAGCCCGGCAGCGCCGCGAGCGCCGCGAGGAGCCCGGTCCCGAGCCGGACGCGGGCGGTCCGCGTCACCGCGCGATCTTCCCGTCGAAGCGCAGCGTCGCGGCGCGCTTCTCCTCGCCCGACTCCGGGTTCGCCCAGTACGCGTCTCCGGTCGCGATGACGACGACGTCCGCGGGGCCGACGCGCTCGAGGATCGTCAAGCGACCGAGCGCGACGATCGCGAGGCGGTCGAGCTGCGCCTTGATCTCCACGCCGGAGAATCCGGGCTTGACCGAGACGACCTGCAGGAATCCTTCCGGCACCGTCTTCTCCGACCGGTCGAGCTCCTCGGGATTCGAGACGGTCGCGACGTGGGCGATCAGTCCGACCGGACCCTCGATGCGCACGTCGTTCGCGACGAGCGCGGCGGACTTCTGGAACGCATCCGTCCACGGGATCGGCTTCGGCGCGGGCGCCTCCGCGGACGCCGCGGGCGGAGCGGGCGCCTCCGCGCCGCGCGTCGCGTGGTGCGGCGCGGAGCACGCGGCGCATCCGAGGATCCAGGCGGCGATCTGCGGGAGCACGGTGTTCTGCTTCGGTGTAGGGATCATGGGATCTCCTCGGGATGCGGGAACGCGCGATCGTCGTCGCGCCAAGTCGCATTCATGCCACGCGGCCGGCCGCCCGTCCACAGCGTCGGCGCCGCGGCGGCGCTAGCGCAGCCCGCAGGCCTCGAGCGCGCGCGCGGCCGTCGCCGCCGCCCGCGCCCGCGCGTTCGCGGCGCCGCGCTGGAGGATCCGGTCGACCTCCGCCGGGTCCGCGAGGAGCTCCTCGCGACGGGCGCGCGCGGGAGCGAAGAGGGCCTCGAGCCCCTCGACGATGCGCTGCTTCAGGTGCCCGTAGCCCGGCGCGCCCTCGCCGCCGCGGCGGACGCGCGCCTCCCACTCGCGCACCTCCGCGGGCGGGACGACCAGCTCGAGGAAACGGAAGAGGAGGAGCTCGGCCGGGTCCTTCGGAACCTCCGGCGGACGGCTGTCGGTGACGATCCTGCCGACGGCCGCCTTGAGCTTCTTCCCGGACTCGAAGATCCACACGTCGTTCCCGTAGCTCTTGCTCATCTTCTCGCCGTCGAGGCCGGGCACCTTCGAGAGCGACTCCTCCGCGGGCACGATCGGCTCGGGGCGCACGAACACGTCGCCGAACGCGGCGTTGAACGAGCCCGCCATGTCCTGCGCCATCTCGACGTGCTGCATCTGGTCCTTGCCGACCGGGACGTGCGTCGAGTCGTACGCGAGGATGTCTGCCGCCATGAGGACGGGATAGGTGAAGAGGCCGACGTTCGGCTTGATGCCGCGCGCGATCTTGTCCTTGTAGGAGTGCGCGCGCTCGAGCAGTCCCATGCCCGTCACGCACGCGAGCAGCCACGAGAGCTCGAGCACTTCCTTGACGTCGCTCTGCCGGAACAGCGACACGCGCTCGGGATCGAGACCGAGCGCGAGATACGTGACCGCGACGTCGCGGACCGCCTCGCGGAGTTTCTCGGGCTCGCGGCTCGTCGTGAGCGCGTGGTAGTCCGCGATGAAATAGAAGCAGTTCCCGGAGGACTTCGAGAGCTCGATGTGCTGCCGGATCGCGCCGAAGTAGTTGCCGAGGTGCGGCCGCCCGCTGGGCTGGATGCCGCTCAGGTACGTGTTCATGGCGCGCGGGAAGCGATCCGACCGGGCTGCGAACTTAGCAGCCCTCCGCGGCTGCGACAACGCTGGCGGAATCGCGGCTTGCATCCGCTCCCGTGGGCTCGACAATCCGTCGGCGCCATGCGCATCGCCCGTTCCTTCGTCCTGAGCGCGGCGCTGGCGCTCGCCGCATCGACCGCGGGGTGCGCCTCGACGCAATCGGAACGGAACCTCGCGCCACTGTTCACGGAGATCTCGCGCGGCGGAGGCGGGACGGAGCTGGAACTGCTCGGCGGAGCGATCCGCGTGCGCCGTTCGCGCCCCGGCGCGCCGTTCCAGCAGTACGCCGTCCGCCCCTTCACGATCGTCGACCGGACTCCGACCGGCGAGACGCTGTCCCACTTCCTGACGCCCTTCGGAACGGGGCGCGACGCCGGGTCGGAGTACACCTGGCAGCTCCTCCCGATCGCGCGCTACGACCGCACCGTCCAGCCGACGGGCGAGCTCGAGTGGACGTTCATCTCCCTCCCCGGGATCTACTGGGCGCGCCGCGCGGACGGCCGCACGCTGCGCGCGGTCTTCCCGTTCGGCGGCGTCGTCGAGCACTTCCTCTCCTACGACCGCCTCGTGTTCGTCCTCTTCCCGATCTTCGCCCGGACGGAGCGCTCGGGGCGCATCACGTACTCGTTCCTGTTCCCCGTGTTCGCGTTCACGTACGGCGGCGGCGGAGGGGGCTGGCGCGTCTGGCCGATCTACGGACGCAGCAAGGTCGAGGGGAGCTACGACCGGACGTTCGTGCTCTGGCCGATCTTCCACTGGGAGCACAACGACCTGTGGGCGGCGCCCGAGAAGCAGGAGCGGAAGTGGATGGTCTTCCCGCTGGTCGGGCACACGACGCGCGACACGTACCACAGCACGACCGTTCTCTGGCCGTTCTTCGGCTGGGCCAGGAATCCGAAGACGGACTTCTGGTCGTGGGACGGGCCGTGGCCGCTGGTCCGGCTGCACCACGATCCCCAGACGGACACGTTCCGCACGCGGTTCTGGCCGGTGTACTCGCACTACCACGGCGACGGGCTCGATTCGAACTGGTACTTGTGGCCGATCGTCAACGTCCGCAGCGAGCTGTACCCGAACGCGCGCAAGACGGGTCTCTACATCCTCCCGTTCTGGCAGAGCTGGACGCGCCACGACGCCGTCGCCGGACGCTCGTCGTTCCGCAAGCTCTGGCCGCTCGGTCAGATCGAGCGGCTCGAGGAGCACGGGATGAAGTTCGCGTTCCCGGCCCTCAATCCGCTGTGGCGGACGCCCGAGATCGACGAGATGTACGCCTGGATCTACGAGGTCTACACGCGCGAGCGCGACCACGACATCCTGCGGGAGCGCTCGTGGCTCGGCCTGTACCGGCGCGAGAAGGACGCGGCCGAGGACCGTTCGTCGTTCGTCGGGTTGTGGGGACGACGCCGGTACGGGAAGACGACCGAGATGAGCCTCCTCTTCGGGCTCCTGCGCTGGCGCAAGACACCCTCGGGTTCCCTAGAGTGGATGCCGCCCGCGATCCCCGGACCCGGGTGGCCGCTGGAGCGCGAGTCCACAGGCCCCTGACGTCCGATGAGCCTCCTGCACCCGATCCTCTCCCTCGCGGAAACCGTCGGTCACCCGATCGACGTGCTCCTCCAGGCGGTCGCGCGGCTTCCGGGCGTGATCAGGCGCCGCGTCTCGATCGCCGAGCAGCTCTACTCCGGCGCGATCCAGGGAATCCACGTCGTCCTGCTCGTCGGGCTCTTCATCGGGATGATCGTCTCGCTGCAGACGGGCATCGAGCTCATGCGTATCGGGCAGCAGGACCAGATCGGCACCGTCGTCGCGGTCACGATGGCGCGGGAGATGGGTCCGTTCATCACGGCGACGATCCTCGCGGCGACCGTCGGCAGCGCCATGGCCGCCGAGCTCGGCACGATGGCCGTGAGCGACGAGCTCGCGGCGCTCGAGGTCCTGTCCGTCGATCGTTTCAGCTACCTCGTCATGCCCCGCCTCGTCTCCCTGGCGATCGCGGCCCCGCTGCTCACGGTCCTGTGCGACGCGATCGGGATCTTCGGCGGCGGATTCGTGGCGCAGTCGCAGCTCCACGTGACCTTCCAGCTCTACCTCGACTCCGCGGTCGAAGCCCTGCGCACGCCGGCGCTGACGATCCCGCTGCCGAAGGACGTCTACACCGGGCTCTTCAAGGCCCTCGTCTTCGGCATCCTCATCGCGGCGATCGGTTGCAGCGCCGGATTGCGGGCGACCGGCGGCGCGCTGGGCGTCGGCAACGCGACGCGGCAGGCCGTGCGGGACTCGATCATCGCGATCATCGTCTCCAACTACTTCATGACCTGGTTCTTCTACCAGAGCTGAGCTGGACGGGCGTGGGCGAGACGATCCTCCGGTTCAGCGACGTGCACAAGAGCTTCGGGGCCCAGAAGGTGCTCGACGGCCTCTCGTTCGACGTCGAGGAAGGTCGCACGCTCGCGATCATGGGCGCCTCGGGGACCGGCAAGTCCGTGGTCCTGAGGCACGCGATCGGGCTCTTGACCCCCGACTCCGGCAGCGTCCAGGTCGAGGGGCGCGAAGTGCCCAGCCTCGATCGACGCGAGCTCTCCGCGCTGCGGCGGCGCATGGGTTTCCTGTTCCAGGAGGGAGCCCTGATCAACTGGCTCAGCGTCGGCGAGAATGTCGCCCTCCCCCTGCGCGAGAACAGCGACCTCACGGACGCGGAGATTCGCGACAAGGCGCAGCGCGAGCTCGAGCGCGTCCACATCCCCGATGCCTGGAACAAGATGCCCTCGCAGATCTCCGGCGGCATGAAGAAGCGCGTCGGGCTCGCCCGCGCCCTCGTCACGGATCCGCACGTGATCCTGTACGACGAGCCGAACGCGGGCCTCGACCCGGAGATCTCGGCGTCCATCAACCAGCTGATCCTCGAGTTGAAGGAGGAGCTGCACGTGACGTCCCTCGTCGTCGAGCACCGCGTGGGCTGCATCCGCACGGTCGCGGACGAGGTGATCTTCCTCGAGCACGGGCGCGCGCTCGTCCGCCTCCCGACCGCAGAGTTCCTCGCCGGCACGCACCCTCGAATCCAGAAGTTCCTCGGCCTCGATCCGGATTGATCCATCCCCATGAACAAGAATCGCACGGTCCTGCTCGGGTTGTTCTTCCTCGCCGCCCTCGGAGTGCTCGGCTACTACACGTTCGCGTTGACCGACTTCAACCTGTTCAAGAAGCCGTCGACCCTGACCGTGCACTTCTCGCAGACGAACGGGCTGCGCGAGGGTGACTCGGTCCTCGTCGCCGGAATGCGCTGGGGCAAGGTGAAGAAGCTGGTGTACGACCCCGGCGAGCCGGATCCGAAGAAACGGATCCAGGTCCTCGCGATCCTCGACCAGGACATCATCCTCCGCCGCGGATTCACGATCCGCATCGAGGACGCGACGCTGCTCGGCGGGAAGAACCTGTCGATCGAACCCGGACCCGCCGAGGGCGAGTACGTCGACACGCGCAAGGAGATGCTCCTCGGCGAAGTCGGCAAGAATCCGCTGGCGTCGCTCGGCGACCTCGTCGCGGAGAGCCAGCGCGGCGTCACCCGGATCATCGAGGACCTCTCGACGCTCACATCCGGCGTGCGGGAGGGAAAAGGTCCGTTCGGACACCTCTTCACCGACGAGAAGATGGCGCAGGATCTCGCCGACACGCTGCACGGCGCGGCGCTCGCCCTGGCGAACCTCGAGCGGGTCACCGCGGATCTCGCGGCCGGAAAGGGAACGGCCGGGGAGCTGCTCGCCAATCGCGAGCTGTACGACCAGCTCCTGACGACCTCGAAGAAGCTGAACGACACGCTCGACCAGACGGCGGGTCTCGTCAGCGATTTCCGCAACGGAAAGGGGGCGCTGCCGCGCCTTTTCACGGACGAGCGGATGGCGAACGACCTCGCGGGGTCCGTTGCAGGACTGAACTCGATCATGAAGAAGATCAGCGACGGCCAGGGCACGATCGGGATGCTCGTGAACGACGATTCGATCGCGCGCAACGTCGCCAGCATCACGGGCAAGATCGATCGCGGAGAAGGCGCGGGCGCCTTGCTCACGAAGACCGAGGTCTACGACAACCTCGTGGAGTTCACCGAGAACCTCGCGGTCGTCTCGACCGCCGTGCGCAACGGTCAGGGCAGCATCGGCCGCCTCGTGATGGACGACGACATCTACCAGCAGGTGAAGACGGCGCTCCTCATCGTGCAGCGCGCGGTCGAGGAATACCGCGAGGCGGCGCCGGTGACGACGTTCACGTCGGTGTTCTTCGGCGCGTTCTAGCCGCTCGGGCGCGAGGGACGCGGGACGAGCCGCTCGATCCACTTCCCGATCAAGTCGGCCTCCAGGTTGACGACGGCACCGCTCTCGGTGCGGCCGAGCGTCGTCTTCTCGAGCGTGATCGGGATCACCGCGACGTCGAACCGACGCGCGCGCGGATCGACGACCGTCAGGCTGATCCCGTCGACGGCGATGCTCCCCTTCTCGACGAGGTAGCGTTCGAGCCCGGGTTCGACCTCGATCGTGATCCGCCTGCCGCCGTCGCCGGAGTCCTCGATCGCGGCGAGGCGCCCGCGCCCGTCGACGTGTCCGCTGACGAGGTGGCCGTCGAGGCGATCGGAGAGCAGCATCGCGCGTTCGAGGTTCACGCGGACGCCGGGTCGGAGATCCGCGAACCAGGTCCGCTGCAGGGTCTCGTCGGAGAGATCGAAGACGAGGTCCTCCGGCGTCGCCTCCGCGACGGAGAGGCACGCGCCGGACACGCACACGCTCTGCCCCACCTGCGGCGTCCAATCGGACGGGAGGGCGACCCAGATCCGGAGCCCGGTCCCGCGGGGGGCCGTTCGGTGCACGGTGGAACAGGCTTCGACGAGGCCGGTGAACACGGGTTTCGCGCGCGGGAAGGGCGCCAGAGGCCGCCGATCCTTGACGCTCCGGGCGGTCCTTTCTACCCTGCTCTGCCTTTCTAGATAAAGGAGGGGCATTGCCGCTCTTTGCGATCCTGACCCTGTTCCCCGAGGCGATCGAGCCCTACACCCGCTCGAGCATCCTCGGGGTCGCCCAGGAGAAGGGCCTCGCGCGGATCCTGCTCGTGGACTTCCGGGACTTCACCCGGGATCGCCACCGGACGGTCGACGACCGTCCGTACGGAGGCGGGCCCGGCATGGTCCTGAAGCCGGAACCCGTGATCGAGTGCGTCGAGTGGCTCGAGCGCCGTCACGGACCGTTCCGGAGACTCCTGATGTGCCCGACGGGCACCCCCTTCCGGCAGTCCGACGCCGAGACCCTCGCCTGCGAGGAGCGCATCCTGCTCCTCGCCGGCCGCTACGAGGGGTTCGACGCGCGCGTGCGGAAGGAGCTCGAGTTCGAGGCGATCTCGATGGGCGACTTCGTCCTCGCGGGAGGAGAGCTGCCGGCCCTCGCGATCGTCGAGGCCGTCGCTCGGCTCGTGCCGGGCGTGCTCGGCGACGAGCGCTCGGCCCTCGAGGATTCCTTCCGCCGCGAGGCCGACGGAGCAGGGACGCTGGATCACCCGCACTACACCCGCCCGCGCGTCTTCCGCGGCGAGGCGGTGCCCGAGGTCCTGCTGTCGGGCGACCACGAGGCGATCCGGCTCTGGCGCGAGCGCGCCGCAGCCGAGGTCACGCGGAAGGAACGACCGGATCTCCGCGAGCGCGCCGAAGCCCGAACGAACACGAACCCGAACACCTGAGAGCCTGCGAAGCTCGCGAGGAATGCCATGCACCTGATCGAGAAGTTGGAACGAGCCCACATGACCCGCCCCGCGCCGAACGTGCGCGTCGGGGACACGGTCGAGGTCCACTACCTCATCCGCGAAGGCGACAAGGAGCGCGTCCAGCTCTTCATCGGCACGGTGATCGCGGTCAAGGGGCGCGGCATCCGCCGTTCCCTGACCGTCCGCCGGATCGTGCAGGGCGAAGGCGTCGAGCGGATCTTCCCGCTCCACAGCCCGCGGGTGCGCGACATCGTCGTCACGCGCGCCGGCAAGGTCCGCCGCGCCAAGCTCTACTTCCTGCGCGATCGAATGGGCAAGCAGACGCGCGTCCAGGAGCTCCTCGGCGCCAAGGCGCGGCGCGAGCGCGAATTCGAGAAGGCGCTGCGCGCCTCGATGGCCGGCGAGGACGAAGCGGCCTCCCCCGATCCGCAGGCCGCGACGAAGCCGGCGTCCCCGGCGCACCCCGCCGAGGGCAAGGCCGGCACCGGCAAGCCGGTCCAGGTGTGATGGGCGCACGAGCCGCGTCCGGACGCCGCGCTCTCGTCCGACGCCCTCTCGCACGTCCAGCCCTTCTACCCGCCCTCGAGTCCGGACCCCGCCATGACTGAGAAACTCGGCCGCAAGCTCACCCTCACCATCCTGCTGGCGCTCGCGGCTTGCGCCTGCCTGATCGTGCCGCCGGTCTTCCTGCACCGCAGCCCCTTCCGGCTCGGACTGGACCTGCAGGGCGGAACGCGCCTCGTCTACCACTTCGACTTCGAGGACGCGCTGAAGAAGGGCCAGATCACGGCCACCGAGCACGCCGACAAGGCGACGATGCTGCAGAACTTCTGCAGCATCATCCGCGGCCGCGTCGACCCGAACGGGATCATGGAGCTCTCGATCCGGCCCGAAGGGATCGACCGGATCGTGATCGAGCTCCCCGGCGCCGCGGATCTCGCCGCCGCGAAAACGCAAGGCAAGCTCGCGCACGCGATCGCGATCGACGACAAGACGCTGACGCTCGACCTGACCGACGCCGAGACCGTCAAGGCGTTCCCGCAGAGCGGCGGACTCGTGACGATCGGGACCGAGAAGATCGCCTACCTGAAGCGCGCGACGGCCGAGATCTCGGGTCTCCAGCGCGGCGCCGACGGCACGCAAGCGGTCGCCCACGCGGCCGGGGAAGCGATCGAGCTCCTTTCGACGGACGATCTGCAGAAGCGGATCGAGAACGTCGGCGACCTCCAGTTCCTCGTGAACGCGTCGCCGGGCGCGCTCCAGGCGCTCGGGACCGACGAGACGAAGGAGCGCGGGAAGCTCGACACCTGGATCAAGGCGCACCCGAACGTTTCCTACGAGGAATTCAACCGCCTCCCCGCGGCGGACGGCGGCCCGACGTCGCCGCTGCGCTGGTACCCGCGTCGACTCGAGAAGCAGGAGCTCGACACGTCGCCGCCGGAGTCGCGCCTCGTCCTGCTCATGCTGCCGCCCGAGAACTGGATCTTCAGCGGGAGCGACCTCGAGAGCGTCGCGCCGGACCGCGACAGCTACGGCTACCCGGCCGTGCGGTTCGAGATGTCGAGCGAGAAGAAGGACGCCTTCGGCGACTTCACCGCGAAGCACGTCGGCGAGCAGATGGCGATCGTCCTGAACGGCGAGATCGTCACGGATCCGAAGATCAACACGAAGCTGCCCGGCGGCGGCATCATCGAAGGCGGAGGCGGCGGATTCACCCAGAAGGAGGTGAACGACCTCGTCACGGTCCTGCGCTCGGGTTCATTGCGGATCCGTCCGGATCTCCTCTCGAAGGACCGGATCGGCGCGACGCTCGGCGAGAACTACGTGCGGACCGGGATCATCAGCACGCTGCTCGCGCTCGCGCTGATCGTCGTGTTCATGATCGTCTTCTATCACCGGCTCGGGATCTTCTCGGTGATCGGGCTCTTCCTGAACCTCCTCTACCTGATCGGGACGCTCGCCTTCCTGAAAGCGACGGTGACCCTGCCGGGTATCGCGGGGATCATCCTGACGCTCGGGATGGCGGTCGACAGCAACATCCTCATCTACGAGCGATTGCGGGAGGAGCTCGCGCGGGGCTTGAAGCTCGCGCAGGCCGCGAAGAACGCGTTCGAGCGCGCGACGGTGACCATCATCGACGCGCACGTGACGCAGCTCATCGCCGGGCTCATCCTCCAGAACGTCGGCACGGGCCCGATCAAGGGATTCGCCGTGACCCTGAACATCGGCATCCTGTCGACGCTGTTCACGGTGATCATCGTGACCGAAGTGCTCGTCTTCTTCGACATCCATCGCGGTCACAAGTCGTACAGCATGATGCGGACGTTCCACGCGCCGAACTGGCGCTTCATGGACTTCGCGAAGTACGCGATCGCGGCGTCGCTCATCGTCATCGTGATCGGCGACGCGCTGTTCCTCCGGCTGCCGGACCGCGACAAGCTCGGGATGGACTTCCTCGGCGGTTTCCGGGTCACCGTGAACACGCAGGAGCCGAAGCAGGTCGACGAGGTCGCGAAGCTCGTGCACGGCATCCCGGGCACGATCGGCCAATCGGCAGCGGTGCGTCAGGTCGGCGATTCCGGGTCGCGCGACACCGGCTACCGGCAGTTCCTGATCGAGTACAAGCTCTCGGGCACGGAAGAGCCGGGGCAACTGGGCACGGAGTCGAGCGGCGAGAAGCAGATCCGCGACGTGCTCGCTCCGATCCTCCAGGAGGAGCCCGTCCAGGTCGAGGTCGCCGCGGACAAGAGCGCGGTCTCCGGCAAGATCTTCTTCGAGAAGTCGCACCTCGACACGGACGTGAAGACCGTGCTCGCCAAGGGTGCTCTCACGGACGTGACGATCGAGACGCAGCCGGGCAGACCGAACGTCTTCCGGTTCACGTCCAAGACCGCCAAGGACATGGAGCCCGCGGCGGTCGCGAGCGCGATCCGCACGCAGGTCGAAGGGCAGAAGGACAGCTCCGGAAGACCCTTCAGCCTCCTCTCGCCGGTGCCCGAGTCCTCCGTCGTCGGTCCGACGATCGGCGGCGAGCTGCGCGACAAGGCGATCATCGCCGTGCTGCTCTCGCTCGTGGGCACCGTGCTGTACCTGCGCGTGCGCTTCGCGGAATACAGCTACGGCATCGCGGTCGTCGTGTCGCTCGTCCACGACGTGCTCATCGTGTTCGGTGCCCTCGCCGTCGCGACGATGACCGGCGCGATCCAGGCCGAGCTCGACCTCGCGATGATCGCGGCGTTCCTGACCGTCATCGGCTACTCGCAGAACGACACGATCGTGATCTTCGACCGTGTCCGGGAGAACCGTCGACACTCGACGAAGCCGCTGCGCGACATCCTGAACGACTCGATCAACCAGACGTTGGCCCGGACGATCCTGACCACGACCACCGTCGTGATCGTGCTCGCGATCCTCTTCGCCTTCAACGTCGGGTCGCGGAACGTGCTCGAGGCGTTCTCGTTCGCGATGCTCGTGGGCGTGATCTCGGGTGCGTACTCGACGGTGTACGTCGCGAGCCCGGTGCTCCTGTGGCTCGAGGAACGCTCGGCGAAGAAGAAGGCCTCCGGGACCCCCGGCAGCCCGAGGAAGCGCGAAGCCGCCGTGACGTGAGCGGAAGCCGGGCGCGGAGTACGATCACGCCGTGAGGCTTCTCCTCGGTGGCTTGCTCCTCGTCGTGCTCTTCCTCGCGGCGACGACGTGGCAGAAGCACTGGACCTCGCAGGCGCGCGCGGAGCGGAGCGCGGCACGCGGCTCCGGAGTCCCGGCCGCCGACGACCTCGGCGACGGATGGAGTCGGGTGATCGTCGGCCGTCCGAGCGGCAGCGAAGCTCACGTGCCGCCGGCCCAAGCCCAGGTCCCCGCTGCGAACGCGCCGGTCGCTCCCTCCCCCACGACGGCAGAGGCGACGGCCGCGACCTCGTGGACCGTCGAGCCCGGCCAGAGCCTCTCGCTGATCTGCAAGGCGCACTACGGCAGCGCGCGCCTCGAGATCGTGGAGGCCGTCGCGAAGCACAACGGCCTCGCGAGCCCGGATCTCGTCCGGGAAGGCCAGAAGCTCGAGCTGCCGCCGATCGACGCGCTGCTGCCGAAGCGCTGACGCGGACGGCTCAACGCTCGAGGGCAGCTTCGCCGTCGCGGGCGGGAGCGACGACTTCGAGACGCAGCGCCGCGCCGCCGGCGTGACGCAGGCTGCCGAGCGCGCCTTCCGAGAGGCGCACGCGCAACCGGTGCTCCCGCCCGTCCGGGCACATCTCGTCCTCGATCGGTCTGGCGAGGCGCCGGACGCTCGCGTCGAGTCGCCCGTCGGCGACGGGCACGAAGACGTCGACGAGCGCCGACTGCGCGTCGAGCCGCCCCGCGACCGCTTCCGCGAGTCGATCGAGGCCCTCCCCCGTCGCCGCGGAGACGTACACCGCTTCCTGCGCGCGACCGTTGCGGAGCAGCTGCAGTCCGATGCGATCGTCCAGGCGATCGATCTTGTTGAACACGAGGATCGCGGACCGCGCGTTGCGCGAGAGCGTCGCGAGCACGTCCTCGACCGCCTGGATCTGCGCCCCGGCGCGCGGGTGCGAGCCGTCGATGACGTGCAGGAGCACGTCCGCGGCGAGCGTTTCCTCCAGCGTGGCCTGGAACGAGCTGACGAGGTGGTGCGGCAGGCGTTGCAGGAACCCGACCGTGTCGGACAGGAGCACGGTGCGGCCGTCGGGCAGCTTCCATTGGCGCGTCCGCGTGTCGAGAGTCGCGAAGAGCTGATCGGCGACGAATTCGCGCGCGCCCGTCAGTCGATTGAGCAGGGTCGACTTCCCGGCGTTCGTGTAGCCGACGAGCCCGACGGTGAACTGCTCGCTGCGGGAATTCACTTCGCGCAGCCGCCTGGCCTCGATCTCGCGCAGCTCGTCGCGCAGGACGAGGATGCGCTTCTTGAGCAGGCGCTTGTCGGTCTCCAGCTGCGTCTCGCCGGGTCCGCGCGTTCCGATCGCGCCTTCGGTGCGTTCGAGGTGGGTCCACATCCGCTTCAGACGGGGCGCGAGGTACTCGTTCTGCGCGAGCTCGACCTGCAGTCGCGCCTGCCGCGTCTGCGCGCGCCGGGCGAAGATGTCGAGGATCAGTTCCGACCGGTCCACGACGCGGACGCCCCAGGCCTTCTCGAGGTTGCGCACCTGCGCCGGAGTCAGGTCGTTGTCGACGACGACGGCTGTCGGGGAAAAGCGCTGCACGTGCCCGTGGATCTCCTCGACCTTGCCGCGACCGAACAGCGTCGCCGAGTCGGGGTGCGGCTTGCGCTGGAGCACTCCAGCCCCGACGACCTCGGCGCCGGCCGCGACCGCCAGGCCGCGCGCCTCGACGAGATCCTCGTCCATGCCGAGCTCGGCCTCGAATCCTCGAGCGCCGCACACGAGGACGCGCTCTCCCGGAGACTGCGTGGGCTGCGACGAGCGGATCATGCGGACGCGGCGCTCGTCCCGTCGAGCTTCAAGCGACCGAGACCTGGTCTGCGACGGGATCGCGCCGGAGGGTGACCCGCGAGATCCGCTCGCCTTCGAGCGTCGGCGACAGGATCGTGTGCGCGCGCCACTCCGCGCGGCTCTCCGGGAAATCGAGCCGGTAGTGGACGCCGCGCGATTCCTCGCGCGCGAGCGCGCCCAGCGTGGCTAGGCGCGCGACGGTGAGCATGTTCACGAGCTCCCACGAGCGCGGATCGGAGGATCCGAGGTCCCCGACGGCTCGCGACCAGAATCCGATCTTCTCGAGCGCGTCCTCCATGCCCGCACGCGTCCGCTCGACGCCCATCTGACGCCACATGAGCGACTTGAGCGAGTAGATCAGGTCCTCGAGATTCACGCGGACGCCGGCCGGCACACGCGGCAGATCGCGCGTGCGCAACGGAGCCATCGAGAGCATGTCGAACCCGTTGCCCTCGCCGGCCGCGAGGCGGCCCGCGCGCAGCCCGAGGACGAGGCCCTCGAGCAGCGAATTCGATCCCATGCGGTTCGCGCCGTGGAGGCCCGAGCTCGCGCACTCTCCGACCGCCCACAGCCCGGGGATCGTGGTGCGTCCGTCGAGGTCGACCTGGAGTCCGCCGACCATGTAGTGCGCTCCGGGTCGCACCGGGACCGGGTCGCGCGCGATGTCGATGCCGAAGAAGCGGCAGATGCGGCTGATCCCGGGGAAGAGCACGTGCGGGTCGCCCTGGAGGCTCGAGAGATCGAGGTACACGCTGGTGTCGTTCGTCGCGACCATCCTCGAGAACACGGCGCGACTGACGACGTCGCGCGGCGCGAGCTCGGCCGCCGGGTGGAACTCGGGCATGAATCGCTTGCCGTGACGGTCGCGCAGGATTCCTCCCGCTCCCCGCACGATCTCGCTGATCAGCACGCGCGCGGCGCCGGCGATGTAGAGACACGTCGGGTGGAACTGGATGAATTCGAGATCGCGCACGACCGCGCCCGCGCGGAATCCGATCGCCACCCCGTCTCCTGTGGCGATCACGGGGTTCGTGGTTTCCCGGTAGATCTGCCCGCCGCCGCCGGTCGCGAGGATCACTTGCGCGGCGCTGAAAGCGACGAGGTCGCCGCGCGACGTGCGCGTGAGGATCCCTGCGACCCGACCGTCCGGACCGGTCAGGAGATCGATGACGAACACCTGCGGAAACGTCGTGATCCCGGGATGGTTCGCGAGCGCGGCGCAGAGCGTCCGCTGGATCTCGAGCCCTGTGGCGTCCCCGTGCGCGTGGACGATGCGATGATGGCTGTGTCCGCCCTCGCGCGAGAGATGCAGCCGGCCGTCCTCGCGTTGATCGAACGACGCTCCGAGCTGCAGGAGATTCTCGACCGACTCCGGGCCGCCGCGCACGACGCACTCGACGGTCTCGCGCTCGGAGAGCCCGCAGCCGACATGGAGCGTGTCCGCGATGTGCGCCTCGAACGTGTCCGGCGCGGCGAGCACCGCGGCCATCCCCCCCTGCGCGTACAACGTGTTGCTCTCGCGCAGGTCCGCCTTCGCGATGACCGCGACCGACGCACCCCGATTCGCGGACGCGAGCGCCGCCGCGCTCCCCGCGACTCCACTGCCGACGACGACGACGTCGAAGCGGTACAGCGGGACGTGCCGGAACGAGACCGGCACGAGGTACCGATCGAGGTTCAGCGTGGTCTCCGTCGCCGGAGAGGGTGTCGAGGACGCGCTCAAGGGTGCGAGCTCTGCATCTTACCCCCCGCTGATCGGCGGAATCTGGCCCGGTTCGCTGTGCAGACTCCGGCCGCAACCCCGGAATTGGCAACGGCTCCCGTCGCTCCGCCGCACCCCTTCCCGGCCGAGGTGATCGGACTCACCCCAAATCTGGCTCGCCGCGGCACTTGCGCCCACCGCATGCACAGCCAACCGGGCCAGACTCCGGACGCTCGCGCGGTCCAGCTCCGGGAATCCGCCGCCGATTCCGGAAGTTCGGGTCCTGTTCGGGATGCCGCTTGCCGATTCATTAGGTATCCGTTAGCCTCTCGTTCCTGGCACGCGGTAGCCCCCCAAACCCCGAGGACCGTCATGCTCCACCTTCTCCAGCACACACGTTGCGAGCGCCTCTCCTACTTCTTCTTCGCTCTCCTCATCGCGACGACGTTCCTCTTCTAGTTCCCCCACCGGCCCACATCCCGAGGGTCTATCCCGCAGGCGCACTGCCTCCAGTCGCCTCTCCCACCGCACGCACATGCCCCTACCGCCGCTCACCAAGCGCCAGCGCGAAATCGTGGACTTCTTCCAGCAGTACGTCCACGCGCACGCGATCAGTCCGACGCTCGAGGAGATCGCCCAGGCCATGGGCGTCAACAAGGTCACCATCTTCGGCCACATCGCCGAGCTCGAGCGGAAGGGCGTCCTCCGGAAGACGGCCCGCGGCATCAGCCGAGCGCTCAAGCTGGCGCCGTCGATGAAGACCCCTGCGCCGGCGCCGCGACCGAGCGCGATCCATGTCCTGGGCACGATCGCGGCGGGCCGCCCGATCGAAGCACTCGAAGTGCCCGAGGAGCTCGACCTCGCCGATCTGGCGCCGAAGGATCGCGAGGTCTACGCCCTCCGCGTCCGCGGCGATTCGATGATCGAGGACGCGATCTGCTCCGGCGACCTCGTGCTCATCGAGCGCCGCAACCACGCGCACAACGGGGAGATCGTCGTCGCGGTGCTCCCCGGCGAAGAGGCCACTCTCAAGCGCTACTACCGCGAGGGATCGCAGATCCGCCTGCAGCCGTCGAACGCCGCGATGACACCGATCCTCGTTCCGGACGTCGAAATCCGCGGCGTGGTCCTCGGAGTGATTCGCCGGTACTGAGGCGTCCGCGGGGTCGTTCACCGCGTCACCCGCGGGCCGTCGACCACGGCGTCTCCCCTCTCCCCGACGGCCGCGCTTCCCGCAGCGCCAAGTGGACCGGTGAGACGCGAGGTCGCTCATCTCGCGGCCAAAAAAAACGCCCGCGACCTTGCGATCGCGGGCGTTAGAAACCCCGGCGACAACCTACTTTCTCGCTTACGCAATATCATCGGCGAGGCCTGCTTGACGACCGTGTTCGGAATGGGAACGGGTATGGCCAGGCCCCCATGGGCACCGGGAATGCTCTCGAATCGACGCGCGAGCGCTGTGGAGCACGGCCCGCGCACCGATTCGAGTTGGAGGCAAGGTGAACCGCGCAGCGTGGTATCAGAATTCGAAAACGACCACTTTCCTTGCGGCACGCAGCGTCACGCCGAACGAACGGCGCAACTCTGTGTACCGAATGGAGAGAGGTGGTTAAGTCGATCGCCCGATTAGTACCGGTAGGCTCAACATGTCGCCATGCTTACACCGCCGGCCTATCAACCTGGTAGTCTCCCAGGGGGCTGGTTGGGATGACTCGTTTTGGAGAAGGCTTCGCGCTTAGATGCATTCAGCGCTTATCCGTTCCGACCATAGCTACCCAGCGGTACCACTAGCGTGATAACTGGAACACCAGAGGGTCGTCCTCCCCAATCCTCTCGTACTAGGGGAAAACCTCCGCAATCATCCTACACCCACGTCAGATAGGGACCGACCTGTCTCACGACGGTCTAAACCCAGCTCGCGTACCGCTTTAATTGGCGAACAGCCAAACCCTTGGGACCTCCTTCAGCCCCAGGATGCGATGAGCCG
>DASYPQ010000005.1:0-209188 GCA_036006425.1 Planctomycetota bacterium
CGTTCTCCGTCGCGAACGACATGGGCTCCGCCCTGCGCATCGGGACGGCCGGCGGCGCGAACAACACCATCTGGGTGCCGGTCAACTAGTGACTTCAGGACCCTCGGCTCCTTGAGCCGGGGGACGGACTGGTCCGCGATCGGTCCTTCTTCGGAGCGCCGCGCTCGAGAGCGCGGCGCTTCTTTCTTTTCAGGGCCCGCCGGATCTCGATGTAAGGCTCAGGTTTCCAGCGGGTCCGGTCGATAGGGGATGCGTCGGACGTCACCCGTTGCGCGCCCCAGCGTGCGAAGGGACCGACACGAGACCCGACAGGCAACCAACCGAATCGGAACAGGAACGATGCAATCGAACCGGCCGAGCGCAGCGACCAGGACCCGAACCGAAATGAGACGACGACACCAACGCGCGGGCTTCACGCTCATCGAGCTGATGATCGTGATCGCGATCATCGCGATCATCGCGGCGATCGCGATCCCACGCCTCATGAGCGCCCGGCTTTCCGCGAACGAAGCGGCCGCGATCTCGACGCTGCGCTCCGTCGCGACGGCCCAGTCCCAGCTCCAGTCCTCCGACGCCGTCGACACCGATGCCGACGGATCGGGTGAGTATGGCTACTTCGCCGAGCTCTCTGGCGCGCGGCCTCTGCGCGTCACCGCAGCCGGAGTGCCCGCGGCCGGCACGGTCGGTCGCGACGAGCTGTTCCCCTCCATCCTCTCGAGCACGTTCAGCAACGTGACCGCGAGCCGCGTGCAGCGGCAGGGCTACCTGTTCCAGATGTGGCTGCCGACTGCGACCGTCGGTGGTCTCGTCGGAGGCATCGCCGAGGACGCGACCGGCGGCAAGCTGGCGGCTCCGTTCCCGGACTCGAACAACGGCGAGATCATGTGGTGCTGCTACGCGTGGCCCGCGAACGCGCACAAGACTGGCAACCGCGCGTTCTTCGTCAGCTACGAAGGCGAGCTCCTGCAGTGCCAGAACCGCAGCGCGACTCCCTACGACGGCGTCGTCAAGACGCCGGGATTCAGCGAAGCGTTCGTCACTCCGAACGACATGGGGTCGGGGATCCGCGTCGGCGTCGCCGGCGGAGCCGACAACACGATCTGGAGTCCGGTCCAGATCTAGCCGGCACGATCCGAGTGCCCGATCTGCGTCGTCAGGGCGGCGGCAGACCGAACAGGACGGCGGCGTTCCGACTCGCCTGGGCGGCGAGCTCGGGTGCGTCGGTCGCGCGCACGCGCGCTACCTCGTCGATCGCGACGCGGATCCACGCCGGCTCGTTGCGCTTCCCGCGCTGCCCCTGCGGAGCGAGGAACGGACAGTCGGTCTCGAAGAGGATCCGGTCCACGGGCACCGCGCGCGCCGCTTCGCGGTTCTCCTCGTTCTTCGGGTACGTCACGACGCCCGAGAACGAGATGTAGAAGCCGAGCTCGAGGTACGGGGGCAGCTCGCGCGCTCCCATCGTGTAGCAGTGCATCACCCCGCGGACGCCGGGAACGGAGCGCAGCAGCTCGACCGTCTCCTCGTGCGCGTCGCGCGAGTGCACGACGATCGGTTTGCCGAGTCGGCGCGCGAGCTCGAGGTGCCAGCGGAAGTTGTCGCGCTGGCTCTCGCGCGGCGAGAACGACTTGAAGTAGTCGAGACCGGTCTCGCCGATGCCGACGCATTCCTTCCGCGCGCACAGCCGCTCGATCTCGGCGCGCGCCGCGTCGTCGGCGCCGGATGCGTCGTGCGGGTGGATCCCGGCCGTCGGGTACAGCCCCGGCGCGCGGGCGCAGGTCTCGAACGCCGCCTTCGAAGTCTCGACGTCCGTGCCGACGACGACCATCCGCTCGACGCCGGAAGCCCGCGCGCGCGACAGCACGTCGGAGAAGTCCTCCCGGTAGCTGTCCCAGAAGAGGTGCGCGTGCGTGTCGGTGATCACTTCACGGGCGAGCAGTTCTTGTCGAGCATGTCGCGGAGGAACTGCAGGAAGTTCAGGTCCGCCTCGTTCTCGGCGACGCGCTGGAACATCTCGCACGCGTTCTCCTTCGGCAGGCTGTCGCGCAGTCCCTGCGCCGCCATCCGCCGGAGGTAGCCGTCGCCGGTCGATTCGACGAGGATCGCCTGGAGAGCCTGGAGCGCGAGCGGCTCGGGCCGGTGGCCGAGCTCCTTCACCGCGCGGATCCGCGCGGTCTCGTCCATGTAGAGGTTCGTCGCGATGTCCGCGAGCTCGGGCACCGCGGAGCGCCCCGTCTTGTCGCACGCGGTCACGAAGGCGCGCAGCGTGAACTCCGCCGGAGCCATCGTCTGCGTCGGGTGCGCGTTCTTCACGATGGGCCCGAGGACTTCGAGCGCCCGCGCCGGCGAAGTCTCGCCGAGGAGGAGCGTCGCCTCGGTCCGCAGCGCGAGCGAGGGACCGAACTGCGTCACGAGGCTCACGAGCAACGGCCGCGCGTCCTCGGGCGCCGCGTGTGCGGCGACGTCGATCAGCGCGCGCTCGACGTCGGTTGGGCGCGGCTTGCCGGCGGGGGGCTCCTCGCGGAGCATCCGCATCGCCTCCAGGCCGGTGTCGCGGCCGCCGGCGCGCAGCTTTCCGAGGAGCTCCTGGCTGCGCAGGAAGCGCTGGTCGCTGATGTCGCTCGTGACCGTCTTGTCGAGAGGAGTCATCGCCTCGACGAGCTCGACGAGCTGGTCGTGGACGGACGGCGGCCCGGCGGCGGGCTGCGCGGAAGGATGCCGGCCGCAGCCGGACCATCCCGCGAGGGCGAGGAGGGCTCCGACGGAGAGCAGACCGTTCGCGATCGCACGTCGCGCGTGCGGAAGGTGGCGACCCTCCGCGTGGTCCGGACCGGCCGAGTGCGGGGAGAGAGCGGGGAAGGGGGCTTGAGTCATCGGGCCGGAAGGGATTACCAGGCGGAAAAGCCGCGGGTGCACGGCATGGCGTTTGTGCTCCGAGCGGTTCAGCAACATCCTCGCCGTTCGTGGGTCGATCCAGGGTAGCCGGTAGCTCGTGCGGGCTCCAAGGGGGCCTCGGCGGCCAAAAGACTGGCAACTGCGCGCGTCAGGTTTCTATCATGCTCTGCTCCCATCCATCGTCGAATCGGCACCGCCTCGGGCGGACCGGCGTCCGCGACGTGGATTCCCGGGGTTCGAGCTCCAGTTGCCCCCCCTACGGTCCCGCCACAACGCACGATTCCTGCCCATGAAGAACTACGGCGCATCGGCCATCGGGCTCGCCCTCACTCTGCTCCTCCCTGCCTGCGGCTCCGGTGGCAGCTCCGACTCCGGTGGCGGCGGCGGGCCTCTGTTCATCGAGACGTGCTCGCTCGGCTGCAGCAACGGCACCGGCGGGTCGCAGGTCACCTGCACGATCGTTTCGGTCGCGCAGAACCGCGAGATCGACGTCTTCTTCTCGGCCCCGATCGATCCGGCTTCGCTCTCCTCCACCAGCTTCCAGCTCATCGAGCTCCCGGCCGGGCAGGCCCCTGTCGGTTCGCGATTCGTCGACTCGACCGACCGGACGAAGGTGGTGTTCCGGCCCGCCGTCACTTTCGATTCGCAGGGGAACGTCTCCTACGGATTCACGCCGAACACGACGTACCGCGTGACGATCCCGGGCACCGCGCACAACGATCCGGGACCGTTCATCCGCAGCACGGGCGGCGGGCTCAACGCGAGCCGCATGCAGTGCGACATCCACACGACGAACCAGGTCGACGACCCGGTCGCAGGCGCGCCGATCGCGGACATCCGCGTCGATCTCGCGATCCCGTCGACACCCGACGTCAACGACTTCGTCGCGGACCAGGAGGGCAACGGCGCCGTCGACGTCTGGCGCAACTCGAACATCCTGTTCACGTTCAACGACATCATGAATCCGGTGACGTTGATCAACCCCGCGACGGGCCAATCGTCGTTGATCACCGTCGAGGTGGATTCCGACGGCGATCTCCTGACCACCACCGACCGCGTGACGTTGTTCGGGACGTACACGATCAACATCGACGTGCTCCACCTCCGGACGACTATGCTGTTCGTCCCCGCGAACGGGATGCCCTCGGCCGGGAACGTCGTCCCGCCTGCGCTTCCGCGGAAGGTCGTCGTCACGATCCCGCCCGGCGTCCAGGACCTCGTCGGCAACGGCGTGGCGAACGCGGGCGAGATGTCGTTCACGCCGGAATTGATCCAGTACGACCCCGTCGTTCTCCCGGACGCGGACGGCGAGAACTTCGTGACCACGGCGAACGAGGACATCGCGAACAGCGGCGCCGCATGGGGATCGGGCAAGCTCGCGCAAGGCTGGGGCGGCGGGTCGGGACGACTCGGCGCGCTGCACGTCGATGCGCTGGAGACGATGACGCTCGACACCGACGGGATGGTGTTCAAGAACCTGTCGGCGTCGGATCCGTCGACGACGCTCCCGATCGTCGCGACGAGCGGACTGATCGACAATTCACGCCCGACGGGCGTGCCGGCCGGCTACAACCCCGCCGATTCGTTGACGTGGCCGACCGCCACGGTCAAGGACGGGATCTTCGAATTCAGCTCGATCACCATCGAGGCCGGCGGGACGCTGGCGCTCGTCGGAGTCAAGCCTCCGCGCGTCTTCTCGCGCGGTCCGGTGACGATCAACGGAACGATCGACGCCCGCGGCGAGTCGGCCGCGGCGTGGTCGTCGGATAGCGCCCTCGGAGGCCCCTTCGGAGCCGGTGGCCCGAACGCCGGCCACGGCGGCGACGGCGGTGACCGCCCCGACAACACGGGCAACCTCGACATCCTCTTCGATATCACGAACGGCGGGATCGAGAACCCGGGCGCGATCACCTTCGGTGGTCGCGGCGCAGGCGTGGGACGCGTCGGCTCGCTCGCCGCCGGCAAGGGTGGGATCAACAATCCGAATCCGTTCCCGACCTCCCTCCGTCCGGTCGAGCCGGATCGCGGCGGATCGATCTACTCGGACATCGACGGGTTCGGCACCTCGGATTGCACGATCATGCAGGTCGCCTCGCCGGGCGGCGGCGGAGCCTACGGCGTGAGCGGCGGGAGCGCGGTCCCGATGACTCCGATCGAGAACGGGATCAATCCGCACCCGCCGCCCCCCGAGGTCACGAACCTCGCGGTCGCGGCGCGCGGCGGCGACGCCGCCGACCTCGGCATCGAGCCCCCGGACCCGCCGAGCGGCCACGTGATCCGCAAGCTCGAAGCCCCCCGGAATCTCCGCGGCGGTTCCGGCGGCGGCGGCGGCGGCGCGAGCCTCTTCAAGACGCTGCAGCAGGGCGTCGTGCCGAACGACGATTGCTACCTCAGCTTCTTCGCCGGGATCACGGACTACTACGACCACAGCGCGGCTGGCGGCGGCGGCGGCGGCGGAGCGGTCCAGCTCGTCAGTGGCGCGCTGATCGACCTCGCCGGGAGCATCCTCGCGAACGGCGGAGACGGCGGCGGCAACATCAACGACGTCCTGAACGAGCGCGGCTCGCGCGCGTCGCCGGGCGGGGGCGGGTCGGGCGGCGCGGTGCGGCTGCAGGCCACGCTCGTCAACATCGACTACTCGCTCAGCAGCCCGTCGCACATCAACGTCGCGGGCGGACTCGGCGGCGTGAACACGTCGCCGGACGACAACGGCGGCACGCTGAGCATCGGGCACGGCGGCGACGGTGGCAGCGGGCTCGTGCGCCTCGAGGACCTTTCCGGCGGCACGACCCCTCCGGCGACCCTGATGACGCGCTGCTCGGAGGCGATGAAGATCCTCCCGTTCGATCCGACGCACATCGATCCGAACACCCTGTCCGGTCCCTGCGTCGGGCTTCCGGAGAGCGAGATGCTCCTCTCCGTCGGTCCGTGGAGCCCTCCGACGCGTCGTCCGGAGACGTTCTCCGGCGCGGTTTCGTGCTGGATGCGCCCGGCGGGGAACTTCTTCACGCTCGGATTCACCGCGGACGATCTCGCCGCGTCACCTCCGACGTACGGCTGGAACATGGACGTCGTCTATCACGACCCGGTCTCCGGAAACGACGTGCTCACGCCGTACCGCGGCCGCGACGCGAACACGCCGTTCAGCACCGGCGACTTCGAGTCGAACCTCGGCAGCGCCGTGAACTACCAGAACGAGATCGATCCGCCGGGCAACCAGTTCGGGACCGGACCGTACATCGTCGCGCCGAGCGGCACCTACCTGAGCGTGCGCTTCCAGGGCGCGGTCGCGACGAGCGACATCAGCGGCGACCCGTGCGACGTGATCCTCTCCGGTGGCAGCTCCCAGATCGGCGGGGGATCGCTGACGCCGTGGGTCCGGCATCCGGAGGAGCTCAACCAGTTCCTCCTGCGGCCGAACATGATCCGGTTCTGCGTCGTGTTCGACAGCTCCCTCGCCACCCCGGGCTCGATCCCCGCCAACATCCGCGGCGTGACGAACCTGCGCATCGAGGCCCAACCCGATTGAGCCAGGCCGGTTGAGCCAGCCCGCGCGCGCGCGTCCGCGAGGAGCCTCGCTCCTCACCGCGCGTTGGTTGTTCCTCGACTCGACGCGTCGACTCGCGGGAGGCGGCGTGTTCGTCGCGCGCGGCAAGGTCGCGCGGATCCTCGCCGATCGAGGCGCGGTTCTCCGCTTCGCGCGTCGCGAGGGGATCGCGCTCCTCGATCTCGGCGATCGCGTGCTGGCGCCCGGGTTCGTCGACGCCCACGCGCACCTCGAGCTCTCGGCGCTCGAGGGGAAGCTCCCGGGTCGCGGCTCGTTCGCGGACTGGATCCGGAAGCTCGTGGCGCAGCGCGCGGCGCTCTCGGCCGCGGATCTCCGACGCTCCGTCGAGCGCGGCGTGTCGCGGCTCCTCGCTTCGGGAACGACCGCGGTCGGGGACATCGATTCGACGGGGACCTCCGAGGCCGTCCTGCGCGCCGGGCCGCTCCGCGCGCGGGTCTACCGCGAGATCCTCGACCTCGGCGATCCGGTCCGCTCGTCCGGCGCGTTGACGCGCGCCGCGCGACCCGCCGCGCGTTCTGCGTCCCTGCGCATCGGGCTCTCGCCGCACGCGCCGTACACCGTCGGTGCGGGACTTCTCCGGTCGGCCGCCGGGCTCGCGTGTCGCCGCGGTTGGCCCGCAGCGGTGCACTGGGCCGAGACCGTCGAGGAGGTCGACTGGCTCGCGCGGGGCCGGGGACCGATGCGCGCGATCTTCGCCCGCAGCGCTGGACTCGCGCGATCCGCGCCTCGGGGAGGTCTCGCGGTCCTCGCCGCGGCGGGCCTGCTCGGGCCGGATCTCGCGCTCGTCCACGGCAACCACCCGGAGGCGGGGGACATCGAGCGCATCGCGAGGTCCGGCGCGACGCTCGTGCACTGTCCCGGCACGCACGCGTTCTTCGGCCGCCGGCGGTTCGGACTGCGCGCGTGGATCGACGCCGGCGTCACGGTCGCCCTCGGAACGGACGGACTCTCGAGCAATCGGGAGCTCGACATGCGGCGTGAGATGTCGCTGCTCCGCCGCGCTCACGCCTGGCTGCCGCCCGCGACGGTGTTCGAGATGGCGACGCGCTCCGGCGCGCGCGCGATCGGTTTCGCTGGAGAAACCGGGGAGATCTCCGAGAGGTCGCTGGCCGACGTGTGCGCCCACGGATTCCCCGAGCTCTCCGCTCGGGAGGCGCGCAGCGCCGCAGCACTGCTCGACGCCTTGACCAGCGGCCGTTCGACGGTCGACGGCGTCTGGATCGGCGGCCGCTCGGCGGTCGCCGGGCCGGAATTCTCGGGCGAGCTCTCGGAATCCCGGGGACGCATCGCAGAATAGGCCCCCTTCACCCGGCTCGCCGGGTTCCGGAGTCGATGGAGTCTTCCGCCAAGCACGCAGACGAGGACGGGCCGCTCGCGCCCGGCGCGGTGCGCGCACTGGATCTCCTGCGTAGCGGGAAGCGGTTCCTGGTGTGCGGTCACGTCCGCCCCGACGGCGATTGCATCGGGGCCGAGGCGGCGCTCGCCCGGACCCTGACGCAGCTCGGGAAGCACGTCGAGATCGTGAACCCCGATCCCGTGGACGCGCGGTACGGGTACCTCTCGCGCGAATGCTCCTACCGCTCGTTCCAGGGATCGCTGCCCGAGCACGACGTCGCCGTGCTGCTCGACTTCTGCGAGATCGGCCGCACCGGCGCGATGGCGGGACCGCTGACGCGGGCGCCGTCGAAGAAGCTCGTCGTCGACCACCACATGCACCACGGGGACGCCTGGTGGGACGAGGCGTACGTCGACTCGACGGCGTCGGCGACGGGAGTACTCGTGTACCGCCTCGCGCGGATGCTCGGCGCACCGCTCGATCCCGTGGCGGCGAAGGGCGTGTTCACGTCGATCGTCACGGACACCGGGTGGTTCAAGTACAGCAACACGGACGCCGAGACGCTGCGCGTCGCGTCCGAGATGGTCGATCTCGGCGCCAATCCGAACGAGATCTTCGCGGCGCTGAACCAGACCCGGCCGAAGATCCACCCGCTCTTCATCGGACGCCTGCTCTCGCGCGCCGAGTTCCTCGCCGACGACCGCCTCGCCGTCGTCGACCTGCCGATCTCCGAGGGTCTCTCGAGCGAGGAGCTCGACAGCGACGAGGTGCTCGACATCCTCCGCTCCGTCGCGACGGTCGAGGTCGTCCTCTACCTGCGCGAGCTCCGGGACGGGACGTGCAAGCTCTCCGCGCGGAGCAAGGGGGCGTACGACGTGAACGCGCTCGCGCGCACGTTCGGAGGTGGCGGCCACAAGAAGGCTTCCGGAGCGACGCTGACGGGCACCCTCGCGGAAGTCCGCGCGCGCGTCGTCGCCGCCGCCGTGGCCGCGTTCGACGCGCGGCCGGCGCCTGGTCCGCGGGAGCCGACCGCACGATGAAGGTCGCCGTGATCTCCGACCTGCACTCGAATCGGGAGGCGCTCGAGGCAGTGTTCGCGCACATCCGATCGCTCGCCGTGTCGACGATCTACTGCCTCGGCGACGTGATCGGGTACGGCCCGGAGCCGGAGTTCTGCGTCGATCTCGTCCGCGGTCACGGCTCGCTGTGCCTCATGGGCAACCACGACGAGGCGCTCTTCCGCGACGCCTCGGACTTCAATCCGCACGCGCGTGGAGCGATCGAGTACACGCGCGCGCGGATGAAGCCGACCTGGTACAGCTCGAGCGAGAAGAAGGCGCGCTGGGCCTGGCTCCAGGCGCTGCCTCTCGAGCACCGCGAAGGGCGTTTCCTGTTCGTCCACGGGAGCCCGCGCGACCCGGTGCGGGAGTACGTGCTCTCGACGGACGGCTTCCTGAACCCGGAGAAGCTGCGGTCGATCTTCGAGCACTTCGAAGGCGTCGCGGTCGCCGGTCACACGCACCATCCCGGGCTCCACGACGAGGAGGGGCGGTTCCACGGGCTCGCGGGTCGCGAGACGCTGACGCTTCCGCTGCCGAGCGGGAAGAAATCGTTCGTCAACGTGGGCTCGACCGGACAACCGCGGGACGGCGACAACCGCGCGTGCTACGCCGTGCTCGAGGACGAGCAGGTGACGTGGCACCGCGTTCCCTACGACTACCGCGCGACGATGAAGAAGATCCTCGACACGGGGATCCTCTCCGAGGTCCTGGCGCGGCGACTCGCGGTAGGGAAGTAGCTACTTCGACGGACCGAGTCCCAGCGCGTCGCGCATGACGTGCCGCAGGATCTGCGGGTTCTTGCGTAGGCGCCGCTGGCTGTACGCGCGCCACTCGGGACCGAACGGGACGTACACGCGGACCGTGTGACCCGCGTCCTTCCAGCGTGCCCACAGCTCCTCGCGCACTCCGAGCAGCACCTGGAACTCGTAGCGGTCCGGTGCCGCGTCGGCCGCGCGGACTTCGAGCAGGCAGCGCTCGGCGAGCCCGTCGTCGTGCGTGGCGAACCCGAGTCTCGCGCCGCGCACGAGGAGCCGCCGCGCGCAGACGACGTACGCCGCGCGGATCGGCTCGGGATCGACGTGCGCGATCGTCGCCGGCTCGAGGTAGATCCCCTTGACGAGCCGGACGTCGAGCGGCCCGGGCGTGAGCGCGTCGATGTCCGCGGGCGTCCGCAACAAGCGCGACTGGAGCACGATCCCGACGTTGTCGAAGCTCTTGCGCAGCGCCTCGAAGACGCGCAGCGTCGCGTCGGTCGTCGGGTGATCCTCCATCTCGACCCGCACGCGCAAGCCGATCTCGCGGCAGCGCGTGGCGAGTCCCGAGTAGAGATGGAGGCAGAGCTCCTCGTCGAGGAGGAGTCCGAGGTGCGTCGGCTTGACCGAGACGTAGGCGTCGAGCTTGGCGTTCGCGACCGCCGCCGCCGCCTGGGCATACGAGCGCGCCGCGGCGCGGGCGGCGTCCGCGTCGGCGACGTGCTCTCCGAGGATGTCGAGGATCCCCGGGTAGCCGCGCCGCGCGAGATCCGCGAGCTTGGCCAAGGCTTCCTCGAGCTTCTCGCCGGCGATGTACCGCGACGCGAGGCGCCGCATGACCGGGCGGGGGACGTAGGGCAGGGTGGCGAGGACGAGCTTGTCGAGCAACGTCGGAGGTCTCCCGGAACGGGGCGCGGATTCTAGCGGATCGATCGACGCTCGCCGCGCGCGTCGCCGGATTCCGTACGATGGGCGCGCGTGGACTCCGCAGCCGAAGCACCCCGGCTCGTCCTGACGACGGCTCCCGATCGCGGCGTCGCCGAGCGCATCGCGCGCGGACTCGTCGAGCGCCGTCTCGCCGCGTGCGTGAGCTTCCTCCCGTCGATGCGCAGCGTCTACCGGTGGAAGGGCGACGTCGAGGAGGCCGACGAGATCTGGCTCATCGCGAAGACCACGGCCGGGAAGCTCGCGGAGCTCGAACGCGTCCTCGCGGAGCTCCACCCCTACGAGGTTCCCGAGTGCGTGGCGCTCGCGCCCGAGCGCGTCGAGGCGAAGTACCTCGCCTGGCTCGTCCGCGAGACCGGCTGAGCGCCGAGAGGGGAGACCCTCAAGGGAATCCAGCGCACCTCCGATACGAGATCGGGCGCTTCGCCCCGGATCCCGATGCTCGCTCTCGCTCTCGTCCTCACGCTCGCGTCGTCCGCGGCGGTTCCCGCTCCCGCCGGCGAGGGGGGCGACGCGGGTGACGTGCGCCTGGAGCACTTCGTGCTCGAGCTGCGCGGCGCCGAGGCGGACGCTCCCGTCCGCGAAGTCGGGCTCGTCTGCATGCGGCGTCGCAAGATCGCCGGACGCGAGGACGGCATGCAGCTCGAGTGCGAGTGCCTGTTCCGCCGCGATGCCGCGGAGGGGGATTCCGAGCACGTGCTCCATGTCGAACGCCTGACGAACGAGGGGCCGCGCCTCGTGTGGCGCGAGTGGGGGCCCGGCCGCGCGCGCTGCCTGACCGCCGACTGGGCCGCCGACGGCGGCGCGCTCCACATGGTCGAGAGCTGCCGCGGCGGCATGCCGCGCGAGACGCTGTCCGCCGGCGAGGGTGCGGTGATGCCGCTCTACCTGCTCGAGCTCGCCCGCAACGGCGGAGCGACGGCGGGCAAGTACCGCCGGCTCGATCCGCTCTCGCGCGCGCTCGAGACGATCGAGCTCCGCGTCTCGCACCGCGTCGACGCCTCGATCGAGCTCCGGGTCGTCGACTGGTTGCGCGACGACGGCAGCCTGGCGGGGCACTTCGAGTTCCGCGGGGACGAGCTCGTCTCGTTCCGCTGGCAGGAAGGCGATCTCGTCGCGCGTCGGATCACCGCGCAGCAGTACGCCGAGCGCACGACGCGGCCTTCCGCGTCCGCCGCGCCGGCCGCATTCGAGCGGCGACCGTGACGAACGCGCCGCGTCCGCGGCCTGTTCGGATTGCGAAAACGGAGACCTCCGAGCGCTCGCGCGGCTCTTTCGCCTCCGCGCCGCCTTTGCGGCACGAGTCGCGCGCGTTACCCTGCACGGTCGCGGGGTCCGAGCCTCGTCTCCCGGCATTCATCATGTTGCGCTTCCCGATCGCAGCGCGCGTTTCGCTCGCGCTCGCACTGCTCCTGCCCTCGTGCCGTTCGGCGGCCGGCTGGCGCGAGCAGGCCGACCACGACGTGTACGACCTCGTGCTCCAGCGGCGCGCGAAACTCGGGATCGGGGACGGCAGCTTCACGATCGAGGCGCCGAAGGACAGCCTGCGCGAGCGGCTGCTGCGCGGCGAAGGGCCTCCGCCGACGCCCTTGACGCTGGTGCAGTGCCTCGAGATCGCCGCGGAGAACAGCCGGAGCTACCGGACCCAGGAGGAGGCGCTCTACCTCTCGGCGCTCGACCTCACGCTGGAGCGCTGGCGGTACCAGGTCCACGAAGTCGGCGTGCTCGGGGCCGCCGTCGCCGGCACCGGCGACACCGCCGAAGTCGCGACCGCGAGCGGGGACCTCTCCCTCTCGAAGGTGCTCGGCACGGGCGCCGTCGTCATCGGCAACATCGGCCTCGATTTCACGCGCAGCCTGACGACCGGCGACAGCTGGAATCCGATCGGGCACATGGGTCTCGCGATCACGCAGCCGCTCCTGCGCGGCGCCGGCGCGAAGATCGCGCTCGAGCCGCTCACGCAGGCGCAGCGCGACCTCGTGTACGCGGTGCGCGACTTCGAGCGCTACCGGCGGACGTTCGCGTTCGACGTCGCGACGCGGTTCTACGCCCTGATCGAGCAGCAGGACAGCGTCTCGAACCAGGAGAAGAACTACGAGAACTTGCAGAAGCTCTCCGACCGCAACGCCGCGCTCGCGGAGGCGGGACGCCTCGACGACGTGCAGGCCGGCCAGGCGCGGCAGGACGAGCTCCGCAGCCGGGACACGCTGCTCCAGGCGCGATCGCGCCTCGAGTTCGACAAGGACGCGTTCAAGGTCTTCCTCGGTCTGCCTCCCGAGACCGAGCTCGCGTTCGACGCGGGGGAGCTGGACCGCCTCGCCGAGCAGGACCTCTCGCCGATCGATCTCGACGAGACGCGCGCGATCGATCTCGCGCTCGCGACGCGCCTCGATCACCTGAACGTCGTCGACGAGGACGACGACGCCCTCCGGCACGTCGCGGTCGCCGAGGACGCGTTGCGCGCGGGCCTCTCGTTGAGCGCCGCGTGGAGCAACTCGAGCGAGAGCGGCAAACCCGCGAAGTTCAATTTCCAGGACTCGACCTGGACGGTCGGCGCCGCGCTCGATCTGCCGATCGATCGGCTCCAGGAGCGCAACACCTACCGCGCGGCGCTCGTCTCCAGCGAGGTCGCGCGACGTGCCGTCGAGACCTCGGCCGACGCGATCCGCACGGCGCTGCGCCAGGAGCTGCGCGAGACGAAATCGAAGCTCGAGGGCTGGCGGATCCAGCTGAACGCGGTCGATCTCGCTGCGCGCCGGATCGAGAGCACCGACTTGAAGCTGCAGGCCGGACGCGCCGTCACGCGCGACCTCCTCGACGCCCAGGAGGCGCTGCTCGAGGCCCGCAACGCCGCCAGCTCGGCGCTGATCGACTACACGTTGTCTCGCCTCGCGCTGTTCCGCGACCTCGAGCTCCTGCGCGTCGACGCCGCGGGAATCCACGTCGACGCATCGGCGCTGCCGGGGTCGGAACCCGCACAGGAAGAATCGTCGGAGCCCAAAGCATGAAGTCCGGTGGAATCCTCGCTTCGAAGGGGCTCTGGCTCTGTTGCGGCGTCGTCGCGGTCGCGACCGGTCTCTGGCTCGCGCCGGCGCGCTGGTTCGGCAAGGAGCCGCCGGCGGAGGTCCAGGGTGCGCGCGTGCGCCGCGGCCCGCTCCGCATCAGCGTGCTGCAACGGGGCGAGCTCTCCGCGAAGAACAGCGTCAGCGTGAAGAGCGAGATCGAGGGGCAGACCACGATCCTCCAGCTGGTCACCGAGGGGACGATCGTGAAACCCGGCGACCTCCTCGTCCGCCTCGATTCGAGCGATCTCGTCGAGAAGGAGCTGCAGCAGCGCATCGCGGCGGACAACGCCGACGCCGCGTACAAGAAGGCGAAGGCCCAGTACGACATCCAGATCAGCCAGAACCAGAGCGACATCGAGGCCGCCGAGCGCAAGTCGCTGTTCGCGGCGACGGACCTCGAGAAGTACCGCAAGGGCGACCTCGAGCAGCTGCGCAAGGCGAACGAGGACAAGATCCTGCTGGCGCAGCAGAAGCGCACGCAGGCCGAGAACACGCTCACGTGGTCGAAGACGCTGCACGAGAAGGGCTTCCTCACGCAGACCGAGCTCGACCGCGACGACCTCGACTTCCAGAGCGCGGACGTGCAATGGAAGCAGGCCGATCTCGCGAAGCAGCTCTTCACCGACTACGAGGATCCGCGCAAGCAGGCGCAGCTCGAAGCCGACCTCCAGGAGGCTCGCCGCGGCCTGGACCGCGCCAAGCTGCAGGCCGACGCGCGCATCGCCGACTACCAGGCGGCGCTGACGACGACCGAAGCGCGCCTCAAGCTCGAGAACGACAAGCTGACGAAGTACCGCGACCAGCTCGCGAAGACGCGGCTCACGTCGACCACCACGGGCATGGTCGTGTACTCGCGCAGCGAAGGCGGCCGGATGGGCATGGGCGAGGCGATGCAGGAGGGGAGCCAGGTCCGCGAAGGGCAGGAGATCCTGACGATCCCCGCGCAGGGCGGCATGATCGCGCAGGCGTCGATCCACGAGTCCGTCCTGAACCAGGTCGCGAAGGGTCTCGCGTGCACGATCAACGTCGATGCGATCCCCGGCGCCGAGTTCCACGGCTCCGTGCACTTCGTCGCGCTCCTCCCCGACAAGGGGAACTGGTGGGCGAATCCGAACCAGCGCCTCTATCGGACCGAGGTCTCGATCGACGACGCGACCCAGGAGCTGCGCCCGGGGATGAACTGCGGGATCGAGATCCTCGTCGAGGAGATCCCCGACACGCTGTACGCCCCGATCCAGTCGGTGATGCTGTCGCGCGGCGAGACGATCGCGTTCGTCGTCGTCGGCGGCCGGCCCGAGGAGCGCAAGGTCCAGGTCGGCAAGCAGAGCGACAAGTGGGTGCAGATCCTTTCCGGGCTCTCCGAGGACGAGGAGGTCCTGCTCGCGCCGCCGCCGGGGTTCACGCCGCAGAAGAAGACCGAGGAACCCGGAGCGCACCGCGAAGGCGCGCCGGAGACGCCCGCGAACGCGGATCCCGCCAAGCAAGGTCCGCGGGCAGGCGGCGACGGCGCCAAGAATCGCGACGGCCGGATGCGGAAGGGCGGCGGACCGCGACCCGGAGGAGGCGCTCCGTCGAAGGAGGGCGCTGGCGGCGAAGCGGCCGTTCCTCCCGCGGCGAACGCCGAGACCGGCAAGGCCGACACCGACAAGGCCGCGCCCGCGGCGGTCGGCGGCGGCGGCGGAACGCGCAACCCGTGACCGAGCCGGTCGCGGAGTTGCGGGAGGTCTCGCGCGTCTACCAGATGGGCGCGAACGAGGTCTCCGCGCTCGACTCGTTCTCGTTCACGTTCGGCGCCGGCGAGTACTGGTCGATCATGGGCGCGTCCGGCTCCGGGAAGTCGACGCTGCTCAACATCCTCGGCTGCATCGACCGTCCGACGCACGGCTCGTACCGGATCCGCGGCCAGGAAGTGAAGGACCTGTCCGACGACGAGCTCTCCGAGATGCGGAGCCGCACGCTCGGCTTCGTCTTCCAGTCGTACAACCTGATCCCGCAGCTCGACGTCCTCGAGAACATCCTCGTCCCGCTCTTCTACCAGGACGATCCTCCGGCGGACGGCGAGGAGCGCGCGCGCCGGCTCGCGGCCCGCGTCGGATTGGCCGACCGGCTCGGCCACAAGCCGCCCGAGCTCTCGGGCGGGCAGCAGCAGCGCGTCGCGATCGCTCGCGCGCTCGTCAACGACCCGGCGCTGATCCTCGCGGACGAGGCGACCGGCAACCTCGACAGCAAGACGGCGCTCGAGATCCTCGACCTGCTCGACGAGCTGCACGCCGAGGGCAAGACGATCCTCCTCGTGACGCACGAGCCGAGCGTCGGCGCGCGCGCGGAACGGACGCTGCACCTGAAGGACGGCAAGATCGAAGGCGTCGTCGAGCGCAGGGTAGGCGCGCGCACGCCGGCCGGAGGTGCCGCTTGAGGCTCGATCTCGCGCGCACGATCCGTCTCGGCGTCGGAAGCCTCCTGCTGCACAAGCTGCGCAGCGCTCTCACGACGCTCGGCGTCCTCTTCGGAGTCAGCAGCGTGATCGCAATGCTCGCGATCGGGGAAGGCGCGAGCTCCGAGGCGCAGGAGCAGATCCGGCGGCTCGGGAGCCAGAACGTCATCCTCCGCAGCGTGAAGCCGCCGGACGAGCCGTCGAGCGGCAAGGAGACGACGCGCGTCTCGTCGTACGGTCTGACCGACGCCGATCTCGCGCGCGTGCGCGACACGTTCCCGGCGGTCCGGCGCGCCGTGCCGGTGCGCCAGCTCCAGCAGGAAGTGCGCCTCGGATCGCGCGCGCTGAATCCGCGCGTGCTCGCGACGCTGCCCGCGTACCTCGCCGTCACCGGCCGGCCCGTCGACGAGGGCCGGTTCTTCACCGAGCAGGACGACAAGAACGTGTCGAACGTGTGCGTGCTCGGGTACGAGGTCGCGCGCTACCTCTCGCCGTTCGAGTCCGCGCTCGGCAAGAACATCAAGATCGGCGAGGACTACTTCGCGTGCGTCGGCGTGCTCCTGCCGCGCGTGCCGCTCGGCAGCGACCAGCCGAAACCGGGCGCGGACGTGACCGGCGAGGTGTTCCTCCCGCTCCAGACGGGGCGGAAGTGGTTCGGCGACATGCAGGTGAAGATCCGCAGCGGCTCGCGCGACATGGAGGAAGTGCAGCTGCACGAGATCATCGTCGACGTCGACTCGACCGAGCACGTGCCGCTCGTCGCGGACGCGGCGCGCGAGATGCTCGGGGGGCAGCACAAGCAGCGCGACTACGAGGTGATCGTGCCGCTGGAGCTCCTGCTGCAGGCCGAGCGCACGAAGCGGATCTTCAGCATCGTGCTCGGGAGCATCGCGGGAATCAGCCTGCTCGTCGGCGGGATCGGGATCATGAACGTGATGCTCGCGACCGTGACGGAGCGGACGCGGGAGATCGGGATCCGGCGCGCGCTGGGCGCGAAGCGGCGCCACATCGTCGCGCAGTTCCTGGTCGAGACGGTGGTGCTGTCGGTCGGCGGGGGGATCCTCGGGATCCTGCTCGGACTGTCGATCCCGATCGCCGTCGAGCACTTCGCGAAGATGCGCACGATCGTGACGCCGACGGCGCCGTTGATCGCGTTCGCGATCTCCGCGGCGACGGGGATCATCTTCGGCCTGTATCCCGCGTGGCGCGCGGCGACGATGGACCCGGTCGAAGCGCTGCGGCACGAGTAGGTCCGCTACACCCCCACGTCGGAATTCGGGAGTGCGTCCCATCACTCGCCCCGCGGGGTGCATATTCAGGGCGTGGGTTCCAAGTCCGCAGGAATCTCCGACCCCGACGCGGAGCGACTGCTCGCGGAGTCAGGTTGGGTCCGGCGTCTGGCACTGCATCTCGTCCGCGACGGGACGACCGCCGAGGACATCGTGCAAGAGACCTGGCTCGCCGCGCTGCGGCATCCACTTCCGTCGGATGGACGATTGCGGCCTTGGCTCGCTCGCGTCGTCCTGAATCTCACTCGACAGCACCGACGTGGTGAGCTGAGCAGACTGAACCGAGAGAGCGCTGCTGCCAAGCCCGACGTAGCCCCGTCCGATCGAGAGTCGGCGCAGCGCCTCGAATCCCAGCAGCTTCTTCTCGATGCGCTTCGAGAGGTTCCCGAGCCCTTCCGTTCCACTCTGCTCGCCAGGTACTTCGATGGAATCTCCGCTGCGGACATCGCCCGGCGCGAGGGAATCCCGGCGAGCACGGTGCGCTGGCGGCTGCAACGTGGGATCACGGATCTGCGCGCGCGTCTCGACAAGCGCTTCCACGGTGAGCGAGGGTCCTGGTGCCTGGCGCTGTTGCCACTCGTGCGCCACCCACCGCTCGGGGAGATCGCTGCGGGGAGTCTCTCTGCGATCACAAAGGGAGTCTTGATCATGAGCACGAGCACGAAGGTACTCATCGCTGCAGCGGTCGTGCTGACCGCGATCGTCGGCGTGTCGATCGTGAACGAACGCCAGTCCGTGACGCATGCGGAGCCGAACGCTCCCGTTCAGGAGTTCGCGCTCCAGGCTCCGGCCGACAAGGCCACCGCCGACGTGCTCGCGCCGGATCCTGCGGACAGGTCGCGTGAGAGCATCGGCGCTCCGAGCACGCACCAAGGCGACACCTTCATCTCTGCTGCGAATGCAGTAGCTCAGCAGCGGCGAACGATCGAGGGAACCACGATGGATCTCCTCGCGGACGCGGTCCCGGACATCCCCGTGGAGTTCTACCCCGACGGACCAAAGGATTCCCACGCAGAAGCCGGCACTACGAGCGACGCACAGGGTCGATTTCGGTTGGAGATCGTCGATCGCCCGGGCGTTCTGAGAGCCGGCTCGAGCTCGTGGACGAGCGTGTTCGAGCCGAGGATCGAGCCGTCTCGACCGTCATCCGGATACCTGCTGGTCATCGCAGCAGTTCAGCCGCGGTCTGGCCGCGTGATTGACGAGAGCGGAGCTCCAGTATCCGACGCCGAAGTTCGTGTCGAGTTGCCGGGTTCAACCTCGTGGCTTCCAAAGAAGAGATTCACGTTTGGCGTGGACAACGAGGTTCGGTCCTCGTTTCCGCTGCGTCTGGATCTCAGCAACACCGCGCGATGGATCGTCGCGAGCGACGCTCAGGGGAACTTTGCGATACCGAACGGTCCACGTATCAAGGACGCCCTCCTCGTCACACTGCACCACGGATACGCCACCGACGTCCGGAGCCTGCCGGCAGGCGACGGAGAGATCAGGATCATGCTCCGCCCTCCCCAGAGTCATGTTCGAGGACGCGTCGTCGATGCCCACGACGCCCCCGTCCCCTGGACATGGGTCTTCTTCGGCTCCAGCCGCGTGCGGACCGAGGAGGACGGTCGCTTCGATTTGGACCTCGGCGCAAATCCGGAGGGCAGTCAGCTCATCGCGGTGAAGGAGGGCTGGATGCCCGTCTATCAGCCATGCCTCACCGCGTCGCCTTTGGATCCAGACGCCTGGCCTCATCCGCTCGTTCTGGTGCTACGACAGGAAACGTCGAGCATCCACGGTCAGGTCGTGGACACTCAAGGCCGCCCCCTTCCGCGCTGTCGGGTCCGGGCCCTCGATCCCGTCAGCCTGAACGAACTCCTTCCAGAACGTGTTGCGAAGTCGGGGCGCGATGACGTCGGGAAGGATCTGGTGCTCGGCGGCAGCGAGGTCTCCACGGACGCCGACGGGCAATTCGTGCTCCGCGGCTTGGTGCCACGCCGCTACCGGCTTCACGCATTGGACCTCGGTTCCATCGCTTCAGCGGATACGGAACCGATCGAAGCCGGGAGTGCCGATATCCGGATCCGGATCGACACCGGCGCGTGCTATCCATGCGTGGCAGGCCAACTCGTCGATCGCACCGGTCACCCAGTAGCAAACATGAGGGTGCAGGCGCGACGCGGCGCGCTGATGTCGGATGAAGTGCGGACGGACACCGATGGCCGCTTCAGGCTGCCGCCCGTTTCGCGGGACGCCGAAAGCATCGCGGTTCTCCCCGAGGCCGCCGTACCGCGCCTCTTCCAGATCAGGGGCCTTCCCGATCTCTGTTCCCTGCACCTCGTGATTCCAAAGTTCGGCGATCTGAGGGTCGAGGTCGTGACTCCGGGCCTCGCCGCCGACAACTTCGCGGTGCTTGACGAGGCCGGCGCGCGCATCGAGATCGCGCAGCACTATGGAGGGGGTGGTTGGATGGGACCGCTCGCGGTCATTCCTGTCGAAGATGGAAAGTCCGGATGGGCGATCGTCCCCGAGGATGCGGTGACCATCGTTCTCCTGAAGGATGGCAACGAAGTCGCTCGTCAGTCGCTTCAGGTGAAACCGGATGAGCTGAGCGTCGTCCGGATGTGATCGTTTCGTGCACTGACAATCCTGGTCGTCATCCGATCTCCGCGCGCAGAGCGAGTGCTTGAGCGAGGTGGGACGCGTCGACCGCAGCTGCGCCGTCCACATCGGCGACGGTCCGCGCGACGCGCCGCAAGGACTGGATCGCGCGCGCCGAGAGTCCGCGGCGGCGTGCGGCGGTGCCGAGGAGCGTGCGCGCCTCTTGTTCGAGCGGCGCGAAGCGGTCGAGCTCGTCGGCGGACAGCTCGCCGTTGCGCCGCGTGCCTTGCCGCTCGCGACTGCGTTCCACGGCGCGCGCGACCTGCGCTCGCAGGTCCGCCTCCGTTGGCGAGCCGGCGGCCGCGCTCGCGCCGTTCGGAAGCTCCGCGAGCTCGTCGACTGCGGGTGCCGCGACCTCGACGACGAGATCCATGCGGTCGAGGAGCGGTCCGGAGATCCGTTGCCGGTAGCGCTGCACGAAGTTCGGCGGGCAGCGGCAGGGAATCCGACCGTGACCGCGGTAGCCGCACGGACATGGCAGCGTTGCCAATCTGCCAGTCCCAAATTCGGGCAAGGAGAGCGCCCCCAAGGGGCTATCCAAGAGCCCTCCAGACCCTCGGAGATCGAATCCGAGCCCTCCGGATGGATCTCGGCCTGAGCCAGCCAAGGGTCGCAGAGCGGCTTGGCGTTGCACCTGAGACGGTCCTCCACTGGGAGCTCAACCAAACCCAACCCGGAGTCCGGCATGTCCGGGCAGTCTCGGAGTTCCTGGAGTACTTCCCGATTCCGGCAAGCGCGAACTTGCCGGACCAGCTAGTCGCCACACGACGGAGGCTGGGGCTCACCCAGAGAGGCCTTGCCCTAAGGCTTCGGGTCGATCCGAGCACGATCCTTCGTTGGGAGCATGGCAAGGGGCGACCACCACCGACGCTGGGGTGCCGGCTGCAGCAACTCGTCCAGGAAGATCGTGAGCGAAGGGCTTCCTCGTAGGCACGAGGCAGCTTCGTTGTGGGTCGACCGCCACTAGTGACTCGATCCCTGTCTCCTCTGGGTACCCAGGACTTCTCAGAACTGAGAGCGGAACTACGACTGGTATTCCCCCCGCGTTCGGGATCCTTGATCGCTCTTTCCCAGCCTTCAGCTGATGTAGTTGTGCGAATAGGGAAAACTGGAGTCTGCTAGAATGGAATGGAAGAGCATCCTCGCGGCGCGGTTCTTCGTTCGTGAGGTTGCTCTCCTCCTCGAACATGTATTCAAGAAGGAACAAAGCAGTTCACCTGGTGATGACAGAGCACGCGGCGTGGCAGCCGGGTGACGGAAGTCATCGACGTGTGTTCGCACTCGAAGATGGTGCCTTATGGTTGGCGGTTGCATCACGACGTGGCGTGACCTGCCGGCAACTGACTGGGAAAGCAGACCGTCCTAGGCTTGACAGGGTAAGCATGCCCAAGGGATTGCCGGCAGACGTACCGGAATTGGCAGGGAAGCTGTCCCGCCTTGGCGCGGTCGGACGGTTCCGCAATCCGAGCCTCTGGGATGCCCTGGCGATCGCGGTGATTCGACAGGTAATCCGCGCTGGGCAAGCAGCCGTCCTCTACCGCGCCTTCTGCGCTGCCTATGGCGGCCGTGTAGATCTAGGCGATGAAGAGGTCGCGCTCTTTCCATCACCCGAAATCGTGCTCGGATTGACCGATCGGCAGTTCACGTCGGTCGGAATGGCGTTCAAGCGCCGACCACTGCGCGCAGTCGCTGAGGCGTACCTCAAGTACAGCTCCCAATGGCAGCATCTCAGCCCAGCGGCTCTTGTTCGCGAGCTGCAACGGGTTTCGCATGTCGGCGCGTGGACGGCCGGGGCTGCGGTGGCGGATTGGAGCAATGACTTCGCTCTCTACCCCTACGCTGACCTCGCGGTGCGTACCTGGGCTGGCCGCGCAGCGCCGTCCTATCCCTGGCCGGTTGACGAAGTGGGGTTCGGGCAGTTGTGGCGACGAATCGCGGGTGATCACCTCTCCAGTCTCACACTCCTAACTCTGGCTTGGGGGAAGCATCATGGAGACAATCCCTGACTCCGCCATAGCAGGCGCGGACCTGTCTCGACCCCTCGATGCCCTGTTCGTCAACGCACCACTACGGGATTACGACGAACGACCCCGCGTCAATGACTTTACGCTCCCTGTCCTAGGCATGGGTTACATCGCCACTCATGCTGCCCGCCAGGGATTCAATATTGGCGTCATCGACTCTGAGGCTCTCGGGTTAGGTGTCGCTCAGACACAGCATCTTATCGAGAGGGTCGGCACCCGGTGGGTTGGGTTCAACCTCCTGGCACCGACCTACGAAATCAGCGCACGCATCGCTTCTGGCCTCGCGGAGGACATTCGGCTCATGGTCGGTGGGCCTCAAGCAAGGGCAATGCCCACCGAAATCCTCGCTGATCCTCGATTCGCTCAGGTAGACGCCCTCGTTCTCGGGGAGGCTGAGACGCGCGTCGTCGAGCTGTTGCACGATCACCGACGGCGCGCTGAGCTACCCGGAGTAATGTGGCGCGATCGGCTTCTCGGTACCCCAGTCGCCAGCGAGGGAGCACCGACCGAACACCACATGGCACCGGACCTCAACGAGCTTGCATTTGTAGACAGGCGATTCTTCGCTGACGACCCATACTCGGCTGGGGACGGACGACTCGAGGCAAACATGGTTGGGGCGCGCGGGTGCCCGTACGACTGCTCGTTCTGCGGGGCGGCGGTCTCCGCGAACTCCGACATCACCATCCGGGTTCGCAGGCCGGACAACATTCTCTCCGAGATGTATGAACTACGGGACACGTACGGGGTGACCGCATTTCGTTTCGTCGACGACCTGTTTCTTGGTGCGAAGCGCGTCATCGAGACGATGATGACCGCGTTCACTGCTGAGCGAGTGGGGGACTGGTGCGTGTGGGACGCCACGGGGCGAATCAACGTGCTCGATCGGCTCAGTGACGTCACGCTCGACAAGCTCGTAGCAGCCGGTCTGCGCGAAGTCGCCCTCGGAGTGGAGTCTGGAAGTCCGCGCGTGCTGGAGTACATTGACAAGCGAATTGATCCCGACATGGTGCGCCGCGTGATCCGAAGACTAAGCGAGCGAGGGCTCTCAGTGAAGAGTTACTTCGTTCTCGGGTTTCCGACCGAGACTCGGGAAGAACTTGCTGCCACCGTAGGTCTAGTCCGCGATCTATGGGACCTAACAGGCCAACTGCCCGGTCGGTTGCGGGCGAGCGTCTTCGAATTCCGCCCCTATCCCGGCACGCCGGAGTGGACGCGGCTCATGGCCACTGGCAAGTATGACGCACGGCAACTTCTTGACTACAGCACCGTCGACCTGACTAGCAACGGGCTTGATGAGGCGATGCGTGCGCGGGACGAATTCAACTTCTCCGTCAACATCCAGTTTGGAGAGGCCACGATCGAGGAAGTACGCAGTCACCTGCTCGATCTATCACGTGAGCAACATGAACGAAACGTGATGAAGACGTGAGTATACGGAAGGGCTTGTTCATTGTGATCGATGGGCCGAGCGGAGTCGGCAAAACCACAATCACCACGCATGTGAGTGGTCTTCTCCGCGAGCACGGCATTCCAGTGTTGGCGACTAGAGAGCCCACCCCATCACCAATTGGCAAACTCGCCCGCATGGGTACCCACCACTACCAGGGGATCACTCTGGCCTGTCTGGTTGCGGCCGACCGCTATCATCACCTCGAAACTGAGATCCGGCCCACGCTTGCTGCGGGTACGCTAGTGCTCTGTGATCGTTACCTACCGACCAGCCTTGTGCTCCAGTGGCTCGATGGCGTGCCGGCGGCCTTGCTCTGGCAACTACACCACTACGCTGACCGACCCGACCTGACCGTCATCCTCACTGCTGACCCGACTGTGTCGCGAGAACGTGCTGCGACTCGTGGAAACTACAGTCGGTTTCAGGGCGGTAGCGTCGAAGGCGGTACGGCTGAGCTGGACAGGTACCGGCAGGTGGCGGCTGAACTGGTGAACGCCGGGATGCCAGTCTACCTTCATGACGTGGGTACCCAGTCTGCGGTGGAGGTTGCAAGTTCTGTGGCTCACGAGATTCTAGTTCGGATCGATGCGTCGAATCCGGAAGCGCGGCTCCTCGGCTAGTCGAAGGAAAAGCGCCGCGAAGACCAGGGGTGACCTCGACCACGAGCTGCCGTACCGGCTGACGCCGCGGATGCGATCGACGACCTGTAGGCCTCGATGCGGTCGCCAGGCACTCCCGTGTGCTAACCTCAGCACCCTTCGGGCATGGCAAACGTCCAACCTACGCTTTTCGACACCGGGGTAAGGTTCGGGGCCTCCTTCTTGGCCGACCACGCGGGCCAGCTCATGCAGGACGGGAAGCTCGCGCTCACCGAGCTGGTCGCAAACGCCTATGACGCCGGAGCTAGCAGCGTCCACATCTCTTGGCCGACGGCGCTCGGCGACGAGTTCTTCATCGAGGACGACGGAACGGGCATGACGCTAGACGAGTTCAATCATCGATGGCGTATGCTCGGATACAACCGACAGTCCGAACAGGGGAAGTTCGCCGAGTTTCCACCCAGTAAGAAACAGGACAGGAAGAGCCGCGTCGCGTTTGGCCAGAGTGGAAAGGGTCGTCACGGCGCGTTCTGCTTCGCGAACAACTATCGCATCGAGACGTGGAAGGACGGCACGTGTCTGGCAGTCGAGGTCACTCTCACGAATGGTGGAAGGGAGCCGTTCGAGTTCGGCGAACCTAGGACGAAGAAGAAGCCCGGCCACGGCACGCGCATCACTGCTGTGGTGCAACGCAATCTCGTCGATGCTGAGTTGCTTTCCACGATGATCGGATCGAAGTTCCTCGTCGACCCCCAGTTCTTGATCAGATTCAATGGGAAACCACTCGCGCTTCTCGACCTCGACACCGCGCACTGCGTTCACATCACGGTCGATGGCCTTGGTGAGATTGAGGTCACCGAGATCAACCCACAAGCCAGCGACCGAACAACTCACCTACGTGGCCTCACGTGGTGGGTGCAAGGACGCATGGTCGGGAACCCATCCTGGGATGGCCTCGACCGGGCGGGAGCGATCCTCGACGGACGCAGTTCGGTCGCAAAGCGCCTTAGCTACATCATCCGGGCTGACATTCTGAAACCGCACGTGAAGGCTGATTGGACCGGATTCCATGCAACGGAGGAGTCCAACGCCGTGATGAAGCTCGCTCGCGCCCATGTGATCCAGCGTTTGGAAGCGCATCTTGCCGACAGCCGCGCGACTCGCAAGCGCGACGCCTTGAACGAGACTGCCGTCGCCCTCAAGGATCTCGCGCCAGTATCTCGTCGCGTCGTGGGTGAGTTCACCGAACAGGTACTCGCGAAGTGTCCGAGCATCTCGCAAGGCGACCTCACGAAGGCAGTCGCGGTGTTCGCCAATATGGAGAAGTCTCGGACGAAGTATGACCTCCTTGCGGAAATAGCTACGTGCTCACCTGACGACATCGATAAGTGGGCAGCCATTTTCAAGCGCTGGACCGCGAGCGACGCCGAGCACGTGCTAGGTGAACTCGAATGGCGATTGCAGCTCATTGACAAGCTCGAACGACTGCTCCAGCGGGAGCGCGCCGACGAATTGCACGACCTGCAACCGTTGTTTGAGCACGGATTGTGGATCTTCGGTCCGGAGTATGAGTCGCTCCATTTTCGTTCGAACCGATCACTCGTCACCATCGTGCGTGAGCTATTTCGTGGCAACGCGACCGGCGTTAGCTCGCTTCGACCGGACTTCATCGCTCTCCCCGACCGTTCCATTGGTGTCTATACAACGGACGGGTTCGACGCGGATGGAGAGGTGTCCGGCATCGCCAAGGTACTGATCGTGGAACTAAAGCACGGCGGCGCAACGCTCACACGGAAGGAAGTCGCCCAGCCAGAGGACTACATTGCCGAGTTGCGGATGGGCGACCACGTACAAGCGACAACCCGCTTCGACGCATTCGTGCTCGGAAGCAAGCTCGCGCCTGATGGCGTTGGCGAGCGCAACATCGGGCAGCCGATGAACGCCGTCATTCGTCCGATGACCTACGCGGTCCTATTGAAGCGCGCTCATGCTCGAACCTTCAACCTACTGAGCAAGGTGCGCCAGTCCTTCCCCGAGGCAAAGCCCGACGCCGATGTCGAGGCCGCCGTCGTCGAAGGTCACACGCTCTTCGACGACAGTCTTTTTCCCAAGCCGCTCGATGGCACAGGCAGTGGGCCGGAGCAGGCCAGTCAATCGTAGGTCAACTTCTTCAGAAGCGCCGCGCCATCCCGCGCACAGGAGACCGCCTCCGAATGCTCACACGCATCAAGGATGAGATCAGCTCGGACCCCTACTACCAGGACAACTTCGCCAACGATGGCCAGCGCTTCGTTGCGTGGTACTTGCGCCGCGTGTTACTGCGCGACGACGCGGCAACGCGCGACGACATCACCGACGGCGCGGACGACAAGCAGATCGACGCGGTCATCGTCGATGACATCGAGCAACGTGTCGTCATCGTGCAGGGCAAGTTTATAACCGTCGGACAGGTGGATGGGGGCCCGCTGCGAGAAGTGCTTGCCGCGTGGGTGCGCTTGCAGGACCTCGGGAGTCTCCAGAAGGACTGCAACGATCGACTCAAGAAAAAGATCGAGGCAATACGCCTCGCTCTGGAAGAGGACTACCGTGTCGAGTTCGAGTTGGTCACAACCGGACAGCTCACCGAAGCCGTGCAGGCGGATCTCAAGTCGTACGCCGACAAGTTCTCCGAAGTCGACGACTTCTCCGCAAGCCTACATCTGATCGATTCAGAAGTGCTGGAGGCGCGCCTGGCCGAAGCCGAGGCGCGGGTACTACCCGCTCTTGAGCACACAGTGACCTTGGACCCAACGAAGACACTGATCGCCGATCTTCCTGGAGCGAAGACCGTAGTAGTTGCGCTGCCATTGGTGGAGTGCCTCAAGATGCCAGGTATCACCGATGGTCGACTGTTCGCGAAAAATGTGCGCCAGTCTCTCGGCGGGAACAACAAAGTCAACCGCGAGCTCTCAAGGACGATCCACGGCGAGCGCGTTCGTGATTTCTTCTTCTACCACAACGGCATCACTGCGATCTGCGACTCGATGTCGCTGAGCGACGACAAGCGCAAGCTCACGGTCAGGGGCGTGAGCGTTGTCAACGGTTGCCAATCTCTCAGCACAATCTACGCCGCTTCCGAGCGTGTCCGCGCACCGGAGTCGAGAGACGCACACATCCTCTTCCGGTTCTACGAGATAAAGGATCGCGCCTTCGGCGATCGGATCAGCATCAACACCAACTCGCAGAGCGCAGTGAAAGCGCGTGATCTTCGCAGTAACGATCGTGTGATGGTTGGCCTCAAGAAGGCGTACGAGACGAGGTTCGGAGATGGGCTACTTCTAACGAAGCGGGGCGAGGTTGCTCCGGCTTCCAAGACTGCGGAGAAGATCGTCGATGTGGCGACCCTTGCGAAGATGCTGATGTCGTGGCACTGTCAGCGCCCCAACTACGCCGCGAACGAGAAGAAGCTCTTCGACGAGTACTACAAGACTCTCTTCCGCACCGCGTACCCGCCGGAGTCGATCCTCGCTCTGCAGCTCTGGCTCTCCGCCATCGAAACGGCGTGGCCCAATCTGAACATGAACAATGAGCTGAAAGCAGGGAAGATGCACGTCAAGTACCATGTGCTCTTCGCTGTCTCTGCACTCATCAACGCGGTGAACAGACAGGCGACTCTTGTTGCCGCGCCCAGCGCGACCATGAAAGCGATGGAAACGAGTGGAGAGGTTTTACCGCTGGCCGCGAGTTGCATCGAGAATGCGATGCAGAGCGCCCTGATCGAAGCTCAGGGCGGGGGGAAGGTGTTCAGCCCGCAGAACTGGCTCAAGAGCAACGCGAGTTGGAGAGGCGAAATGCTTGTCGCAGGCACGCAGGCCGGAATGCTTTCTGGATTCCCAACCGGACCTACAATGATCGACCGCATGAAGGCGCCGTCTACGGCGTTCAGCGCGCGATGGTCGGCCGAGTAAAGAGGCGTGGGCGGCGAGATCTCCCGGACACAGTCACGATTCCTCGTCTCGCAGGAATCGGCCTTGCGATCGTGGCCGCACTCGCCGACTACAAGGGGAAGGAAGTCAGAAAGTCAGAGCGAGCGCTCGTTGGTCTAATCGTCTATACGTTCCTCAAGTCCTTCGGGCATCCATCTAGGCGCGAGTTCAACGTCTCGATGCTCGACACGGGAAGGCCAAGACGCATCGACTTCTGGGTAGGCAGCACGAAGCCTGTTTTCATTGAACTGGCGGTCCGCAAACCCGGGGGCACGCAGGAATTGATGGGCAAACAGAACCAGTCGGAGCTGAGCAAGCTCGCCAGAGCAAACCAGGCCCAGGTGCGCACGAGACACCTGCTCTTGATTGACCTTCGGGCAGGAACTCCAATCGCGAAGGCCAACTTGAAGCGGTCCTACGACCCTCTACACGCGGGTCGCGGGAAGTTCGCGCGCGCACCGGTACGCGTCATCTGCGTCGCGCGCAAGGCCTGCTACCACTTCTTGTGGAAGCCGTTCGCCGAGCCGCGCCGTCGTCTAGCACGCCCTTGAACAATCCAACTCCCCACGTGCGTTGTTGATCTCCGGGGGCAGTGGCGGCGCCTAGGCACTGCGACCGGAGGTCCGATAGGATCACTCTTGACTAGGTGGGGCGGATTCGGACCGAGGTCTGTGGTTCGACTGCATGGAACCCACGGGGTGGAGCTGACAAGTCGGGCGTCCCGGCCGGACGAGCCAGCCACCGGAGGAATTGGACGCCCCGAGCCGCATGACGATGTTCGCTGAGGCGAACCGAAGGCAACGGGCGGCAGCCTACCGTCTTGCGGCCCCCGAGGCGAGCTCGCAGCCAACCCGCATCGTCCCAGGAGAGGGACACTGCCTGCGACCGCTTGCAAGGTCAGTTCCCTTCGATACCCTCCTCAGAACTCGAACCGAAGGCCCGCATGATGAAGCATGGCGACGCAATCGACCTGTTTGTGCTCCGAGGAGCGCGACTTCTTCCCGGGTTTCATGAGGCGCCAAACGCCGAGGCGCGGTTCGACGAACACGTGCAGATCTGGCGATGGAGGGCATCCGGCGCACCTCTCGTAGAACACGAGGTCGAGCGGTCTTCTTCTTCGAAGTATGGCGAAACGCTAAGCACCGCGACGTCCGAAGGTGTGGATCAGTCCGAAGGCACTACTCCGACCCAGTCTCAGTATGGCGAGACGATACTCACGAAGACTTCGGAAGGTGTCGATCAATCTGAGGGCGGCACCTTGACGGCAACACTGTTCTGAACGTGTTGCTCATACTGACTGATAAGCATGACCTCTCAACCGATTATGTCATTCTGCGATTACTAGAACGTGGGATTCCATATTTCAGATTGAATTCGGAAGATCTGGGCTCCGCCGCCTACGACATTCGACGTGGCCCCTCCAACACGTCCAGGAGTTGGATGTACGTTGGCGATCGGTTTCTCGACACGGCGAACGTTACGGCGGTTTGGTACCGACGACGAATAACGCCACCTGTTCCATTGAGCGTTAGGCAGTCACAACGTCAATTTGCGTTTGGAGAATTGCGCGATTTGATAGATGGCATCTTGCCGCCTCCTTCGGTCAAGTGGCTTGATTATCCAACTTGCGTATGGAGGGCAGAGCGAAAGGTGTCACAGTTGGAGGTAGCGGCAGATTGCGGACTGCGAGTACCGCACACACTTATTTCGACGCACACCACGCTGCTCCGTGAATTCTCCAAAGCCCATGCGGCAGTCGTGTGCAAGCCAATTTACCATGGCCTTCACACGGACGGGACGGAAGCGCATGTCGCCTTCGCGCGAATTGTTTCGGAATCAGACCTTGAGTACATGGGATCGTCAAGTACGTGTCCGATCCTACTTCAGGAGTTTATTGACAAACAATGTGACATGCGTCTTACGGTGGTTGGGGATCGTTGTTTTGGCGTACATATCACCGCTCCCCCGGGCATTGTAGATTGGCGAGTGCCTGACCTTGAGCTGAGTTATCAGCAGGTCCCAGTATCGCAAGCGTTTCAGGACAAGTGCCGACAAGTCCTACGTGCATTCGGGCTGAGATATGGTGCATTCGATTTTGCTGTATCGCGGGCAGGCGATCTGTTCTTCCTTGAGGTGAATCCTGTTGGGGAGTGGGCGTGGCTCGAAAAGAAACTCGGTCTAAGCATCCGCGACGCAATCATCGACGAACTATGTACAACCAAGCCGTGAACGCGAGGCGATACCTTCCGAATCCTCCTCGACCGCGTTCATTCGTCGCAGGTCTCAAGCGGCTGAGTTCGATTCTCGGAGACTCATTGAGTCTGACAGGGAAGTTGTTTGTCATATTTGAGGAATTGCCCGTTCAGCCTGAAGAGTATCCCGCTCCCCGTACGGGCGATGAAGTATCGGAAGAGCAGCGTCGTCAATGTAAAGAGATCTTCGATATCGAGGAGGCGCGCATGGCGACTATTGAGACTAAAGGGGACGTCTTATTCACTACAGTGGTTGTGCTTGTACCTCTGTGCTTGGGGGCCTTGACGTTCATGTGGCAGAGTGCAAGCAACATCCCCGCCATACTCTTCGGCGTTTTCAGTACGCTGTGCTTGTTCTCGTTGTTGTGCCTCCTCGGGGCGATTGTCGCTGTCATTCGAATCAGAAATGTGTCCGCCTACCAAGCTCCTGGGGTCGATGCTGTGCTCGACCCTGTCCTTGGAGCTCATCGAAAGTATGATCGGACGAAAGACGCGTATTGCCTGTTGTGGTGTGCCTCCATGAATTCGGCGTCTGCTAGCCTGCGCGTTGACTTTCTTCGAGCAGGGCAGCTGTTGTGTTCTGGCGCGCTGCTGTGTTTGACACTAGCAGCCATTCCACTTGGCAGCACACTCCTATTTCGAGGATTGCAAGCCGACATGTTGCCCAAGGATAGGACGCGAGTTGAGTCTCGTCTCGAAGCCCTTGAGAGAGCGGTGCAGATTGGGCGTGAGGAGACTCATCCGAAGGACGCTCGATAGCACCGCCTGCGATCATTGGACGTGCTCGCACGCCCGGAGGCGAGGAGCAGGGGTCGCAGGGCCGCATCATGGTGGACAAGGCTCGACGTGCCGCGGACCAACCGATAGCGATGCCGGAGCCGCCGCATGCTAGTCCGTCTCCTCGGGCCGAAGGAGACGGCGGATTCGAATCGCACCTCACGAACAGGCGGGAGAACGGCGCGTTGGGCACTCGAGAACCCGGGCTCTTCCCCAGTTCCCGACGAGACCCGTAGCGTCCGACAACGACAACTTCTTGGAGGACCTCCGCGCCGCCAACGACAGCGCGACATTGACGCGCTCGAGCCGTGACTCTCGGCCGTCGTCCGAGCTCGCTCGCGGTTCAGTGCGTGACGGCGTCTTGGGTATGGGAGGCGAACGGGACCGTAGGGCTAGGGAACTCTCGCGAGCGCGCGGGCGAAAGCCTTGACCTGTTTCGGAACCTCGCTTCCACCCGCGTTCGAACGGAGCGGGGTCCGGAGTCTGCGTGGACCGTGCTCGGACATGCGAGCGCCGCAGTCATGGAGGTGTGCGCGGAACTCCATACTCAGCGCGCTGCTCAAGTGCTGGCCGCGATAGGGTGTCTCACCGTCTCAGAGAGGCCAGGACTCCGAAGGAGTCGGGCCGCCTGACCTGGCTGCAGGGTCTGGCTCGTCACATTAGTCTTCCTCTGGAATGTTCCGATGAGCCAGGCCGCTGCTCCATCTGCACTGGGAAGCTCTTGATGGCGTTCTCATGTTAATCGTAGGATTGATCTGTCCGGAGATCCTCGACGAGACCACGTCAGCCCGCAATTGGTGCCATTCTCGGCGACTCTCTGCGCCTAGTAGGCGTTGAACACTGAGCGTACTGTGCCTGGATGCAGCTCACGGACAAGGATATTCACGAATTCCAGTCTCTCTGGAGAGAGGAATTCGATGAAGAAATCTCATTCGACAACGCCCAAATGCGCGCCTCGGAATTGCTCGAGCTCTACGCTCTTCTCGCCCGAGCGCCATGGATCGAGGGAGATGTGAATGGGCCACCAAATGCGGACCACACAACTAGTCCATGAACTACTTTCTCTATTGCCGCAAATCGAGCGAAGCGGAAGACCGTCAGGCGCTCTCCATCGAATCGCAGCGACGTGAGGTCGAGCGCCTTGCGGCCTCCTGGCCTGGAGTGCGGATTGTGGGCACCTACACGGAGTCGATGAGCGCCAAGGCGCCGGGGCGCCCGGTCTTCAATGAGATGCTCGAGCGTATCGAGCGGGGCGAGGCGAACGGCATCGTCGCTTGGCATCCCGATCGCCTCGCGCGAAACTCGGTGGATGGTGGCCGGCTGGTGTATTTCCTAGACACCGGATGTCTCACGGACCTCAAGTTCGCCACCTTTGCTTTCGAGAACAACTCGCAAGGGAAGTTCATGCTCGCAATCACGTTTGGATACTCGAAATACTACGTGGATTCACTCTCTGAGAACGTCCGGCGTGGAAATCGAACCAAGGTCGAGAACGGTTGGCTCCCGAATCAGGCGCCCACAGGCTACCTGAACGATCGTGCCACGAAGACAATCGTGCGCGACCCGGAGCGGTTCCTACTCGTTCGGCGGATGTGGGATCTCCTTCTCACGGGTGCCTACGGCCCAGGTCAAGTTCGGACGATTGCGAATCGAGACTGGGGGTTCCGAACCAAGCCTCGGAAGAGGAATGGCGGTGGTCCGCTTTCGCTCTCCGCGATCTACCACGTCTTCGGAAACCCGTTCTATGCGGGCTTGATCCCGTGGAAGGGCGGGACGTTCCAGGGGAAACATGAAGCGATGGTCAGCCTTGCCGAGTTTGAGCGGGTGCAGGAAATCCTCGGCCGTCCTGATCGTCCGAGAGCGAAGCGGCGCGAGTTTATCTATACGAGCCTCATCCGCTGCGGATCGTGCGGCTTCGCAGTAACGGCTGAGGAGAAGGTGAACCGTTGGGGCTCACACTACACCTACTATCACTGTACGAGACGGGGGCGGGAGCCGGCATGCCGTGAACCCTCGATCGAACTTCGCGAACTCGAGCGACAGGTGACCAGCTTCCTTGATGAAGTGACCACACCCGCAAGGTTTCAGGGCTGGCTCCTAACGAAGCTCGATGAGGGGCGAGATCAGGGCCTAGGACTTCTCGCTGCCAAGCGCCGATCGCTTGAGGTATCCAAATCCAAGGTCGACCGGGAGCTCGAGAATCTGACGCGGCTCCGCCTCCGCGATCTGCTTACGGACGAGGAATTCGTGCGCGAACGCGAACGGCTGTCCGGGGAACAGTTCCGTACCGACCAGCTCCTTGCTCAGATGGAAGTGAGCAATGGTTGGTTCGAACCCGCTCGATCCGTGATCTCGTTCGGCAATTTCGTGGCTTCTCGGTTCCGAGACGGCGATCGTCTCACGAAGCGGTGCATCCTTGGAATCGTCAGTTCGAACCTTTCGCTCAAAGGTAGAGAGCTCTGCATTCAACCGAGGAAACCGTTTCGGAGATTCTCCGAAACAGTCTCGTTTCTTGATCTGCTGGCGTACTTAGACGATGTTCGAACCCTTGCAGCAGATCCCTCCTCTCGTGAAGTACTCGAGGAAATCAAAACTATCCTCGCACCTCGGAAGCTCGAGGAGTCGTTACGAGCAGCATAGCACGCCCGACATGTCGCGCTCCAAGTAGTCGCATGCAGCCGGATGCGAGCAGTTCCGCCTCCTCGACCTCGGGCAAGAAGGGGAGCAGGATGTCTAGATGACCCTATCAAACAAAGACATCGAAGAGTTCCAGAAGCTGTGGAGAGAGGAATTCAAGGAAGAGATCTCGGCAGACGATGCCCGTCAACGAGCTCATGAGCTCTTGGAGTTCTATGCGGTCCTCGCGAAAGCTCCCTGGGTTGAGACGAGCGACGGACGACCACCCTCCACATCTTGACGCGCTCCGAGCCGACCGTGGTATTCTGGAGACATGAAAAAGAAAATGACTCTCGACACATTGGCCGGGATGGTGCAACGAGGATTCACCGGTGTACGTGAAGAGTTCACGAGTGTGCGCGAAGAGATCGCGGACATCCGGAGCACCATGGCGACGAAAGAGGACCTCGAAGGCTTTGCAACTAAAGCAGATCTTGTTGAGACGCGTGAAGTTCTCGCCCGCGCGATCAAGGATCTCGAGACGAAGCTCTTCGCCTATGTGGGCAGCAACCGAGAGGAGTTCGAACGCCTGAAGACCTGGATGGAAGACATCGACGAGCGACTCTCAGCTCTCGAGGGTAGACGACACAAGAAGGCGGCGTAGGATTCAGAAACTGAGCAGGCCCGACGCGAAAGCGCCGGGCCTGCGTTTCAGCATCAATAGCGGGATGGGTCCGAGGCTAGCTCTGCTTCTTCTTCTGCTCCTCGTGCTTCCGCTCCGCATAGCGGCGTCCGTTGTCATATTCCTCCTTGCGACCCGGAGGCGGATCGTAAGAGGGTTTGACGAACTCGGCGAGAACCTTGCTGGCGATGCCGCGGTCTCGATTCCAGTCATCTGCGCCCTTATCGAACGCACGATCCTGAGCCTTCTGCTCGTCGGACGGTCTCGGTGTCATGTTCATCTCCTGAGTTATGACGCACTTCGATGCCCGGACTGGGGCATCGATCTGCGTCGACCTGATGACCTCCACGCTAGGCAGAACGCGATTCTCGGCAAGGGTTTTTGCGGATCTCACCGCGGGGCTCCCCTTGACCGCGCCTCTGCCACTGTGGGAGTGTGGAGGAAGTACCTCATCCCATTCTTGGGACTCTTCAGGTTTTGGGGCACCCATCTCTCACCCCAAGGCGCTAGCATTCCTCTAGCGCAGGCCTGGAAGGATCCTCCTGTGATGCAGTGCGTCGACCTGATAATCGAGGCGGACAACCTCCGCCGTATGTGCTCATCAGTTCGATGGTCCTTCCTACGTCTGCGCTAGAGGTCTCATCCAGAAAATAGGCAAGACACGTACTTCCTGTCGAGACCTCGAGAGCCCGGCGACTTCGGTCGTCCGGGCTTTTTCTTTTGCAACGGAAGCAGCTCATCCGTGCGATAGTCAGAAAACCAAAACACCCAGCAAAGTGCTGGGTGTTTTCGATGCACGTCTACGAAATGACTCCTAGGCGGCGAAATATCGAGGCTTGACGAGAGGCTGGCGTACTTAGACGATGTTCGAACCCTTGTGACCGATCCTTCCTCAGCGAAGAGTATCGACGACATCAAGGACATATTGAGTCCTCAGGAGGCTGATGAGTTCTTGCAAGCAGCATAGCATGGTCGGTATCGAAGCATGCAAGAGGGTCATTCGAGCCGGAGAGGTACATGAGAGATCTTGGACAATGCTTGTCTGGGCGACAGGTCGTGCGGCAATGAGGGTGTCAGGTGAACCACCGAGCGATGCGGCCTTCAACATGCGCCCGAATGGATAGGATTCGCTTGTGACTCATGCCTAGTAGTTCGCCGATCTCCCGATCGCTACACTCCTCCCAGAACCTGAGATAGATATAGCGATATTGTGGCACGCTCATAATGGACATAAGCGGAGCAAGAAGTGTCCTGTCCATTAGCCTCAGTTCGGCGTTCGTCGGGATTCCGCTATCGGATGGACCATAGAGCGTTGCTGCGGTTGTCAGCACCACGATGGTCTTGGACTTCTCGTAATGTTCGCGCGCGAACTCAAGGATATCCGTGTAGGAAAGGGGCTCCACGGACATTGACCGGATCCGATCAAATATCTCCTCGAGAACAGGCGGTTCAACGGAACCGTGAACTCTTCCAACTACAACTGTTATCCGAGGGCGCAAGAGCAGAATGCCCTGCTGCTGTAGACGTCTACGTACTCCTTCATCCCGAGTAATGGCATCTCGGTAGTCTTGGGCCTGACGAACGGCATCCAGAACGCGCGCAGATTCCCGCGGGTGTTTAGAGGCCGCACGTCTCACTAGTGGATCTTGTGGACTCTTGAGCTCAATGAGGTCCCAATATCGTCTCCCTATTGAGCGGCGGAAAAAGTCTACGCGGGAAGCCTTGTTCCCTGGCCCTGAGAACATGACTACCTCTCGACGAAGTTCCGCTCCTTCACCGCGAAGTAGGAACTTCGGAAACCTTGCGAAGAACTCGGAGGCATCCCTCTCTGTAACCCTGGGATTGTCGAGAATCTCTCTCTCATACGAGGCGATCTCGCTGGAGCGAAAGAACCCGCCCGGAGCAACTATCAGCGAGGCGGGAGGTTGCGACTTAGGCGGCAGTGAGGACATGTTACATTGCGCCCAGGGTATAGTTGAGCTCAGCGTTCGACCCAAGGTCGGGGGACATTCTCGAGAAGATCAAGAAAGTGGTGATGCGGTCCAGTCCCGAGGAGTTATTGCTGGCAGCATAGCACGGCGGGCAGCTGGGGGTTAAAGGGGACTGATCGAGCCGGAGAAGCACATCTGGATGGCTTGGGGCCCGCGGGACAAGACCGCGCCACCTGTCAGGCTAGTCGTCCATCGGCTTCCTGCTGTACGACGATCGGCGCCGGCCCGGAGGCCATCGTCGGACTCCTCCCCTTCGCGAGCGTCCTGGTATCCGCGTTGGTGCTCCCGCGCATCGCAGGCAGTATCGAGGCCACAACAGGGGAGTGTCGCGAATGCTGACCAAGCTCGCGCGGAAGCCCATTCTTCGCGAGTCCCACAGACGGTACGAGGAGAGGGGAGCTTGACACAGCTATGCCGGTGGATCGAAAATGGATCCATGAAGACTTCGAGAGTTGTCGCGATATCAAGCTCCATTGGCGGGTTGGTGCTTGTCGTACTCCTGGGTGCTGCGACTCGTGTTCAATGGCCGCATCAGGAATCGACCCCCTCTACATTGGAAGCGGAGAAGGTCTTGCCTCCTCCCGCTGGCGGGGTTCAGCCGGACACATCCACGAGCGAGGTGCCGCTAGACGAGACCTACACCAGCTCGGCGTACGGCTTTGGCCTTCGGTATCCAAAGGGATGGCTCATCGACGCCTCGGACAAGCCGGAAGACGCTTACGTCCACATCTCCAACGTCCACCCAGACCTTGTCCAAGGGCATCCCCTGGATCAACTTTATATCTTCCAACTTCAGGTGCTCAACAATCCGAGCCACCTAAGCCTGAAGGATTGGATTGCGGCACAAGTACAGGATGATCCTTACCCGCCGACCGTCATATCATCCGTTAGCATTACGGTCGGTGGGCAAGAGGCTCTGATAAACACTGTGGCGGGCCCCACGTCCGATTTCCACGTCGCGTACGTACCCTTTGGCGGGCATGTTCTGTTCATCGAAGGCCCATCACGCACGAGTGTCTACGCCGGTCTCTTCACGCGGATGCTGGACAGTGTGAGCTTCAGGAGGTGATGGGTGGCCACGCGAAACCATACAGCTTGGATTGCCCTAGGCCTCCTTTGGATACTTGGAATCCACTCGGGCTCGGTTGTGCAGGGCCAACAGCTCTCGAGTCCGCTCAAGTCCCACATCGTGAACAGTTGGTTCGATCACACCGCTCCACTGTACTGCGTGCCCGGCAACAATCTGTCAGTCATGACACGATACGATGGAGTCGGGTTCCGGAACACAGGTCCCTGTGCTTCTGATGGAGATCCCCAGTGCACGTACTGTGCGAACCGGGACTGTGAGCTTGGTATCAATTGCTACGACGGTCATGATGGTATCGACCTGCATGCACTGCTTCATACGGATGTCTACGCGGCCGATGATGGCAGCGTCACCACCGGCACTTCATCCATCGGAGGCAAGTGGCTCAAGGTCTGGAACGCGACTCTTGGATACTCGACCTATTACGGTCACCTGAGCGATTATGTGGTCGCGAGCGGATCGGTTCTGAAAAGCCAACTGATTGCCCATTCAGGCAATACGGGTCCTCCGGGAACCCCTGCGCATTTGCACTTCGGGATTTATGACGCGGCAAGGCACCCGCTGGATCCATACGGATGGATTGGAAATGGGCAACCGAACCTCACTACGTCGAACCCCGGAGATGTCTACGGGAGTGATCCCTGGGGGTATGATCGCGGATATCTTTGGTCGGAGAGTCCGCCCACGTATACTCCGTCAATCCCCCTGCCATCCGTGCAGGTCTCGGGGACAATATCCCAGGACGTCACGTGGGTGCGGGGACAGGTCTATGTCATCCAGTCCACAGTCACCATAGGCCCCGGGATTACCGTTACCGTACGGCCTGGCGCAATCGTCAAGTTCCGCCCCAATACAGGGCTGTTTGTGGCTCCTGGGGCAAGGCTCTTCGCGGCTGGAACCGCGGGGAATCCCATCTGGTTCACTTCGGTCGCGAACGATGTCGTGGGGGGCGACACGAATGGGGACGGAACCGCCACGATCCCGTGTGAGGGCGATTTCGCCGGAATCACATTCCAGAATAACTCCGTTGGCGATCTCGCGTGGAGTGTCTTTGACTACGGAGGCTGCATGTCGAACGCCGGCGGGAGCCTGACTATTAGTCACAGCACGTTCCATAATAACTGCTCTATTTCTGCTGTAGTACATCACATCACACAGTCAGGAGGCGCATTGCAAGTGGATGCCTGTGCCTTTGACGGAGCAGAGAGCTGCAACGTCATATGCTCGCTCAGCGCCCTGCCAGGGATAGAGGTGGCGGGGGGTTTGGCCACGCTGAGTAATACTGCGTTTCAATGCGTTGTGAGTGTTGGAGCCGATGTCGATCTGTCGGCCAGCGGAAACGTGTTTCTTCTTATCAATTGGCGGGGGTACACTCGCTTCGGCAACATTGCGTCGAGTGTTACCTGGACTCCGCTGGACTATCCCTATCTTATAGAGTCATCTTCTTCCAATGTACAGGTAGCGCAGGCGGGATCTCTGACGCTCGTCCCTGGAGTGATCGTCAAGAGCCGCGGCTGGGGACAAGACTTCGACGTCTATGGCGCTCTTCTTATGCAGGGCACCCCGTCTGACAGAGTGATAGTTACTGGACTAAATGATGATTCAGCTGGTGGGGATACAAATGGTGACGGAAACACACAACCCTTGCCCGGAGACTGTGGAACCGCAATTCGGATGTGGCCGGGATCCAACGTGACAGCATCGTGCTCCGATTATCGATATGGTGGATGTCCCTTTTTTGGAAATCCAAATCCGGTGCCGCAGATCATCAATCAGGGTGGGGCACTTGTCTTGACACATGTGGCAATCACGAATGGTTCCGGCGATGGAATCAGCCAGACAGCGGGGACTACTCGGATAAGCCGGTCAGTGGTTATGAATCACGGACTGGATGGGGTCCGGAATGCCGGAAGTCACTCGGTGAGTGCGATCTACAACTGGTGGGGGGACGCCTCCGGCCCCTATAATGCAAGTTCGAACCCAAATGGAACGGGCGACGAGCTATCAGACAACGTGACCTTTGTGCCTTGGCTCACCTCACCCCCGTGAGAAGGAAGTGCGCAGTCCAGACGAAGAAGGGTACGCCTTGCCGGAGAAGCGTAGCTCCCCTTAGCAGTCACTGTTGGCAGCACATGTTGTTTCGGCATCCACTCGTGACGTTTGGCATGACAGCCGCGGGGCTGATTCTCGCTGGCTGGCAATACATCCAATCAAACAGGGACGGCGATCGTCGTAGGGTTCAGGACTACCTAACGGAATCTGGGACCCTCTATCTCGCGGGCCGACGACAAGAGGCTCTCGATATTCTGTCCAAGGCAGAGAAGCTTGATCCGCAGAATCCGGAGGTTCTCAAGCGCGAGGCCGTGCTTCACATGGAACTTGGCCATCTGGAGTTAGCCAAGGAGGCCGCTCGACGGGCATTTACATTCGCGCCTGAGAACCCCAAGACAGGATACACCTACGCTCAGATTCTGGAGAAGGGTGGTGCACGACAGGAGAGCGTCCAGGTCATCGAGAGCGTCACTCGTCAGCACCCTGAGTTTGGAATGGGCTGGAATCTTCTGGGGACGATGTACCTGACGCAACACCGCTGTTCAGATGCTGCAGCAGCGCTTGATGCTGCGATGAGAGCAGGATACGATGGAGCTGAGGTCCGAGTAAATCATGGCCTGGTGTTGGGTGATTGTGAGGGGGATGATCAGGGAGCCATTGTGTGGTTTCAGGATGCCATCGCACACGATCAGAATTACCCGCCTGCTCACGAGAAACTAGTCGCAGCTCTAATCCGCCTGAAGCGCTATGCGGACGCCATCGGACCTGCGGAGACGTTTGTTCGACTGCGTCCAGCTGATGCGAAGGCGCATCACATGCTTGCTCTAGCCCTTGATGGTGCCCATCGATTCGCGGAGGCACTTCGTGAGTATCGATCAGCGTTGGCCTATGACGCATGCCTGTGCGATGCACTACTCAACTCATCTGCAATACTTCTCCAAGAGTCGGAGAGCGAGGCAGCCCTAGGGGACACTAGGAGGTTGCTCGAATGTAGCAACTGTGGCGACATGTCGGTTGTGCACATAAACCGCGGAGAAGCATTGCTCCAGCTGAACAGGAAGGAGGAGGCTGCGCACGAAGCTGAACTTGCTTCCCGAGCACTGCCGGGCTTGTCGGCAACCTGGCAGCTGATGGGTGAGGTGGCCGAAGCGCAGGGTGATCCTGCGATGGCTGAGACGTACTACGCAAGGGGTCTTGAGCGCGATCCCGAGAATAACGAATGCCGCCAACGCTTAGACGCTCTGAAGCACCAGTAGTTGTGGTCCAGATACGCTGGAGGCATTCAGCATGAGGGCCGAGTGCCCTCCACCCAATACGCGGCATCCGTCTGAATTTCGCGTCGCCATGCCCTACTCGCTGCTCGGGCCCTATGTAGGTCAGAATTGTTCCAGGCCGGCGAAAATGTCTTTCTTGACTCGTTGCTGGCGTACTTAGACGACGTTCGAACCCTTGCGACCGACCCCGCTTCGGCGTACACACTCGAGAAGATCCAGGAATTACTGGCGCCTACGCGTCCCAAAGGGTGGTTGCTGGCAGCATAGCACGGCGAGCCTCTAGTGTTCTAAGGGGACCTATGGTGTCGGAGAACCGAAGCGAAGATCTGGCAGGCCGTGACGTTACTGGTAAGCCATTTCCCAGCATCTCTCCAGGGCCTGGAGCATGACGGGCATGTCCGTCTCGAAGACGGCCTGGGTGATCTCATCTCCTACCTGGCGTGCCAATAGTACTTTGGCGTTCTTCTGGCTGCTGAGTGCCTCGATCTCTGCCGATGTCCTCCTCCACTGCGTTGGGAAGTATTGCTCGAGATGTTGAGTCGGAAGTACAAAGAACTGTTTATTCACAAGCAGACCCGAGTACGCCTTCGTGAATGAATCGAAATCTGCCTTCTTGCCCTCACTTGGCGTATCTGCAAGGACGATCAGTCGGTCTCGATACACTGGATTCGTGAACAGCGGAGCATAGAGTTTGTTGATCCCGTCCATTGTCTGGCGCTGCCGGTCGTGGTCCCCCTCGGCGTAAATGACTTGGATCGACTTCTTGTGTGCATAGAATCGAGCGATAACACGTGACAACACCTCATACTCCGACTTGCCTTCAACAATCAGAAAGTTGGCTGGCAAGAGTAGGTCAGAAGGGCTGCCTCCGAGCAACTCATATACAACGTGGGGCTTCTCACTCGCCGCCGTTGGCTTGACGCGAGTTTCCTTGTTCAACTTCTCGACACTAAAGATCGTCTGACCGTCAGAATCGTCAGACAGTAGGACCGACGAGTGTGTGTTGATGAAGACTTGGTCGCCCCGGCGCGAGAGTTCCGTAAGCGCTCCCTTCAACTTGCGCTGAGCAGTGGGGTGAAGGTGTAGCTCGCCCTCATCGATAAGGAATAGAAAGTGCTTGTTCGTCTCCTCGTGCTCTCGGCGAAAGTCTGCGTAGGTCTGGATAATTGCGAGCATGAGTGCTCGCTGCATTCCGTCCCCCTTCTCGTCAGCACTGGTGTAGACGCCATCGTCAATCGAAGTGTCGAAGTTCTTGAGAAGATCATCGAACACGGGCTGAAAAACATCGAACACTACCTTCTCGCAGTCGGGAAACTGCTTCTCGAGGTAGGTCTTCACCTCTCCGCTCAACCTGTTGAGTTCTGTTCTGACGAGTGACTGCGGCGCCGTGAATAGTGCGTCGAAGTGTTCCTTGAACGCGGCATAGACCGGGTCCTTTTCCAAGAGTGCCGTTAGCACACCAGACAACATGGATTGGATCGGAGTGTTCTTGGCATACCGCGCCATCTCGAGAGGATTGATCTGAGTACTCACATACTGGAAAGACGGGAGGAAGTCATTTAGCGCATTGTCGAACCCAGTGGGTGCCTTGTTTAAAGCAGTGCCTCCGATCGTGACGGTGCGCTTCTTTGGGTCGAGGCTGCTTCTCCGCACCGTGACCGCATCATTGCCGTCGAGAGCCTTGATCATCTTGGTCCTATTGCCCTCGTTCTTCATCTTCGAGGCACCCTCAAGCGCCCCGATGAACTCGACGGTCACCCAGACTTCCTCGTCTCCGGAGCGGCCGAAGCGTATTCGGCCCATCTCTTCTCCCTTCCTGGAGCCGTTGAAGAACCAGTCAAGGGCCTCAAAGAAGTTTGTTTTACCGTGGTTGTTCTGGCCCACGAAGATATTGAACTGCGTGGGATAAACGTCTGCTTCCTTTATCGACCGAAAGTTGGAGAGCTGAATCCGTGAGATGGTCATAGTGTGACGGTATCACGTGGAATGCCCCGAGGCTAGGGTGCCAAGGTTCGGGTCACATGGGGAGGTGCCGAAGGCGGTGGGTGTCACAGTCTTGAGGAGTGGAGTAGTGTCGACCAATCCGGCAACGGCCCCGACGACCGTTCAAGCACCTCCGGTTCACGCGCCGGGCCACCAACCACCGACGTTGGTTGCTTGAGCAATGCCTAGGACTGGGGCCCTTGCTGGGCCGCGAGTGCGGCAGCAATGTGTGACTCGGTCATCGCCCTGATCGCAGGAGTGGCATCCGGTACCACAGCCAGGACATCATTCTTCCCCGGGAGATCCTCTGGCAGCTCTGGGTTTGGTCTGATAGGTGCAATTGAGGTCACATAGGACAGTGGCAGAAGCATTCTCATTCCAGTCGGGTATCCGTCAGTGTCAACGAACAGCAGATTGAGACATCGATGCTGACCGAGCGAGGCGCCAAAGTCATGGCTGACCAACTCCGCTCCGATCACGTAGAGATCTAGCTGTTCCTTCCCATACTGTCCGGTGAGTCTGACTGGTTGAGACAGGAGCTTCGGCATCTTGAGGTGCATTGGTGAGTCCTTGTTGACGAATGACTACGGTGAGGTTCGTATTGCCAGCAGTCGACCGGGGGGGGAGCGCTTCGGTGTCCCGTGGTAAGTAGAGGGCACGAAGTCAGTCAGCTCCTTTCCAGCTGGGTGGCATCCGGCATGAGCCCAAGCGCGGCGCGATCCGCCAGGCCCGCTCGACGCTGACAAATGCAGGCAGGATCTATCGCGGTCTGTTTCCCGGTTGGAGCGTCGCCAAGGAACGCATCAAACAACCACGTGTCCCAAAGCAGATCGCTGTCGGGGCTCAGGAGTCCAAGGAGCGCGCTGGCCATCATGCCGGCTCCGAAAACCGTGAGTGCAGTGACACTTGGCTCGGCGGCAGCGATACCCACGAGGTAACCCTCAGCGGCAAGCTTTCTCCTCTGGTCTGGCGGTAGGTTCTCAGCTCGGATGCGCTCAGCTGACAGCGTTCCGCGGCACCACAGACACGGTCGACCGGGGCCAAGCAATCTAAGTTCAGAGAGCAAGCCTGAGAGGTGGCCGTCACGTAACCCGACTCGTACGCCGCAGTCGATTACTGGCAGGTTGTACGCGATGGAGGCCGCGTCGATTACGGCGCGGCTGGAGTGCGAGTCCGTTCCGCAGAATACGACGTCTGCGTCGAGCATGTGGCGGAATGCCACGGGTCGACGTATGTCCCCGTGGATCTCAGTGACCTCCGTCGCGAGCTGGGGGAACCGACAATTGCGGGCAACGATCGACGCCTTGGGTACGGGTGGCCCTGCAAGGTCCGCCATCCTGGCTCCAAATACGCGCCGGACGTTTGAAGGCGTATCGAGCAAGTCGAAGTCGATGGGGGTGAGCCTACGGACGCCCATGCGCGTCACCGTTTCTGCCAGAGGGGACCCCAAGCCGCCGCAACCGACGATCGCAACGTCGAGGTTCCGCAAGACTTGATTGAGCGAGCCAAGTGCCTTGACCTGGCGATCATCGAGGGCCTCGACTTCATCCACGATTCCGAGCGGACTGAGGATTCGAAGGCCCGCACCAGCGGCCGTGATCCGTTCGATCTCCAGCCATCGGCCTGCTCGGTAGACCCTACCGACCCAACCTTGCGGTCCAACTACCGCCGCTGCGAAGGAACCATCGAGGAGGTCGGGCATGACCTCTGCCAGTGACGCAAGCGCATTCTCGTCTGCTCGGCTAAAGGCCGTTGGATGAAGCGGGTTCGGATGAGAGTGGATGAACAGTAGACCGGCCTTCATGGCATTTGCAAAGCTGACCATAGCTGAAATCAGACGTGCGCTTGGTGTGAGTTGATGCTCACCGCGCTGCTCCCACTCATCCGCACCGGGAAAATATGGACGTGAGGCTACGAGACGCGGTCCTCTGGGCGAGGCGCCGTCGAACAGCAGGAGGAATGCTCCGGATTCGCGGGGAGCAAGACTCCTGAAGTGCGATTCGATGAGGTGACGATCAACCTCAGTCATCGCGAGCCGAATCATGCCGGTCTCTCCTTTGCCCAGCAGTCCTCGATGAGAGCCCAATGACTCAGGAGATTGTCCGTACCTGGTTTCCAGATTCCGTTGCGATGCCAGCTCCATCGGCGCCAGGAGCGCCCAACATGCGTCTCGATCGAAGTCGCGTGGGGCGGTAGGGGCACGGCTGCATGCTGCACCTCAGGCTCCATGTAGAACATGTCCATGGCGGACATCGGGTACTGGAAGTCGGTGAGTACCAGGACATCAGACCGCGCCCTCGTGTACGCACCATCCGGAAGGGGCGCCTGCTTGACCACGACGCCGATCTGCCCGCCATTCGGAACGAGATCGACTTGGCAGCCCGTGGTCCGAGAGAGCTCCTCCGCGTCAACTCGAAGCACCTCAGGGACGTCCATGTTAGCGACTCCCGAAGGTCCGGTTGCCGGGGATCGCCCGGAAGTGAAGGCCCGGCTGGATGTCGACCTTCTGATCAGCCAGGACGAGCTCGCCGCCCGTTGGGTCGCCTTCGCCGCGGAGAAGCAGGAGGTCATACCCCTCTGCGAACCCAGCGACCGAGAGGATCTCTCGTCCAGTCATCGGGCGCTTCTCGACCTCGTACTTCCGTCGGTTGATGAAGATGGGAACGGTGTTCTTTGATTCCATGGATGTCTCCTTCCTGGGTTGCTCCGTCTGGCGGCCAGAGGGGTTCAGGGATGGGGTCGGACGTCCTCGAAGGGTTGACGGAATCTCGCTGACGTTGGCAGGACGTGCTATCCTGTTGGCGTAGAGCCTAGGCCGACCTGCCCGGGCTGTCAACCCACACAGGATCGCCTGTCCTGAAAGAGGATAGCCATGGCCGAGATCAACAAGTACATCGCCAAGCGGATCAAGGACTTACGCACCGCCGCGAAGCTGAGCCAGACCGACCTTGCGAAGGTCCTCCGAGTCACCCCCAACACGATCTCCCGGTGGGAGGGAGGAGTGTATCAGCCCAGCCTCGCCGATCTGGATCGGCTCGCACGACACTTCAAGCGGCCCATTTGGGTCTTTCTTCCGCTAGAGCGCGAGCCCATGACTCGGGAGCAACACGCACTGCTCAGTGCCACAGGAGATCTGCCAGCGGAAGACTTGGAGGAGCTTCGCAGGTATGCTGACTTCGTCCGGACTCGCCGCGTCCTCCGGAAGAAGACGTAGGTCGATTGCTTAGTCATGGCCGTAGATCGGTACGCCTATTATCAGCGCATGAAAGTCTTGGCCCATGCCACGAGGACCAAGCACAATGTGGTTACAGGCGCGTTCGGGCTACGCGAGATGCGTCGCGTGTACAAGCTAGAGGGCATTCAGCTCGATCTGTGGCCGCACAAGATGCGGACGATACGCGCTGCCTACTTCCTTGAGGATGGGCAACCATCAGTCCTGCTCAAGAAATCGATGAAGCCCGTCGAGCCGCGGCTATTTGCTCTTGCCCACGAGCTAAAGCACCATCTCGTCGATCAGGATCTGGCGCGAAGCCAGCGGTTGGAGTGTGCGGCGGACTTCAGCTCGGGTTCCCCGATCGAGATCGGCGCGGAGATATTTGCAGCGGAGTTCATCTTCCCGGAGGATGAATTCGTCGATTGGCTCGATCGCGAGCTCGGGAAGGGGGCATGCGGGGCCGACGAGATTGTCCGACTGAAGCGGCAATCTCCCGCGAAGGTCAGCTATGCCTTCATCGTGAAGCGGCTCGAATGGCTCGGACGCATCCAGCGAGGGGCGTTCAAGGGATTCAAGTTTCAGAACCACGAGCATCGGTTGTATGGAGTGCCTTTCTACCTGCGGCTGCGTCGGATCCGATGAAAGAGTCCCTCGAACAATGTTGTGGTTTCGTTGTTCACTCTCTTAGAAATGGGACGTCCACGGCTCAAGTCACCGGCTTGGTGGTTACTCGCATTCACGCGAGGCTGGGCTCATGCCCATTCAAGATGCCCGTCTCATCCTCGGCCGCACGAATTGGCGTGACCTCCGCAGACTGATCGGCATGACGCAGGCGGAGCGGCTACACCATCTCTACGTCATCGGTCAGACGGGGACCGGAAAGTCCACGCTGCTAGAGAACCTTATGCGGCAGGATCTTGAAGCCGGCCGCGGCTTCGCCTTCCTCGATCCGCATGCGGACACGATTGGAACGATCGCGGCGAGTGCCCGAGAGCATCGCCACAGCGACGTGATCTCCCTCGACGTCCCCAGTCCATCTTGTGAATTTGGGTTCAATCCTCTCGATACCGTTCCGCCAGACCAGCGCCCGCTTGCAGCCTCGGGGATCATCGAGTCCTTCAAGAATGTGTGGGGGCAGTGGTGGGGACCTCGGCTGGAGCATCTGTTTCGGAACGCACTGCTCACCCTCCTCGATCAGCCGACGGCGACTCTCGCCGATCTCACGCTGCTGTTCGGGGATGACAACTACCGGAAGGAAGCTGTCGCGCGGGTCATGCACCCGGGCGTGCGTGACTTCTGGGCACGGGAGTTCGCGCACTATCCAATCCGGTACCGGGCCGAAGCCCTGGCCCCGCTATTGAACAAGCTCGGCGCGTTCCTCTCGCAACCGCCCCTCTATCGCATCCTAACGAAGGAGCGGTCGAGCTTCGATCTCCGCGAAGTCATGGACTCAGGCAAGGTCCTGCTCGTAAACCTCGCCAAGGGAAGGATGGGAGCAGATGCGTGTTCGCTCCTGGGCGCGCTCCTCGTGTCCCGTATCGGGCTCGCCGGACTCTCGCGCGCGGACATCCCCGAATCGTCGCGTCGTCCCTTCTTCGTCTACCTCGACGAGTTCCAGAACTTCACCACACTGTCGGTCGCGACGATGCTCTCGGAGCTCCGGAAGTACAAGGTCGGGCTCATTCTCGCGCATCAGTACGTCGCTCAGGTGGAGACGGAAGTGAGGGATGCCATCCTGGGAAACGTCGGGAACATGGTCGTCTTCCGTGTTGGGCCACCGGACGCGAGGTACTTGCACCAGTACTTCTCCCCGGAGTTTGAAGACCTTGACCTCATGAACCTCCCTAACTACAACATCTACCTCCGCGTGATGATGCAGGGCCAGCTTTCCCGGCCCTTCAGCGCGGAGACGCTGCCTCCTTGACGGGGAGGTGGAACAGGAGGTGATTCGGTGGCGAACGTCGAGGTCCTCTCCCATTGGTACCAGCTCGTTGATGGGCTGGCGTACTCCTCGCATGACTTCTACGCTGCGCTTGGCGAGGCGATTCGCAAGCGTGGGATTCCGGACGCAGAGGTGTCCGAAGCCGAGCACGTGGAAAGTTCCATCGTCTCAGGCAAGCGTCTCTACCTTCGAGTGAAACGAAAGGGACTCACCTTCGACATCTGCGCCGCGCCCTTTGGCCGCGGCTTTTTCGTCTCATGGTGGTTAGTGAAGCTCTTGGGCGCCGGATTCTTTCCCGCCGTGTGCTTGATCATCGGCGGCTCCATCGCGGTTGTCATTCTCACGAAGATGGCCGGACTCGTGGGCGGCCTGCTACTCGCGGTCCTCATCGTGCCGATCGGTCTGATGGGACTCGGGCACGTCGTGCGGGAAGGCTTCCTCGATATCGAGGACGACGTGCTTTCGATCCCGATCATCGGCTTCCTCTACAACAAGATCTTCAAGCCCTTCACGTACTACCGGGCCGACACCACGCTCATGTTCCAGAGCGCCGTGCACGCTGCCGTCATCGAAGTCCTGGATGGGATCACGACGGCGAAAGGCATGCGAGCTCTATCCGACCTCGAGCGGAAGCCCGTTCTCCGCGAGTTCTACAGTCAGTAGGGGGCGTGGAACATGGCTGAACGCGGAGTTGTGTCGTCGCTGCACTCCGAGGTCTCGACGCTATCCGAAGCTCTGACGCGGAACTTCTACGCTTGGGAGCGTCGTGGCCGTGGGTGGCAGGTGTGGCATTACCCGGTGGTCCTCGAGCCACCGTTCCAGCCGTTCTTTCACTCGGGCAGAGCGAGTTCGCCAACCGTTGACGACGGTCGACGACCTGGACTACTCGAACGTGTTGCAGGACTGCTTCGAAGGCCCTCGCGCAAACCAGAGCGGATGCCGTGCGCGACTGCGGCGCCGGCGGCGATCGACACACCGCATCCCGAGCCGGACGAAGCAAGCAGTGAGCTCGTGGAGCTTCGCGTCACCCTGCCGGTAGACATTGAGGTCTCGCTCGACGTTGCTGAGCAGACCCTCCTCGCATTCTCGAACGCCGATGGCCCGATTAGCTTCGAAATCATGGGCACCGGCAAGCAAGTCACGCTCCAGTTTGTGGTCCGGTCAGAGGATGCGACGGCCGTTCGACGGACGATTGAGTCGTTCCATCCAGACGCCGTAGTCACTGAAGAACGGTCTCGCCTCGAGGTCTGGGTTGTGAACCATGCTGCCGCTCGGATCGCCACCGCAGACTTCGGCCTCTCTCGCGAATTCATGCTCCCGCTCCGCACTTGCCGGTCGCTCGCCGTCGACCCACTCACCGGCATTCTCGGAACGCTCGAATCACTCGGACCGGATGAACTTGGGATCGTTCAGGTTATCTTCGCCCGCACAGCCTACCCCTGGGCCGAGAGCATCATCCGCGCAGTGTCGGACGGCGAAGGCGGATCGTTCTTTGGAGATGCACCAGACATGCCTGCGCGCGCCAGAGAGAAGCTCGGCCGCCCGATGTTCGCGTGCGTTCTTCGTGTTGCCGCATGGGCTCCAGACCTGGAGCGTGCGTACCAGTTGAGGCGGGAGTTTGGGCTCGCCTTCTCGCAGTTCGCGGATCCCGGGTCGAACGAGCTGATCGCACTCTCAAACGACAACTACGAGGATGGAATCCACGGGATGGATCTCGTCAATCGCCAGAGTCGCCGGAGCGGAATGCTTCTCTCCGTCGAAGAGCTTGCAAGCGTCGTACATCTTCCTTCGGCCACCGTTCGGTGCCCAAGTCTCCGAACCCCGCCCCGGAGGACGAAGGCGCTTCCGGAAACCGCGTCTTCGGGGGAAATAGGCCTCGGGGAGAACGTGCATCGGGGGACGACTTCTTCTGTGAGACTTCGGAATGAGCTACGCCTGCGCCACACCTACGTCATCGGCGCCACGGGCACCGGGAAGTCGACGCTTCTGCTTTCCTTAATCCGTCAAGACATCGAGGCGGGTCGCGGGATTGGACTCATCGATCCGCATGGCGATCTCGTCGAGGACGTCCTCGCGTTGATCCCTAAGGAGCGTCACAAGGACGTCGTGCTTTTCGATCCCTCAGACGACGAATACCCGGTCGGATTCAATATCCTCCGGGCGCATTCGGATCGAGAGAAAGAGCTCCTCTCCTCGGACCTGGTTTCGATCTTCCATCGATTCTCGACATCGTGGGGCGATCAGATGTCGGCGGTCCTCGGGAACGCGGTTCTGGCGCTCCTGGAGAGTGAACGCGGCGGAACCTTGCTCGATCTGCGACGCTTCCTCGCGGACAAGAGTTTCCGGGACGAGTTCCTCACCTCGGTTCGAGATCCCTCAGTGGTGGCATTCTGGCGCCGAGAGTTCTCGCTGTTATCGGGACGGCCGCAGGTGCCACTCTTGACCCGGCTCGACGCCTTCTTGCGTCCACGGTCGATACGGATGGTGGTGGCTCAGCGAGAGAGCAAGTTCGATCTCGGACAGCTCATGAACGGCAGCGGGATCTTTCTCGCGAAGCTGTCGCAGGGTGCGATAGGCGAAGAGAACGCACGTCTTCTGGGGAGTCTCTTGGTGGCCAAGTTCCAGCAGATAGCGCTTGCTCGAGAGCAAAGACGCGAGTCCGAGCGTCGGGATTTCTTCCTGTACCTCGACGAATTTCACCACTTCGTCACGCCTTCGCTTGCCTCGCTTCTCGCCGGTGCTCGGAAGTACCATGTTGGCCTCGTGCTCGCGCATCAGGAATTCGGCCAACTCGGCGACCGGAATCTCGAAGGCTCAGTGCTTACGAATCCGGCCACTCGCATCTGCTTCCGGCTGGGAGACGAAGACGCTCGGAAGCTCGCGGCGGGGTTCGCTTCGTTCGACGCGGAAGATCTGCAGAGCTTGGGGGTAGGGGAGGCCATCTGCAGACTCGAACGTGCGGATCAAGACTTCAATCTTCGAGTTGCCTCTCCCGGGACTGCGACCGCGGACGTCGCAGAGACACGTCGGAAGATGATCCGTTCCAGTTCACGCTCCAGACTCGGGACTCCCCGGGCTGAGGTGGAGGCGGTGTTCGCTGAGGTTCTGAAGGAGAGTCCACACGTAGGTACCGCGCCGAGCCGGGGAGGCGACCCGGAAGAGTCACTTCCGAAGCGGACACCGACTGCGGCTGACAGGACGTCATTGCCGGTTGAGCCTATGAAGTTCCCGGTACCGGACCGCCCAGACGGTTCCGCGTCTCGAAGCCGACCGCGTGCCACTCCTCAGCCCGCCGAGGTCGAGGCAACGGCGGGCAGGGGCGGTGCCCAACACAAGTACCTCCAGTCGCTCATCAAGCACTACGGGGAGGAGAAGGGCTTCCGTGCCACGCTCGAAGCCCCTGTCACGGGCGGTGGGCGGGTCGACATCCTTCTTGAGAATGCCGCACTCTCCATCGCCTGTGAGATCTCCATCGGATCGAGTCCAACGCACGAACTCGGGAATCTCGAGAAATGCCTACGAGGTGGCTTCGTGCGGATTGCCCTCATTTCTCCGGAGCGGAAGACCCTGAAGAAGATCGCGGCCCTCGCAGAGGCAGGCCTTTCGTCCGTGGACCGGGCTCGCGTTGCATTTGTCACGCCGGATGAATTCCTCGTCCTCCTCGAGGAGACGGCGGTTCGAGGCGACGCTCGCGAGGCGACAATCCTAGGGTACCGCGTGAAAACGAGCATCAAGTCGCTTCAGCCGGATGAACAGGAGTCAAGAAAGGACTCCGTCCTCAAGACAATCCTTCGGTCGCTGAAACGTGTGAAGGACCGAGGTGATGTGTGAGCGGCGAGCACCCCTGACCTGCGCCTGGTTGTCTTGCGGCGCGGACATTGGCTGGGGTGTCTAGCCGTACAGTCGACTCGGGCCCCTCAACACGTTCTAATACCGCTACCATGGCCACCAACGACACCGACGTATTGATTCGTACTCGCATCGACTCCTTCCTGACCGAGCTTGCGGGCCTCGTGAGGAGATCCGCAATGGAGGCCGTGCAAGAAGCACTCGGAGAAGGCGCGCCACACCGGCGCGGATCAGGCCGTCCACGTGGGTCTCGATCTCGTGCCGGCGCAGGCAAGCGCGGCCGCCGCTCACCCGAACAGCTGGCCGCGATCGCAGCGCGTGTGCTCGCGCAAGTTCGTACGAAACAGGGTCAGCGTCTGGAGGAGATCGGGCGGGCGCTCGGAACGGACACAGGCGTGCTGAAGGGGCCGGTCGCGCAACTGCTCGACGCCAAGAAGCTCAAGACGAAAGGGCAGAAGCGGGGGACGAGGTACTTCACGAAGTAGAGGCGAGGATTACCCTGGAATTCGGCTGGTGCGCATGGAGCAAATCTCGTTGCCAAGGTGGATGTCGAGGGTTCAAGTCCCTTCAGCCGCTCCACAACCAGGTCACGCTAATCCCTAGGTTTAGGGAACCTGCCCACGGTGGGCAGTGCGGCTCACGTAGACCTGAAAAGCGCGGTACATGTACCGCGGTCAGCAAGGAGCTGCGAAGCATTGGAGGCTCCTGTGGTTGTGGATCTGTCGGAGGGAGGTCAGTCGTTCTGAGTCCAAACGGACATGTGTCTTTCAGGTGGTGGCATCACACCGCCAAGGGTGGGTCCTAGGGCGTCACGGCGCTTGTTGCATGGGTTGCGTGCTGCCAGCAGAACTTCGAGTCTGCCTTGGGCTTGCGCGAGCACTGCGTGCCGGCCTGCCTCGTCGACTGGCCTCACGTCGCGCCCGCAGTCACCCGTCCCGCTCTCGATGAACGTGACCTGAGGCGCCGTCGCTGCCACCGCTGGCGCAGCGACACCCAGCACGGCATGCGCGGTGGTCGGTCGCTCGGCAGAACCGAGACTTGCGTTCCACGAGCGGCAGCTCGCGATGGTGGCGACGACGCCGAGGAATGCGAACGCGGGAAGCGAGACTTCATGTGAGGGGAACGGCAGGGAAGTGGGTTTGTCCGGACGCCAATCCTGCGCGCTTTCATCCCGAAGCGTAGCCGGGCACCGGATCAAGAATGGGTGAATCGGCGGCGTCCGCTCGTAACCCGGGTCCTCGAGGGCGTCGTCAGCGGTAGCGCCCGGGAGACCCGAGGTACTCGTGTGGATGCGCGGTAGCCTTCCTTCGTGGTTGCCCTCGCGGAGAGATTCCGGCGGCGATGGGAGAGGGAGCGAGCGACGGAAGATCGCGGAGTTGGAGTGGCTCGCGGCACTGCTCCTTTCCCTTCAGGTCAAGCGGCGGCGGCACTGAGGCGGCGACTGATACCCGCTCGACTACGCCCGATACGAAGAGGTGTGGTTACACGCCGCTCGGTGAGCATTTATCACCCTGTTGCGTGAACTGGCCGCCGTGTACCTGCCCGACGGCCAGTTCGGCGACGAGTCCGGCAAGCCGTGTGCACGGGCGGCTCCGCAGCCGGGGCAATTTGCCGCAACTGCCAATAGGCCCGATAGCGGGGTGTTGATCGCGCTCCGATTCGAACTGGCCTGAATTGCAATTTCGTCGTCTGAGTGAGCGCCCCTCGTGTCGGGCGAGGGATCAGCGAATCGCGTTCCCCGTCGAATAGACGGCCGCCGCGCATGGAGCACAGAATTCGGAAGCGTCATCGTACGGTCGAGTCCTAATCGGATTCGTCATGCCAGTCTTGGCTTGGCCCGTGTACCGTCGTTGGCGTAATGAACTCACATTGCGAAGTCCATCCTCACCTGCTTGCACGTTAGGGCTTCGCCGTGCGAGCTGGCTGCATGGGCGCCGATGTCGAACGATCCTGGGGCTAGCATCGTCCTCCGTTGAAGTCCTTGCGCCCGCAGTTGCTTTGGGGGCTTGAAGATGGTTGACCCATGCTGACTGAAAGTTGCGAAGCTCAGGGGACGGACCTTGCCTCGCGCTCCCTCGCGAGTGGCGTTGTCATACACGGGCTCTCAGGTTATCTGAATCCCTGTGACCTGCTTCTGCCCGCTCCCCTGGAAGTGACCTTGACCTTGATGAGGCCTTGGGCGCTTGCGCTGGCGCGAAGGAAGTCTCGAAGTCAGCACGAAGCCGAGGATGTAGTCCAGGATGCATATATCTGTGCCTGGGTACGGTTCAACGCTTGCGTGCCTCCAAGCTCCCTACTGTTGGGCGGCTGGCTGAGTGTAACCATGCACCGCCTCGCCGGGAGGCAAGCGCGTAAGCGAGCCGCCGAGGAGATGACGCTCTCGCTGGAGGAAGAACTGCGAGCACAGCCGGTCCTGAGTCCGGACAGTGACCTGGTCGACTACCTGTTGAACGTGCCTCCTCGAGAAGCGGAGGTACTGCGCCTTCACTATGGACAGGGACTCACTTGTACAGAGGTGTGCGTTATCCTCCGTGTGCCAGTCGGCACTGTGCGTTCGCGGCTGAATCGAGGCCTCGTGTGCCTCCGACGCAAGCTCAGAGCCACGGCGACGAGTCATCGGTAGCTTGTCGGTCGGCACCTTCGGGTGAGTCGATCGGATAATGCGCAATCCATTCAGATCGTCGGCAGTCCCTCACCAGCAGAGGGCACTTCAGGGGCACGACGGGTCGGACCGACCGAGCGCCATCCAGGCTAACTGTGCCTGCCGGTTCCCCACCGAGAACGCGCGGGACTCCAATACCCCGGAGTCTCAGGTGGGGGAATCCCCCCGGGCAACCACGCTTCTCTGGGGAGGGGTCACGAAAAAAGTCGGCCATCTCGAACACTTGCCGCGTCCGGATGCACTAGTGTCTGCCGAGGGATCCCGCGATTCCAGGCCACAGCGCATGTTCCCGGGGCGCCACGTGTCTCAGGTCGGGAGTCCCTAGTGTCTATGTTGAAAGGCTTTCAATGCATCACGGCTTGACTCTTCCGTTTTCGACGCGCCGCAACAAGGTCCTACTGGGCCTGGGCGCATTCCTGTTGTTCGGCGCCGTGTTCGGCAGTCGCCTCGCTGCTCAGACATGCGTGCTGACCACTACGGGAACCTGTACTGAGCAATGCACCGTCACCGTTGTCCTCACGGATACGGGTGTCGATGAGAATGGCCCCTGTGGTACGGCGCACCTGTACGAAGTCAAGATTACTGCCGTCTGCGGGGCCGCTACCTGCGGCCCGACGACGTTCAGGCGATGCGCTGGATCGACTTCACCCGTAAGCATTGCATGCAATGGGCACAACGTCACCGACACTCCCACAACCACTTGGGGTGCAGCGTTTACTGGCAGTTGCGTCGGCGAGCAAACGGCAACATGCAGCTAGCGATCCGATGCGTATCGGCACTGTGACGGCAAAACGCGCACGTGATGCCGGACTCACGTTCGGCATCACGTGCGCCGATGGCCACCCCACGGCGTTGGCAACATGCACACAAGAGCGGCGGCTCCGTCTGCGTTCAGACTACCGACTATCCGCGTCTCAGATCCGTAATATGGTAGGTGAGTGACACAGCGGGACTATCAATGCAGGCACATCTTCATCGTCAGACAGTCCGGCGCCGCATCGTTCTTGCATGTGCGGCCGTCGCCGCAATGGCAGTACTAATCCGATATGTCAGCTCTCGACGTTCGGAGGATATGACCTCATTTACCAGTCCAGTGCCCTCCGAGCACAAGCCGACGAGCAGCGACAGTGCGCTTGAGTCGGCAGTCTCACCTGAGCAGCGTGACTCGCAAGCGCCGGTCCTAAATAACATGCCCGATGCTGGAATGCGATCCGTGGTACTGGACTTCCAGCGTTGGCCGGACAATGGCGCTCCACGCTTGCTGGAGGTCATAGTGTGGATCGACAAAGAACCTCGTTCGGAAGCCGTCCCGGTGAGTGCATTATCCTCGTCCGTAACCCTGTCTCTCCCCTTGGCCTGTCGCCGCATACGAGTCGCATGCGCAGCTGTTGGATGCGAACACTCGGATGTCACGCTTGAGATCACGGATGCCCCCCAGTACCGCGTGATGTTGAAGGCTGATGATATTTACGCGGTTCGGGTTGTCGCCGCCGACAACGCGCCCACTGAGGGTGCGGTCGTGTCATCGTGGTGGGTCAATCCGAGCAACCCGTCCGTGTCCGCATCCAGTACATCTACTACGTCGAACCGAATTACATTTTCATCCGAGATACGCCGAGCGAAGGTGTTCGGGCCCACCAATCGAGAAGGCTATGCGCGTATTGCCAAGCGATCGATGGAATGGAATGGAGTTCTTGTCTGTATCGCGAGCATTGGGTCTCGCGTGTCGGCTCATGCCTATCCTTTGCCGGTTGACGCCGCGCTCTTGAGGGATGAGCCTATCATCGTCCCAGATGAGACGACCCGTCTCCGCGCGACGGTGGTTGACGACGGTGGCCAAGGGAGCGCCGGTGTGCGAGTTGGCATTGCACTCTCTGAGCTACAGACCGCTAGCACCATTGGTCAAGACGTGTATGCGACTGCGCTTACCGATGACGGCGGGACATGCTGGCTACCGCAAGTCGATCGCGACACAATCGTCGTGATCTACAGTGGCGAGGGCGATCGCGTCATCGCGGCGTCAACTGTACGAGTCCCACGGGCGGAGCATGCTGTGCGCGTCGTCATGGCCGCAGAACGCGCGATAGTTGTTACCGTCAAGGATGCGACATCAAATGCAGTCCTGGATGACGTACGCGTCGCCTATCAGGCTCGATCAAGCACGAGTGCTAGCCTCACCTTCGGCGGCCTGCAGGTGACGGGCACGGACGGCACGTTGACGATACCAGTTGGTGATGCGTCAATCGATAGCATAGAGGTCAGCGCAAACGCCCGCGGATACCAACCTGTGCAACCCACCGTGACGTCGCTGGTCGCCCGAACAACCAACATTTATATGTCTCTAGCGAGGGCGCTCGATAGTGTTGAGGTCCACGGCGTCGTGCGCGATCACAACGCAGCCGCGGTTGCTGGGCCAGTGCGCGTGTTACGGTCCAAGCTGCCGGAGACCTCTCGCTATGAGCGCGTGTGGAACGGACACAGCGGACCCGATGGAACATTTACTTGCCTGTTGGAGAACGGCGTCGATGAAGAGTCCATTGTTATTCAGGCTGGTGTAATCATTGAGGGGAGCGAGTCGGTCGCTGGGTCACTGGACGCACGGGCCATAGCCACGAGGCGGACTCTTGGGGAGTGTCGGCGAGGACCCGTTCTGCTCGTACTCGATGAAGCGGGTCAGCTTGATGTCAATGTTACTGGTCAAGTAGGACTCGCTCTCGAAGGTGCTCGAGTCGTAGTTGAGGTGGAGAGCATCGGCAGCGTCCCGTTTGGCCAGGTACTCTTTGGCAGCACGCTAACGAGGACATCGCAAGATGGGCGCTGGAAGGGGACTGCGCGAGTTCCGGCCGGCGGGCGATGCCGCGTGTGGTGTGCACACGATGCGGCGGAACCCGGACGCATTACAACTGTTGCCGAGGTGGGCGAGGCCGCGAGCAGCGTCGTCGAAGTGCAAGCTATCGAAGCGGATAGTGTTCATGTCACGCTGCCTGAGCCTCCAAAGGGCGTCGATGGTCCTGTGCGCATTGCACTATTGCAGCAAGACGGCCGAGGACCGAACTATGCCGGAGCTGGCGCTCCGGGGCAGGTCGTGATTCTCAAGAGCGTAAGCATTGGGGAATATGAACTGGTTGCATACATCGCCGATGGTCGAACTACTGAGAACGAGCTTGTAGTAATAAAGCAGATACATGTTCGGGTGCAAGGTCTTGGAGGCGCGTTCGTCCTTAACCAGTGGTAATGATAAGCGAGGATATGAAATGACCAAGCTAGGTATTGTGAGCTTGTTGATTCTTGGTGGCACCGTGCTGGTTGGCGCCACATGGGTAATGACGCCGAGGGCGCCGGCCAGGCACATGTCCTTTGGCGGTGGGACGGTGGAGGCGTCGAGTGGTCCAAGGACGGGCGGCGCCAAGACCGATGGCACCGAGTCTGTTGTGGCGCTGCCCCCTACGAACGAACATCAAGAACAAACTCAGCTCGCCAGCCAGAGTATGGAGCATCCAGGATTTAAGGGGTTCTGGGCTATTCACGAGAACCTCTCCGGTGGAGTTGTAGTCTACGTGTCAGAAGGCATGAGAATTGCGGATGCCAATCGGCGTCAGAGGATGGTGTGCATCATGTGCTTGCTGCCGTCCACCGACGAACCCGCAGGATGCACAAATAGTCGGCCATTTGAGGATAGCCGTGCCGAATGCGGGATAGGTGGCGGGGTATATTCGGTAAGGGTGCGACCACGCGATGCGTTGCTATGGAGGGATGTGTATGAGGTGGAGGACATCGTTATCGAAGGGGACGAAGTCTTTCGATAAGCGACATGGTCAATTGAAGCAATCGTGCACGGCGAAGCGCCTGCATTTGATCCTGGCAAGTAATGACCAGGATCTGCTGGAGACGCGGCGGAAGAGTGCATCTGTGCACTGAGAGTCTGGATCGTTGGGTTCGAGAGGAGGAGAGGCGCAAGAATGTGCGTGACGGATGTGGCGGTGGGCGCCAAGTAGATGTCGCTGCGTCGGCGTGCCACAACGGCACACATTGCCACCTTTCGGTCTCAGGCGTGTGGGGCCACCATGGCCTCATGGACCAAGTTGGCGAGATCATCGCAGAGCGTGGGGAAAGAGCGCGTCGAAGCAATCGGCTTCCGACGGTGTCGAGCGTGCTCGATGGGGGCGCGCTCCTCGAGATGGTGCTTGAGCCAGATCGGGCGGTCACTGCCTTCGCGCTCTGGAAGGATGGGAGGTGGACCATCATCCCGGACTATCACTTCTCGGCAGAGCGACGCCTTGTGCCACTCTCGCCAGAGAACAACCTCGTCGAACACGGGGTAGTGCGCTTCGCCGCAGGACCGGAGGAGTACGGATCCGAGCGGGAGCTCACGCGCGCCGTTCGGTCGTTCATCCATCGCTACGTGAATCTCTCGCCCCGCTTCGAACGGGTTGCGACCGCGTACGTGCTGCTCTCGTGGGTTTCGGACGCGTTCAACGAGCTCCCGTATCTTCGCGTGCGCGGAGAGCCAGGAACGGGTAAGACGCGGTTTCTCCTCACTGTGGGTTCGCTCTGCTACAAGCCGATCTTCGCGTCGGGCGCTTCGACGATCTCTCCGATCTTTCGTATCCTCGATCTCGTGCGCGGAACGCTCGTCCTGGACGAGAGTGACTTCCGGTTCTCCGATGAACGATCCGAGGTTGTGAAGATCCTGAACAATGGGAACGTGCGCGGCTTTCCCGTGCTCCGCACCGAGACGGTGCCGGGCTCAAAGGAGTTCAATCCACGTGCCTACCATGTCTTCGGGCCCAAGCTCATCGCTACCAGGGGATTCTTCGACGACGCCGCGCTGGAGAGCCGGTTCCTGACTGAGGAGATGAGTTCACTCCGGCTTCGTGGGGACATTCCGATCAGCCTTCCCGCAAGCCACGAGACCGAAGCGCTCCACCTTCGCAACCGGCTCCTTCTTTTTCGGTTCCGAAACTACGCGAAGCCGCGTGACCTCGTCGCGAATCTGGATCGGAGCCTCGAACCACGGCTAGCCCAGATCTTCGCACCCCTCCTCGCCATCGTGGAAGACGAGGAGACGCTCGCAGATCTGCGTGAACTTGCGCAATCGTACAACCGCGAAATGGCCGCGGACCGGCGCCTCGACGTCGCGGCAGAGCTTCTAGCCGTGATCCGGGAGTTCTGGACCACCGATGGCGAGTTCCCGGCAATAAAGGAGATCGCGATCCGATTTATGGAGCGCCACGGCCCGGAGTACCCGCAGATGACCTCGAAGCGTGTGGGGTGGTTCATTCGGCGGAAGCTGGGACTCGAGACCACGAAGAGCAATGGTGTCTACATCATCCCGCCCACTCAGGCTTCGAAGCTCGAGCAGCTCTACGAGCGCTACGGCATCCCGACGGACGAAGTGCAGAGCGACGTGGGAACTCCCCCAAGTCCACAGAGTTCCTGAATGCGGCATCGCGAAGGCGAACCCTCGGGGGCTTCAGAGACTTCAGGGATTCCAAACGGCGTGCGAGTTGCGCGTCCTCGCCCTTGACGCGAAGTGTCTGATTGCCGGTGGCGGCTCATTTCGGCGTCTTGGATGCAGTTCAGACTGGCGTATCCTTGAAGATATGCCACCAGTCCGGAGCCTCAAAAACTACCTCCGCATGTTCCGCAAGCGGAGCGGTCTCACGCAGGCAGAGCTCGCGGGTCTTCTCGGGTGCGCGCACGGGTCGAAGGTCTACCGATATGAGCATGGCATCCGGATCCCGACGCTTCAGACCGTCATCGCCTTTGAGATCGTCTTCCGTGTACCGGTCGCAGCGCTCTTCACAGGCACGTACGAGAAAGTCCGTGGAGACGTTCGAGCGCGAGCCCAGCGCCTCTCGCGGCAGCTCGATGCGAAGCCGTTCACACCGGCACAGAAGCAGAAACTCGAAGCCCTGGTCGCGGTCATCTATCCGCCGAAGGACCGAGGTGCCGCTTGAACCACCATGGACCCAATCTACGTGCCAACACTACGAGATCGCGTGCTTGCCATCGATCCCGTCTCCCGGGGATTCGGCTTTGTTGTACTCGAGGACGGACCACTTCAGCTCGTTGACTGGGGTGTTCGGAATTGTTCCAGACGGGATGAGTTCGCATGTGCGCGGTCGTTGCATCGCCTGATTGAGCGCTACGAACCCACCACGATCGTAATCGAAGATGCGCGGAGCGTACGCACGCTTCGGGCGGTGGCTCTCGAGGCCTTCCTTGCAAGCGTTGCAGATGTACTTGAGCACGGATCGATCAAGGTACGGACGTACTCTCGGCGGGAGGTGAGGAAGGCGTTCGCGTCGAGCGGCGCCGTCACGAAGGAGGCGATTGCCCACGTCCTGGTCACGCAATTCCCAGAGCTTCGGGCGAAGCAGCCGCCGCACCGGAACGTGTGGGAGACCGAAGACACGCGCATGAGCATCTTTGACGCGCTTTCGCTCGCTGCCACACATCTTGCCTCCGGAGACGGCTAGCCACCGGGTCTACCACGTCCTTCCCAGTCCGACGTTCGAGAAGGCCTCGCGACTTCCAGTCGCGAGTCGCGAGTTGCCCGAAGGGCTCGCGGGTCATGCCGAGCTCACCACCCAAGGCTCCGCATGAACGGAGGCTCACATGACTGAAGAAATGGCGGATGCCGTACGTCGCGAGATCACTTCGCACTACGAAGCACTCCGTAGTCAGATGTCACACGTCGTCCACTGTCCGCACCAAGGCGCCGACCTCGTCCAGGAGGCGTACTACCGGGCATTGCGCCACCTAGGCCGACGTGATCTTCCCCGCGATGGTCGGGCATGGCTCGGCGCGATCGCGAGGAATGTTGTCCGAAGCCACTTTCGAAGTAGGACCCTCCACGCTGCTCCCGTGTCGTTGGACGACGAAGTTCTCGTCGACGAGCACGGGCGCGATCCTGCGCGTGTCGACACTCCGTTCGATGTCGACATCGAACACCTAGCTCAGGCGATTGAGTCCCTGTCACCAATCCGACAGGCGCTCATCATCGGCTTCTATTTCGAAGGCAAGGAGAGTCGCGAGCTCGGCAAGCTGTATGGGATGCGGCACACGAATGTGAGTTGCCAGCTCCATCGGGCGAGGAAGCGCATTCGCCGCTGGCTGCTCAACCGGGACGAGGTGTTCCTTGACTAGTCGGCACCAACCAGGAGCGACGTGCGTGTCGCTCGGGCGCCTCCTCATCACAAGAGAAGCGATGGCCGTGCTCTCCCATGGAGACGTCTTCACCGCGCTTCGTCGGCACATGCGGGGCGATTGGGGAGATGTATGCCTCGAGGACCAAGCCGCGAATAACCAGGCCCTCCGTGCCGAAGGACGGCTCCTGTCGAGCTATCGCTCGACCGACGGCGTGAAGTTCTGGATCATCACCGAGGCAGATCGATCGGGTACGACCGTGCTTCTGCCTGGAGACTACTGATCCAACGACAACAGCCCGATGCGTACGCATCGGGCTTTCTTTGTTCGGACCAGTTCTGGTCTACCTGATCTGCCATCCCGGCTGTCGAAGGTCCGATGCCCGCCGGGCGCAGGTTCCATGGTAAGGTGCCCGCCGCGAATGGAGTGAAGGAGGCTTGACCGCGATGGAGCGGACAAAGACGGTGGGCATCTGGATCCGGGTGTCGACGGAAGATCAGGTGAGGGGCGAGAGCCCGGAGCACCACGAGCGCCGAGCGAAGGCGTACGCCGAGGCCAAGGGCTGGCGAGTCGCGGAGGTCTACCGCTTGGACGCAGTATCGGGGAAGTCGGTCATGGAACACCCCGAGTGCCGACGAATGCTGAAGGATCTCGAGGGTGGGCGAGTCACCGGTCTCATCTTCTCGAAGCTAGCGCGACTTGCACGCAACACACGCGAGCTTCTCGAGTTCGCGGACCTATTCGACAAGCATGGAGGTGACCTCATCTCGCTCCAAGAGTCGATCGATACCTCCACGCCGGCGGGCCGACTCTTCTACACGATGATTGCTGCGCTTGCGCAGTGGGAGCGCGAGGAGATCGCCTCCCGCGTTGCTGCCTCAGTTCCGGTACGAGCCAAACTCGGAAAGCCGCTTGGGGGTGCCGCCCCCTTCGGCTACCGCTGGCAGGAAAACAAGCTCGCGCCGGACCCCCAAGAGGCTCCAATCCGCAAACTTGTCTACGAGCTGTTCCTCGAATACCGGCGGAAGAAGACGGTCGCTCGAGTGCTGAACGATCGGGGACATCGAACCCGGAATGGATCGAAGTGGAGCGACACCACGATCACGCGCCTGCTTGAGGATCCGACCGCGAAAGGGAGTCGTCGGGCGAACTACACGCAGTCCAAAGGAAGCGGAAAGGCGTGGACCAAGAAGCCTGAGGAAGACTGGGTTTGGACCCCGGTCGAGGCGATTGTCCCTGAGGATCTGTGGGACCGGTGCAATGCCATCCTGAAGGGTCGGAAAACGGGCCCCCGTCCGGCGAAACGCCCGGCGCAGCTCTTCGTCGGCCTTGCCGTGTGCGGCTGCGGGCAGAAGATGTACGTACCCTCCAACTCGCCGAAGTACGTCTGCTACCGCTGCCGGAACAGGATCCCCATCGGAGACCTCGAGACCGTGTTCCGTGAGCAACTCCGGGATCTCCTCGTCACGGAGGAATCGGTGCATGAACACCTCGAGCGAGCAGACCAGGAGCTTCATAATAAGGAGGCCCTTCGCACGTCGCTCGAGATCGAGCGTGAGAGAGTGGGGAAGGAGAAGGAGAAGCTCCTCGACCTTCACCTGGCCGGTGAGCTCCCCAAGGAAGGATTCGGGGATCGGTATCGGCCCCTGGATGCTCGATACCGCCAGCTAGGGGATCAGATCCCAGGGCTCCAGGGCGAGATCGACTTCCTCCGCATTCGCCTAGCCTCATCCGGGGAGGTAGTCCAAGCGGCGCAGGACCTCTTCGCGCGTTGGCTGGACATGACTCCAGAGGAGAAGCGAAGGATCGTGGAAGCGGTTACGGAGCGGATCACCGTCGAGAAAGACTCCATCAGCATCGAGCTCTGCGGGCTCTCGCCCTTTGCAACCGGACCAGATTGGCAACGCGACCTCACGGATTCATCGCCGCTACGAACTGGAATCGAGCGGGGAGCTCGACCTGGCGCGCCGCGCGGCTGATCAGCACCGAACCCGACTCGAGGGGTTGCCGCAGCGCCTCCAGCGACTCGCGCCGGAACTCGGGGAGCTCGTCGAGGAACAGCACGCCGCGGTGCGCCAGCGTGATCTCGCCCGGGCTCGCGTGCACGCCGCCGCCAACGAGGCCGGCGTAGCTCACCGTGTGGTGCGGCGCGCGGAAGGGGCGCTCGCTCGCGAGACCTCCCGGCCAACGTCCCGCGACGGAGAGGACTCGTGTGATCTCGAGGCGCTCTTCGAGGCTCGGAGGCGGCAGCAGCCGCACGAGCCGTCGCGCGAGCATGCTCTTGCCCGATCCGGGCGGACCCACGAACAGGATCCCGTGGCCGCCTGCCGCCGCGAGCGCCAAGGCGCGCTTCGCGACGGCCACGCCGCGGACCTCGTCGAGCGACGGCCCGACGTTCTCGGACCCCGGGATCTCCTCCGCGGCGGCGACGCGCGCGAGGCCTGCGCCGTTGCCCGTCACGTGCGCGACGACCGCCGCGAGGTGCTTCGCGCCGTACACCTCGAGTCCGCCGAGGCACGCAGCCTCCGCCGCGGTCGCGGGCGGAGCGATCACCCGCGCGACGCCTTTCTCCCGCGCCGCCATCGCCGCCGCGAGCCCGCCGGGAACCGCGTGCAGCGCGCCGTCGATCCCCATCTCCCCGAGGAACAGCGTTCCGCGCAGCAGCTTCGCCTCGAAGTGCCCGCTCGCCGCCGCGGCGCCGAGCGCGAGCGGGAGATCGAGGATCTCGCCCGACTTCCGCCGCGCGGCCGGCACGAGGTTCAGGTACAGCCGCCCGGACGCGAGGCGCAATCCGTTCTCCGCGAGCGCGCACTCGAGCCGCCCGCGGCTCTCGCGCAGCACGGGATCCGGGAGTCCCGTGAGGATCACCTCCGTCCGCTCGCGGTCGCGCGGATCGAAGCGCGCCTCGACCGTCACGAGCTCCGCGCCGGTTCCGTGCAGGCACGCTCCGAGGACGCGGACGGTCTTCATGTCCGGGCGACCGGCGCGTGGGCGCGCGGTTGCACCGGATCCCGGAAAAAAGCGCGCTACAGCCAGGCGCAGTCGGCGGAGGCAGCCCCGTCGCGCAGCTTGACGCGCGGGACGGGGAGCCGATCGCCCTGCGGCAGCCAGCGGAGCTTGCGGTCGCCCTCGTCGTCGCGGACCCCGACCTCCACCGGCGTCTCCGGGTTGCCGTACGTGATGTTCACGCTCGTCAGCCGCTGCCCGTTCCGGAGGCCCGCGTCCGCCGCGGCGGAGCCCGGCGTCACGCCGCGGATCTCCTTCGCCGCGCGCGAGGCATCGAGGTCGAAGCCGAGCTCGTAGGCGCCGAGGCTCTCGCTCCCGAGCTCGAGGCAGGGCTCGAACGTCGCGGCGTCGAGGACGACCGGCGTCCCGTCGACGACGATCGATCGCACGCGCTCGGCGAACGCCGCGTCGGTCCACGAAGCGATGCGCCCGAGCAGCGCGGAGGTCCCGAGCTTGCCGCCCTCGCGTCCGTGCGCGACGACCTCGCGGAAGAAATCGTCGAGCGAGCGCGCCCCGTGCGAGCGCGTCCGGATCTCGTGGTCGAGCAGGATCGCGACGAGATCCCCGCGCAGATAGGGGAGGCGTTGGAGCTCGCGGTCGCTCCAGAACCCCTCGCGGATCTTCTCGTTCGGCGCGGCGACGACCGGCGAGAGCGCGTACTCCTTCAGCGCCTCGTTGAGGCTGCGCGCCGTCTCCTCGAGTCCGCCGAACCCGGCGCGGTGGAGGAGTCTCCGCGCGTAGAACTCGGTGAACCCCTCGGAGAACCAGTACACGAGCTGCTCGTTCTCCTCCATGCCGGCGACGCCGCCGTTCCAGTGGTGGAACATCTCGTGCGCGAGGAGGTGCGGAACGCCGAGCCCGCTCTCGCCGGAATCGCCGATCGGCGTGTCCGGATGGAGGAAGCACGCGAACGAGCGCGTGAGCCCCGTGCCTCCGAGCGAGCGCGAGTGCGGGTCGGCCTCGCCGACGGGGATCACGCTGACGAGGTAGTACGGGAAGTCGTCATCGTCGAAGAACGCGCGCTCGGTCTCGACGATCGCACGCACGTCCTTCACGAACTCCGCGTCGCTGAACGGCCAGGAATGCCCGGCGATCGCGACCGTCACCTCGCGACCGCGGACCGGCGCGCGGTAGACGCGCAGGTCGGGCGCGGCGAGGTAGACCGCATGGCGCAACTCGTCGAAGCTCGCCTCGACGTCGAATCCGCGCGGATCGACGCCGAAGGAGGTGGCGACGGTCCAGCCCGCTTCGGCGAAACCGACCCAGCGGAAGACGACTCTCGATCGCAGCGAGCCGTCCACCCGCAGGGGCGTCAAGAGGCCGAGGTGCCCGATGAAGTGGAGGAGTCCCGCGTCGAACAGCGTGTGGTAGTGGACGCGCGGGTTCGAGTCGTGCTGGTGGGCGTTCGGCGCGACGCGCCACGAGGCCGCGATGCGCTCGCCGGCGGGCGCGCGGACGCTCCATTCGTGGCTCGAGGTCTTCTCGACCGCGAGCGGTTTCCCGCCCGCGCCGGATGCGGCGACGTCGAGGATCGCGTCCGCGGCGTCGTCGACGCCGCCCCAAGATGCGTCGACGCCGAAGACGGTCGTGCCGTCGGCCGAAGCCGGCGCCGACACCGTGAACCGGACGGCGAGCTCGGGCTGTGTCGCGAGCGCGACGGTGTACTCGACGGCCGCGGGAGTCGGCGGTGCCGCGGGCGGCGCGGACTCGGTCCCGGAGGAAGCGCGGCAGGCGGCGAGAAGAAGAGGCGCGAGGAAACGTGCGGGCTTCATGCGAGGGCCGAGCCTACGTGCGACCCCTCAGCTGCGTGAGTACATTGCGGGGCGTGATCGGTCGCCTCCTCCGGCTCGCGCTCGTCTTGCAATTCGTGTGTGCTTGCCGGACGGCCGCGCCGCGCCCCGAGACCGTTCCGCGCGCTGCGTTCGTTCCGCGCCCCGCGTTCGTTCCGCGATCGGGAGAGGAGATCGTCGTCTGCGGCCGGCGCTTCTTCGTCGGCACGCGCGTCGTCCTGTGGACGGAGCCTCCGGGCTACGACGCCTCGGATGCGAGCGGGCCGCACGGTCTCCGCTACCAACCCGGACGCCGCGAGAAAGGGGAAGCGGGTCGCGTCTACGTCGAGCCCGGGAGCGACGACCTCGAGGCGCTGCGCGGCACGGTCGACCAGTTCGTGCTGCACTACGACGCCGCGGGGACGAGCGAGCGCTGCTTCCGCGTCCTCCAGGACGAGCGCGGGCTGTCCGTCCACTTCCTCCTCGACGTCGACGGCACGATCTACCAGACGCTCGACCTCCGCGACCAGGCCTGGCACGCGACGAAGGCGAACCCGCGTTCGATCGGCGTCGAGATCGCGAACCTCGGCGCGCACGCCGCCGGGGAGGGGAAGGGGATCCGGGGCGTCGTCCAGGGCCTCGATCTCGAGCAGCCGGCGTTCACTCCGCGGCAGTACGAGTCTCTCGCGCGCCTCGCCGCGGCGTTGTGCGTCGTCTTCCCGCGCATCGCCGCGGACGCGCCGCGCGACGCTGCGGGCCGCGTGCGCACGACCGTGCTCTCCGAGCCTGAGTTCGAGTCCTTCCACGGGATCCTCGGGCACTTCCACGTGCAGGCGAACAAGCAGGATCCCGGTCCCGCGTTCGACTGGGAGGCTTTCTTCGCGTCTGTGCGCGGCGTGCTCGCGGAGGACGCGCCCGCTCCCTAGCCGATGACGCGCCGCAGCACGCCGCCCGCCGCGGCGAGGCGCGATCGTGCGGTTGCCGCGTCGATGTCGAGCCGACCCATCGCGACCGCGACCTTCACTTCGTCGTCCGCTCCGTCGAGCAGCGACTCCGCCCGATGCGCATCGCAGGGGACGAGTCGTGCGACGAGGTCGATGCCGCGCTGGCGCAGCTTCGTGTTCCCGCGCGTGTCGACGTCGATCATCAGGTTGCCGTGGACCTTCCCGAGCCGGACCATCGAGAGCGTCGAGACGAGGTTCAGCACCATCTTCGTCGCGGTTCCGGCCTTCATGCGCGTGCTCCCGGCGATCACCTCCGGCCCCGTGAGGACGCGGATCGAGACGTCCGCCTCGTCGGGGACGAGCTCCCGCGGGACGCAGGCGAGGAAGATCGTCGCGGCGCCCGCGGCGCGCGCGGCCGCGAGCGCGCCGTGCACGTACGGCGTCGTGCCGCCGGCCGCGACGCCGAGGACCGCGTCGTCCTTCCCGACGCCGCGTTCCTCCATCTCGCGTGCGCCCGCGGCGCGATCGTCCTCGGCGCCCTCGACCGCGGAGACGAGCGCGCGCGCGCCTCCCGCGATGACGCCCTGCACCTGGCCCGGCGCGGTGCGGAATGTCGGCGGGCACTCGGAGGCGTCGAGCACCGCGAGCCGCCCGCTCGTCCCGGCACCGACGAGGAAGAGGCGTCCGCCGCGCGCGAGGCGCTCCGAGACGATCTCGATCGCGCGCACGATCGCGGGCTTCGCGAGCGCGACGGCGGCGGCGATCCGCGCGTCCTCCGCGTTGACGACGTCGAACGCGTCACCGATCGAGAGGCGATCGAGCTCCGCCGACGCGGGGTTCGCCTGCTCGGTCGGCAGGTGCGCGCGGGGCGACGGCGGGGTGCTCACCGGGGCTCCCACATCGGTCGTCCGAGCGTCGCGCCGCCGTCGACGACGAGGCACTCGCCCGTCACGTACGAGCACGCGGGGGAGAGGAGGTAGAGCCCGTGCGCGGCGACTTCCTCCGCGGTGGCGAACCGGCCGAGCGGGATGCGGCTCCGGATCGACTCCTCGATCTCGGACGTCGGCCACAGGTTCGCCGCCGCGCCCTGCGAGTGGAACGGGCCCGGCGCGATCGCGTTGACGCGGATCTCGTGGCGCGCCCATTCGGCGGCGAGCGACTTCGTCAGCGCGAGGACGCCGGCCTTGGCGCTCGCCGAGTGCGCGACGCCGGCCATCCCGGTCGTCGCGTAGGTCGCGACGACGTTCAGGATCGAGCCGCGGCGCTGACGGATCATCGCGCGCCCGAAGGCCTGGCTGCAGTAGAACGTCCCGTCGAGCGCGATGCCGACGACGGAGCGCCAGGCGTTCGCCGACATCCGTTCCGCGGGGCAGACGAAGTTGCCGGCGGCGTTGTTGACGAGGACGTCGATCCGGCCGTGGCGTTCGACGAGCGCGTCGGCCGCGACGCGCACGCGGTCGGACTCGCGCACGTCGAGCACGAGGCTCTCGACCTTCCATCCGCGGATCGCGGCCTCGGCGACCAGCGCCTGATGGTGTTCGGCGCGCCGCGACGCGACCACGACGAGCGCGCCGAGCGCCGCGAGCCCGCGGGAGATCTCGAGTCCGAGGCCGGTCCCGCCTCCCGTGACGACGGCGACGGCGCCCTCGAACGTGCCCGGAGGCAACCAGCGCGCCGCTGCGGGAAGATCGGGCACGCGGCGAGGATACCGACGCGCGCCCGCGGCGCTAGTCGTCCTCGCCCTTGAGCTCGATCCGGACGTCGTTCGGCAGCTTCAGGTTCGGGAGATCGCGCTCGAAGTCGCGGCGGATTTCGCGCAGCTCGCTCTCAGGGATCGGGAGCTCGATGTCGACCCGCGTGCGCGGCCCGTCCGGACCCGCGAGCGTCGTCACGGAGACCGTCATGTCGCCGTCGGTGTGCTCGCGGAACCAGCGCGAGATCTCCTGCGCGTTGCCGCCGGTCATCTCGATGCGGAAGTGGACGCCCTTGCGCTCGGCTTCGCCGCGCTCGCCGTGCTCCCCGGGTTCGGCCTCGTCCGCTCCCTCGTGCTCCGCCTTCCAGTCGTGCACGTGCGCCTCGATCTTCCGGATCGGGCCGTTCCGGAGCAGCTCTCCCGGCGCGTTCACCAGGGCGATCGCCGCGCATCCGAGCGCGCCGAGGCCGGCGACGAACATGAGCGCGAGCGCCATGAAGCAACCGGCGGGACCGCCGAGCTTCGTCGTCCCGTCCTTGCCGCTCTTGAAGGCGAGCCAGCAGGCGACGGCCAGGATCACCCCGATCATCAGGAAGCCGAGGAACGCGAACCCGAACATGGGGAGCCGATGGAACGGATGGAACATGGGATGGGGTCCGTGACGGGAAGCGGTCGGATGGGCGCCTACGCGGGGGCGGCGCCTGTGCGCAGTTCCCGCGCCGGAATTCCATTCGATCCCGGCCTTTTCTCCCGTCGAAACGTCCGCATCGCTAGAGTACCGGCCTTCATGGAGATCCTCGAGAGCTACGTCCTGTCGCGCTGGCACAAGGGCTCGGGCGACCCCGTCCCGCTCCACAACCCGACGACCGAGGCGCCGATCGCGGAGGTCCGCTCCGGCGGAATCGACTTCCGCGCAGTCCTCCAGGCGGCGCGCGACCAGGGCGGTCCGGCCCTGCGGGCTCTGAGCTTCCGGGAGCGCGGCGCCCTGCTCAAGGGGCTCTCGGGAGCGATCCACGAGCGCCGCGAGGACCTGATCACGGCCTCGATCGCGAACGGCGGCACGACCCGCTCGGACGCGAAGTTCGACATCGACGGCGCGATCGGGACCCTGGCGGCCTACGCCGCGCTCTCGGAGAAGCTCCCCGCCCGCCCCTTCCTCGTCGACGGCGACGGGATCCAGCTCGGTCGCACCGCGCGGTTCTGGGGCCAGCACGTCTGGGTCACGCGGCCCGGCGTCGCGGTGCACGTGAACGCCTTCAATTTCCCGGCCTGGGGGATGGTCGAGAAGATGGCCTGCGCGCTGCTCGCCGGCGTCCCCGTGGTCGAGAAACCCGGAACTCCGACGGCGCTCGTCGCCGCGCGCGTCGCGCGCATCATCGTCGACTCCGGCCTCCTCCCGCCGCTCGCGTACCAGTTCGTCGCGGGCAGCGTCGGCGATCTCCTCGATTACCTGGGCCCGCAGGACTGCCTCGCGTTCACGGGCTCGTCCGCGACGGGCGCGAAGCTGCGCGGCCACGCGAACGTCGTGCGCCGGAACGTGCGCGTCAACATCGAGGCCGACTCGCTGAACGCCGCCGTGCTCGCGCCCGACGTCGAACCGGGCTCGGACTCGTGGAACCTGCTGCTCGCGAACGTCGCACTCGACGTGACGCAGAAGACCGGACAGAAGTGCACGGCGGTGCGCCGCGTGCTCGTCCCGGAGCAGCGCATGGACGCGCTCAAGACCGATCTCGTCGCGGAGCTCTCGCGCATCAAGGTCGGCGATCCCGCCGAGAAGGAGACGCGGATGGGTCCGCTCGCGTCCGCGTCGCAGCTCGCCGACGTGCGCGCCGGCATGGGACGCTTCGCGAAAGCCGGGGAGATCGCGTGCGGAGGACCGGAGCCGCTCCGTCCGAAGGGCTACTTCGTCGCGCCGACGGTGTTCGTCGCGCGCGACGGCGAAGCGGCGGCGTTCCACGCCGAAGAAGTGTTCGGCCCCGTGACGACGCTGCTGCCGTACGCGGGCGACGCGGCGCGCGCGGCAGAGCTCGTCGGTCTCGGCGGCGGCGGTCTCGTCGCCAGCGCCTACTCGAACGACGCGACGTGGTGCGAGCAGTTCGTTCTCGCCGCGGCGCCGTGGAACGGCCGGCTGTGGCTCGGCAGCGACAAGCTGCAGGACCAGTCCCTGCCTCCCGGCATGGTGCTCCCGTCGATGGTGCACGGAGGCCCGGGTCGCGCCGGCGGAGGCGAGGAGCTCGGCGGCGAGCGCGGCCTCTCGTTCTACATGCAGCGGACGGCGCTGCAGGGATTCAAAGGCATCGTCGAGGGGAGCTTCGGAGCGGCTTCCGCCTCGACGTGAAAGGAGATGCGATGCGCGCGTTCGACAAGTTCGTGATCTCGGGAGCGTCTCTCGCCGTGCTCGCGTCACTCCCCGGATGTCTCGCCGGCGCCGTCGCGGCGGGCGCGGTCACCGCCGCGTACGTCGGCGGGGACCTCGAAGCGCACCTCGAGGGGAGTCCGAAACGGATCGTCGAGGCGTCGGAAGCCGCGCTCGAGGACATGGACGTCCGCGTCGTGTCGTCCGACGCGAGCGGCGTCGACGGCAAGGTCGTCGGGCGCACCGCGCTCGACAAGAAGGTCGAGATCACGGTCGGGCGCGAGACGGACACGACGTCCAAGATCTCGATCCGGATCGACACCTTCGGGGACGAGACGCTGTCCCGGCAGATCCTCGACAAGATCCGCGCGAGGCTCTGATCCCCCGAAAAGAACCCAGGGCGCAGGCTCTTGGCCTGCGCCCTGGCTTCGATCCGCGCGGATCCCCGAGAGTCTGCCTTCTCTCGGTCGGGCGCCGTGCAGGTTCCGTGCCAGATTCAGGGGAGTTCGAGCGCGAGCGGCCCCTCGACCGCCGTCGAGCGGACTTGGATCCCGCGCCGCGCGAGCTCCCGGCTGACGGAGGCCGTCCCCGACGTGCTGATCCAGATCTCCGCGGGTGCGAGGGCCGCGACCAGGGGCCCGAGCTGCTGCGTCTCGGACCCGTGGTGCGGGAACAGCAGCAGGCGGACGGGAGTCGGTCCAGGGTCCGACGCGAGCCAGGTCGCGAGCCCCTCCGCCTCCGCGTCCCCGCACAGGACGATGCGGGAGTCGCGCCAGCGGACCTCGAGACAGCGCGAGCCCTCGTTGCCCTCGACGTCCAGGCTGCGGGAGAGCTCGAGATCCGGCCCGTCCGGCCCGGAATCCAATCGGGGGAGGCGCATCCGGCCCGGGCGCACGTCGATCCGGGGCACGGTGTGCGGAAGGCGCCCGCTGACCTGTGCGGGGACCGCACCTGCCCAGACGACAGGCGGGTGCCGCTCGACGAGCCAGTCGAGCGCTCCCGCGTGGTCGCGGTCGGGATGGGAGAGGACCACCCCGATGCGTTCGGCGTCCCAGGCGCGCACGAGCGGACCCAGGGCCTCGCGGTCGACCTCGGCGCGGTCCCGCGACCCCGCGTCGAACACCCAGACGCCGCCCCCCGGCCCGCGGACGAGCACGGCCGTCCCGTGGCCGACGTCGAGCGCGTGGAGCTCGAGACCCGCCGGCGCGAGGACCCAGGGGAGGAGGACGACGCCCCAAGCCGCCGCGGCGACGCGCGGGAGCCAGGCCGCCTGGCCCGGGCGCCGCGCGAGCGCGAGGAGCGTCGCGCCCGAGGCGATCAGGAGGAGCGCCAGGGGACGCGGCGGGAGGAGGCCGGGCGTCCCCGGGATCCGGTCGAACGCTCCGAGCATCGAGACCATGCCGCGGACGGGGAGGTCGAGGAGCGCTTCCGGCACGAGCCCGGGGACGAGGAGCCAGACCCAGCCGGCGACGAGGATCCATGCGACCGGAACGGCGATCGCGGGGGTCGCGAGGATGCCGGCGGGACTCCACTCCCCGAAGTGGAACCACACGACGGCCGAGGTCGCGAGCACGGCCGCGAGCGACGCGGCGATCGAGTAGAGCGCGGCGTCGAGGATCTTCTGCGCGAGCACCCGCGCGAGCTCGGGCCGCGGACGGCCCGTCGCTCCGGCCGGCGCGATCCGCCCCTCGCCCGGCAACGCGGACCGGAGGAGCCGGACCGTCGGCCCGGTCGCGAGGATCAGCCCGAGCGTCGCGGCATACGTGAGCTCGACGGACACCGAGACCGCCGCGTCCGGATGCACGAGGCATTCGCACAGGAGCGCGAGCGACCAGATCGAGAGAGGGTCGTTCGCGCGCGGCATGTGGCGGGCGGGGGAATCGGCGAACGGCGTGCGCACGCGGAATCCGTGCGCGACCGAGCTCATCACCCACGCGAGTGCCGAGCGCGTGACGGGCGGGCCCGCGCCCGCGACCGGCACGAAGAGGAGCAGGATCGCGGCGCGCACGTGCTCGAAGCCCGGGTGCACGCGTCCCGCGGTCGCGGCGCGCGCGAGGAAGGCGAGGCAGCGCGCGAGCGGCCCCGCGAGCAGGATCGCGACGAGCGCGATCTGCAGTCCGCTGATCGCGAGCACGTGGAACGTGCCCGTGCGCACGAAGAGGTCGCCGACGCCGTGCGGAAGATCCGTGAGGTCCCCGAACAGGAGTCCGGCGACGAGCGCGCGCGTCAGCGGATCCGGAAGTCGCGACGTGCGCTCGAGCAGGCGCGCGCGGACGCGTTCGAGGGGCGCCGTCAGCTGCGCCGCGAGCCCGATCGCGCCGGCGCGCAGGCGCACGACCTCGTCCGGTCCGCGCTCGGGGTCCGGCGGCATCGTCGCGCGCCGGCGCGGTCCGGGCTCGGGCCCGCGGGCGAACGGCGTCGCGGGTTCGCCCGGAAGGACCGCAACCTCCTCGCCGGCCTCGAGCGTGCCGCGCACGAGCGCGACGCCGAGCGCGGCACCCTCCACCGTGCCCTGCGCGCGCTCCCCGGCGCCGTCGGTCGGCCGCCACGTGCCGAACGCCGTGCGCTCCGGCGTCGTCGGCGACTCCGGTGCTCGCGGAGCCGCGCGCAGGCTCGCCGCGGCGGCGAGCAGGAGGACGAGGGCGGCCCAGCCGCTTCCGCGCACGCGCCCTCGCGCGGCGAATCCGGCGCACGGAGCGCCGAGCGCGAGGGCTCGGGCCCACGCGGCGGGCAGCAGCGCCGTCGCTCCGAGCGCCGAACCGACGAAGACGGCCGCTGCGACCGCGAAGAGCGGCCGCTCGAGCGGTGCGCGCGCCGCGTCCGCGTGGTTCTCCATGCGACTTGGGGACCGGCGGGATCGCGGCGCGGTTGCAGCTAGAATGCGCGCATGGCGCGGCACGCCCTCTTCCCCGGCACGTTCGACCCGTTCACGCGCGGCCACCTGGACCTCGTCGCGCGCGCGAGCGCCCTCTTCGGCAAGGTGACCGTCGGCGTCGCCCGGAACCCGGAGAAGCAGTCGCTGTTCAGCGCGGAGGAGAGGGCGGAGCTCGTCCGCGCCTCGGTCAAGGAGCTTCCGGGCGTCGGGGTCGCGCTCGTCCCCGGGCTCGTCGTCGCGGCGTGCGAGGAGCTCGGCGCGGACGTCCTCGTGCGCGGAGTCCGCGGCGGGACGGATTTCGAGTTCGAGGTCCAGATGGCGCGGACGAACCGCGTCCTGAATCCGCGCATCGACACGGTGCTGCTCGCTCCCGCGCCGGAGTTCGCCCACGTCTCGAGCACGCTCGTGCGCCAGATCGCGTCGCTCGGCGGCGACGCGTCGCCGTTCGTCCCCGAGGCCGTCGCGCAGGCCCTGCGCGCCCGATTCCAACGTCCACGCAGTTGAAGGAGCACACCCCGCCCATGGCCGATCGCGAGCGCATCGCCACTCCTCCCGCCCGTCCGGCCCCGGCTGCGATCGGCCCGTACAGCCAGGCGATCCGCGCCGGCGGGCTCGTCCACTGCTCCGGGCAGATCGCGATCGATCCCGCGACCGGCGCGCTGATCCAAGGGAACGTCGCCGAGCAGACCGAGCGCGCGCTGCAGAATCTCGCCGCGGTCCTGGCCGCGGCGGGGACGGATTTCTCGCGCGCCGTGAAGTGCACCGTCTACCTGAAGCACATCGCGGATTTCACGGCGATGAACGAGGTCTACGCGCGCCACTTCCCGGGCGGTGCCCCGCCCGCGCGCTCGACCGTCGGCGTCGCGGACCTCCCCCGGGGCGCCCTGGTCGAAATCGACTGTATGGCCCTCGTCTAGCCCCTGCGGGGTCGGATCGCCTCAGGAACGCCTCTCCGGGAGGCCGACAAGAGGACCGGCCCCATGGCATCGGAAAGTCCCGAAGTCGATCCCCGGGCGGAGGACTCCGTGCTCGCACCGGGCGCGCGGAAGCCGCCGCCCTGGCACCTCGTCATCTACGGATTGACGGCGCTCTCCGTGCTCGCGCTCGGCGGCGTGCTGTTCCTCGACCGGCAGGTCAACGCCTTCTACGGACGCTCCGTCGCCCAGACGCGGATCTGGTCGAACCGGCAGGAGAGCTACGCCCAGCTCGGGCGCCTCGCGACCGAGCTCGTCGAGCCCGAGCTCGAGTCCCCGGGGGCCGGGACGCTCGCGCCGGATCCGGCTCGCATGCGCACGGCCGCGGCGGCGTTCCACTCCGAGATCGAGCGCGCGCTCGCGGAAGCGAACCAGAACGCGGTCGGCGCCTTGCACGCGACGCTGCTCGAGGAGCTCCGCGCGCTTCGGGACGCGGCGGACGAAGCGCAGCAGGAGACCGAGGCCTGGATGAAGTGCTTGTCCGGACGGAATGTCCAGTTCTCCGAGGCGAGCATCCACGCCGGGGCCGTGAACCGCGCGCGCAAGACGGTGCACAAGCGCATCGAGGAAATGGAGCAGCGCACGCGCGAGATCCTGCGCCTCAATCTCTTCGACCAGGAGGGCGCCGTCGGCGACCTCCGCGCCACGGAGATGGCCGTCGTCGTCGTCGTGGCGCTGGCTCTCGTCGGGCTGTGCCTGTACGGGCGCCGCATGTGGCGGCACTCGGTGATCGCGGCCCACGACCTCGACCGCTCCGAGGCGATCGTGCGCGACAGCGAGCGACGGATGCGCCTCGTCCTCGACTCGGCGCACGACGCGTTCGTCGCGATGGACATGAACGGGCGCATCGTCGAGTGGAACGCGCGCGCCGAGGCCGTCTTCGGCTGGAAACGCGCGGACGTCCTCGGCCGCAGCCTCGCCGAGACGGTGGTTCCTCCGGAGCAGCGCGAGGGGCACCGCGTCGGACTCGAGCGCTACCTCCGCGAGGGGACGTCGAACGTCCTCGGGCGCTGCGTCGAGATGGTCGCGTTGCGTCGGTCGGGGGTCCTCTTCCCCGTCGAGATGGCCGCGACGGCGGCCCACACGGACGACCACATCACCTTCAGCGCGTTCGTGCGCGACATCACCGAGCGCAAGCGCAACGAGGAAGCTCTGCGCAAGAGCGAGGAGCGCTTCGAGCTCGCCGTGCGCGGATCGTCGGACGGTCTGTGGGACTGGAACGTGATCTGGAACGAGTTCTACCTCTCGCCGCGCTGCAAGGAGCTCTTGCATGCCGAGGATCTCGCCTCGGTCAAGAACCACGAGGACTGGCAGGACCTCATCCACCCGGCGGATCAGGAGGGAGTGCAGAAGGCGCTGCGCCGGCACTTCCACGAGCGCACGCCGTTCGACGTCGAATGCCGGCTGCGGATGGGCGGCGGGAACTACCGCTGGTTCCGCGTGCGCGGACAGGCGGTCTGGAACGAGCACGGCGAGGCCGTGCGGATCGCCGGCTCGATCACCGACATCACGCAGCAGAAGCAGACGATCGAGAGCCTGCTCCGCCTGCAGGGCATCGCGGAGGCGAAGGCGCAGATCGAGGCGCAGGCGAGCCAGCTCGCGACGAAGACGACCGAGCTCGAGCTCGCGCGCGAGGCCGCCGAAGCCGCCAACCGGAGCAAGAGCGAGTTCCTCGCGAACATGAGCCACGAGATCCGCACGCCGATGACGGCGATCCTCGGCTACTCGGACCTCCTCGCGAACCCGAGCCTCTCCTCCGAGGACCGGCGCGACGGCGTGCAGCGCATCCGACAGAACGGGCGGCACCTGCTCGCGGTCCTGAACGACATCCTCGACATCTCGAAGATCGAGGCCGGCAAGATGACCGTCGAGCGCATCGAGTGCCCCGTGCAAGAGATCGTGACGGAGATCGCGGCGCTGCTCAGACCTCGCGCGGTGGAGAAAGGCCTCGAGCTGTCGGTCGAGTTCTCGGGTCGCGTGCCCGCGACGATTCGCAGCGACCCGACCCGCCTGCGCCAGATCCTGATGAACCTGATCGGCAACGCGATCAAGTTCACCGAGCGCGGCCACGTGCGGCTCGTCGTCGGCATGTCGCCCGAGGAGACCGCGAGGAGCCCGCACATCGCCTTCGAGGTGGTCGACAGCGGGATCGGCATGACCGAGGAGCAGATCGGAACGCTCTTCCGGCCGTTCACGCAGGCGGATCCCTCGATGGCGCGCCGCTTCGGCGGGACCGGTCTCGGCCTCATCATCTCGCGCCGTCTGGCGGAGATGCTCGGCGGCAGCATCTCGGTGACGAGCCGCCCGGGCCACGGCGCCACCTTCCACGTCGAGATCGACACGGGTCCCCTCGACGGCGTCGAGATGATCCTTCCGATCCAGGGCGCGGAGCTTCTCACCCGCGACGAAACGCCGCCGGGGCACGACGTGCGGGCGAGCGCCGGGGGCGAGTGTCTCCTCGCGGGCATCCGCGTGCTCCTCGCCGACGACGCGCGCGACAACCGGAAGATCGTGTCGTGGCACCTGCGCCGCGCCGGAGCGACCGTCGATCTCGCCGAGAACGGCAAGATCGCCGTCGAGCAGGCGATGGCCGGCAACGCGACGACGGGCGCCTACGACTGCGTGCTCATGGACATGCAGATGCCGGAGCTCGACGGATTCTCGGCGACGAAGATGCTGCGCGAGAAGGGCTTCACGCAGCCGATCATCGCGCTCACCGCGCACGCGATGACGGGCGACCGCGAGCAGTGCCTCGCCGCGGGCTGCGACGACTACGCAACGAAGCCGATCGATCCGCACGAGGTCGTCCTCGCCATCGCGCGTTGGGTCGCGTCGAGGCGCGGAGTCGACGCCGTCGGCGCGGCGCTGCCGAAGAAGCCGGCGGAATCTCCCGCGCCGGCGTCCGACCCGGTACCCGACGAAACGACGCCGCGCGGATCGAAGGAAACCAAGGCGAAAGCCCGCCGCAAGTCGAGCTGACCGCACCTCCGGCCTCACGCCGGAGGCATTCGGACGCTAGACTCTCCCGCCGTTTCCATGGGAGTCGCCTGCGGCATCGTCGGCCTGCCGAACGTCGGCAAATCGACACTCTATAGCGCGTTCACGGCAACTCCGGCCGACCGCGCCATCTACCCGTTCAGCACGACCGAGGCGAACGTCTCGATCGTCAACGTCCCGGACGAGCGCCTCGCGACGATCCAGAAGTTCATCGCGACGGAGAGGCTCGTCGCGGCGGCGATGCGCGTCGTCGACATCCCCGGACTCGCCGCCGGCGCCTCCAAGGGCGAGGGGATGGGGAACAAGTTCCTCGGCTCGGTCAAGGAAGCGGACGCGCTCCTGCAGATCGTCCGCTGCTTCGACAATCCGCAGGTCGTGCGCGACGGCCCGGTCGATCCGAAGGGCGACATGGAGGTCCTCGAGCTCGAGCTCGCGATGGCGGACCTCGAGACCGTGGCGCGGAACGTCGAGCGGGTCGGGAAGAAGGCGCGCGCGGGGGACAAGCAGTCGCTCTTCGAGAAGGAGGTCTTCACGAAGGCGAAGGAGCTGCTCGAGCAGGGGAAGCTCCTGCGCAACGCGGAATGGAAGCCGCCCGAGCTCGCGGCGCTCCGCCCGCTCTTCCTGATGACGATCAAGCCGATGCTGTACGTCGCGAACGTCGACCAGGACGACCTCGCGGGGACTTCCGAGCGCGCGCAGGCCGTCGCGCGGCACGCGAAGGAGACCGGATCGGAGTGGATCCACCTGTGCGGCGATCTCGAGTGCGAGCTCGTCAACATGGGCCCGGACGACCGCGCGACGTTCCAGCAGGAGCTCGGCATCGCGGAGCTCGCGCTGCCGCGCCTGATCCGGAAGTCGTTCGAGCTCCTCGGCCTGCAGACCTTCTTCACCGCCGGGCCGAAGGAGATCCGCGCCTGGACGATCCACAAGGGGGACACCGGCCCGATCGCCGCCGGAGTGATCCACACGGACTTCGAGAAGGGCTACATCCGCGCGGAGATCTACTCCGTCGACGACCTGGTGGCGTACAAGAGCGAGGCCGCGATCAAGGCCGCGGGGAAGATGCGCGTCGAAGGCCGCGACTACGTCATGCGCGACAGCGACATCGCGCACTTCCTCGTCGCGACGAAGTAGCTCACTCGCGGAAGTAGTCCATCACGAGAGCGGCGCCGGGGGCCGCGACCGATTGGACTCCGGGATGGTAGGCGCTCGTGTCGACGCGTCGGCCCGTCGCGAGCGAGATCACGTCGACGACGCCGGCCCCGCGGATGGGGACGAAGAGGAACGTGGCCTCGTTCGTGTTCACGTAGCTGCCCGACAGCTGCCGCACGAGGCTCTTCCCGTTGATCTCCGCCTGCCCGCCGCCGCCGTAGGGCACGAAGTTCGGCAGCGCTCCGAAGTTGCGCTGATCGTCGAAGGCGATGTCGGCGGGCTCGCCGCTGAGCTCGCTCGTGATCGACCGCGCGATGCGGAACGAGAGGCCGCGCATGTTCGGCACGTTGACCGGATTCAGCGGGAGCGCGCCGATCGTCGTGGAGTCGAGCACGAGGTTCGTGACGGCGCCCGCGTGGGCGATCCAGACGCCGGACTCGAGTCGCAGGGGATCCGGCTGGATCGCGCGCGGGTTGGCGAACACCGCCGGGGCGCGCCCGATGATCTCGTCGTAGCCCCAGCCGTTGACGCCGTTCGGTCCGGACTCGAAGAGGCTCACGTGGCCCGCGCGGTCGAGGATGTAGGCGAAGTAGACGTCGCGCTGGAAGCCGAAAGCGGTCTGCCGCTGCGTGATCGCGACCGCGAACGGCCGGTCGAGGCCGCGGTGGACGACCTTGCGCATGGCCAGAGTGGCCGCCGACAGGATCGACACGGTGTCGTCGCCCTCGTTGCAGACGAGGATGTCCTCGTCGCCCGGATCCCACGCGATCCCGCGCGGCGTCTGACCGACCGTGGTCGCGTGCACGATCCGGTGGAAGCTCGCCGACCGGGGATCGATGTCGATGAACACGACCCGGTTCGTCGCCTGGCTCGTGACGGCGAGGCGGTGCAGGTTCGTGTCCATCGCGAATTCGGTCGGGTCCTGGACCGGGATCCGCTTCAAGACCTCGAACGTGTTGCTGTTCACGGCGACGACTTCCCCGCGCGCGCGGTCGGCGAGGTAGAGCCAGTGGCCGACCTGCTGCCGGTACGTGTACGGCGAGCACAACGAGATCACCGGCTGCGGCAGACTCGGCCCGACGAAGAACGTGTTCTGCTCGGCCGTGAGGAGTCCCGTGGGCGGAATCCCGTGCAAGGGATCGCCGAACGGATCGCCCGGACCGAGGAGATTCGAGAGGCCGACCTGTGTGCTCGAGTCGATCGAGGTCGGCTCCTGGCCGCCGAGGAACGGCGACTGGCACAAGGGCACGGAGAGGAGCGGCGGGGGATTGGGGTGCGGCGCCCAGGAGATCGGGTTCCCGCCGCCGACCACGAAGTTCACGACGATGGAGCCGGGGCTCGCGGGCACGAGCGTGTTCGGTCCGCCCGCGGCCGCGGTCAGGACCTCGAGCGGGTCCGACGCGCACAGGCTTCCGCCTCCCGCCTGGCAACCGAACGGCGCCGGCCCGTCGTTGAAGGTCAGGTCCAGCGGCTGGCCGAGCATCATGTCGCTGATCGAGAGCACGTCCGGCGCGCGCAGGAGCACCTCCTCGAGGAAGCTGTTCTTCGTCAGCGTGAACACGCCCGCCGATCCGCCGTCGAGCGTCGTCGTGCCGGGAGCGAGCGGCGGCCGGAGGAGCGCGCCCTGGAACTGGACGTTCGGATTGTTCGGGTAGTTCGAGTGCCCTTCGCGGAAGACCAACGGGTCGTACGTGGGATCGCCGGTCGACGCGCCGAAGCCGTTCAGGTCGATCACCGAGAGGCCGGCGTGCGATCCGACGCGCGCGACGTAGATCGTGTCCGGCGCGACCGGAGCGTTGACGACCTGCGCCTCGACCGTGGGTGCGAAGGACACAGCAGCGACGACGAGCCAGGGGGAAAGGACTCGGACTCTCATGGCGGGGACTCTTTCGGGTTCGAGTGGGCGGGGGAGAAGGCCGCGGGCGGGGCAACATCCGTACCGGATGCCGCGCGGAGCTCTCCGCGTCAATCGCGGACGGTCGAGCGTGCGGAAGAGCACGCGCGTGCGCACGCGGATGCGCGCCGCTCGCCCGATCGCTAGGATCCGCGTCCCACTTGGAGTTCTTCACCCCGGCCACGCTCGACGTCCTCCTCGTGACACTGCGCGTCGCCGGCGGCGCGACGCTGCTCGTCACGCCGTTCGCGATCGCGGCCGGATGGGCGCTCGCCCGCCGCGACTTCCGCGGCAAGAGCATCGCGGAGACGCTCGTCGCCCTGCCGCTCGTCCTGCCGCCGACGGCGATCGGCTACCTCCTCCTCTCGCTCTTCGGTCGCCACGGGTTCCTCGGCGAGCGCTCGCTCGGCTTCGACCCGGACCTCCTGTTCACCTGGCGCGCTGCGGTCGTCGCGTCGGCGGTCGTCGCGTTCCCTCTCGCGGCGCGCACCGCGCGCGCGGCGTTCGAGGGCGTCGATCCGCGCCTCGAGCACATGGGCGCGACCCTCGGGCTCGCGCGCGGGCGCATCTTCCGCACGATCACGCTCCCGCTCGCGGGGCGCGGGCTCGCAGCCGCGGTCGCACTCGCGTTCGGGCGCGCGCTCGGCGAGTTCGGCGCGACCGTCATCGTCGCGGGGAACATCCCGGGGCGGACGCAGACGCTCGCGCTTGCGATCTTCAGCGACATCCAGCTCGGCGCGGACGAGCACGCGCTCGGCCTCGTCGGATTGACGGTCGTCCTCGCGTTCGTCGTCCTCTGGACCGTCGAGCGCCTCCTCGCGCCCAGGCGGGCGGCATGAACGCGGCCTCGATCGAGATCCGGCTCTCGCTGCCGCTCTCTGCGTTCGATCTCGACGTCGCGATCGAGACGCGCGCGCGGAGTCTCGGCATCTTCGGCGCCTCCGGATCGGGGAAGACGAGCCTCCTCGAGGCGATCGCGGGCTGGAGGCCGGTGCGCTCGGGCCGCATCCGCTTCGGGGACCGCCTTCTGCTCGACACGGAGGGACGGACGCGCACGCCGATCGCGACGCGCGCGGTCGGCTACGTGCCCCAGGACGCCCTTCTGTTCCCGCACTGGGACGTGCGGCGCAACGTTCTCGCGGGCGCGCACGCGTCGGAGGCCGAGCTCGCACGCGCGGCCGAGGTCCTCGAGATCGGTTCGCTCCTCGATCGCTCGACGGCGACGCTGTCGGGCGGCGAGAGGAGCCGTGTCGCGCTCGCGCGCGCCCTGTGCTCGCGCCCCGAAGTGCTCCTGCTCGACGAGCCCTTCGGCGCGCTCGACCTGCCGCTGCGCCGGCGCATCCTGCCGTACCTCCTGCGCACGCGCGACGCCTACGATCTCCCGACGCTGTTCGTGTCGCACGACGCGACCGAGGTCCAGGCCCTGTGCGACGTCGTCGCGATCCTCGACCGCGGCCGCGTCCGCGCGATCGGCGAGCCGGCGGACGTCCTGCACGGCCACGGCATGCCCGCGCGCGGCGCGGACAACGTGCTCTCCGGTCGCGTCGCGTCGCTCGCCGCGGGCACCGCCAGCGTCGCTCTCGCGCCCGGCGTCGCCGTGCAGGTTCCCGCAGCGGGCCTCGAGCCCGGCGCGCGCGCCGTCTTTGCGCTCGGCGCGGACGAGATCCTCGTGTCGACCGCGCCGATCGCGGGGATCTCGGCGCGCAACATCCTCGCGGCGGAGGTCGAGTCGATCGAGGCGCGCGGCGAGGACGTCGTGCTCCGCGCCGTCCTGGGCGAGGCCGGGACGCGCGTGCGGGTCGTCGTCGGCGTCACGCAGGCCTCGACGCGCGAGCTCGGGCTGCGCGAGGGCGCGCGCGTATTCCTCGTGTTCAAGACGCAGTCCTGCCGCGTCCTCTCGACCTCGGTGTAGACTCGCGAGAGCATGGCGTTCGCCGCACTCGCGTTGTCCGTCCTCGTCGCCGGCGCCGGAGCGCCGTCGATCCGCGGGCGCGTCGTCGACGCGGACGGAGCTCCCGCCGCCGGCGTGCGGGTCGTCCTCGGAGAGTTCGGGCACGCGACGGTCTACTACAACTCGCCGAAGCAGACGTTCGTCGCGACTCCGGGCGTGCCCGACGCCGAGCACGCGCGCTACGCCGCCGAGCTCGCGACGGACGCGGAGGGCCGGTTCGTCGCCGAGGGCCTCGCGGCGGGCGAATTCTCGATCGTCGCGTCGGACGAGCGCCGCGGCATCGGACTCGGCAATGCGCGCGTCCCGACGGACGGAACCGCATCGGTCGAGGTCGCGCTGGCGTTGCCCGCGTCGATCGACGCGGATGTCGCCGGCCTCCCGTTCGACGCCAGCCGCGACATGGTCGAGCTCGTCCCCGTGTCGAACGGCTCGAACATCCAGTTCAATCCGCACCTCGAGCCGATCCAGGGCGAGTGGGGGATCCGCAGCGCCTCCTTGCCCGCCCTGTCCGGCTGGCGCGTCGTCGGCACGGAGATCGTGTTCGGGCAGGACTACCGCGCGACGCTGTTCGCTCTCCCGGTCCAGGCGGAGACCGGGCAGCGGCGGCGCGTCGTGCTCGACACGGGCCAGGGCGTCGAGCTCGCGGGCTCGGTCACCGGCGCCGACGGGAAACCCCTCGCCGGCGTGTCCGTCGTCGCGCGCGAGCTCGGCGACGCGCCGCGCGAGCTCGGCGCCGTGACCGACGCCGCCGGCAAGTACACGATCCGCGGCCTCGCGAGCGGCAAGCACGTGCTCGAGGCGTCGCGCTGGAAGATGCGCGATCTGCCGGGCTGCGGGAACGGAGCGCAGGACGTCGCGCTGAGCCGCGAGATCGTCGTGCCGCTCGCGGACGCGAAGGAGGCGGATCTCCGGATCGACGGGCTCCTCGTCGCGCCGAAGGTCGGAGACCCCGCGCCGCCGTTCGACGCGCGGACGCTCGCCGGTGCCGCGCTCGCGTCGCGCGACCTGCGCGGGAAGGTCGTGCTCCTCGACTTCTGGGCGACCTGGTGCCCGAGCTGTCGCGTGGAGCTGCCGCATCTCATCGGCGCGTACGACGCGCTCGCCCGCGACGGCCGCTTCGAGATCGTCGGCGTGAGCGTCGACACCGACGCCGAGCTCGTGCCGCGCTTCGTCGCGAGCCGCGGCGTCCGCTGGCCGCAGACCGCGCTCGGACCGGCGGCGCGCAACCCGATCGCGCGCCTCTTCAACGTGAACTCGACGCCCTCCACGGTGCTCGTCGACGCGGAGGGGCGTATCGCGGCTCTCAATCTCCTCGGCGAGCCGTTGCGCCGGAAGATCGAGGAGCTCTTGGCCCGCAAGTGATCCCCTTCAGGAGATTCCGATGCCCGTGAAACCGGTCCCCGACGGATTCCACACCGTGACGCCGTACCTCGTGGTCGACGGTGCGGCGGAGCTGATCGAGTTCATGAAGAAGGCGTTCGGGGCGGAGGAGCTCCACCGCTCGAATCGTCCGGACGGCGGGATCATGCACGCGCAGGTGCGGATCGGCGACTCGATGATCATGCTCGCCGACGCGACGAAGGAGCATCCAGCGGCGGCGTGCATGCTGTACCTCTACGTCAAGGACGTCGACGCGCTCTACGAGCGCGCGATGAGCGCCGGCGGGAAGTCGATCCTCGCGCCGATGAACATGTTCTACGGCGACCGGAACGGCGGCGTCACGGCGCCCGGCGGCGTCCAGATCTGGATCGGGACGCGCGTGGAGGACCTGTCGAGCGACGAGATCGAGAAGCGGGCGCAGGCGCAGACGAAGGCGCAGGTGCAGAAGCGCTAGGTTCGATCGCGACGTCGACGCGGTCGCCGACCGCGAGGCCCGCGGCGTCGAGCAGGTCCTCGTCGAGCAGCAGCCAGAAGCGCTTCGAGCGCGGGACGACGCTGCTCTCGAACCGGAGCTTCTGGACGACGCCGGTCACGCGGTGGCCGCGCCGTCCGCGCCAGAGCGCGATGGCGGCGAGTCCCCAGCGCTCGGCCGGGTCGAACGGAACCTCGACCGTCGCGCCCTTGTGGCCGGCCAGGATCTCGCCGCGGAAGCGCGCAGAGCTCATGGGAGTCGCGTCCTAGTCCTCTTCCGCCGCCGCGGGCTTGCTCCCGACGATCGCCTCGATCCGCGCGAGCACGTCGGGCTTCAGCTTCGGCAGGATCTCCACGGCCGTCAGGGTCTCCGCGAGCTGCGCCGGCTTCGTCGCGCCGAGGATCACGGTGCTCACGTGCGGGTTCGCGAGGCACCACGCGATCGCGAGCTGCGCGAGCGTCGCGCCGACGCTCTGCGCGACGACCTCGAGCTCCCGCACCTTCGCGACGCGCGCGCGTCCCTCGGCGCTCTCGAGCCGCTCCTTCAACCATCCGTACTCGGGCAGGCTCATCCGCGATCCGGCCGGGACGCCTTTCGCGTACTTCCCGGTCAGGACGCCCGACGCGAGCGGCGACCAGATCGTCGTCCCGATCCCGAACGACTCGTAGAGCCGCGCGAACTCGCGCTCCACCTTCGTGCGCTCGAACAGGTTGTACTGCGGCTGCTCCATCGTCGGCGGCGTCAGGTTCTGCGCGCGCGCGACGCCGAACGCCTCGGCGATCTCCGCGGCGCTCCACTCCGACGTGCCCCAGTACAGGACCTTCCCTTGCGCGACGAGCTCGTGCATCGCGCGCACGGTCTCCTCGATCGGCGTCTCCGGATCCGGCCGGTGGCAGAAGTAGAGATCGAGGTAGTCGACTCTGAGCCGCGCGAGCGCCGCATCGCACGCGTCGCGCACGTGCTTCTTCGAGAGCCCGCGCTGCGTCGGCAGCTTGCCTCCCCAGAACACCTTCGACGACACGCAGTACGTGTCGCGCTTCCAGGCCATCTTCTCGAGGACGCGCCCCATGATCCGCTCGGATTCGCCGGCGGCGTAGGCTTCCGCGTTGTCGAAGAAGTTTACGCCCGCTTCGTAGGCGAGCTTCATCAACTCGCCGGCCGCGCGGTCGTCGACCTGCGTCGAGAACGTGACCCACGAGCCGAACGAGAGCGCGCTGAGCTTGAGGCCCGATCGGCCGAGACGTCGGTACTGCATGCTGGGATCCCTGGCTCGAGGCCGCTAGAGTGCCGCCGCACCCATGGAAGCTAGCGGTCTGCTCAAGCTCTCCAGCATCACCCGGCCGTGGATGCGGAACAAGACGCCGGTCTTCTATCGCCTTGCGAAGCTCCTCCTCGCCGTGTTCTGCCCGAAGGGCCGCCGCCATGAACGCCTGATCGTCCACACCGTTCCGGGCGGACGGATGGCGCTCGACCTCAACGCGTCGCTCGAGTACACGCTGTTCTTCCGCGGCTGCCACGAGCCGGAGATCGGGAGCTTGATCCGGCGCTCGGCGCCCGAAGGCGGAACGTGTCTCGACGTCGGCGCGAACGTCGGCGCGCACACGCTCGTCATGGCGCGCGCCGTCGGGCCGAAGGGGCGCGTGGTCGCCCTCGAGCCCCACCCCGAGATCGCCGAGCGGCTGCGACGCAACCTCGCCTTGAACGACCTCGGCCAGGTCGAAGTCGTGCAAGCGGCGCTGTGGGACTCCGACGGCAGGAAGACGCTGCACGGCTTCGCGCGCGGCGCCTTCCAGCAGGGGATTTCGAGCCTCGTCGCCGAGGAAAGCGCGGGAGAGTCGCTCGAGGTCGCGACGGTGACCGCGAAGACGCTCCAATCGGCGCACGGGCTCTCCCGCTGCGATCTCGTCAAGATCGACGCGGAAGGCGCCGAGCCGGCGATCCTGCGGGAGCTCGATCCGTTGATCGAGCGATCGCGGCCGTGCCTGATCTTCGAGATCCGCCGGGCGAGCTGGGAGAAGCAGGGCGAGGACCTCGGACGCGTGCTGCGCCGCTTGCGCGAGCTCGACTACGAGCTCCACACGGTGCGCCGCGACGCGACGACTGCGCTCGTCGGTGATCCTCCCGCGAGCTGCGAGCTCTACTGCGTGCCGCGGCGCCGCGCGCGCTCGTGACGGAGGTCGAGCTGCCGATGCACGTCGCCCTCGTCCACATGCGCAGCGCGCGGGTCGGCGGGACGGAGAGCTACCTGAACCAGGTCGCGCGCCATCTGTGCGAGCACGGTCACGACGTGACGATCGTCTGCAGATCGCACGAGGACGCGCCTCACCCGAAAGTGCGCTTCGTCGTGCTGCGCGCGCTCGTGCCCGGATCGGCGCTGCGCATCCTCGCGTTCGCGCGCGACGTCGAGCGACACGTGCGGGACCACGCCTACGACCTCGTCGTCGGGCTCGGGCGCACGTGGAGCCAGGACGTCCTGCGCGTGAGCGGCGGTTGCCACGCGACGTACCTCGCGCTCGCGCACGAGAGCTCGTCGCACGGATGGGCGCGGTGGCTCGACGCGCTGTCGCCGAAACACCGCGTCATCCTCTCGATCGAGGCGAAGGCGCTCGCCTCGGACACGCTGCGGTGCGTGATCGTGAACTCCGAGCTCGTGCGGCGCGATCTGCTCCAGCGGTACCGCATCGATCCGGAGCGCGTGCGCCTGATCCGCAACGGCGTCGATCTCGCGCGCTTCCACCCGCGGCAGCGAGCCGAGGGCGGGCGGAAGTTGCGCGAGGAGCTCCGGCTCGGCGCGGGCCCGGTCGTCCTCTTCCTCGGCTCGAACTACGGGCGCAAGGGCCTCGGCGTCGTGCTCGAGGCGTTCCCGGAGCTGCGGCGGCACTTCCCGTCGGCGAAGCTCGTCGTCGTGGGCGCCGATCCGGACATCGCGGGATGGAAGCGCCGCGCGCACGATCTTGGTCTCGACGATGCGGCGCTGTTCCTCGGCAAGCGCTCCGACACCGAGGCGTGCTACGGCGCGAGCGACGTGTACGTGCTCCCGACGCGCTACGACTCGTTCGCGTACACGGTCCTCGAGGCGCTCGCGAGCGGCGTTCCGGCGATCGTCAGCGATGCGGCGGGCGCGTCGGAGGTGATCGACGCCTCCTGCGGCGCCGTGCTCCCCGCGACCGCGGGCGCCGCGGAGGTCGCGGGCGCACTGCGCGCGTGGGCCGCACCCGCGCGTCGCGATGCCGCCGCCGTCGCGAGCCGCCTCGTCGCGGAGGCGAACGGCGCGGAGGCCGCGGCGGAGCGGACGGTCGCGCTGTTCGAGGAGCTCGTCAGGTCGAGCGGCGCTCGAGGATCGCCGGCCGCGCGCCGAGCATCGGCCAATCCGCCGTCGAGGTGAGGACCTCGGCCGCTCCGCGGTCGCGCGCGAGGATCGTGTCCTCGGACTTCGTCCCGGTGATCGACGGGTTCCAGCCGACCATCTGGTTCGCCGGCACGACGCCGCGCGTCGACGGAGTGACGCAGAAGTCGCGCGGCTCGTACCCCATCGGGCCGCCCTGGTGGTGGAGCTTCCATTCGCTCGCGAATCCATGCTCGCGGTAGGCGCGGACGCCCGCCGCGAGGACGTCGCGCCACGCTGCGCCCGGCCGCGTCGCGCCGATCAACGCCTCGTCGACGGCGCAGACCGCGGCGTGCTTGCGCGCGAGCGCCGCGGGGATGCGACCGAAGTGGACGAGGCGCGTCATCGCGACGACGAGGCCGTGGCGCTGCGCGCAGACGACCAGCATGAGCCGTTTCTCGACGCGGCGGTGCGTCGGGATCGGATGCCGGAAGCGCGCGATGCGATCGTCGGCGGCGACGAGGAGGACCGGCGCGTGGATGCCGAGGCGGCGGAGCCGCTCGCCGAAGGCTCCCGCGACCTCGTGCTCGGTGACCCCGCGGCGGACGCGGTGGAGGAAGGCCTGCACGGCGTCGGCGCAGTCCCGCCCGAGTGCGCGAACGCGCGCGAGCTCCCGCACCGTCAACGGCGAACGCAGCGCGGCGATCGCCCGGCCGTCGCCGGGCCAGTCGGTCGCGTAGTCGCCGCGCGGAAGCTCGGGCGCCTTCCACCACGGCGCGACCTCGAACTTCCACTCGGCGTCGAATTCCTCGGCGCGCAGGCGCGGCGCCTCGATCGTGTTCGTCCACACGGTCTTCCGGCGCGGAGTCCAGAGGACGGCCGCGACACCGGTCGCCTGCGCCGTGTCGCAGTGGACGTCCGCGCCGTCGGTGATCCACGCGATGTTCGAGCGGCGGCGGAGTAGGACGCCCTCGCGGCCGAGCGAGCGGCAGAGTTCGTGAAGACGTGAGCTCTTCGCGGCGTTCATGTGGTGACGAACATGCCGAGGCTAGCGTATCGACGGGGTGGTACGCTGGCGCGGACGGATCGAAACCGGAGGTCGGGCATGTCGAGGGAGACACCATGGATCCGAGCGCATTGAGGCGAGAATTCCTTAGCGGGCTACTCACCGGCCTGCGCGTGGTGTGGCCAATCCTGTCCGTCCTCCTCGGACTGATGATCGCGCTCGGCGTGGTGATCGGTCTGCGCGAGGGCTGGACGATCCAGGAGTCGATCTACTTCACCTTCGTAACCGGCCTGACGATCGGCTACGGCGATCACGTGCCCAAGTTCCTGCTCACACGCGCGCTGGCGATAGGCATCGGGATTTGCGGCGTGCTGCTGACCGCCGTCTTGGCTGCGATCGCCGTGAAGGCATTGACAGGGGCGACCGAGGGTCGCGAAGGATGAGCCGGCGAGTCACCTGAGCGACCGGTGCAGCCGCCGCCCCGTCGCGGGCAGTCGATGCCGTGATCGAGGAACGCCCGCGCGTCAACACCGCGGAGGAGGACGCCGTCGCGGCCGAGCCGCAGGCAGAGTTCGCTCAAGCGTCTGGTCTTCGTGGCGTCCATGCCGCGGTAGCATGGAGGCGCAAGCCCCAAGTGCGCAATGGACCAACAGACCAAAGCCGCGACGCGAAGCGAGTGGCGTGAGCTCGGCTTCTTCTACGCCTGCGATGACGCCGCCAAAGAATGGCAGATCGTGGGCTCGCAGAATGGACTCTCGCGGTTCGCGAGCCTCCTTCGGGCCTACGCGGCGGACCCGAGGAACGCCCCCGAATCGGAACACGAGCACTACGGACCATACATGTATCTCGAGGTGATGACGTGGCATGAGCCGGGGATCGACGATCACTCGATACACGGCACGATGGCACAGCTTGGTCAGCTGGCCGCCCTTGTAGAGGAGAGGACTGCTGCGCTTGAGCCCGGCGGCAAGGCACGAATCCTCGAGGAGTACTCGCGGGCCTCGGCGTACGCATTGGTGCTGGAGCGACGTGAGGACGAATTCGATCCTGCGAGCCTCGATGGGAGTCTCGAGGACGAAGCTGGCTGATCCCGCACCGCGGCCGCCGCCGCCAGATAGACTGGGCCAACGAGGACCGATCGAGGCACGCCGATGGCGGAGGTTCCGACCGACAACCCGTCTCCTGACGAGGTGGCTCGTCGCAGGGCATGGTTCGAGGACTACACGTCGAGGCTCGATGGTCAGCCCTCGGAGTTGCCTCTGCGCTGCCCGTGCTGTCTCTGCCAGACGCTGGTCGAGCGGGGGGGATTCGAGATCTGCCCGGTCTGCTTCTGGGAAGACGACGGGCAAGACGACTACGACGCTGACGTGGTCCGCGGCGGGCCGAATGGTGCGCTCAGCCTCACTCAGGCACGCGCCAACTACCGTGAATTCGGATCATGCGATGCACCATCCGGCGGCTGAGCGCGTGCACCAACCTGCGGCGCATCACCTGATCGACCGGTGCAGCCGCCTCCCCGTCGCCGCCGCCATGATCCGCGCGTCCGACACGATCCCGACGAGCTCCGACGGCAGCAGCGCCTGCGGTCCGTCGCTGCGCGCTTCCGCGGGGTTCAGGTGCACCTCGACCGCGACTCCGTCAGCGCCCGCCGCGATCGACGCGCGCGAGAGGGGAGCGATGATCCTCGCGATCCCGGACGCGTGCGCGGGGTCGACGATCAAGGGCACGTGCGTCCACTCGCGCAAGAGCGGCAGCACCGTCAGGTCGAGCGTGTTCCGCGTCGCCTTCTCGAACGTCCGGATCCCGCGCTCGCACAGGATCACCTGCTCGCAGCCACCTTCGAAGAGATACTCCGCCGCGTAGAGCCACTCCTCCGCCGTCGCCGCGAGCCCGCGCTTCAAGAGGACCGGTCGATTCGCGCGCGCGACTGCCTTCAGCAGCGTGAAGTTCTGCATGTTGCGCGCCCCGATCTGCAGGCAATCGATACCGTGATCGAGGAACGACGCGAGATCGCTCGCGTCCATGATCTCCGACACGACCGGCAGCCCGACCGTCTGGCCCGCGTCCTTCAGCTGCCGCAGGCCTTCGACGCCGAATCCCTGGAACGCGTACGGGCTCGTCCGCGGCTTGAACGCGCCGCCGCGCAGGAGGTGCGCGCCGCACGCCGCGACTTCGCGCGCGACCTGGAGCACGGCGTCCCGCCCCTCGACGCTGCACGGGCCGGCGATCACGACGACCTCGTCGCCGCCCACGCGCACGCCGCCGACGTCGACGACGGACGATTGCGTCGACGGCGCATCGCGCATCGCGCGCGCGACGAGCAGGAGCTCGCCCGTCGGAACAACGATCGACTCGACTTCCGCGCGGCTGCGCAGCTCCTCCGCGAGCCGCGCGGGGACCTTCCCCGCGATCGCGAGGATCGGGCGCGAGTCCTCGGGCGAACGCAGCACGCGCAGGCCCTCGCGCTCGAGCCGATCGCGCAGCGCCTGCGTCGTCTCCTCGGGCGTCCCGGCGGCGAGGCGCAGGATCACGGCGCGGCTTCCCGGACGCTGCCGAGCGCGAACGGTGCTCCGTGGCGGTCGATCGCGGCGAAGACTTCCGCGACGCCTTGCGGCGGGAAGGGGCCGGCGTGTCGCGCGAGCAGGTCGTCGAGGGCCGCCTTGCGGCCCGGATCGCCGGCGTCCGTGCCCGACAGGAGGCGCGTGCGTTCGTCGAGGAGCGCGAGGAGGACCCGGTCGAGGTGCCGGAGCTGGTGCCTCAGGGGAGCGTGCACGGTGGGATTCCTTTCACGAGCTCGCTGACGAAAGCGCGCGCGCTCGCCGCGGGAGGATTCGACGGTTCGGACTGGATGCGCGCCGTGAGCGCGCTGCCGACGATCGCGAGATCGGCGTGGCGCAACGCGGCCGTCACCGCCTGCGCGGTCGCGATCCCGAACCCGACCGCGACCGGAAGGCCGTCCGCTTCGCGCGCGACGCGCGCGAGGAACGCCTGCGTCGGCGCGTCGAGATCCGTGGCGACGCCTGTGACGCCGAAACGCCCGATCGCGTACACGAAGCCGCGCGATGCGCGCACGGCGCGCGTCGCCCGCGCGGCACTCGTCGTCGGCGAGACGAAGAAGATCGGCGCGAGCCCGGCCGAGATCGCGCATTCCGCCATCTCCTCGCCTTCGTCCACGGGGAGATCGGCGACGATCAGCCCGTCCCCGCCGGCCGCCGCGATCGCGCGCGTCGCGGCGTCCCAGCCCCGCGAGATCAAGGGGTTCGCGTACGTCATGACGACGACGGGCAGCGCGCTCGTCTCGCGGAACTCGGAGAGCATCGCGAGGACGGAATCCACCGTGGTTCCGGCGCCGAGAGCGCGTGCGGCGGCCGCCTGGAGCACGGGACCGTCGGCGATCGGGTCGCTGAACGGCAGTCCGAGTTCCGCGCACACCGCGCCCGCCTCCTCGACCGCCTTCAGGATCGCGAGCGTGGTCTGGAGCCCTCCGTCGCCGGCCATCACGAACGGCGCGAGTCCGTGGTCCCCGCGCGCGCGCAGGGAGGAGAGCCGCGTCTCGAGGCGGTTCCTCGTCGACGCGAGTTTCATCGGCCGCCGCCTTTCACGATCTTCGTCTTCTTGGCGTCCGCCTGCTTCGCGCTCGCCTCGTTCTGGAGCGCGGTGATCGTCTCGAGGTCCTTGTCGCCACGCCCCGAGAGGCAGACGAGCACGCGCATCCGCGCGAGCTTCGACTTCTCGCGCAGGAGCCAGGCGATCGCGTGCGCGCTCTCGAGCGCCGGCAGGATCCCCTCGAGGCGCGCGAGCGCCTGGAACCCGACGAGAGCCTCCGCGTCCGTGCACCATTCGTAGCGCGCGCGACCCGAGGCCCGCAGCATCGCGTGCTCGGGGCCGACCGCGGGGTAGTCGAGGCCGGCGGAGACGCTGTGCGTCGGCAGGATCTGCCCGTCCTCGTCCTGGAGCACGAACGTGTAGCAACCGTGCAGGACGCCCGGCGATCCTCCGGCGAAGCGCGCCGCGTGCATTCCGCCGGAGATGCCCGTGCCGCCGGCTTCGACGCCGACGAGCTCGACGGCTTCGTCGGGAACGAACGCGCGGAACGCTCCGATCGCGTTGCTGCCGCCGCCGACGCAGGCGAGCACGAGATCGGGGAGCTTCCCCGCCTGCTCCAGCGACTGCCGCCGCGCCTCGTGCCCGATGACTTCCTGGAATCCGGCGACGATCGACGGGAACGGATGCGGACCGAGCGCGCTGCCGAGCACGTAGTGCGCGTCGACCGGATCGGCGACCCACGCGCGCAGCGCTTCGTTGACCGCGTCCTTCAGGGTCTTCTGGCCGTGCTCGACGACGACGACCTTCGCTCCGAGGAGCTCCATCCGCAGCACGTTCGTGCGCTGGCGCGCCGCGTCGACGGCGCCCATGAACACCGTGCACTCGAGACCCATGCGCGCGCACGAGGTCGCGGTCGCTACGCCGTGCTGTCCGGCACCCGTCTCGGCGAGGATCCGCTTCTTCCCCATCTTCTGGGCGAGCAGGCACTGGCCGAGCGCGTTGTTCAGCTTGTGCGCGCCGGTGTGGAGGAGATCCTCGCGCTTGAGCCACACCTCGCAGCCGACGTGCGCGGAGAGGCGGCGCGCACGCGTGAGCGGCGTCGGCCGTCCGGCGTACGTCGCGAGCAGGCTCGAGAGCTCGCCGCGGAAGCCCTCGTCGGCGGTCCAGCGCCGCCACGCCTCTTCGAGCTCGAGCAGCGACGCCATGAGCGTCTCGGGGGCGTAGGCGCCGCCGTAGATCCCGAAGCGCCCGCTCATGGCGATTCCTCGAGGGCGGCGCGCGCCGCGCGGACGAATGCGGCGACGCGCGCGCCGATCTTGCGCCCGGGCTTCGACTCGAGACGGGACGACGCGTCGACGCCGCCCGGCCGCACCGCGCGGACGCGGGCCGCTACGTTCGTCTCGTCGAGCCCGCCCGCGAGCAGGCAAGGCGCGCGGCGCGCGAGCGCGCGCGCGAGCTCGAGGTCGACCGCCGCGCCGGTGCCTCCGGGGCCGGACGGATGATCGAGCACGAATCCGGCGGCGACCCCGCTCCAGGATTCGATCACGATCTCGGCGCCGGGCTCGACCGGGATGCGCCGCAGGATCGGGAGGCGGAAGTCGAACCAGCGCTCGGGGGCCTCGCCGCCGCAGAGCTGGACCGCGCTCGCCCACGGCGACACCTGCTCGGGCGTCGCGTCGACGAGCACTTCGACGCGCAAGACCCCGGGCGGGAGTGCGTCCGCGAGCTCCCGCGCCGCGGCGTCGGAGAGGCAGCGCGGCGACCCCGGCCAACGCACGAAGCCGACGGCGTCGAGGCCGTGCGCGAAGGCGGGCTCGACGTCCTCGAACACGGTGATGCCGCACACCTTCACGCGCGGGAAGTGCGCGAGATCAACCACGCGACGCCTCCTTCCATCGCCGCAGCGTCGCTTCGGGATCGCCGTCGCGGACGAGCGCTTCGCCGACGAGGACCGCCTCCGCGCCCGCGGCGCGCACGCGCGCGAGGTCCGCGAGGTCGCGGATCCCGCTCTCGGCGACGCGGATCGGACCCGGCGGCACGAGGGGGAGCAGGCGCTCGACGGTCGCGAGGTCGACCTCGAACGTGCGCAGGTCGCGCGCGTTGACGCCCAGGAGCTCGGGCTCGAGCGGCACGGCGCGCGCGAGATCCCGCTCGTCGTGCACCTCGAGGAGCACGGCGAGGCCGAGGTCCTTCGCGACGGCGCGGAGGCGCTGGAGCTCGCTGCCCGCGAGGACGACCGGCAGGAGCAGGACGGCGTCGGCGCCGTACAGGCAGCTCTCCCACAGCATCGCTTCGTCGAGGATGAAGTCCTTCCGGAGCCTTGGCAAGCGCGTGAACTCCACCGCGCGCAGGTCGTCGAGCGATCCCTGGAAGTGATCCTCCTCGGTGAGCACGGAGATCGCGGCCGCGCCGCCGCGCTGGTAGGCCTGCGCGAGCGAGAAGTACTTCGGGCCGGGCTGCGGCGTGCGCGTCGGGCGCGAGCGCTCGGGCTCCGCCGCCTCGGGGAGCAGGACTCCCGCCGAGGGCGAACGGCGCTTCATCTCGGCGATGATCGCGAGCTCGCCCTTCCCGAACGCGGCGAGGAACCGCTCGCGCCTCCACGAGTCCTCGCGCACGAGGTCGCGCAGGCGCTCGATCGGCTGCACGCGACGGCGCTCGGCGGCGCGCAGGCGCACGCTCGCGAGGATCGGATCCAGCCTCGTCCCGCTCACGCGTTCCTCGCCCAGCGCGCGGCTTCGACCCAGCGGGACATCGTGGCCTTCGCGCGCCCGCTCGTGATCGCCTCGTCGGCCTGTCGGACCCCGTCGCAGGCGTCGGCGGCGACACCTGCGACGACGAGCGCCGCGGCGGCGTTCATGACGACCGCGTCGAGCATCGCGTTCGATTCCCCGGAGAGGACGAGGCGCAGGAGGCGGAGATTCGCGGCCGCGTCGCCGCCGCGGAGCCGCGACACCGGCGCGCGCGAGAGACCGAGAGCCTGCGCGTCGAAGGAGTGCACCGGCGCGTCGCCGACCGCGGCGACGAGGTTCTCGCCCGCGAGCGTGAGCTCGTCCGCTCCGCCGGCGCCGTGCACGACGTAGCCCCGTTCGTGGCCGAGGTCGGTCAGCGCGGTCGCGATCTCCGCGACGCGGCGCGCCTCGGGCACCCCGACGAGCTGACGGCGTACCCGGCCCGGATTCGCGAGCGGACCGAGGAAGTTGAAGATCGTGCGCACGCCGAGCGCCTTGCGGACCGGTGCCGCGTGCTGCAGCGCGGGATGGTGCGCGGGCGCGAAGAGGAACGTGATGCCGACCGCGTCGAGCACGACGCGGGACGCGTCGAGGGGCAGATCGAGCGGGATCCCGGCCGCCTCGAGGAGGTCGGCGCTGCCGCAGCGGCTCGATTGGCTGCGATTCCCGTGCTTCACCACGCGCGCGCCGGCCGCGGCCGCGACGATCGCCGCGGCCGTCGAGAGGTTGAACGTCGCGGCGCCGTCTCCGCCGGTGCCGCACGTGTCGATCGCGTCGGGATGGTCGTGCTCGAACGGGATCATCGCCTCGCGCAGCGCGTCCGCGCCGCCGGTGATCTCGGCCGCCGTCTCCCCGCGCGCGGCGAGCCGGGTCAGGAAGTCCGCGAGCTGTGCCGCGTCGAACTCGGCGACGAGCGTCCCGCCGATCACGGAGCGCGTCTCCTCGCGGGAGAGCTCGCCGCCCTCCGTCACGCGCTCGATCGCCTCCCCGAGGTTCATCGCGTCGCCATCGGTTCTCCGGAGAGTTCGAGGAACCGCGCGAGGATCCGCGCACCTTGCGGCGTCAGGATCGACTCGGGGTGGAACTGCACTCCGAAGCGCGGGAGCGTCGCGTGGCGGACCGCCATGACGAACCCTTCCGACGTCCACGCGGTGAGCCGCAGGACCTCGGGCAGCGCGTCGCGCCGCGCGCGCAGCGAGTGGTAGCGACCGGCCGGGAACGGGTTCGGCAGGTCGCGGAAGAGAGCGTCCTTGTCGTGGTGGACGAGCGAAGCCTTGCCGTGCGTCGGCGCGGGATCGCGCTCGAGCGCGCCGCCGTAGCGCTCGACGAGCCCCTGGTGTCCGAGGCACACGCCGAGGAGCGGGATCGCGTCCGGGAGCTTGCGCAGGAGCTCGGGCGAGATCCCGGCGTCCGCGGGTCTCCCCGGTCCGGGGGAGAGGACGATCGCCGCGGGCTGGAGCGCGAGCGCCGCCTCGACGGTCAGCGCGTCGTTCCGCCGCACGTCGACCTCGACGCCGAGCGCCGCCATCGCCTGGTACAGGTTGAAGGTGAACGAGTCGTAGTTGTCGATGAGGAGGATCACGCCGACGCCACCTCGCAAGCCGAAGCACGGAACGCGGGCGAATCCGCCTCGCGGGCGGCTTCGAACAGGGCGCGCGCCTTGTGCAGCGTCTCCTCGCGCTCGCGCGCCGGATCCGAATCCCACACGATGCCCGCGCCCGCCTGCACGGAGAGCACTCCGGCGCGCGCGACGAGCGTCCGGATCACGAGCGCCGTGTCGAGGTTGCCGGCCGCGTCGAGGTAGCCGAACGCGCCCGCGTAGGGACCGCGCGTCTCGGGCTCGAGCGCCGCGACGAGCTCCATCGCGCGGACTTTCGGCGCGCCGGAGACCGTGCCCGCCGGGAACGACGCCGCCAGGACGTCGAGGGCATCGCGGCCGGCGGCGAGATCGCATTCGACGCGCGAGACGAGGTGCTGGACGCGCGCGAACCGCTCGAGGACCGCGTGCTCCTTGACGTGCACCGTCCCGATGCGCGCGACGCGGCCGAGGTCGTTGCGCGCGAGGTCGACGAGCATGTCGTGCTCGGCGCGCTCCTTCGGATCCGACCGCAGCTCGCGCGCGAGGCGCTCGTCCTCGAGCGGATCGTCGGCGCGGGGCCGGGTCCCGGCGATCGGGCGGTTCTCGGCCTTGCCGTCGCGCATCGACACGAGGCGCTCCGGCGAGGAGCCGACGAGCGTGATGCCGTCGGCCTCGAAGAAGAACATGTGCGGCGACGGGTTCGCGAGGCGCAGGACGCGGTACAGCGTGAACGGGTCGCCGGTGAAACGCTGCTCGAAGCGCTGGGAGAGCACGGCCTGGAAGATCTCGCCGTGCGAGATCGCGGTCCGCAGCGACTCGACGGCCTTCTCGAAGACCGCGGGCTCGGTGCGGGACGCGAAATCGCCCTGCAGCCGCAGATCGCCGCTCGCCGCGACGTCGCTCGCGAGCGCGTCGGCCGCGAGCGCGTCGATGCGCTCGTGGCGCGCGCGGGAGCGCGTGACGACGAACAGCTTCTGCGCGGCGTGGTCGAGCGCGAGCACGTCCTGGTAGAGATCGAGCGTCGCGTCGGGCACGTTCCAGGGATCGCGCGCGGCGCGCGGGACGCGCGGCTCGAGCGCCGACGCCCACTCGTACGCGAACCACCCGATCCAGCCGCCGAGGAACGGCGGGAGTCCGCGCGGCGGCGGAGGACCGACGGGCCCCGCGGCGGTGCGCAGCGCGCCGTGGACGCTTCCGGGCAGCTTGCGCTCGCCGTCCGCCGTCGAGACGACGCTCGCGCCGTGCCGGCCGCGGAAGCGCGCGATCGGATCGACGCCGACGAAGGAATAGCGCGCGAGGCGCGCGGGCCCTTCGACCGATTCGAGCAGGCACGCGTGGTGGCCGGCCGCGCGCAGGGCGAGGAAGAGTCGCACCGGCGTCGCGAGATCGGAGGGCCACACGGCCCACGCGAGGCCGTGTCGCGCGGTCTCCTCGGCGGTCGAACGGTAGAGGGGCGCGTTCACGGGTCCTCATCGACCGAACAGCCGCTCGTGAAGCGCGGAAACCACCTCGCGCACGCGCCCGCCCGGCACGACGAGCGAGAGATTGTTTCGCGTCGCGCCGTAGCTGATCATCTCGACCTGGACGCGGAGCTCCGCGAGGGTCGCGAGCACCGTCGCGCAGGAGTCGACGCGCTCGCGCAGCCCTTCGCCGACGACGCTGACGAGCGACGCGTCGCGGACGACGTTGACTTCGGAGAACGTCGCGAGCTCGGCGACCGCCGGCTCGAGGCGCGATCCGGGCTCGGTCGACAGCGCGAGGCTGACTTCCGACGTCGCGATCATGTCGACGACGATCTCGTGGCGCGCGAACACGTCGGCGACGCGCGCCAGGAACCCGAACTGGAGCAGCATCGGCGCCGCGACGACGTTGACCACCGCGATGTGGTCCTTGTGCGCGATCGAGCGCACCGGTCCGCCGCTCCGTTCGGGGCGCGCCGTCACCAGCGTCCCGGGCTGGTCGGGCCTGAAGCTGTTCAGGACGCGGATCGGGATGTTCGAGCGCACGGCCGGCGCCATCGTCGCGGGGTGGAGCACCTTGGCTCCGAAGAACGCGAGCTCGGCCGCCTCCGCGAACGACATCGACGCGACCTGCTTCGCGCCGGGCACGATCCGCGGGTCGGCCGTCATCACGCCGTCGACGTCGGTCCAGATCTGGATCTCCTCGGCGCCGAGCGCCGCGCCGAAAATCGCCGCCGAGAAGTCGCTGCCTCCGCGCCCGAGCGTCGTCACCTCTCCCGACGCGGTCCGCGCGACGTATCCGGTGATCACGGGCACGCCCTGGCGGTGCTCGAGCGCGCGCCGGATCGACGCGTCGCTGGCCGGGAGCGGCCGCGCCCCGCCGAACCGCGCGTCCGTGACGAGCCCGGCGTCCCACGCGTCGATCGCGAACGCCGGGATCCCCGCCTTGACGAGGTGGGCCGCGACGATGCGGGCGGAGAGGCGTTCCCCGAAGCTCGCGGCCGCGTCGAGCGTGCGCGGCGTGCACTCGCGGACGAGCGCGATGCCGCGCGCGAGGTCGGCGAGCTCGCCGAGGAGTCCATCGAGGAGCCCGGCCTCGAGCGCGAGATCCGCGAGGAGCTTCCGGTGGATCCCGTCGACGGTCGCGAGCTCGCCCTCCCAGTCCGCGCCGGCGCGGGCGCATTCCGTCAGCCGGATCAGGCGGTTCGTGACGCCGCCGACGGCCGACACGACGACGACGGGCTTCCGCGCGAGCGCGCGCCGGACGATCTCGCCGAGACGCCCGATGGGCTCGGGTCCGCCGACGGAGGTGCCACCGAATTTCTGGACGATCACGGGGGCCGAGGAGCCTACCGTCCGCGCGCGCGAGCGTCGACCTCAGGGCTTCCGGAGCCACTCCTCCCACGGGTTCGGTCGGCTCGCGTCGAGGAACATCTCCGGACTCGGCGCGAGCAGCGTCTGCCAGACCTCGGGCACGACCATGACGACGTTCGTGTTCCGGTTCCACACGCGGACGCGGTGGCGGTCGTCGGCGGCGCTGATCCAGATCTCGATCGGCTCGGAGCCCTCGGGCGCGAGGTGCACGATTGCCGCCGGAGGGTCGAGGCCGTGCTCGGCCGCTCGCGACGGGCTCTCCGTCTCGTCGCAGCGGCCGCGCAGCCACAGGCCGATGTAGCCGCCGACCCGCCAGCCCGGGAACGCTTCGCGTCCTCGGCCGCGGTCGAGGAACCAGGTCGTGCTCTCGTCGGCGCCGCCGGCGCGCGCCGCCTCGTCGACCGCGACGCGCACGCTCTCGCCGCCCGCCGTCTCGATCTTGAACTCGCTGAATCCGCGGAAGCCGTCGCCGAGGCACCCGGCGAGGAGCCGCGTGTCGACGAGCGGCGGGAGCAGCGACGCGAGCGGCGTCTGGAGGAGACGGCGCGGGTCGCGGTCGATCTCGAGGATCCGCTGCGCGCCCTTCTCGCGGACGAAGGCACGGCCGCGGGGCCCCTCCGCGAACGTCCGGCCGACCTCGAACGCGAAGAGCACGTCGCGATCCGGCGCCTCGACGAACTTCGGGCCGTGGAACGCGACCGTCAGGGAGTCGGGCGAATCGAATCCGTACGCGGTCGCGTCGCGCGATCCTTCCGCGCGCGCGACGCCGCGCGCCTCGAAGAACGCCGCCAGGAACTCGCGCATCGCGTCGTCGCTGCACACGGCGCCGTGGGCCTCGCGGCTGCGCCAGACGCCCTTCTTCCGCGCGTACACGAGCTCGCCCGCGCCGCCGCCGACCGTGATCGCGGCGATCGTCGCACCCTGCGAGCGCTCCGGGGCGACGAGGCGCTCGATCGCGGGGTCGCGCTCCCGGCGCGCGCGCTCCCGCCGCGCGAGGAACCGGTCCGCGCCGAGGAGCAGGGCGAGCAGCGCGGCGAGGAGGAGGATCGGGCGGCTCATGGGTTCAGGCAGCGCGGCGCGCGCGCAGCGCGAGGTACGCGATGAGAGCCGCCGGGCCCGCGCCGACGACGAACATGCGCCAGAGCACGTGCGCGCGCGCTTCGAGGAGCCCGAAGCTCGGCGCGACGGAGCGGCGCGCGAGGATCGCGGCGAGGTCCGCGGGGAGCGCGAGCCATCCCGTCGCGTTCAGGAGGAACTGCGCGTTGTCGCGGCCGGGAGCGGAGAGCTCGCCGTCGCGGAACATCCCCGAGCAGCCGACGAGGACGAGGCGCCCCGTCCCCGCGGGCGGCGGGAACGTGCCTTCGAACACCGCGGCGAGCGGCGCGACGCCCAGCGCTTTGCCGGTCGCGGGCGAGAGGTCCGCGGGGAGGTTCCCGCCCGTCCACGCGAGCGCCGCGGCGCCCGCGGACGTCGAGACGAGCGCGCGCGCCGTGATCCCGTGCCGGGCGAGCTCGTCCGCGTCCCAACGCAGGCGACTCGGAGAGGGGAGACCGAGCTCGGAGATCCCGCGCAGGATCGGCGAGGCCGGATCGAAGCCCTCGGCGACGGCGCGGACGAAAAGCGGACTCGCCGCGCGCTCGCGCACGATCTCGAAGCGGCCCGGTCTGCTCTCGACCTGCGTCGCGACCTCGTCCGTCCCGTGGAGCTCGTCGAGCACGAGGTCGCGCACGAGCTCGATCCCGATCGTCGGGAAGTAGACGCGATCGACGTCCGCGAACTGCGGCTGTGGCCACAGCGCGAGCGCCATGCCGGAGTCGTACGTCCGGCGCGACCGCACGTCGAAGTGCTGCGCCGCGAGGAGCGCGCGCCCGCCGCGCGCGAGGTGCGCGGCGATCGCCTGGATCAGCGGCTCCGCGTCGCGCCGCGGCTGGAAGCAGAGCAGCGCGTCGACGCGGGCGGGCACGTCGGGCTTCTCGGGATCGAGCTCGAGGACGGCGAAGTCGTTCGCCTCGAGGCGCGCGCGCGCCTCGCCGAACACGTCGCCGCCGCCCGGCGCGAAGAGACCGTGCTTCTGGAACTCGAGCGCTTCGGCCGGCGTGAGCCGCGGAGCGCCTGCGGCGACGGCGATCCGCGGCTTCGGCGCGCCGCGGAGGCGCGCGATCGCGGCGGCGAGGCGGAATTCCACGTGCTCGGCGCTGTCCGCGTCGGGGAACGAGAGGGTCTCCGCGCGACCGGCGGCGCGGAGGACGACCGACGCGAACCGCGGCGTCCCGCGCTCGTCGATCGTGCCCAGCGGAAGGACGCCGTCGCGCGCGAGCGCCGAGAGCTCCTCCGCGCGGAGGTCCGACGTCGACACGCGCACGACCTCGAGCGCGGGCGACGCCGCGGCGAACGAGGCCACGGTTTCGCGGATGCGCCTCGACGTCCGGTCTCCCGCGGCGGAGAGCACGAGATCGACGCGGACGGGATCCGGATGCGCGAGGATCGCGCGCGTCTCGGCCGCGAGGCCGTTCCGCCGGTCGGGCGTGACGTCGGCGTCGAGGACACCCGTGGTCGCGCGCGCGAGCGCGAGGAGCGCGAGGCCGGCGGCGATCGCGCGCAGGGGGAAGGCGTTCCGGCGCGAGCCACGCGGCGCCGTGCGGCGCGACTTCGCGAGGAAGCGGACCGCGAGGAGCGCGGGGATGGCGAGCGCGATCGCCGTGCGCCACGCGCTCTGCGCGCCCGGCGAAAGGCTCGGGATCCGAGCCGGCCGCGGCACGCCCGCGGCTTCGATCGCGATGCGCTCGGACGAGGCCAGCGAACGGACGAGGACGGCGACGAGCGCCTCGCTCGCGGACGACTCCTGGCGCAAGGCTTCGTCGCGGAACGGCGTGGACGCGGCCGCGACGACGATGCTCCCGCGCCACGGATCGGCGAGGCGGTCGGGTGCGAGGAGCTCGAGCAGCGGGAGCCGCGGCGCGCGCGCGGCTCGCCCCGGGTCGCGCAGGTCCGCGTCCGAGAGCTCGGCGTCCTCGAACGGCCGCAGCCGGGTCGAGCCCGACGACGACGCGAGCGCCGTCGCGACGAATCCGAGCTCCGTGAGGCGCGCGGGAACCGGCTCGAACGACGTCGGGGCGGCGAAGAGGAGCGTGCCGTTCGGCTGAGGACCCAGCGCGCGGAAGTCCTGGTCGGCGCCGATCGAGCGCAGGAGCACCGGCGAGGACTTCGATCCCGTGTCGAGCGCGATTGCGTCGAGCGCGGCGAGGCCGAGCTCGCGCAGCAGCGCGGGCGGGAACTCCGAGCGCTCGAACCGGACACCCGCACCGGAGTACCCGGCGCGCAGGGCGCTCCCCGCGACGAGCGCGGCTCCGCCCCGGTCGACGAGCGCTCGCAGCGCGTCGACGTGGCGCGCGTCCGAGCTCCCGGGATCGATCCAGAAGAGGAGGTCCGCGCTCGCCGGCACCGTCGCCGCGGTGTCGAAGTCGCACTCCTCGAGATCGGCGAGCGCTCGCAGCGACTTGCGCAGGCCGCGGTACGCGGGAGGCGCCGCGAGCGCGACGCGCGGGCGCCGCGGCTTCTCGAGACCCTCGACGTGCGCGAGGATCAACGACTCGAGACCGCCGAGCACCTCGGGCGTCACCGCGCGCACCGTCGTGGCGCCGTGCGCGCCGTACGCGATCCGCAGGCTCGACCACACGCTGCGCTCGACCTCCGCGTCGAGCTGCAGCGCCCGCGCGCGGAAGGGGGCGAGCCCGAGCCCGGCGAGGTACGCGGGCGAGGCCGCGTCCGCGTCCGGGTCGAGGATCTGGACGCGCACGCGTCCCGCGCCCGCGGCTTCGATCGAGCGGAGCAGGCGGACGACGGTGTCGGCGACGCCGCGGAGCTCGCGCGGCATCGACGCCTCGGAGGAGACCGCGTACGTGAAGAGGAGGTCCGAGTCGAGGCGTGCGAGCTTCGCCGCGAGCGCGGGGCCGACGTCGGCGACCGGAGCGCGCGAGAGATCGACGGCGCCGAGCCGGGCGCGGCCGGCGACGTGGACGAAGGCGAGGAGCGCGAGGAGGGACAGCGCTCCCAAGGCGCATGCGGCGACCGCGCGCGACGCCCGCGCGCTCACGATCGTCGTCTCTCGACGACCGCGGCGCTCCACGCGAGCACGAGCGCGGAAGCTCCGGCGAAGTAGACGAGACCGGAGACCCCGACGACTCCGCGCGTGAACGCCTCGTAGCGCGGGAGCGCGGACACCCAGTCGGAGAGCAGCGTCCCCGGCGCGACGCGGGGGAAGAGCCCGTCGAGCGCGTCGACGACGCGCGGCTCGCCGGTCGCGACGAGGCAGGCGCACGCGAAGGCGCTGGCGAGGAACGCGACGATCTGGTCCGCCGTCAGGCTCGAGAGGAGCTGCCCGATCGCGAGGAACAGCGCGCCGAGCAGCGCCGCGCCGACGTAGCCGGAGACGATCGGGCCGGGATCGGGCCGGCCGAGCGCGACGAGCATCAGCGGGATCGGCAGCGTGCCCGCGAGGAACACGCCGTACAGCGCGAGCGACGCGAAGTACTTCCCCGCGACGATCTGCGCCGGCTCGAGCGGGAGCGTCATCCACAGCTCGAACGTCCGCTGTTTCCGGTCCTCGGCCCACGCGCGCATCGCGATCGCGGGCGCGAACAGCACGAGGACGAGCGGCAGCCGATCGAAGAACGGCGCCATGTCGAGCCTCTGGGCCGCGAAGAACTCCTGGACGAACATCGCGCCGACGGCGAGGAGGGACACGACCAGGGCGACCGCGGCGACCGCGCCGTCGAACCACGCCGCGAGCTCGCGGCCGATCACGAGGCGGATGCCGTGGAAGTAGGGGACCTCGGACGGGATCGGAGGTGAACCGCTCACGAGGCACGCGTCTGCGCCACGGCGGCGAGCACGAGGTCTTCGAGGGAGCAGCCCTGCTCGCGCGCGCGCGCGGCGAGCGGCTGGACGCGCTCGTCGAGCACGACGCGCCCCTCGTGGAGCACGATCAGGCGCGTCGCGACCGCGGCGACCTCGGCGAGCACGTGGCTCGAGAGGAGGATCGCGTGTCCGGCGCGGAGCTCGCGGACGAGGTCGCGGAACGCGGCGACCTGGAGCGGATCGAGTCCGTGCGTCGGCTCGTCGAGCAGGAGCACCGGCGGATCGTGCAGCAGCGCCGCGGCGAGGCCGATGCGCTGCCGGAAGCCCTTCGAGCACTCGCGGATCCTCTTCTGGAGGACGTCCGCGATCCCGCAGCGCTCGACGACGTACGCGCGCCGCTCTTCTCCGAGCGCGCCGTCGAGGCCGCGCACGCGCGCGACGAACTCGAGGAACTCCGGGACGCGCATCGCGTCGAACAGCGCGTTGTGCTCGGCGAGGTACCCGATCTTCCTGCGGATCCAGACCGGCTCGCGCGCCGCGTCGTGCCCGCAGACGAGGATGCGGCCGGCGTCGGGCGCGAGGTAGGTCGCGAGCATCCGCAGGAGCGTCGACTTGCCGGCGCCGTTCGCGCCGAGAAGCCCGACGATCTCGCCCGGAGCGATCGAGAAGTTGACGGATGCGACTGCGAGCGCGCTTCCGTACCGCCGCGTGACGTTCTCTGCGCGGATCATCGCCGGGCGAGCGGGGCGGATCTCCCTAGTCGAGGTGAGCGCCGGTGAGCACGGCGAACACGACGAAGCCCAGTCCGACGAGGGCGCCGAGTGACCACAGCGCGACGCTGATGATGCCGAGGATCTTTCCGGCCTGCACGGCGCCGCGTCCCGCGGGATCGACGAGCCCGGCGTCCATGTCCTTGAGCTCCTGGTGACCGATCACCCAGGCGACGATGCCGAGCGGCAGGCACGTGCACAGGACGCCGAGGATCCCGAGGACCAGGATGAGATTCGCGCGGTGCGGTCGGAGGGAAGTTCCGTTCGTCATCGGGCCACAGCGTATCCTACGGCCCGCCGCCGCGCGCGCTCCGGGTCGAACCCTCGCGCTCGAGGTGACAGGCGTCGAGCCGGAGAGCCTCCCGCGCGTCGGCCGAGCGCGGTTCGAGCACCGGGAGCTCGAGCCGGCAGCGATCGCGCGGCACGCGGTGCCGTTCGGGGCAGCGCGGATGGAAGGCGCACCCGCTCGGCGGATGCAGCGGCGACGGAGGATCTCCCGCGAGGGCCTCGCGCCGTCGCGCGCGCTCGACCTCCGGATCGGGGACGAGAGCCGCCGCGGCGAGCGCGCGGGTGTACGGATGCCGCGGCGCGGCGAGGAGCGCGGAGGCCGGTCCGCGCTCGACGACGCGGCCGAGGTAGAGGACCGCGACGTCGCTGCACACCTCCCGCACGACGGCGAGATCGTGGGAGATGAAGAGGAGCGCGAGACCGCGCTGCGCCTGGAGGTCGCGGAGCAGACGGAGGATCTGCGCCTGGACGCGGACGTCGAGCGCGCTCGTCGGCTCGTCGCAGACGAGGATCTCGGGCTCGAGCGCGATCGCGCGCGCGATCGCGACGCGCTGGCGCTCGCCCCCGGAGAGCTCGTGCGGGAGACGCCCGGCGTGGCGCGCGTCGAGCCCGACGGATTCGAGCAGCTCGCCCGCGCGCCGCATCCGCTCCGCGCGCGAGCCGACGCGGTGGATCGCGAGCGGCTCCTCGACGATCGCGTGGATCCGCTGGCGCGGGTCGAGCGAGCCGCCGGGATCCTGGAACACCATCTGGATCCGTCGGCGGTGGGGGAGCCAGCCGCGCGCAGAGAGGCCCGCGAGCTCCGTCCCGGCGAGACGCATCGAGCCGGCGGTCGCGCGCTCGAGACCCGCGACGCAGCGCGCGACGGTCGTCTTCCCGCTGCCCGACTCGCCGACGAGGCCGAGCGCTCCGCCGTGTTCGAGGTCGAGGGACACGCCTTCGACCGCGTGCAGGATCCCGTCGCGCGTCGCGAAGCGCTTCGTCAAGTCGCGGATCTCGAGGAGAGCGCTCATCGGCCCGGCGCGCTCGCGAGGAGCTCCTTCGTGTAGTCGTGCCGCGGCGCGCGGAAGAGCTCGGAGACGGTCGCGCTCTCGACGATCCGTCCGTGATGCAGCACGAGCGCGCGATCCGCAGCCGCGGCGACGACGCCGAGCGAGTGGGTGACGAGGAGGATCGCGGTCCCGTGCCGCCGCTGGAGCTCCGCGAACAGCTCGAGGATCCCGAGCTGGACCGTCGCGTCGAGCGCGCTCGTCGGCTCGTCGGCGAGCAGGAGGCGCGGCGAGAGGAGCAGCGCCATCGCGATCGTGACGCGCTGGCGCATGCCGCCGGAGAGCTCGTGCGGGAACGCGTCGAGCCGCGGCTCCGGATCCGCGATCCCGACGTCCGCGAGCGCCGCGGTCGCCGCGCGGCGCGCTTCGCGGACGGAGGCGCCGCGGTGGACCTCGAGCACCTCGCCGACCTGCTCGCCGATCGTGAGCCACGGGCACAGCGACGTCGCCGGGTCCTGGAACACCATCGCGAGATCCTTCCCCCGCAGCGCCCGCATCTCGGCCGCGGACGCGCGCGCGAGATCGAGCCCGGAGAAGCGCAGGACCTCCGCGTCGACGATCGCGGGCGGACGCGGCAGAAGGCCGGCGACAGCGAGAGCGAGGGTCGACTTCCCGGAGCCCGACTCGCCGACGACCGCGAGCGTCTCTCCCGCCTCGACGTCGAAGGACGCGCTCTCGACGGCCACGGTCTCCGTCCCGTACCGCACCGACAGCCCGCGGACTTCGAGGAGGGCCATCGGTCAGCTCCTCCGCGTCCGCGGGTCGAGCGCGTCGCGCAGGCCGTCGCCGAGCACGTTCAACGCGAACAGGACCGATCCCATCGCGACCGCGGGCGCGGCGACGAGCCACCACGCGATGCGGATCGGATTGATCGCCTCGATGCCGTCGGCGGCCAGGATGCCCCAGCTCATCTTCGGCGGCTCGATGCCGAGACCGAGGAACGAGAGGAACGCCTCGGTGAGCATCACCGTCGGGATCGTGAGCGTCAGCGTCACGACGACGACCGGAAGCACGTTCGGGAGCACGTGCCGCGCGAGGATGCGCGCCGGCGACGCGCCGGCGACGCGCGCCGCCTCGACGAACGCCGCGTTGCGCAGCACGAGCACCTGTCCGCGCACGACGCGCGCCATCGTGAGCCACGAGACCGCGCCGATCACGAGGTAGAAGACCGTCTCGCGGTCGATGCCGAACCGATCGGAGAGCTCCGCGCGGTACGCGTTCACGATGCCGATCACGAAGATGACGAGGAAGACGAACGGCAGGGACTGGAGCGCGTCGACGGTGCGCATCATCAGGTTGTCGACGCGCGGCCCGGCGAGGCCGGCGACGGCGCCGAAGAGGACGCCGATCGCGAGGCTCGCGAGCGTCGCCGCGAGCGCCGCCAGGATCGACGTGCGGCTCCCGAAGACGACGCGCGCGAGGAGATCGCGGCCTTTCGCGTCCGTCCCGAGCCACGGCGCGGTCTGGAGGTCGCCGAAGACGCGCCCGCGCAGCTCGGTGAGCCGCGCGTCGGTCCACGAGAGGTCCGCAAACTCCGGACGGAATCCGTGGCGCACGAGCTCGCGCCAGGGCGGCACCGGCGGGGCGGGCTCGTCCTGCAGCGCGAGCGCCGAGGGCGACGGAAGCGGCAGCAGAGGCGCCGCGAGGCTCGCGATCGCGACCGCGCCGAGGAAGAGGATGCACCACCACGACGCGCGGTGCGCGCGGAGCCGCTCCCACACGCCGGTCCCGATCACGCGCCCTCCGCCGCCACGCGCGGATCGAGGAGCCGGTGGAAGACGTCGACGAGCGTGTTCAGCGCGTAGACGATCGCGCAGTAGACGATCGTGACGCCCATCGCGAGCGTGTAGTCGCGGTTCAGCGCGCTGTTCACGAAGTGCGAGCCGGCGCCGGGGATCGCGAAGATGCGCTCGACGACGAGGCTCCCCGTGAGCACGCCCGCGGCGGCGGGGCCGAGGTAGCTCGCGACCGGGAGGAGCGCGCCCGGCAGCGCGTGCCGGAGGATCACGATGCGCTCGGGCAGTCCTTTCGCTCGCGCGGTGCGCACGAAGTCCTGGCCGAGCGTCTCGAGCATCCCCGTGCGCGCGAGACGCGCGACGTTCGCGGCGATCGGCGCGCCGAGCGCGAGCGCAGGGAGCACGAGGTGCCGCCACGTCCCGAACCCGGCGACGGGGAACAGCGGCCACGCGAACGCGAGGAGGATGACGAGCACGCTGGCGACGACGAAGCTCGGCAGCGCGAGGAAGACCGTCGCGACGACGCGCAGCACGGCGTCGAGCGGAGTCCCGCGTCGCACCGCCGACACGACTCCCGCGGCGAGTCCGACGGCGACGGCGCCGAGCAGCGCCAGCGACCCGAGCGCGAGCGAGATCGGCAGCGACTCGCGCAGCAGGTCGCCGACGGTCTGGTCGCGGTACGCGAGCGAGGGCCCGAAGTCGCCCGCGAGAACGCCCGCGAACACGCGCGTCCCGTCGCCGCCGACGGCGCGCGCTCCGTGCGCGTCGAGGTTGATGGGCCCGAGGTAGGCGGCGAGCTGCTTCCACAGCGGCCAGTCGAGGTGGTAGCGCGCGCGCAGATTGCGCTCGATCGTCGGATCGAGGCGCCGTTCGGCGTCGAACGGCCCGCCGCGCACGGCGCGCATCAGGAAGAACGAGAGCGTGACGACCGCGAGGAGCGTCGCCGCGAACCAGACGAGCCGGCGGGCGAGGAAGCGGATCAACGGTCCTTCCAGTACCAGGCCTTCGGCGTGTGCTCGTCGAGCGGGTTCTCGAAGAAGCCGCCGAGGCGCGGGTCGACGAGGTTCTTCGTCGCGTACCCGTATATCGGAAGGATCGGGAGCTCCGCGAGGAGCATGCGCTCGGCCTCGAGCAGGGCTTCCGAGCGCTCAGGCTCGACCGCGCGGGCCGCGCGCGCGATCCATTCGTCGTAGCGCGGATCGCTCCAGCCGGTGCGGTTGTTGTCGTTCCTGGTCGTGAAGATCTCGAGGAACCCGTACGGGTCGGCGGTGTCGGCGATCCAGGACGAACGCGAGACGTCGTAGTCCATCCTCCGTTGCGTGTCGAGGAACACGCGCCACTCCTGGTTCTCGAGGCGCGCGCGGATCCCGAGGTTCCTCGACCACGAGTCGGCGATCACCTCCGCGACGTCCTTGTGGCTCTCGCGCGTGTTGTACTGGATCGAGATCGGGCGCAGGACGCGCCCGCCGGGGCCGTACCCGGCTTCCGCGAGCAGACGCCGCGCCTCGACGAGATCCTCCTCGAACGTCGCGGCGTGCTCCATCGACGCGCCGCTCCAGGCCGGCATCGCGGGCGGCACGCAGGCGTACAGCGGCTGCTCGCCCGCGCGCGTGACCCGTCGCACGATCGCCGAGCGGTCGATCGCGAGCGCGAGCGCGCGCCGCACACGCGGATCGTCGAACGGCGGGCGCGCGACGTTGACGCGGTAGAAGTACGTGCCGAGGTACGGCGCCGAGTGGAAGTCCTCGCGCCGTGCGAGGCGCACCGCGAGGTCCGCGGGCTGCTGATCGATCCAGGCGACCTCGCCGGTGAGATAGAGGTTCACGATCGTCGAGAGGTGCTCCGCGGCGAGCGCGTCGATCGTCTCGAACGCGACGTGGTCGGCATCCCAGTACCCGTGGTTCTTCGCCAGGCGGATCCGGTCGTTCGGCCGGCGCTCGAGGAGGCGGAACGGGCCGTTCGTGACGAGGTGATCGGGACGGAGCCAGCCGATCTCGGCCGTGTCCGCGTCGCGCGCGCGCGATTCCTCGAGGCAGCGGCGGTTCACCGGGGAGAACTGCGGGCAGGCGAGCAGGTCGAGGAACCGTGGAACGGGCCGGTCGAGGCGGATCTCGAGCGCGTCGGCGCGCGCCCGGATCCGCACGGTCTCGAAGCTCCGCCGGGGCGCGCCTCGTTCGTCGACGTCGGTCGCGAAGCCGCGCGCGCCGGAGACGCAGAAGAGCTGCGACGCGTACGCGGCGCCCGTCCGCGGATCGAGGAGGCGCTCGAAGCTGAACGCGAAGTCGTCCGCCGTGACCGGATCGCCGTTCGTCCAGTGCGCGCCCCGGCGCAGGTGGAACGTCCACGCGAGTCCGTCGGGTGCCTCGTCCCAGCTCTCCGCCATCCCGGGGCGGGGCTCGAGCGTCCGCGGGTCGCGCACGACGAGGCCCTCGAACAGCGCCCGTACGATGCGTCCCTCCGGGATCGCCGTGATCACCGCGGGATCGAGCGTCGCGGGCTCCGCGCCGTTGACGAACGCGCAGTCCGCCCGCGGGAGCCGCGCTCCGCGCCCGAACGCGAGCGTCGCCGCGACGAGGAGGCCGGGGCCGGAGAGGAAGACGATGCGCCGGAGGGTGCGCGAACGACCCGCGGCGGACATGGGCGCCAAGATAGCCGGACGGAACTCCGCGACAAGGCGCACGCGCGCCGCGCCGCCTTGACCCTGGCTGCGAGCCCGAGCAAGCTCACGCGAGCCGCGTCGCGCCGAATCCCGGTAGACCCTCCACCGGAGTCGGCTAGTCCGCGGCACGGTCCTCGCTCGTCATGCTCCGCCTGCGCTCCCTCCTCGGTCTCTCCTTCGCCGCGCTCGGCGTGGGGGCGGGCCTCGCGTGGTGCGTCCGCGGAGCGCTCGCGGGGTCGGCCGTGTCCGCCGCGGCGCCGGCGGTCGCGGTACGCGCGCAGGACCCGGCGCTCGGCCCGGGCCTCCTCGCGGTCGACGCCTTCCATCCCGAGCGCCGGCCCGGGAAGGACGGCGCGCTGCCGCCGCTCCCGAACCCGGCGTACGGAGGCCGTGTCGTCCTCCACGCCGATTTGATGCCGAAGAGCCTGTGCGCGACGATCGACAACAGCGGATTGACGCGCCGGATCCTGTACGAGCTCCACGAGACGCTGCTCCTGCGGGACTGGGAGACGACCGAGTGGCGACCCGATCTCGCGCTCCGGTTCGACGTCCAGGACCGGGTCGTTCCGAAGCCCGGCACGAAGGTCCCGCTCGACGAGTACCTCGTCGGGACGGTCATCGACCGCGGCGCGACGATCCGCATCGATCAGCAACCGGGCTACATCACGACCGACAGCCCCGAGTTCAAGAAGACGGACATCGAGAGCATCGAGCGCGGGTCCGTCGTGACGTTCCGCCTGCGCCCGGGCGTCAAGTGGCACGACGGCCACCCGTTCGACGCGCACGACGTCGCGTTCTCGTGGCGGATCTACTCGAACCCGGGCGTCGACTGCGGCGAGATGCGCGCGCGCTTCCAGAAGATCGTCAAAGTCGACGTCATCGACTTCCTGACGGTGCGATTCACGTTCGGTCACCAGTACTGCAACGCGCTCGACACGCTGGGGGACATGTGCATCCTCCCCGCGCACTTGTACGACCTCGCGGATCCCGACAACGTCGAAGGACAGAAGAAGCGCGCCGCCGATCCGGCCTGGAAGCCGACCGACGAGATGGAAGCCGAGTACGTGAACCACAACCCGCGCAACCGCGACTGGGTCGGGCTCGGGCCGTACAAGCTCGCGCGCTGGACCGCCGACGGTCTCGAGGCGGTGCGCTTCGACGGCTATTTCGATCCGAAGAACGCCGGCTACTTCGACGAGATCCGGTGGCGCGTGATCCCCGACGCCGAAGCCGCGTTCCAGGCGGCGCTCAACGGCGAGCTCGACTTCTTTCCCGGCATGACGGCCGACGACTACTTCGGAGCGTCGACCCAAGCCTCCGCGTTCACGGATCGTCTCTACAAGGGCTATTTCTACACGGCCGACTACTGGTACGTCGGCTGGAACCTCCATCGGCCGCAGCTCGCGGACGTGCGCGTGCGCCGCGCTCTCGCGATGCTCTTCGACTTCGACGAATTCAAGCGCACCTTCTACAAGGGGCTCGCCGTCCAGGTCACCGGCTCGGGCAGCGTCTACGCGCAGGGCTACGACCGGGAGCTCGCGCCGCTCGCGTTCGATCCGACACGCGCGAAAGCCCTGCTCGACGAGGCCGGGTGGACGGATCACGACGGCGACGGCGTCCGCGACAAGGACGGGACGCCGCTCGCGATCCAGCTCCTCGTCCAGCCGCAGAACAAGCCTGCGCTCGCGTTCGGCGCGAAGTTCCAGGAGAACCTCGCGCGCGTCGGCGCACGCCTCGACGTGACACCGCTCGAGTTCGGCGCGATGCTCGACCGCCGACAAGCGCGCGACTTCGACGCGTACGTCCTGGCCTGGTCCCCGGCCCTCGAGAACGATCCCGAGCAGATCTGGCACTCACGGGGTGCCGCGAAGGAGTCCGGGAGCTCCAACTTCGTCGGTCTCGCCGATCCCGCGGTCGACGCGCTCATCGAGCGCGGGCAGCGCGAGCTCGACGCGACGAAGCGTGCGGCGACGTGGCGCGAGCTGCACCGGAAGATCTACGAGCTGCAGCCGTACCTCTTCGGCTACAACCCCCCGCGCAAGTTCGCGATGAACAAGAAGATCCGCGGCTTCCAGAGCGTCCCGGTCAAGCCGAACTACGTGGTCCGGCGCTGGTACTACCCCGAGGGGACTCCCGGGACGCGGGCGACGCTCGCCCTTCGGTCGGGCGAGAACGCCAAGTAGCCGCGTCGCTCGTGCTGCGCTACCTCACCCGGCGGATCGCGTGGATGATCCCGACCTTCCTCGGGATCACGCTGCTGGTGTTCGCCGCGGCGCGCGCGACGCCCGGGGATGCCGCTCTGATGGTCTCGTCCGCGCCGGAGAGCGCGGACCCGAGCCTCGGCGCCGCCGCGCAACGCGCGCAGTTCCGCGCCGAGCACCTGCTCGACGCGCCGCTCTGGAAGCAGTACCTGCACTTCCTCGGTCCGTGGGACCTCTCGCCGCGCGGGCATCCGCGCTTCGGAGGGAGCGGCGCGCATCCCTGGCACGGGCTCCTCGCCTTCGACTTCGGCAACGAGTACGGCCGGCCGACGGTGCCGGTCGCCGAGGAGATCGCGCGACGCCTCGAGGTCACCGTGCCGCTCGCGCTCGTCTCGATGCTGCTCGCCTTCGCGATCGCGATCCCGATCGGCGTCCTGTCGGCGACGCGGCGCGGATCGTTCCTCGAGCGCGCGACCGCGTTCATGCTGTACGCCCTCCACGCGACGCCGACGTTCTGGCTCGGACTCATGCTCGTGCTCGTGTTCGGCGCGGCGGGGCTCGGCTGGCTCCCGGTCGTGGGCCTCCACGACCAGGACGCGACCGCGCTCGCCCCGGCGGATCGTTTCCTCGACCTCGCGCGGCACGCGATCCTCCCGGTCGCGACGCTCACGCTGCCGACGCTCGCGTACCTCTCGCGCCAGGTGAAGGGCGAGATGGTCGAAGCGCTCGAGTCCGGCTACGTGCGCGCGGCGCGCGCCCGCGGCCTGCCCGAGGGCGCGGTCGTGCGCGGCCACGCGCTGCGGAACTCGCTGCTGCCGCTGATCACGCTGGCCGCCTCGATCCTTCCGGCGGCGATCGGGGGCTCGATCATCGTCGAGACGGTCTTCGCGCTCCCCGGGATGGGGCGGTATGCCTACGAGGGTCTGCTCGCGCGCGACCTGAACATCGTCCTCGCGACGACGACCGTGTCAGCCTGGATCACGTTCGCCGCCATCCTGCTCGCCGATCTCGCGTACGCGATCGCCGATCCGCGGATTCGCCATGGCTGACGGCCGCGTGCTCGCGCGTGTCGCCGCGTCGATCCGTGCGCGCCCCGTGGCGCGCGCGGCCGCGCTCCTCCTCTTGTTCTTCTACTCGCTCGCGGTCCTCGCGCCGCTCATCGCCAACGACCGCCCGTACTTCGTGCGCGACGCATCCGGTGCAGGCGGCGGGCGTTGGCCGCTGTTCGAGTCCTTGTCGCGGCTCGACGTCTTCCTGATCCTCCTGTGGTTCCTGACGCTCGCCGCGCTGCTCTTCGGACGCCGTCGGTGGATCCTCGGGGTCGCGCTCCTCGTCGCGCTCGTGTTCGGCGCCGCCCCGGGGAGAGCGACGCTCGCGCCTTCCGACTGGAAGGAGCGGATCGCCGCGGGGGAATTCGAGGCGCAGAGCGCCGTCTTCCCTCCGATCGCTTTCGGGTTCGCCGAGACGAACTTGGCCGAGTCGTACCGGCCTCCGACGTGGCTCGATTCCGCCGAGATCTCCGACGCAGGCGCCTACGTCCGCGGACCGCGCGCGCCGGTCCCCGATCCGGTGACGGGCGTCGTGCCGGCGCCTTCGCCCGTTCCGGTCCGCGCCGGGGAGCCCGCGCGCAACTCGCCGTGGAGGCACCCGCTCGGCGCGGATTCCCTGGGCCGCGACGTGCTCGCGCGCCTCGTGTACGGCGCGCGCGTCAGCCTGGCGGTCGGCCTCCTCTCCGCGGCCGCCCTGTTCGCGCTCGGCGTCCTCGTCGGCGCCGCGGCGGGATACTTTGGCGGATGGATCGACCTCCTCCTCTCGCGCGGGATCGAAGTCGTGCTGTGCTTCCCGGCGTTCTTCCTCGTGCTGCTCGTCCTCGCGAGCGCCGATCCGCGCGTCCTCCCGCCGGCGGTCTCGATCGCGTTCGTGATCGCGCTCGTCGGATGGCCCTCGGTCGCGCGCCTCGTCCGCGCGGAAGTGCTGCGGTTGCGCGATGCGGACTTCGTCGTCGCCGCGCGCGCTCTCGGTGCGTCGCCACTGCGCGCGCTGGTCGCTCACGTGCTTCCGAACGCCCTCGGACCGGCGATCGTCGCGGCCTTCTTCGCCGTCGGCGGAGGCGCGCTCGTCGAGGCGGCGCTCTCCTACCTCGGTTTCGGCGTCCAGGTGCCGATCCCGTCGTGGGGCTCGCTCGCGAGCGAGTCCCACCACGCCGGACACTGGTGGCTGCAACTCTTCCCGGGCCTCGCAATCCTCGTGTCGGTCGCCGGCTACAACCTGGTCGGCGAAGCCGTGCGCGAGGCGCTCGATCCGCGTCTCGCCAGCCGGCCGGAGGGCGCGCGATGAGCCGTTTCGAAGCGGGTGCGCGGCGCGAGGTGCTGCTCGACGTCGCCAAGTTGTCGACGCGGTACGAAGGACGCGGCGGCAGCGTGCTCGCCGTCGACGCGGCGAGCTTCCGCGTCCATCCCGGCGAGACCGTGGCGCTGGTGGGCGAATCGGGCTCGGGGAAGACGACGGTGGCGCTTTCCGTGCTCTCGCTCCTCCCGCGCGGCGGCCGGGTCGAAGCCGGCGAAGCGCGGTTCCGCGGACGCGATCTCGTGCGTCTCGACGAGCGCGAGATGCGCGCCGTGCTCGGCGCGGAGATCGGCGTCGTCTTCCAGGACCCGCTCGCGTCCCTGGATCCCGTGCACACGATCGGACGCCACGTTCGTGAAGCGTTGCGGGGAACGCCCGGACTCTCCTGGATCGCGAGGAGGAAGCGCGCGGTCGAGCTGCTCGCGCGCGTGGGACTCCCCGACCCGGAGCGCGTGGCGCGCGCCTACCCGCACCGCCTGTCGGGCGGCATGCGCCAGCGCGCGATGATCGCGGTCGCGATCGCGAAGCGGCCGAGCCTGCTCGTCGCCGACGAACCGACCTCCGCGCTCGACACGACGGTCCAGGCCGGGATCCTCGAGCTCTTCCGGTCCCTGCGGGCGGAGATCGGCATGGGGATCCTCCTGATCACGCACGATCTCGCCGTCGTCGCCGAGAACGCGGACCGCGCGGAAATGATGTACGCCGGTCGGATCGTCGAGAGCGCGTCGGTCGCGGACCTCTTCGCCGAGCCGCGCCATCCGTACACGGCGATGCTGCTGCGGTCGCATCCCTCACTTGCGCGAGGAGACCGCCGGCTCGCGTCGATCCCCGGCCACGTCCCGAATCCGTCGGAGCGGCCGTCCGGCTGCGCGTTCCGCGACCGCTGCCCGCTCGCGCGCGGGCGGTGCGCCGACCAGGCTCCGCCGCTGCTTCCGATTGCCGTCGGCGCGCGCTCGGGGGGACCGCGCTCCGTCGCGTGCCATTTCGACGAGGAGGCCCCGGCGCTGCTCGCCGCGCCCGTCGTCCCGCCGAGGTCTCCGTCGTGAAGGCCGGCCCCGCACGGATCGAGGTCGCGGACCTCGCGAAGCAGTTCGCGGACGGCACGAAGGCCGTCGACGGCGTGTCGTTCGAGGTCGGCGCGGGCGAGACGCTCGCGCTGGTGGGGGAGTCGGGGAGCGGGAAGACGACGACCGGCAGGATGGTGCTGCGACTCCTCGAGGCGAGCCGCGGCAGCGTCCGCTACCGGCGCGACGCGTCGGCGGAGCCGATCGAGCTCTTCGCGCGCAGCGAGCGCGAGCTGCGGCCGCTGCGGCGCGAGCTCCAGATCGTGTTCCAGGATCCGCTCGCGAGTCTCGACCCGCGAAGGACCGCTGGAGAAGCGGTCGCCGAGGGCATCCGCGTCCACGGGCTCGCTCGCGGTCTCGCGGTCGAAGAGCGCGTCGTCGATCTCCTGTCTCGAGTCGGGCTCGCGCCGGCGCTCCGCGCACGCTTCCCGCACGAGCTCTCGGGCGGCGAACAGCAGCGCGTCGCGATCGCCCGGGCGCTGGCGGTCGGCCCGACGTTCGTCGTGCTCGACGAGCCGGTGAGCGCGCTGGACGTCTCCGTGCAGGTGCAGGTCTTGAACCTGCTGCTCGATCTGCAGGCCGAGTTCGGCCTCTCCTACCTCTTCATCGCGCACGATCTCTCCGTCGTGCGCTACGTCGCCGATCGGGTGGCGGTGATGCAGGCGGGCAGGATCGTAGAGACCGGGACCGCGGACGAGATCTTCGAGGGGGCCGCGCACCCGGTGACGCGCGCGCTGCTCGCCGCCTCACCGCGCCTCTACGCGACGTCGTCCAGCGGGACGGCGTAGCGCTCGCGCAGGATCTTCGCGAGCTCGCGGAAGTCGTCGACGACGTGATCCGCGGCGATCGCGCTCTTCTCGCAGCCGCGCTTCGCGCCGCGCCGCGCCCAGACCGTCACCATGCCGACCGACTTCGGCGGAGCGACATCGTGCTCGGGATTGTCGCCGACGTACATCACCTCGTCGGGCTTCAGGCCGAGCTCGCGCAGCGCCGCGGAGTAGAGCTTCGGGTTCGGCTTGCTGATCCCGATCTGGTCGGAGATGAAGATCGCCTTCGGGTCGAGGAAGGGCACGAGTCCGAGGCGGACGAGCTTCTCGGCCTGCTTCACGGTCAATCCGTGCGTGATCACGCCGACGCGCAGGCCCGCGCGCGCGAGCCCCGACAGGAAGGGGACGACGTCGGGAAAGGCCGCGAGCTCGCGGAACTTCGTGTCGTGGTAGGCGGCGACGCCCGCGGCGACGATGAGCGCCGGGTTCACCCGCCGCGTGGCCTCGGGGGGCAGGCGCTGGAGGAGGCGCTCGTAGTGATGCTCGTAGTTCGAGCTGAACTCGAGGAGCACCTCGTCGAGCTCGTGCCGCACGACCTCCTCCGGCAGATCGAGCCCCGCGCCGATCATCGCGCGCACCGCGTTCGTCCGCGCCTTCCTGGCGAACTCGCTGGTCGAGAACAGCGTGTCGTCGATGTCGAAGAGGACCGCTCGCAGCCGGCTCACGCCTTCGAGTATACGGAACCAGGTACGTTTTCTCGCACTTCGCGCCGAGCCGCGGCGCGCGCCGTGAGGCTCGCGAAGTGCGAGAAAACGTACCTGGTTCGGTACTACTGCCGTTCCAGCTTCTTCAGCTCGTCGCGCACGTCCGTGATGCGGGCGCGGATCAGGATGAGCAGCGACTTGTTCTCGTCGTCGTAGCCCTCTTGCTTGAAGAAGAATCCCACGATCGGGATCTTCGCGAACCACGGCACCTCGGCGCGGCGCTCGATGTTGCGGACGTTCGAGAGTCCGCCGAGGAGCAGCGAGCCGCCGTCCGGGATCGTCGCCGTCGTGAACACGCTCTGGACCTGGAGCTCGGGGAGCTGGAAGGTCACCGGCGACGTATTGCCGCCGAGGGTCGAGCTGAAGTCGCGCAGCGCCACGATCTTCGCCACGGTCGGCTGGATCTCGAGCGTGAGCGTCCTGCGGTCGGTGTGGATCGTCGGCCGCACGTCGAGCACGACGCCTTCGTGGAGGACGTTCACTTGCGGGTCGGCGACCGCCTGGAACTGGGCCACTTCGACGTCGAAGTCCTGGATGTACGCGCGCTGGTTGATCACCTGCACGTACGCGCGCTGCGTGTTGTGCACGGAGAGCACCTGGTCGTTGACGAGCTCGAAGGTCGAGCTCTTCTCCACCGCGCGCAGGATCGCCGAGAGGTTCAGCGCGGACAGCGACGTGAGCTGGAAGGTCATCCCGCCGATGTTCGAGAGGGCGGCCCCGAGAGGCGAGCCGAAGAAGTTCTGCGTCGTCGCGCGGAAATCGCCGTCGCCGCCGTCGTCGTAGAACACGCCGGCCGAGGGGTGGCCGCTGGCGTTGCTGCCCGAGGTTCCCGTCCCCCCGTTGTCGAGACCGCGGCTGGCCATGTCCTCGAGGCCGTTCGTGACGTCGTTGACCGCCTGGTTGTCGAGGCCGCGGAGGTCGACGCCGATCTCCTGCAGCCAGTTCGAGCCGACCGTCATGAACTTCGACTCGATCGTGACGAGCGAGCTCCCGAAGCGGCGCAGGTCCTCGAGGAACTGCCGCACCTGCTCCTGAACCTCCGGCACGTGGTCGATCAGGATGTAGCCCTCGTGCACGTCGATCGAGACGCCTTCGTCCTGCCACGTGCCGACCGCGACGTTCTCCTGGATCAGCGTCGCGAGGTCCGCGGGCTCGATCATCTTCTTCTTCTCGAGCACGGCGCCGAACGGACCGCCGCCGTCCTCGTCCTGCATCTTGTCGAGGAGGCGCAGCTGGTCGATGCGTGGCCCGAGGAAGTCCGTCAGGCCGAACACGATGTCCTGGACGTCGTGGTTGATGATGATCGGCTTGCCGCGCGCCTTCTCCTTCGTCGTGACGAGGACGACGTCGTGGCGGATGGTCCACGTCACCGAGTCGCCGACCATCTTCGTGATCAGGTTGAGCGCCTGCTCGGCGGTCAGCTTGTTCTCGAAGTTGAAGTTGAAGACGACTCCGCCCGTGGACGCGGCCGCTTCCGCCGCCGGGTCGACGACGATCGGGAGTCCCGTGATCGTCTTCACGATGTCCATGACCTTGGTCAGGCTCTCCTGGTCCTTCACCTCGGGCATCTGGAGCGTCGTCGTGTGCAGCTGGTCGCGCAGGGCCTTCTCGGACTCCGGCACCTTCTGCGAGAGGTCGAGGCCGCGTCGCTTCGCGCGCAGCGCCGTGATCTGGTTCCACTGATCCGCGTCGGGCTCGGTGATCACGCCGACGTAGGGGATCTGCATCTCCTTGATGGTCTCCTGCCAGCGCAGGAACTGCTCGTTCTTGCGCTCGACGTACTCGTCGCGGACCTTCGTGCGGCCGGCGCGGAACGCCGCGTCGCGGATCTCGACCGCTTGCGAGTTGTGCGGGTCCTTCGCGAGCGCCTGCTTCGCGAGCGCCTCGGCGTCCTCATAGTCGCCCGCGCGGAACGCGGAGATCGCGCGGTCGAGTGCGCCGGCGACGAGCGCGGCCTTGCGGTCGCGCGCGGCCTGCTCCTCGGCCTGGATCGCCTCGTAGGCCTTGCGCTGCTTCTGGTCCTCGGCGGCCTGCTCGGCGGCGGCGCGCGAGGCCTTGGCGCTCTCGAGCAGCGTCTTCACCTCGACGTCGAGTCCCTGCCAGTCGATCGAGAAGGGGGCGTACTTGACGAGGTTGTTCGCGATCTCGAGCTCCGCGATCGCCCCGGTGTAGTCGGAACGCGCGATCGAGAGCTTCGCCTTGCGCAGCGAGTCCTGCGCTTCCGCGCGCATCTGCTGGACGCGCAGCGCCTGGCGCTCGGTCATGTCCTCGGCCAGCGTCTTCTGCTGCGCGATCGACTCGCCCTTGAGCGCCAGCGCCTGCGCGCGCAGGTTCTTCGCCTCGAGGGAGTCGGGTTCGAGCTCCAGGGCGATCCCGGCCTCCCGCGCCGCGTCGTCGAGGCGGAGGTCCTTGAGCATCGCCTTGGCGGCCTCGATGTGCTGCTGCACGAGGAACGCCTTGCGCTGCTCGCCGAGCGACGCGTGCTCCGCGTCCTGCGCGAGTCCGGGCTCGGCGCCGGCGGCGGGCGCGCCCTGCGGCGGCTGGCTCTCGCCGGCGGGTGTCGCTTCCTCGCCGGAAGGCTTCGAGGTCGAGCGGCAGCTGCCCGCGAGACCGATGGCGAGCGCGAGCAGGAAGCACGGGACCCAGGCTTGGTGCGTCTTGGCGATCACGGGGCGGACCTCTCCGTTCTTGGGCTGAATCTCGATGGACGGGACGTTGCGGCGCATGGAGTCGATCCTCACGGATTGCTGTTCGTCGGGGTCGAGGCGGAACGGCCCGGCGGATGGACCTGCGCGGCGGTCGGCTCGTGCTCGCTCGTGATGACGATGCTCGCCTTGAGCAGGATCAGGAGCTTGCGGTTGCTGATGTACTGTCCCTTCCGATCGAAGAAGAACGACACGATCGGGATCTTGTTCAGGATCGGCACTCCGGAGCGCTGGTCCTGCTTGTCCGAGACCTTCATCCCGCCGAGGAGGATCGTGCCCCCGTCGGGCATCGGGATCGACGTGCGGACCTTCTGGATCTCGACCTCGGGAAGCTGGATCGTCACCGAGTTCTGGCTGCCGAGGGTCGTCACCACCTCGCGGATCGGGCGCTTGAGCGCGGCGATCGTCGGACGCAGCTCGAGCGTGATGAAGCGGCGGTCGGCCGAGACGACCGGCCGCACGTCGAGGACGACTCCGTCCTGGACCACGTTGACGATCGGGTCGGCGATCGACGCGGCCTGCGCGATCTCGACGTTGAAGTCCTGCACGTAGGCGACCTGGTTCAGGACCGCGAGGTTGCCGCGCGCCGTGTTGTAGACCGTGATGCGCGGGCTCGTGACGAGCTCGACGCGCTCGGACTTGCTGACCGCACGCAGGATGAGCTCGAGCTGGAGGTCGTTCAGGTACGTCCACTGGAACGAGAGACCGCCCGAACCCTGCATGACGTTCGGGTCGCCGAGGCCGATGTCGTACAGCTGCTCGACGCGCGCGCGCATGTCGCCGTCGAAGCCGTGGTCGTAGAAGGCGCCGAGGTCGGTGCCCTGGCCGATTTCGCGGCCGAGGTCGGACTGCGTCGACGGGTCGCCGAAGTCGTTGAAGAACGAGTTCGTGCCGAGGCCCGGCTGGCCGAGGCCGCGGAAGTCGACGCCGATGTCCTCGAGGAAGTTGTCCTCGACTTTGATGAAGCGCGCCTGGATGTCGACCATGATCCCAGTCGCTTCGCGCAGGTCCTCGAGCAGCTTCTTGATCTGCTCGTGCACTTCCGGCGTCTGGTGGACGACCATCTCGCCCGCGGGCGTGATCTTCAGGCTGTTCTGCGGATCCGCGTCCCACGAACCGGGCGCGACGTTGTTCTTGATCAGCGTCTCGAGGGCGTCGGCGGTGACGATGTTCGCCTCGCGCTCGGTCTTCTCCTCCTCGGCGAGCTGCACGCCGCCCGAGGGCGCGACGTTCATCTCGCGCGAGGGGAAGTCCGGGATCGGGTGGATCAGGTCGCGGACTTCGTACGTCGCGAGGACCTGGCCGCCCTTGAGCTCGTCCTTGGTGACGAACTTGACGACGCCGTCCTCGACCTTCCAGCGCAGGTTGTCGTGCGTCTCCGTGATGATGTCGAGCACCTTGCGGACGCTGCGCTCGGGGAGCTGGAGCTTGATCGACTTCTGCTCCTCGTCGAGCTCAGAGACGACCTTCGGGCTGAGCATGAAGTTCACGCCCGTCAGGCTCTGGAGGAAGCCCGCGACGTCGGCGAGCGGGGAGCCGCCGCCGTCCGGAGTGCCGAAGCTCGGCGCGAAGCGCACGCTGTCGAGCCGGTCGAGCACGACCTGCTTGTCCTGGGCGGCGGCCGTGTCGAGCTTCGTGAACTCGAGGGGCTTCCGTTGGCTCACCTCGGCCCAGCGCTCGAGGTCGTCGAAGACGAGCGTGTTCGTCTGGAGCACGTTCATGTGGTCCAGCTCGTCGAACGTGCGCAGCCACTGCTCGCGGTAGGCCTGGCGCGTCTCTTCCGTGACCTTCGCGTGGCGCAGGTTGCGAGCGACCTGCTGGAGCTCGCGCGCCTGCTTGTTGTTCGGATCCTCGAGCAGCACCTGCGCGGCGAGCGCCTCGGCCCGCTCGTAGTTCTCGTTCAGGAACGCCGCGTTCGCCTGCGCGAACAGCGTGCGGATCTTGTTCTCGCGGTAGGCGCGCTCCTCCTGCTCGCGGTGCAGCTTCTCGCCTTCGGCCTGCTCGCGCGCCTTGGCTTCGGACTGCTTCTTCATGTCCTCGCTGGTCTGGATCGCGCGCTCGAGCTTCCCGGCGACGATGCGCTCGTCGAGGGTTCCGCCGGCGACCAGCGGGTTGAAGCGCAGGATCATCTCGGCCTGGCGGTAGCTCTCGATCGCCTTGTCGGGGTCGCCCGCGCGCATCGCGGCATCGCCGGCCTTGTCGGCGTCCTCCGCGGCGAGGCGCGCCTGGGCGCGGCGCACCATCTCCTGCTCGGTCGAATCCTTGATCGAAGCCGGGGCGTCGAGGTAGCTCGGGCCCATCAGCGCCTGCACCTTGTGCAGCTTCTCGCGCGCGACCGTGTTCGAGGGGTCGAGCTCGACCGCCCACGAGTACGCCTTCAACGCGCCCTGGAGATCGGCGCGGTCGAGCAGCGCGTCGCCTTCCTTGATCGATTCGCCGGCGAGGTAGGTCTGCTGCTGCTCCCGGCGGCCGACGCGCGCCGTGTCCTGCGCGACCTGGTCCTGCACGGAGACGGGACTCTCGGCGCCGGATCCTGCCGGAGCGTTCGCCGCGCTCGAGGGGCTGGCAGGTTCGGCCGGGGGCGGATTCGTCCGCGGCGACTTGCACGAGCAGGGGAGGGCCGCGAGGAGCGTGACGAGAAGGAACCTCGGCTGCATGGTTGCTTCAAACCTTGTCAGAGGACGTCGGCTGGAGGGGGCGCGGCTACCGCAGACCGAGCGACCGAGTCGAAACGCCCGGCCGAGTGAGGGCACGGAGGCGCGACGATCGGAGACGGGATCGCAGCCGGTGGATGGGGATCAACGTGGAGGGGAGGGCTAGACCCTTCGCGGCTCCGCGGCCCTCGGATCTCCAGCTCGCTGCGAGTGCGCGACTCGGTCAGCGGATTGGAAGCGATCCGGACAGGGGGGCTCTGAAGGTCGTGGAGAGATGCAGGATCAGGCTTGTTCAGCGCTTCGGAACGCGTCCGAAACGCCGCGCGAGCCTGCGCGCCTGCGCAGAGCGGCCGGGGAGCATACAGGGGGCTCACATGCGGGTCAACGGCGGCGCGAGCAGGGATCGCGACCCCTCCTCGCGCCGCACATCAGGAGCCTTGCCCGGACCTCCCCGGGCAGCGCCGACCTACCGCACTCCCGCCGCGCGGTTACGCGCGCGGTTGTGTCGGAGTGATTCCGAGGATTCCCATCGCCACCTGGATGTCCTTCCAGCACTCCTTCTTCTCCGCGGGGCTGCGGAGGAGATAGGCCGGGTGGTAGGTCGGGATCAGCGTGCGGCCGGCGCGGACGTGGACTTTCCCGCGGGAAGCGCCCATCGGCGTGTCCGGCGCGAGGCCGAGGAGGAAATTCGCCGCATGCTTCCCGAGGGGGACGAGCACCTGCGGATCCGCGAGGGCGATCTGGCGCTCGAGCCAGGGCGTGCAGGTCTCCTTCTCGGCACCGGTCGGGTCGCGGTTGCCGGGCGGACGGCACTTCAGGACGTTCGCGATGTGGACCTCCTCGCGCGGGATCCCCATCCCCTTCGTGATGATGTCGGTGAGGAGCTGGCCCGCGCGGCCGACGAACGGGACGCCGGTGCGGTCCTCGTCGGCGCCCGGAGCCTCGCCGACGAACATGACCCGGCGCGTGCCCTTCCCGTCCATGAAGACCGTCTGCGTGCGCGTCTTCGCGAGCTCGCAGGCCTCGCAGCGCGACACGGCGCGCGCGAGGCTCGCGAGATCGGCGCACGCCGCGGCTTGTTCGCGGACGTCGGCGGAGGTGCGCGCCGGTCCGCCGGCAGCGGCTCCCGGTGCACGCGTCTCCGGCGCACGCGTTTCCAGTGCACTCTGTTCCGGTGCACGCGTCTCGCGCCGGCCCGCCCAGGCTCCGCGCCGTGCCTCGCCGCGCAGCCCGCGGGAGAGCGCCCGGAGTTCGTCCCGCTCGGGGTTCACGCGGTCGAGGATACCATTCGCGCAGTCATGGAGGGTCCAGTGAGAACGCGCGTCGCCGGGGCACTCGCGCTCTGCCTCGCCGCGGCGTGCTCGCACGACGCGGATGCGGCCGCTGCGCGAGCGCCGGAGATCCACGCCGCGCCGCGACTCGCCGTCCGCACGCCGCGGAGCGCCGACCCCGACGCCGCCGGACTCCGCCGCTCGATCGAACGCGGGCGGGTCGACGAGGCGCACGGGCGGGAAGGCGTGCTCGCGCGCCTCGATCCCGGCGAAGCGCGCGTGCTCGCGGCGCGTCTCTCGGCGATTTCAGGGCGGATCGTCGAAGCGATCCGCGAGATCGAGGCGGCCCGCAAGGAGCGGCCGGCCGATCCCGACGTCTACGCGACCGCCGCGGAGATCTACGCCGCCGCGGGAAAGCTCGACGCCGGATGGGACGAGGTGAAAGCCGGCGATGCCGCCTGCGGATCGGCGCCGGAGCTCCTGCGCGCGCGCGGCGTCCTGTGGATCTCGCGCTCGGGCGGGTCGCGCAAGGGCCTCGGCTTCCTCGAGGACGCGCGCCGCGCCGATGCGGAGCTGCCGTTCGTCGACCGCGCGCTCTCGCAGGCGCACCTCCTCGTCGGCAAGGAGGATTCCGCCGCGCACAAGCCGAAGGACGCGCTCGTGCACGCGCGCTTCGCGGCGTCGCTCGATCCCGAAGACGTCGACGCGCGGCGCTTCCTGTCGGAAGCCCTCGTCCTGAACGGCGATTTCGAGCCCGCCGTCGCGGAGATCCAGACGCTCGTCGACCGCGGCGAGCCGCTCGTCTCCGAGCTCGCGCTGCTGCACAAGAAGGCCGGGATCGCGGCGCTGCTCGAGCACGATCGCGAGCGCGCGCTGCGCCACTTCGTCTCCGCGCGGAAGCTCGGGCTCACGGACTCCGAGCTCGCGACCGGCGCGCGCCTCCTCGGCGAGGAAGCCGCGGCGAAGGTCGGACTCGGGGTCGAGGCGTACAAGGCCGGCGACCTGGCGACGGCGAAAGCGCGCTCCAAGGAAGCGCTCGAGCTCGAGCCCGACGGCATCCAGGCCCAGAACCTGCTCGCGGTCGTGCTCTTCAAGGAGTCCGACTACGCCGGCGCGGTCGCGCTGTGGCGCGTCGTCCTCGAGACCGCGCAGAAGGAGGACCTCGCGCTCCCCGAGCCGGTTCACTTGAATCTTGCACGCGCGCAGGAGCTCTCCGGGGACGCGGCGGCCGCCCGGACGACGCTCGAGGCCTATCTGGCGCGCGATCCGTCGGGTCCGTGGGTCGCGGACACGCGCGCGGCGCTCGCTCTGCTTCCGCCGAAGAAGACGGGTGACTAGACTCGGCCCGGAGGAACCCATGTTGCGACTCGCCGCGCTGCTCGCTCTCGTCTTCGTGTCCGTCCCCGCGTTCGCGCAGGAATCCCAGGATCGCGTCGCGCTCAACCGCCGCGCGGTCGAGGCGCTGACCGCGAAGAAGTACGACGAAGGGATCGCGATCCTGACGAAGCTCCTCGCGCTGACGCCCAAGGATGCGCCGACCGCGTACAACCTCGCGTGCGCCTGGTCGTGCAAGGGCGACGTCGAGAAGGGGCTCGAGTGGCTCGGGACGGCCGTCGACTGGGGCTGGGGCAGTGGCACCGGCACGCTCGTCAATTCCCCCGGCAAGCAGCAGAGCCACTCGGAGATGACGCGCGCCGATCCGGACTTCGAGAACCTGCGCAAGGATCCGCGCTTCGAGAAGCTCCTCGAGCGGATGGACAAGGCCGGCGAGGTGCACAAGGCGGCGCTCAAGAAAGGCGAGGAGTTCGCCGCGGCGCCCGCGATCTACGTCCCGGAGAAGGCCGCCGCGCAGAAGGAGATGCCGCTGCTCGTCGTGCTCCACGACGCCGGCTCGACGAAGGACGACGTCGTCAAGGGACGCTGGAAGGCGGTCGCGGACGAGCTCGGCTTCGCGCTGATCGCGCCTTCCGGGAAGATCCCGACGAGCGACGAGCCCGCGAAGGGCATGACCTGGTACGAGACGGTCGACGAGTACAGCGCCCGGCCGTACCCCTCGGAGAAGTCGGTGAACGACGCCGTCGCAGCCTTCCAGAAGGAACATCCGCTCGACAAGGCGCACGTCGCGATCGCGGGCGACGGCGTCGGAGGACTCGTCGCGCTGCGGATCGCGCTCGCGAGCCCCGGCCTCTACAAGGGCGCGCTCACCGTGAACAGCCCGTTCCTCGGGCAGCTCTACGCCGACAAGGCGCCGAACGCCGCGAAGATGGGGCTGCGCGTCGCGCTGCTGCGGGACGCCGGCGCCGAGGGAGCGCGCGACATGGCCGCGGCGCAGACGAAGAGCCTGCAGACCTGGGGCCTCGCGGGCGAAGCGAAGACGTACACGCCCGACGCCAAGGATCCCGGCGACAAGCACGCGCTCGCCGAGGCGATCCGCGCGCTCCTCGCGGCCCCCGCCCCGATTCCGGCGGCCGCGCCGGCCGAGGCCCCGAAGAAGTAGCGCGTCAGCGCGATTCGAGCGGCTCCGTGCCGCCGAGCTCCCGGTAGCGCGCGTAGCGCGCGGCGGCCGCGTCCTTCTCGCCGCTCGCCGCGAGGACGCGCGCGAGCTCGAGGACGGCGCGCGCGGAGCTCGCGTCGCACGCGCACGCGCGCTCGAGAGCGGTCCGCGCCTCGGCGAGATGTCCGAGCGCGCGCTCGGATCGACCGAGTGCTTCGTGCCCGCGGCAGAACTCCGGCCAGCGCGCCGTGATCTCGGCCGCGGCGTCCCGCGCGCGCGCGTTCTCGCCGACCGCGAGCAGGAGCTCCGCGATCCCGAGGCGCGGCAACGGCTCGCCGGGGTTCTCGCGGACCTGCAGCCGGCGTGTCTTGTAGAAAGCCTGCCACTGCGCGCTCGCGAGGGCTTTGCGGCGCAGCTCGGTCGCTCCCGCCGTGTCGCCGCGCGCGATCGCGGCCTGCGCGAGCGCGTGCCACGCCGACGGCGCCTCCGCGTCGAGCGGCGCGAGCCCGAGGAAACGCTCGAAGAGCGGCGTCGCGTGGACGGCGTCGCCCGACCGCGCGAGGGCGCGGCCGGCGAGCAGCCAGCACTCGTCGATCTGCGGGTAGCGCACCTCGTCTGCGCTCGCGAGCAGCATCTCCCGCGCGCGGGCGAGCTGGTCGCGGTCGAGGGCGAGACGCGCGCGCGCGACCTCGACGAATCCGCGCGAGCCCTCGTCCGGATGCGCTCCGTCGAGCAGCTTCTGCGCCCGGTCGCCGGCGCCGGTGGCGGCGAGCGCGCGCGCGGCGAGTCCGAGCGCCCGGCCGTCGCGCGCGAGCGCGCCGGAACCGGTGACGAGCGGGAGCGCCGCGTCGACGACCTCGCCCGGAAGGTCGAGGTCGATCGCCTCGCGCCAGCGGTCCTGCGGGGACTGCGCGAGGAGGAGGGTGAGCGCGAGGATCATCGGAACGGCTCCGACTTGACGATCCCGGCGCCTTCGCGGATCCACACGCGCCGGTCGGCCGGACCTGCGGGGAGCTCCTCGACGCGGCCCGAAGGCCAGACGATGCGCACGCCCTGGTAACCGGGCTCCGATCCGAGCCCGAAGTGCAGCCAGGCGCTCGACGCCGATTGGAATCCCGCCGCCGTCTCGACCTCCCCGAGCAGCCCGTGCTCGTTCGCACCGCGACCGACGACGAGCGCGACGCGCGTTCCCATGCCGTCCGCGGGCGTGCGCGCGGAGTCCGGACTTCCGAGGCAGCGGACAGAGAGCCGATGGTTCCCGCGCCCCGTGCGGTTCATCCCGATCGCCGCCGGTCCGTCGATCCGCGCGAGCACGAGATCGGGCGCGCCGTCGAGGTCGAGGTCGCCGATCGCGCTCCCGCGCGCGCCGAGCGCCGGCGCGAGGACCGAGCGCGGATCGGCGGGCTCGACGCGCACGGCGCGCTCCCCCGGGCCGAGTCGCCAGAGCGCGGCGGCCTGGCCGTACGTCGTCCCGGTGTGCTCCCGATCCGCCTGCGGATACACGTGTCCGTTCGCGGTGAAGAGCTCGAGCCAGCCGTCGCCGTCGAAGTCCGCGAGGTGGACTCCCCACGAGAGGAGCGACCGAGTCTCGCGCAGGAGCCCGTACCGGTACGTCATGTCGAGAAAGCCGTGCGCCGAGCCGAAGAAGAGCTCGGTCGGCTCGTCGGAGAAGTTCGTCACGGCGACGTCGAGCAGGCCGTCGCGGTTCACGTCGCCCGCCGCGACGCCCATCCCGGCGAGAGCACGGCCGTCCGCGGACAGCGCGACGCCGGCGGCGTACCCGCGGTCCTCGAAGACGCCGTGGCCGTCGTTGACGAGCAGGAGATTCGGCGAGCTGTCGTTCGCGACGAGGAGGTCGGTGTCGCCGTCCCCGTCGGCGTCGAACGGCAGGACGCCGAGCGCGTAACCCGGCGGGATCCCGGGGAGCCTCTCCTTCGTCTCGTCGACGAAGGTCCCGTCGCCGCGGCCGCGCAGGAGGCGATCGGATTGCGCCGGCATGCCGGCCGGACCGCAGAAGACGTCGTAGCCCTTCCAGCGGCAGGGGACCGCGAGGGCGCCTTGCCCGAGCGCCTTCGCAGGAGGCGCCGCCGGATCGAGGTCGAGGTACTGGCAGACGAAGAGATCGAGGTGCCCGTCGCCGTCCGCGTCGAAGAGCGCGACGCTCGTCGCCCACAGCGGAGGGTGACCTGCCTCGCGCGGCGCGCCGACGTCGATGCGCGCGAACGGATCCTGCGCGAGCACGCCCGCGTCGGATTTCGGCCGCAGCGTGCCGCTCGCGTCCTGGAGGAGCACCGCGAGGCCGCCGAAGCCCGCCGCGACGAGATCCTGGCGCCCGTCCCCGTCGACGTCGCCGACCGCGAGCCCGGTCCACCATCCGGAGAGCCCCGGGCCCTCGCGCCGCGCAAAGTGTCCGCGGCCGTCGTTCTCGAAGACTTCGAGATCGGCTCCGGGGCCGCTCGCGAGCGCCCCGAGGCTCGCCAAACCTTGTGCGAACACGATGTCGAGATCGCCGTCGTCGCCGAGGTCGATCAGCGCGACCCCGGCGCCGTTCGCCTCGAGGATCGTCGCCTTCTCGGGCGTTCCCGAGCGGTTCACGTAGTCGACGCCGCGCTCGCGCGCCTCGTCGACGAGGTCGTTCGCGCGCGCGGGCGCGGGCGGCGCCGACTTGGCCGGCTCGCGCGCGCAGGCCGCGGCGAGCGAGGTCGCGAGGAGCAATCGTCGAGGATGCATGCGGAGGGCTCGGGCTCGCTCTATGCTAGGCGCGGCCGCGCGGGGCTTCGGATTGACCGTCGCACCCGGCCCTCGTACTCTTTTCGCCCTGTTTTTCCATGGTCCTGCGCAAGAAGAACCTGCTCGACGCGTTTCGCCAGGCCGCCCCCGAAGGGCGCAAGGCGGCGCCTCCGTCGGCGAAGTCCCCTTCGGGCGCGGGCGGCCCGTTCGCTCCCCAGGTTCCCGGCGACCCGCGCGCATCCGAGCCCGCGCCGAAGATCCGCTTCGAGCCGGCGCCGAGCGCGCCGAAAGGGATCGACACGGAGGTCAAGCTCCCGCCGTCCGCGATCGAGCGCCTGCTCGCCGACCGCACCGTGCGCGCAGCCGTGCTCGTGCTCGCGCTCATCGGCATCGGAGCCTACTTTTTCTCCCGCTTCGCGGCGACGCCGACGCTCGCGGCCGACCAGGACGCGCGCGGCGCCGACGCGGGGAAAGGGGCGCTCAGCTCCGGACTCGCCGCGGGCGCGGACCTCGTCGAGAAGAACCAGGCCGCGGCGCGCATGGGCACCGCCGTCGACAAGGCGTTCATGGATCCCGCCAACCGGTTCACGATCCGCCTGATCCAGTACAACAACGACGAAGCCGGGCAGAAGAAGGCGCGCGAGACCGCGGAGTTCCTGAAGAAGCAGGCGATCCCCGTGGTCAGCCCGATCTCGCTCGGCAAGAACGTGGTCCTGGCCGCGGACGCGAAGGCGCGCACCGAGGACCTCGCCGGCCTGTTGAAGCACGTGAAGACCCTGGCCGGGCCTCCCCCGCAAGAAAAGCAGACGCCGTTCTCGACGGCCTACGTCGTGAACATCGACGATCTCGTCAAGCGCCGCTGATACTCACCCATCCCGAAACGCAGAAGAATCCTCGGAGAATCCACACATGTCCATCCATTCCAGTCTGCGTGTCGGCGACACCTTGAAGGGCGAGCGCAGCGTCCTCACCCGTCAGGAGCGCATCGCATCCCTCAAGAAGGCCGGCAAGTTCGAGGAGGAGAAGCGCTCGATCTACGGCCTCCCGAAGGTGCGCACGAAGTTCAAGGTCGCGGGCGCGAAGAAGAAGGCCGCGAAGGAAGCCGCGCCGGGCGCAGCGGGCGGCACGGTCGCCGCTCCGGCGGCGGGAGCGGGAGCGGCGGCGGGCGCGAAGGGCGCGGCTCCGGCGGCGAAGGGCGCCGCGGCTCCGGCGGCGAAGAAGGGCGACAAGAAGTAGCGCCCGGATGCCGGACGCGCGGATTGCGGCGCCGGTCATGGAGGTCTTCGCCTCGATCCAGGGCGAAGGCGCGTTCGTGGGGGAACCGCAGGCGTTCTTGCGCCTGCGCGGTTGCCCGATCCGTTGTCGTTGGTGCGACACGCCCGGCTCGTGGCGTGTCGGCGCGTCGGATCGCGCGCGGATCGCCGCGACTCCCGAGCGCGGCCGCACGCGCAAGGAGAGTCCGTGGGTGACGCCGTTCCAGGCCGCGTGCTGGATCGCGGAAGTCGAGCCGGGGACGCCGCGCACCGTGAGCGTCACGGGCGGCGAGCCGCTCCTCTGGCCCGAGTTCCTGCTCGGGCTCCGCACGATGCTCGCGCCCCGGCGGCTGCACCTCGAGACCGGCGGGGGACACCCGCGCGCGCTCGCGCGCGTGATCGACGGGTTCGATCACGTCAGCCTCGACTTGAAGCCCGATCTCGACCTCGATCCGCCCGAGGAGCTCGCCGAGACGACGGCGGCGGGAGGCGAGACGGCGCCGCGGACGCGCGCGGAGTGGCGCGCGGCGCGGGCAGCCTGCCTCGCGCTCGTCGCCGGTCGCGACGCGTGCGGCAAGATCGTCGTCAGCGGCGAGCGGACGGCGGACGAGCTCGCGCCGCTCCTCGACGAGGTCGAGGCGCACGCTCCGGAGCTCGCGGTCTACCTCCAGCCGGCGACGCCGATGAACGGCGCGACGGCTCCCGCGCACGAGACGCTCGCGTCCCTCGTCGAGATGGCGCGCGACCGGGACCTCGCCGTGCGCGTCGTGCCGCAGATGCACCGTGTGCTCGGGCTGCCCTGATCACGTCGGCTGAGCAGGAGGCTCCTCGACGCGCAGGAAGAAGAGCGGCAGGAGACTCGGCACCGCGCAGGCGCAGACGACGACGAAGAAGCCCGCGAAGCCGAGGCGCGCCGCGATCTCGCCGCTGACGCCGCTCGCGAGCTGCGCGGAGAGGCCCATCAAGCCCGTCGAGATCGCGTAGTGCGTCGTGTCGAAACCGCGGCCGCGCGAGATGCGCATGAGCACGACCATGTAGGCGGAGAAGCCGAATCCGTAGCCGAGCTGCTCGATCGCGACGACGCCGGCGATCGCGAGCTTGCCGGGATGCGCGAAGGCGGCCCAGGCGTAGAGGACGTTCGGCAGGTGCATCGCGAGAGCCATCGGCCAGAGCCAGCGCGCGAGACCGCGGCGGGAGATCAAGTAGCCGCCGAGGATGCCGCCGAGGAGGAGCGCTGCGACGCCGACAGTTCCCGAGTAGATGCCGAGGTCGCGCAGGGAGAGACCGGCGCCGCCCTCGCCGATCGACTTGAGGAGGAACGGCGCGGACATCGTCGTGAGCATCGACTCGCCGAAGCGGTAGAGCATGACGAACGCGAGGATCGGGCCGATGTCCTTGCGCGCGAAGTAGGAGCTGACGGCCTCGAGGGCGAGACCGGGCGAGGATTTCGCCGTGACGCCGCGGCGGCAGTCGCGATCGGGTCGCGGGACGAGGAGAGCGCACGCGAGGAGTCCGAGGGCGAGCACGGCGGCGCTGGTCGCGAACGCGTAGGCCCAGGCGCGCGCCGCCGCGAAACCCCGGTCGCCGAGCGCGCTCGCGAGGAAGACGACGCCGCCCGCGACGAAGATGCGGCCGAGGCGGTAGCAGGTGTTGCGGATGCCGACGAAGGCGGCTTGGTCGACTTCGTCGAGCGCGAGGAGATAGAAACCGTCGGCGGCGATGTCGTGCGTGGCCGAAGCGACGGCCATGAACGCGCAGGCGGCGAGGGTCCAGGGGACGACGTCTTCGCTCGTCGCGGCGAGAGCGAGCGCGCCGGCGGAGAGGACGAGGAGCGCCTGCATGCCGAGCATCCAGGCGCGCTTCGTCGAGAAGAGATCGACGAGGGGGCTCCAGAGAGGCTTGAACGTCCAGGGCGTCTTGAGCGCGCCGGCCGCGTGCCCGATCTCGGCGACGGGGACGCCGATCGCGGCGAAGAACGTCGTCACCGTGGTGTCGACGAGGAAGTAGGGGATCGCCTGGAGGAAGTAGAGAGTGGGGACGAAGCGCCAAGGGCTCGTCCTCGGCGCGCGCGTCTCGTCCGTCATGTGCGGCCGGCGGCCAAGCTAGCAGTCGAGCCGACCGGAAACGACGGCCGTGCGCCTACTTGGGCTTGGGTTCCTTCTCGAGGTCGTCAAGCAACCGCTCGACGAAGGCAGAGGTCTTCGACCAGTTGCCGCTGGCAGCTCGAGCGATCCCCGTCGCATCGACGACGACGCTCACACGCTTGCCGACGGTGAACTTCGATCGGATCGGGTCATCCATTCCGATCAGTCGCGAGCACCGCCACATCGGAGTTCCGCGGACTTGCGGGCCGGGAGGAGGCTCGGTGCCCTCCCAGTGATCGTCGGAATCCAGCGGGAGGCTCAGCAAGACGAAGGGTTTCCCCTGGAGACGCGTCACGAGCTCCCTCCGCGGTCCGACGTAGTCCTCTCCGCGGGCTGCGTCGGGCGTCCAGAAGTCGAGAAGGACGACGCTCCCGCGATGATCGGAGAGAGTGAACACGGAGTCCTGGTCGTCGATCAATTGAAAGTCCGGCGCTGCCGCTCCGACGTACGTCGCGATCGCGAACGAGTTCTGGTAGGCGTAGAAGGTCTCGAGCGTCAACACGTTCATCGCGGTGTTGAAAAGGGGGCCGGCGGCCGAATAGCTGCCCCAGCGATCACTCACGATCCAGCCGCCGTTCGAGCAGGCGTCGGCCGTATGGTCCTGGAGCGAGAGCACCGAGTCGACCATCGCTCGGGCCCACGGATTCCAGTACTTCCCGGACTTGCTCGGGCTCTCCCGCCCGTCGAGTTGGTGCAGCGCGAGGCTGGCGAAGTGCCAGTAGTAGTAGTCGATGGATGCGTGGTCCTCGGAGACGGCCGGAAGGTCCTGGACGATTCTCTTCGCCGCCAGCGGGAGAAAGGGATCGTTGGGATCGTGCGTCGCGAAGATGCGGATGCCCATCCCGAGGGCGGACATGGTCGTCGGGTGGTACTTGAACTGGCTGTCGAACGGGCCGCTGACCGTCGCACCCGCGGACTTCTTGTCGATGTAGCCGACGAGTCCGTTGTCAGCGGTCACGTACCTGCAGAACTCCATCGCGCCCTGCATCGACTCGGGCTTGACCTCGAGTCCCGCGAGTCTGCCCGCCTCGAGCGCCATCACGCACCAGGCCGTGACTGAAGTGTCCGCGACCGGGCCTTGAAAGCCCGGCCGCGCTTCGATTTCGTTCCGAGATTCGTAGCGCCAACCCCAGAGGCCCTCGCCGCTCGGGTTCAGTCGCTGGGCGGCCTCGATGAACTCGATGGCCTTCTGCGCGGGCTCATTCCAGTCGCGGTTGCGTGTCAGCTCGAAGGACTTCGCGAGCGCCATCGTCGCGATCGCTTCGTTGTACATGAACGGCCGATCAGCGGTGAACGAGCCGTTGGCCTTCTGACGATTGCGCAGCCAGTCGAGGCCCTTCTTGACGATCTCGCCGATCTTGTGGCGCTCACCGTTCACCGTATCGACGACATCCTGCTTGCTCTCCTGACTGAACCCGGCGTCGAGGAAGCACAGGAGCGCGAGCGACGTCAATCCCACGTCGAACCAGTCCTTCGGTGTGAGTCGCGCGTCGTAGCAGGGCGTGGAGTCGGGACAGTGCGACCTCATCGAGGCTGCGCCCCAGGATCCATCGTCGTTCTGGTGCCGCGCGAGCCAGCGCAGTCCGTCGAGCACCGCGTGCTCCGTTCCCTGCGACGCGCCCGTGCCCTTCCGATCCGGCGGTTTCGGCGGCGCTTCCGCCGACGGAGGAGCAGGAGCTTCCGCGGGAGGAGGTGGCGCGCTCTCCTGCGCCGGCTTCGTGGGCTCGACGCGCTCGGCTCCGCGACATCCGATGGAACTCGCGGCGAGCACGACCAACGCGACGAGGCCGCTGCTCGTCGTTCGTTCGCAGATTCTCCCCATCTCGAGACCTCCCCGCGGATCCTACCCCTCGGCGCGGAGCGGCCTACCGTCGCCGTTCCAGCCCACCCGTGTTGTCCATCCATGCCCGCTCGCGTATCCTTCTCCGCCCGTTCTGCGCAAAAGGCCTGCCGCGGAACGCATCCCCGATGCCCACCGCCGCGCACAAGCGCCTCCCTCGAATCGCGATCATCGGGCGCCCGAACGTCGGCAAGTCGACGCTCGCGAACCGCATGTGCGGCAGCCGCGTCTCGATCGTCGAGCCCACCGCCGGCGTCACCCGCGACCGCGTCACCGTCCCCGCGTTCCTGCGTGCATCCAACGGCGAGCGCTGGGTCGAAGTCGTCGACACCGGCGGCATCGGCATCGTCGACCGCGACGACCTCGGCCCCCAGGTCGAGGAGCAGATCGCGACCGCCATCGCCACCTCCGACGTCATCCTCTGGCTCGTCGACGTCCGCGAAGGCATCACCCCCCTCGACGAGGAAGTCGCCCGCCGTCTCCGCGGCCTCGCCTTCCCGATCCTCCTCGTCGTCAACAAGGTCGAAGGCCGCAAGCTCGAGTGGGACGTCGACGTCTTCCGCCGCTTCGGCGTCGGCGAAGGTCCCTTCGCGATCTCCGCGCAGAACGGCGAAGGCCTCGAGCCGCTCTACGACCGCATCCTCGAGCTCCTTCCGGCGCCCGAAGCCGACGAGCGCGCCCCCGAGGGGGGAGATCTCGACTCCGACGCCGCCTCCGAGGCCTCGCGCCCGACCCCGGTCATGCGCGTCGCCGTCGTCGGCCAGCGCAACGCCGGCAAGTCCACGTTCATCAACGCCCTCGCCCGCGAGGAGCGCATGATCGTCTCCGAAGTCCCCGGCACGACCCGCGACGCCGTCGACGTCATCTTCGAGCGCGACGGCAAGTCCTTCGTCGCCATCGACACCGCCGGCGTCCGCCGCAAGCGCAGCCACCAGGACGCGATCGATTTCTACTCCGACGCCCGCGCCCACAAGAGCATCCGCCGCGGGGACGTCATCGTCCTCCTCTTCGACGTCACGCAGCGTCTCTCGAGCATCGACAAGGACCTCGCGCGCTACGCGCTCGACCACCACAAGCCGGTGATCATCGCCGCGAACAAGTGGGACCTCGTCGAAGGCCTCACCCCCGACGATTTCCGCGAATACCTCGCGCAGGAGCTGCCCCAGCTCTCCTTCGCGCCCGTCAGCTTCCTCTCCGCGAAGGAGGGCCAAGGCGTCGACGAGACCATGAAGCTCGCGCTTGAGCTCCACGCGCAGGCGCAGACGCGCGTGTCGACCGGCGAGTTGAACCGCGTGCTCGCGAAGGCCCTCGGCGCCCGCGCGCCCACGCGCACGGCGCACGCCGCGCGCATCCGCTACGCGACGCAGGCCGGCGTCCGCCCGCCGACCTTCGTCCTGTTCGTGAACGACAAGAAGCACTTCAACAAGGACTACCTGCGCTACCTCGCGAACCGTCTGCGCGAGGAGTTCCCGCTCCGGGAGATCCCCGTCCGCATCGTCCTGCGCGACAAGGACGACCCGCCCCGCGAAGGAGGAGAATCGTGAACCGTCTTTCCCTCGTCGCGCTCCTCGGTCTCTCCCTCCTCGCGCTCGCCGGCGCCGGCTGCAAGGCCAGCGAACCCGAGGCGCACTGGGTCCAGTACGAAGTCCCGGCCCAGAACGACCGGCTCCTCATGGAGGTCACCGCGATGGCGGTCCAGAAGAGCGGTTTCCCGATCGGAAGCGGCATCGACCCCGGCCATCTCACGCTCGTCTCCGGGTGGCACACGTCGCTCGCGCCATTCCGCGGCGCCGGTTTCCGCGAACAGTGCGAAGTCAAGTACGACCGGATCGTTCCGCGCCGCTACCAGGCCTCGATCCGCGTCCGGCGCGAGAAGAACGACGACATCCTGCGCCCTCTCGACATCACCTACGCGCAATGGAAGCAGGAGCCCGACGACTACGATCGGGCTCGCACGGTGATGCAGCACATCCGTTCGCTCCTGGACACGGACGTCGAGGTCGGCTCCAAGCGGTGATGCGCGCGTTCCCGCTCGATCGACGATGGTGAAGGAAGACGCTCCGGAGTCCACCCCTGATCGGGCGATCCCCGCGGCCGGCCTCGGGCGCGCGAGCGCCGTCGTGTCGACGTGGAACAAGAAGGACGATCTGCGCGAGAACCTGCGCTCGCTGCAGGCGCAGACGCGGCCGTTCGCCGAGATCATCGTCGTCGACAACGCGAGCAAGGACGGGACGGCCGAGATGGTCGCCCGCGAATTCCCCGCCGTGCGCCTGATCGTCATGCCGCACGACCGCTACGGCGCCTGCGAGACGTTCAACATCGGCTTCGCCGCGGCGCAATCCGAGCTGATCGCGATCCTCGACGACGACATCGTGATGCAGCCCGAGTGGCTCGAGAAGGCGACCGATCGCCTCGCGCGCGAGCCCGCGACCACGGCGATCCTCTCGACGCAGGTCGTCGAGCCGGGGACGCCGCAGAGCTACCTCGACGCACCCGCGTTCAACCGGGAGCGGTACATGTCGACGTTCCGCGGTTGCGCCTCGCTCGCCCGCGCGTCGGCGTTGCGGCAGGCAGGCGGCTACGACGAGCGCCTGTTCATCTACGGCAACGAGCGCGATCTCACCTGCAGGCTGCTGAACCTCGGCTACCGCGTCCTCCAGTACCCCGGCACGGGCGTGTTCCACAAGACGCCGTTCGGCATCAAGATGGGCAAGCGGAGCCTGTACTACCACGCGCGGAACGCGTGGCTGACGATGCTCAAGTACGCGCCGCTGAAGGACCTCGTCCGCATGCCGTTCCTCGTGTTCTTCCGCGTGATCCTGCGCGGGGAGGCGAAGGAGGCGGAAGGCGGCGTGACGGACGCGACCGGGACGATCGGCATCGGCAGATCGCTGCGCGAGACCCAGGGCGCGTGGTGGGTCGTCGCCCGTGCCGCCTGGAGCGTGCTCCTGAACGTGCCCTACTGCGTGAAACACCGCCACCCGGTGCGCGCGCCGGACTTCGAGCTGCCGATCCAGTAGGCGTGGATGCGTTCGCTAGCACCCGTTTCCGTCGTCGTCGTCAACTGGAACGGTGAGGCGTATCTCGACGAGTGCCTGAAGGCCGTGGCCGCGATGCGCGGCGCGATCGCGGAGGTCGTCGTCGTCGACAACGCGTCGACGGACGGGAGTCTCGCGCTCCTCGCCGCGCGCCATCCCGCCGCTCGCGTCGTGCGGATGGACGCGAACCTCGGACCGGCACGGGCGCGGAACGCCGGGATGCGCGCCGCGTCGAGTCGCTGGGTCCTCGCGCTCGACAACGACGCCGTCGTGGCGCCCGACACGCTGGAGAAGCTCGCGGCTGCGCTTGCGGGCGACGAGGACGCCGCGATCGCGCAGCCTCGCAGCGTGTTCTTTGCCGAGCGCGACCGCGTCCACTACGACGGCGGTCGGTTCCACTACGGCGGGCTGATCGCGCTGCGGAACTTCTACGAGCCGCTCGCCTCCGCGGAGGGGAGCGGGACGCTCGCGGTCGACTGCGCAGTCGCCGTCGCGCTCCTCGTCGACCGCGACGCCGTGCTCGACGCCGGCGGCTACGACGAGACGTTCTTCATCCTGTTCGAGGACCTCGATCTCTCGTACCGCCTGCGCGCGCTCGGTCGGAAGATCCTGTCGGTCGAGGACGCGATCGTGCTCCACAAGGGCGGCACGGCGGGGATCAGCTACCGCCGCGGGCCGAGCTACCCGGCGTCCCGCGTCCTCTTCCACTCGCGCAACCGCTGGCTCCACCTGGCGAAGAACTACCGCGTGCGCACGCTCGTCGTCGCGTCCCCGGGGCTCCTCGCGTACGAGATCGCTTGGTTCGGGTTCGCGCTCGCCTCCGGAGGCGTCGGCGCGTGGTTCCGCGGCAAGTTCCAGTTCGTCCGCCTGCTCCCGCACGTGCTCCGCGAGCGCCGCTCGTTCCAGTCGCGGCGCCACGTGCGCGATCGCGATCTGCTCGTCGGCGGTCCGCTGACGGTGACGCCGTCGATCGGAGGATCCGCCGGGAAGAGAGCGCTGCTTTCCGCGCTCGATCTCCTCCTGCGCGCGTGGTGGTCGCTCGCGCGGCACGTCAGCGCGTGAACGCGAGCTCCAGTACCTCCCGCACGCCGCCTTCGTGTATGTTCGCCGGTTCGACGCCGTGAAGGTCCTGCTCGTCAGCCACCGATTCCCGCCCGAGGGCACAGCGGGCACGGAGACGTACACGGCGGGGCTCGCGGCAGCGCTCGCGCGGCGCGGACACGCGGTCGCGGTTTTCGCCGCGGCGAAGGACATCGGTGCGCCCGACCTCTCGATGCGGGTGCGCGACCACGACGGCACGCCGGTCCACGAGGTGATCAACAACCTGTTCCACGAGGACTTCCGGGAGACCTGGGACCATCCCCGGATCGACGAGCTCTTCGACGCGCTCCTCGACCGGCTCGCGCCCGACGTCGTGCACTTCCAGCACCTCTTGTACTTGTCCGCGGGTTGCGTCGCGACAGCGCATCGCCGCGGGATACGCGTCGTCTTCACGCTCAACGACTACTGGCTCCAGTGCGCGCGCTTCGGGCAGCGACTCCACGCCGACGGCGGCCTGTGCTCCGTCGTGGACTTCGCGCGTTGCGGCACCTGCCTCCCGAGCTTCAAGTTCGCGCAGACTCCTGCGCAACGCCGCGTCGGCGCGGCGATCGCGGGCTTGCGATCGACAACCGGGCTCGACCTCGCGTCGCTGGCGCGCCGGACGGCGAACGCGATGCCCGGCCCGCGGGTGCGCGCGTACGCGCCGCCGCCGGAATCGGAGTCGCGAGCGATGGCCCGCACCGCGGAGCTGCGGTCGTCCGAGCTCTTCGCGCGCGTCGTGCCCAATGTCGATCTCTTCCTCGCGCCCAGCCGCTTCCTGCGCGACCGGTTCGTCGGAGAGTGGGGGATCCCCGCGCAGAAGATCGAGCACTTGCCCTACGGGGTCGATCTGGCCGCGCTTCCCGCGGCGCCGCGCACCCGCACGCCGGAGCTGCGCGTCGCCTTCCTCGGCTCGTTGATCGCCGTCAAGGGGCCGCACGTCCTGCTCGACGCGTGGGGCAGGATCGCGCCGGAAGTGCGCGCGCGCGGAACCCTCGTGCTCCACGGGCCGACGCAGCACGAGCCCGACTACGTCGCGTGGCTCGAAACGCGGGCGCAGGAGGTCGGCGCGCGGATCCTCGGCCGTCTCGAGCGCGCCGAGGTCGCTCGCGCGCTGGCGTCGATCGACCTGCTCGTCGTGCCGAGCGTGTGGTTCGAGAATGCTCCGCTCGTCATCCACGAAGCGATGCGGGCCGGCACGCCGCTCCTCGTCTCCGACCTCGGCGGGATGGCCGAGCTCGTCGAGGAGGGCCGAGGCGGCTGGCGCTTCCCCGCGGGGGACGCGGACGCGCTGGCGCGGCGTCTCACGGCCCTCCTGCTGGACCGGTCCGCGCTCGACGACCTCGAACCGCCGGTCTCGGTCGCGCCGAGCTTCGAGGAACACGCGTCCGCGATCGAGGCACGCTACCGGCGCGCGTGATGAGACTTTTTCCGGCACCGATGCTCGCGATCGCCCTCGTGCTGGGGGCGTGCGCCTCCGACGGATCGCGCAAGTCGTCCGCGGGCGCGAAGATGGTGAAGGCCGAGGAGCTCCCGCCGGAACACCGCGCCGTCCTCGAGGCCTGGCGCGCAGGCGGCGCGGCGTGGGAGATCGAGCGCGAGCGCGTGCGAGGCGACGCCGAACTCACGCGCTTCCTCGTCGACAATCTCGTCGTGCAGATGGTCCGCTCGTTCGATCGATCGGCCATCGGCTCCGCCGTGCACCCCGACAGCCCGTTCACGCGCGCGCAGGCGGAGCTCGCGCTTTTCCCGGAGACCTCCGTGCCGGTCCTCGTCGAGCTCCTGCTCGTCCACGACGACATCGTCGCGTTCCTCGCGGCGGACACGCTGAAACGGATCGGCGTCGCGACCGTCGATCCGGTCGCGAAGAAGCTCGGAGCGCCCGAGCCCGAGCTCCGGCGGCGCGTCGTCGAGCTCCTCGAGGCGCTCCCCGACAGTCCGTCGAACGAGCAGGCTCTCGAGGACGAGCTCGCTCGTCTCGTCGAGCACGACGGAGCCTGGATCGTGCGCGCCCAGGCGGCTCGGTCGCTCGGTGCGCGCGCCGCGCGCCGGAGCGGGAAAGGTCGCGCCGGCGCGGTCCTCGGGCGAGCGCTCTCGGACGTCGACGTCGAGGTCCAGAAGGCGGCGCTGCTCGCTCTCGTGGCGCTCGACGAGCCGAGCGCCGTTCCGCTCCTGATCCGACGGCTGGAGCGCGCGGTCCGGGAGGGGGATCTGGCGGCGCTGCGCACGACCCAGACGGCGCTGAAGCGCCTGCTCGGCGAGACGCGCGATCTCGACCCGAACGAATGGTGGAAACGCTGGAGCGAGCGCGGGAATCCCGCTCCGCCGGATCCCCGTTGACCCGCGCGCGCACGGCGCGCAGAGTGCAGCGCCTCACATGGTCGACTGGAAGATCGCCCGGCGTCGCGACTGCTGCAGCGGCTGCTCGTCCACGTTCGAGGAAGGCGCGCGCCACGTCTCGACGCTCTCGCTGGGCACGGCGGATCTCGCGCGCGAGGACCTGTGTCTTCCGTGCTGGGAACGACGCGGAGCCGGCGACGAGATCTTTTTCTGGTTCACGCGTTTGCGCAGCGAACGCCGTGGTTTGCAGCTCGATCTGCCGATGCTCGAGCAGCTCTTCCTGCGTCTCGAAGGACGCGAGGAAGCGCGCATCCTCGAGCTGCGCTACGTGCTGTGCCTCCTGCTGATGCGCAAGAAACGCCTGAAGCTCGCGCGCGTCGTGCGCGATCCGCGCGAGACGATGGTCGTGCGTCGACCGCGCCGCGACGAGTCGCTGCACGTCGTCGTCTGCGACTTCGGCACGGAGCGCATCGACGAGCTCGGGCGCGAGCTCGTCGAGATCTTCGACGGCGCCGAGTCGTTCCCGGGGCCGGACGGCGCCCCGGCGAGCGGCGAGGAAGTCCCGCCACCCCTGGCCGCCGGCGCCTGAGGAGCGCGCGCCCCGCAGTCCGTGGGGTAGTCAGGTGATCCCTGCCCCTATCCCTTGGGGTCGGGCTCCGGCCCCGCGACCTCGCGAAGTCCCCGCGTTTTCCCGCTCATTTTCCTCGGATCCCCATTGCAGGGGATCAGGTGGGGTGGAGAATCACCCCCGTGGCGCAGAGTGGAGGAGAGTGGAGGGGGGGCGGCCGTGTTCTGCGGTAACAGCGCGCACACGCTCGACGAGAAAGGCCGCGTTTTCGTGTCGAAACGCTTCCAAGAGGGACTCTCGCGCACAGAGGACGGCACTCTCGTCGCGTACCTCTCGCGCGGACAGGACGCGTGCCTGTACCTCTTCTCGGAGTCCGGCTTCCAGCGCGCGCTCGCGGAGCTGAACACCAGCGTCTTCAGCGGCGAAGACCTGCGCGGCGTGAAGCGCGTCTTCCTCGCGAACACGGTGCGCGTCGAGCTCGATGGATCCGGTCGGATCCTGATCCCGGAGAAGCAGCGCGACGGCGCGGGACTCGGTCGGGACATCGTGATGGTCGGCGTCGGTGATCGCGCCGAGATCTGGCCCAAGGCTGCTTGGGAGAAGTACGAAGCCGCGAATCTGAAGAAACTCGATCACATCGATCGCGTCCTCGCCGGGGAACCGACGCGGACCCAGGGATAGGCGGAGGAGAGGGAAAGGCCGTGCTCGGTACGGAGATGGCGCAGTCGCGTGGTCGAGGAGCTGGCGACGAGGCACGTGCCTCGCACGTCCCCGTTCTCGCCGCGGAGGTCGTGCAGCTCTTCCGTCCGCTCGAGCCCGCCGGGTTCTGGATCGTCGACGGAACGGTCGGGCTCGGAGGCCACGCGGAGCTCCTGCTCGACGCGCTCCCGGGCGCGAACGTGCTCGGCGTCGATCAGGATCCGGAGGCGATCGCGCTCGCCCGCCCGAGGCTCGAGCGGTTCGGTCCGCGGGCGCGGCTCGTGTGCGGGCGCCTGTCGCAACTCGCCGGCATCGTGCACGCGGAGGAGATCGGTCCGGTCCTGGGACTCCTCTTCGATCTCGGCGTGTCGTCGCTGCAGCTCGACCGGCCGACGCGCGGCTTCTCGTTCCAGGGCGACGGACCGCTCGACATGCGCATGGATCCGTCGCGCGACCGGACCGCGGCGGACATCGTGAACACGTGGGACGAGAGCGATCTCGCGGATCTCTTCTACTACGAGGGCGGAGAGACGCGCGCGCGCACGATCGCACGCGCGATCGTCGAGGCGCGCCAGCGCGCCCCGTTCCGTCGCACGGGCGGACTCGCGGAGGCGATCACGGTGGCGCTCGGCCCGAGTGCGCGGTCCTCGAAGATCCACCCGGCGACGCGCGTGTTCCAGGCCCTGCGCCGCGCCGTGAACGAGGAAGGGGACGAGCTGCTCGCGGCACTCGCCGCGTCGGAGCACGTGCTCGCGCCGGGCGGAAGGCTCGTCGTCTTGAGCTTCCATTCGGGCGAGGACCGCGAGGTCAAGCGCTTCTTCGCGGAAGGCGCGCGCGAACGACGCTGGACCACACTGACGAAGAAGCCGCTCGAAGCGGCCCAATCCGAGATCCGCGGGAACCCGCGGGCGCGCTCGGCGAAGTTGCGCGCCGCCGCGCGCGGCGAGGAGAGTGCGACGTGACCCGCCTGGTCCTCTGCGCCGTCCTGTGCGGATCGACGATCGTGCTCGCCCTCGTCAGCACCGCCGTGCAGTCGCGGAATCGCGAGCGCGGCATCGCGCTCGACAGCCTGAAGCGCGAGTGCGACATGCTCGAAGCGATCAACGGCGACCGTTGCGAACGCATCCTCGCCATCGACTGGCGACGGCTGCCGAACGATGCGAACCCGCGGCCGGTCGTGGCGGAACGGAGGCCGGCGCAGTGAGCGTCCCTGGCACGCTGCAGCCCTGCGCTCCGGACGGACGGCCGTCCGCGTCCGGACTCAAGCCGACGACGGCCTTCGTCCTCGTCGCCGCCGTCCTGGGACTCATCGCGCTGAAAGCCGGGAAGATCGCGCTCTTCGACGCCGGCGAGGAACCGCACAACCTCGTCCAGCAGAAGGTCCCGGAAGTGACGTTCGACATCGTCGACTCGAGCGGCACGCCGATGGCGCTCCCCGTCGGGCGTCTCGAGCTCGACATCTCGCCGAACGCCGCGTGGCAGGCGCACACGCCGCGGCTGATGGCGGAGAAGCTCGCCGCCGCGCTCGGCCCGAAATACCCGGCCGAGAAGCTCCTCGAGATCATGCTCCCGGACGCGAAGAAGGGCTTGATCCGCGTCACGGACGATCCGTTCGTGCTCGACGCGGCGCAGGCGCGCGCCGTGAAGCACTGGATCGAGACCGGCGCTCCGCGCGACGGCGCCGAGCCGCTGCGCATGCGCGGATTCGGCCTCGTAGCCGGCGATCGTCCCTCCTCCTACGCGGTGATCTGGCGGCCGGTCGAGGCCCTGAGCGAGGAGGCGCGCGTCGAGCACGGCTTCTCGCGCCCGCTCGACTGGTCGCGGCGCATCGCCGACGACCTGTACGCGTGCCTCCACGGCCGGCCGATCCGCGAGGCGCTCGCGACGGACGAGGAAGTCGCGGTGGCGAGGCGCCAGATCTGGTCGGCGCTGATGCCGTCGCAGTTCAAGTGCGTCGTCCGCGAAGTCGCGCCCGAGACGGCGATGGCCGTGTGGAAGCTGCTCAAGGACGAGCGCGTGCGCGACCACCAGATGGATCTCGTCCGCGTCGGTCGGCGCGTCTACCCCGGTCGCGCGGGCGCCGGCGACGACCCGCCGCTCGGCGTCCTCGGGCGATGGGCGACTCCGGAGACGCGCGACGCCCGGGAGTCGGTGCGCAAGGAGCTCGGCCTGCCCGAGGACCGCCTGTGCACCGAGGCCGAGCTCTCCCAGCTCGCGACCGGTACCTCGCGGCGCGTGTACCACCCGCGCCCGCAGAGCGGGATCGAGCTGCTCGCGCAGACCCTCCTCCTCGAACCGCAGTGGAGCGACCTCGCGCGCCGGCAGGAGCAGTACCTCTTCCTCGCCAACCAGGCCCCGCGACAGCCCCAGCAGCTCTATTTCCAGGAGCTCGTGCCGGCCAGCGAGACGCCCCACGTCGTCACGACGCTCGACCTGCCGCTCCAGCGGCGGGTCCGGCTCGAGCTCGAGAAGGTGATGGAGAAGCACCGTCCGGCCGTGGCGATGGCGATCGCGCTGGACGTAGCGACGGGCAAGGTCCTCGCGGTCGACGCGATCGATCCCTACGGCATGGGCGGCTTCCTGCCGACGTTCCACACGTTCACGCCGGGCTCGACGATGAAGGTCGTCGTCATGGCGACCGCGCTGGAGGCCGGCGTGATCACGCCGACGTCGCGCTTCGACTCCTTCAACGGCCATCTCCAGCTCGGCGGCCACAAGATCGGCGAGGCGGAGAACCAGAAGACGGGGATCCTCACCGCGGCGGAGGGCCTCGCCTACTCGTGCAACGCGGTCCTCGCGCAGATCGGCCTCTTGATCCCGCAGAAGGACTTCCACCAGAGGTTCCTCGACCTCGGCTACTCGAAGTACCCGAACGCGGGGCTCGGCGCCGAGCGCCGGGGCTCGGTTCCGCCGCTGCCGTGGAAGCCGAACTGGGATCAGGCGTCGGTCAGCTTCGGGCACCAGCTCGCGGTGACGCTCTGGCAGCACGCCGCGGGGCTCGCGAGCGTGATCCGCGGCGGCGAGTACCGACCGCTCGCGCTGGTCGAGGCGATCGAGCAAGGCGGCGTGCGGCGACCGGTCCCGCTCGCCGATCCGGAGCGCGTTTTCTCGCAGCGAACCTGCGACGAAGTGCGCGAGATGATGAATCTCGGAGCTAGAGAGGGCACCGGCAAGAGGGTCTACTGCCCCTACCTCGAGATGGGCACCAAGACCGGCACCGCGCAGAAGGTCGGCACCGAAATCTGTCTGCACGCGGAGCTCGAACACAACCGCATCCACGGCTGTCACGGCGCGAAAGCGTGTCGACGCGCGCTCGTCGGCGTGCACGACGCGCACCGCGGTCCCTGCTACACGTCGTCGATGTGCGCGTTCGGCCGGCTGCCGGGCACGGAGCGCGAGATCATGGTGCTCGTCGTCGTCGACGAGCCGCGCGGCAACCTCAAGTTCGGCGCAGACGTCGCCGGTCCCGCCGCGATCGCGATCCTCGAGGAAGCTCTCGGCAGCCGCCGCGACGGCGTGCGCCCGCCCGAGCTGTCGCCGGAAGGATTCGCCGAGATGGTCCTCGAGAAGCCTTCCGCTCGCGTCGCGCGCGCCGCAGTCGGCGCCGCGGTGAACAACGTTCTCCCGCTGCCGTGGGAGGAGGGTCGACTTGCGGCTCGCTGAATTCGTGCAGGCACTGGGGGGGTCCGCTCCGCCTCTTGCAGGCGGCGGACCGCAGATCGCCGGCGTCCACCTCGACAGCCGTCGAGTGGGCGCCGGGGATCTGTTCGCGGCATTGCCCGGCACGCGCGACGACGGCGCGCGGTTCGCCGCCGACGCGGTCGCGCGCGGCGCAGCCGCGATCCTGGCGCCGCATCCGATGGACGTCGCCGCACCGGTGTGGGTCCACCCCGACGCGCGCCGCATCGCCGGCGAAGCCGCGGCGCTCGCGTACGGCGAGCCCTCGAGCAGCATGTTCGTCGTCGGCGTCACCGGCACGAACGGGAAGACGACGACCGCGCACCTCGCCGGGCATCTGCTGCGTTCCGCGGGTCGACGACCCGCGGTGCTCGGCACGACGGGGAATCGCCTCGCCGACGGGAAGCTGCTCGCGGCGACGCACACGACACCCGACGCGCCCGCGCTCCAGCGCCTGCTCGTCGCGCACCGCGAGCTCGGCGGCGACAGCGTCGCGCTCGAGGCGAGTTCCCACGCGCTCGATCAGGAGCGCACCGCCGGCGTCGCGTTCGACGTCGCGATCTTCACGAACCTGACGCGCGACCACCTCGATTACCACGGGGATCTCGAGCGCTACGCGGCGGCGAAGGAGCGGCTCTTCCTCTCCTTGCGGCCCGGAGCGAACGCGGTAATCCACGCGGACGATCCGGCCGCCGAGCGCATGGCGCGCGCGGCGCAGAGCCGGGGTGCACGCGTCCTCACGTACAGCGCCAGACTGCGGGGCGACCTCGTCGCCTCCGCGTTGAAGTCCGATCTCTCGGGCACGCAGATCGTCATCTTTGGGATGGGGATCTCTAGAACGAATCTGCGATTGCCCTTGGCCGGACGACACAACGTGGAGAACGCCTTGGCCGCCGCCGCAGCGGCGCTGCTTTCGGGAGCGAGCCCCTCCGATGTCCTCGGGGGGCTCGCTTCCGCTTCGCCTGCTCCCGGTCGACTCGAGCCGGTCGAGACCGGCGAGCGCGGATTCCGCGTGCTCGTCGACTACGCGCACAGCGAGGACGCGCTCGCGAACGTGTGCCGCGCCGTGCGCGGCGCGCTCGAGGGGACGCCCGGTCGCTCGGGCCGCCGCGGCCGGCTGATCGTCGTGTTCGGATGCGGCGGCGACCGCGACCGGGGCAAGCGCGCGCCGATGGGCCGCGTCGTGAACGAGCTCGCCGATCTCGCGATCGTCACGAGCGACAACCCGCGCAGCGAGGACCCGATGGCGATCATCGACGAGGTCCTCGTCGGCATGGAGCCCGGGATCGCGGACCGGCGCGTCGAGCCCGACCGCCGCCGCGCGATCGAGACCGCGGTGCAGAACGCGCGCACGGGCGACGTCGTGCTGATCGCGGGCAAGGGCCACGAGACCACGCAGATCGTCGGCGAGCGCGTGCTCGAGTTCGACGACCGCAGGATCGCCGCCGAGGTGCTCGGATGAATTGCTTCACGATCCAGGACGCACTCGTCGCGACCGGCGCGCATCTCTGGCGCGGCGACGCGCGGCGTGCAGCGACCGGAGTCAGCACGGACACGCGCAGTCTCCGCGACGGCGACCTGTTCTTCGCGCTCTCCGGACCGAATTTCGACGGCAGCCGCTTCGCAGGCGCCGCCGTCGAGCGGGGTGCCGCGGGGCTCGTGCTCGAGGACGTGGGTGGCGCACCCCCGCCCGCGATCTCCGAGCTGCCCCGCGACACCCCGATCCTGTTCCATCGTTCGCCGCGGCAGGCGCTCTCGGCGCTCGCGACGTGGCACCGCGCGCGGATCGCGGCGCCGGTCGTCGGCGTCACCGGCTCGTGCGGCAAGACGACGACGAAGAACGTCCTCCTCGAGCTCCTAGGGAACAAGTTGCGCGCGGTCGGCTCGCCGGACTCGTTCAACAACGACATCGGCGTGCCGCACACGCTCTTCCTCGCCGACGAGACGAGCCAGGCCGTCGTCGTCGAGATGGGCACGAACCACCCCGGCGAGATCGCGGCGCTGTGCAGCACCGCGCGGCCGAACGCCGGGATCGTCACCTGCGTCGGGGCCTCGCACCTCGAGGGCCTCGGCTCCGTCGAAGGCGTCGCGCGCGAGAAATCCGCGCTCGTGCACGCGGTCCCCGAGGACGGATTCGTCGTCCTGAACGCCGACTGCCAGTGGACGTCCGCGATGCGCCGGCTCACGCGCGCGCGCGTGATCACGTTCAGCGTCGAAGGCGAGGGCGACATGAACGCGACCGAGGTGTGGTCGCATCCCGGCGGGACGACGTTCCGGCTCGAAGGCCGCGAGGTGACGTCGCCGCTGCTCGGCCTGCACAACGTCCAGAACCTGCTCGCGGCGCTCGCCGCCTGCCGCGGTCTGGCGATTCCGCTCGAGGACGTCCTCCCGGGCGTGTCGCGCCTCCGCGCGTGCCGCCGGAGGCTCGAACGGATCCAGGCCGGTCGTCTCACGATCATCGACGATTCCTACAACGCGAATCCGGAGTCCGCGCGCGCGAGCGTGCGCGTGCTCGCGGGGTTGCACGGACACAAGCGACGCGTCCTCGTGCTCGGCGACATGCTCGAGCTCGGCGACAGCGCGCCGGAGCAGCACTACCGCATCGGGTTCGAGGCGGCGCGCTCGGGCGTCGACCTGCTCGTCGCGGTCGGCGAGCTCACGCGCGCCGCGGCCGCGGGCGCGATCGAAGGCGGACTCAGCGAAACGAACATCGTCCACGTCGACACGACGGACGAGGCGATCGCGCGCGTGCCGGCGCTCGTGCGCGCGGGCGACGTCGTCCTCGTCAAGGGCAGCCACCGCACCGGCCTCGACCGGCTCGTGCAGCGCCTCGTCACTTTTCTGAGAGAGGACGCGGCCTGATGCTCTCGCAGTTCCTCGACGAGATCGTGGGCTGGCGCCTCTTCGGCTACATCTCGTTCCGGATGGCGATGGCCGGATTCACGGCGTTCGCGTTCGCGCTGTGGTGGGGCGGACCGACGATTCGCTGGCTCGCGCGCCACAAGGTCGGCGAGGACGTGACGAAGACCGATTCGCCCGAGCTCGCGGAGCACTCGAAGAAAGTCGGGAAGCGCGACACGCCGACGATGGGAGGGAGCTTCCTCGTCGGCTCGCTGCTCGCCTCCGTGCTCCTGTGGGGGAGGCTCGACAACCTCCACGTCGTCCTCGCGGTCCTCCTGACGGCCGGATTCGCCGCGGTCGGCTTCGTCGACGACTTCAAGAAGCTCACGATCCCGAAGTCGAAGGGACTCTCCGTCCGCTCGAAGATGCTCGGCCTGAGCGTCGTCGCGCTCGCGGCCCTCTCGGCCCTCGCGTGGTACGCGCAGACGAGCGGACGCGGCACCCTGCTCGCCCTCTACCCGCCGTTCCTGAAGGACGTCGCGATCGGTCTCTCGTCGCTCGGCCTCCTCGGCGTCGCGATCTTCCTCGCGTTCGAGTGGCTGGTCGTCGTCGGCACGTCGAACGCCTGCAACATCACGGACGGTCTCGACGGGCTCGCCGCGGGTTGCATGATCATCACCGGCCTCGCGCTCTCCATCTTCTGCTACGTGACGGGCCGGCCGGACTGGACGGCGTACCTGTCGCTGCCGCACATCGGCGCGGCGTCGGAGATGGCGGTCGTCGGCGGCGCGCTGTGCGGCGCGTGCCTCGGCTTCCTGTGGTTCAACGCGTACCCGGCCAAGGTGTTCATGGGCGATTCGGGGTCGCTCCCGCTCGGCGGTCTGCTCGCATGGATGGCGCTCGTCGCCAAGCAGGAGCTCGTGCTCCCGCTCCTCGGCTTCGTCTTCTTCGCCGAGCTGGGGTCGAGCTGGCTCCAGACGCAGTACTTCCGGCGCACGGGCGGGAAGCGGCTGTTCACGGTCGCTCCGATCCACCACGGACTGCAGCTCAAGGGCGGCGTCTTCTCTCCGGGCGCCGCGCCGTGGCACGAGGCGACGATCGTCGTCCGCGCCTGGATCGTCGCCGGAGTCTGCGCGATCGCGGGCCTCTCGCTGATGAAGGTGCGCTGATGGCCCGCTTCCGCGCTGCCCGAGCCGGTTCCAGCGGCGAGCTCGCGATGCCGCGCGAGACGCAGCACACGATCCTCGAGCGCCTCGAAGGACTCGCGCGCGCGGCGCAGGGCGGCGACGCGTCGCGGCCCGCGTTGCTGCTGTTCGGAGTCGTCCTCGCGCTCCTCGCGCTCGGTCTCGTCGTGCAAGCGAGCCACGCGGCGACGACGAGCACGCCCGAGGTGTTCTGGAGCGTCCTCTGGAGCCAGGTCCTGTTCCGCGTCGCGGCGATCGGCGCGCTGCTCGTCGGCGCGCGCATCGGGCCGGACGGACTGCGGCGCCACATCCCGGCGCTCATGGTGATCTCCGGCCTGCTCCTCCTGCTCGTCTTCGTGCCCGGGTTCGCCGACCCGCGCAACGGAGCGCACCGCTGGATCCAGGTTCCTCTCCTCGGCCTCTCGTTCCAGCCGTCGGAGCTCGCGCGGATCGTCCTCGTCCTCTGGGCGGCGGACCGCTGCATCCGTCTCGGCGACACCGTCCAGGATCTCCGGCGCGGCGCGCTGCCGATGCTCGCCGTCGGGCTCTTCTTCTTCGGCCTCATCCTCGTCGAGACGGACCTCGGCGGAGCGATCCTGCTGCTCGTCTGCTTCCTCGCGACGATGTGGGTCGGCGGCGCGCGCCTGCGCCAGATCAGCGGCCCCGTGCTCGCGATCGGAGGAGGAGCGGCGGTCCTCGTGATCCTGTGCGTCTCCTACATCCGGCACCGGATCGCGATGTGGCTCGGCCACGCGTCGAACCACCAGGTCGACCGCACGGCCGACGCGATCGCGAGCGGCGACTGGTTCGGCGTCGGGCTCGGACAAGGCCTCTGGCGCAACGCGCGCGTCCCGTATCTCGAGTCGGACTACGTCCTCGCGCAGGTGGGCGAGGAGTTCGGTCTCTTCGGCATCTACCTCGTGCTCGGGTTGCTCGTCTGCTTCGTGTGGCTCGCGGCGCGTCTGACGCTCTCGATCCGCGATCGCTACTGCGCGCTGTGCGCGTTCGGGCTCCTGCTGTCGGTCGCCCTGCAGGCGATGATCCACGCGCAGGTCGTCACCGCGCTCGCGCCGCCGAAGGGGATGCCGTTGCCCTTCGTCTCGCACGGCGGGACGGCGCTCGTCGTGTCCTCGCTCGCGATCGGTCTCGCGCTCGGCGCGGCCCGCGGCGCGAAGCGCTCCCACTCCTCGCAGAGCCTTTCCCTCGCTCCTTCCGAGGCAACCAGCGCATGAAGCGCGAGCTCCTCTCGACCCTCCACCGCCGCGCAACGGACGCTCCGCGTCCGCGCGACGGCACGCGTCCACGTCCCGTACCCACGAACTGCAACTGATTCCTCCGGAAGAACTTCCCCATGCAACAGATCGAACGCTACGGCGTCATCGCCCTCGTCTTCCTGCTCGTCACCATCGTCGCCGTGTCCTTCTGGGGTGACAGCAAGTCGCCCGGCTTCTGGTCCCGCCTGACGGGACGCGGAGCGAAGAAGGACGCCGTCGCGATGCAGACCGCCGACGCGACCGCTCCGACCGGCTCGACGGGCGAGCGCGCGATCCAGAACGATCTCCCGATGAGCCCCGCGGGCAACGCGCCCGCCTCGCTCGTCACGCCGATCGATCCGGCCGCGTCGACGCCGGCGATGTCGACGGCGCCCGCCGCGGGCTCCTCGCTCGTCGCCGCCGCGCCGACGCAGACCTACGGTGCGCCGCTCACGACGGTGACGCCGCCTGCGCCGTCGTACGCCGCGGCGACGCCCGCGCCGCAGCCGATGTCGGCGCCGGCGCCGAAGCCGATGCACGTCGCCTCCGAGCGACCCGCGGCCGGTTCGTCCGAGTACGTCGTCCAGAAGGGGGACAACCTGATGCTCATCGCGGCGCGGACGCTCGGCAGCAAGAACCGCTGGACCGAGATCCGGGACCTGAACCACGGCGTCGAGGCGCGTAGCCTGCGCGTCGGCACGAAGCTCGTGCTCCCGGCGTCGGCCAACGTGTCGAAGTCCGCGGGCGCGCCGAAGGCCCAGGAACCGGCGAAGAAGCCCGCCATGGCGCCGGCCTCGAAGGCCTCGAAGGCGTCGTCGGGATCGGGCGACACCTACGTGGTGCGCAAGGGGGACACCCTGAAGTCGATCTCGGAGCGCCTGCTCGGGTCGAGCGCGCGCTGGAAGGACCTCGCCGCCTCGAATCCGAAGCTCGATCCGAACCACATCTCCGTCGGCACGACGCTGCAGCTCCCCGAGTCGCGCTCGACGCCCGCGCCGGCGCTCGTCGCCGCGGCCGTGATGCCGAACCGCTCGGCCGACCGTCCGCACGTGAGGTGAGAGCCATGAGCGAGGGTCTCCGCTGGAAACTCGTCGTCGGCTGCCTCCTCCTCGCCGTGCTGGAGGCTCCCGAGTCCGCGCTCGTCGTCATCCAGGATCTCCGCGGTCCGTGGCGCATCGAAACCCCTCCGACCTTGCATGTCGCTGCGAGCGACGCTCCCGTGGTCTCGAAGGAACGACTTGTCCTCGATCGCAACCATCCCTTCCCGATTGCACCTCGCGACGTCGCCGTCCTCTTCGCTCGCTGAGGCGGGGAAGGAGACTCCGCCCGGAACCGGGCGGACGCTCGCGTCGCACACCGGTTCCCTCCGTCTGGCGATCGCCGGCGGAGGGACCGGCGGCCATCTCGTGCCCGGACTCAATCTGTGCCGTCGCACGGAGCAGCTCGACGACGTCCTGTGGCTGACGAGCGGACGCAAGGTCGAGGACCGCGTCCTCCACGGGATCGACGAGCGCCTCGGACAGGTCTCCTGGGAGCGTGTCGTCCTCGCGCTCGAGCCGCGCGGCGGCGGCGCGCCTTCCCGCCCGGGGCTCCTCGTGCGTTCCGCGCCCGCGGCGCTGCGCGCGCGCCGCGCGCTCCGCGCGCACGGCACGCAGGTGCTGCTCGGGATCGGCGGATTCACGTGCCTGCCCGCGGTGCTCGCGGCGCGCTCGCTCGGCATCCCGGTCGCGCTGCTCGAGATGAACGCGACCGCGGGGTCCGCGACGCGGTGGCTCGCGCCGTTCGCGCGGAACATCTTCCACGTCTGGCGCGGCTCGGTCCCGCCCGCGAGCGAGAGCTCTCCCGCGCGCAGGCCTGTCCACGTCCACGTCGGACCGCCGCTCGCGCCGGAGTTCGACGGGCGCGAGATCCCGTCGGCCGAGGCAGCCGGCGCGCGCGCCGAGCTCGGGTTCGATCCGGATCGACCGCTGCTCCTCGTGCTCGGCGGGAGCCAGGGCGCGTCGTCGCTCAATCAATTCGTGCGCGCGCACGCTCCCGCGCTCGTCGCGCGCGGCATCCAGGTGCTGCACCAGACGGGGCCGGCGAAGCTCGACGAAGCGTGCGAGCCGTTCAGCGGATACCGCGCGATCGAGTACGTCGCGACGATGCATCGCGCCTTGTGCGCCGCGACGCTCGTGCTCACGCGCGGGGGTGCCTCGACGCTGGCCGAGATCGCCGCGCTCGGACGCGCCGCGATCGTCGTGCCCTACCCGCACCACTCCGACAGGCACCAGGAGCGCAACGCGGCCGAGCTCGGCGACGGCGTGCGCGTCGTGGCCGAGGATCGGCTCTCGCTCGCGCTGCGCGACGACATCGAGCAGTTGTGTTCGCCCGCTGGACGTCCTATGCGTGAACGCATGGAACTCGGATTGCGCGCGGTGTTGCCGCTCGACGGAGCGGAGCGCCTGCTCGGCGGACTCGCGGCGCTCGCCGGCGCCGCCGACGCTTCGACCGGAGGAGAGCAGGAATGACGCCCGATGTCCGCGACGGTGCGCGCTCCGCACCCATCCTGCCGACGCCCGCGACACCTACGCGCGGCGCGGCGTTCGATCTGCTCGCGGGAGGAGCGATCGGGCACGTCGCCGGCATCCCGGCGCGCGTCCATCTCCTCGGAGCGGGCGGTGCAGGCCTCTCGGGCGCGGCGATCCTCCTCCTGGCGCGCGGCCACAAGATCACCGGGCACGATCGTTCCGATTCCCGCTTCGTCGCGTCGCTGCGCAGCCGCGGCGCGGTGATCGAGGTGGGGGAGAGCGAAACCGGATCGCTTCCCGCCGACGTCCAGCTCGTCGCGCGCTCGGCCGCGGTATCGGAGGACGATCCGCAGGTGCGCGAGGCGCGCCGCCGCGGGATTCCGATCCTGAAGTACAGCGAGCTCCTCGCGAAGGTCGCTCCGCCGCGGCGCACGCTCGCGGTCGCGGGGACGCACGGCAAGACGACGACGAGCTGGATGCTGTACTGGGCGTTGCGTTGCATCGCATCGGATGGTGAAGCCGCGGGCCGTGCCCGCGCGGCGCCCCGCCCCGCGCCGGGCGCGCTGATCGGCGGCGCGTGCCGGACCGTCGGATCGAACGCGGTCGCTCCAGAGGACGGCGGCTGGTTCGCGTGCGAGGCGTGCGAGTACGACCGCTCGTTCCTGCAACTCGAGCCCGCGGGCGCGATCGTCACGAACATCGAAGCCGATCACCTCGACTACTACGGGAGTCTCGCTGCGATCGAGGAGGCGTTCGCGCGCTTCGTCGACCGCGTGCATCCCGAGGGGCTCGTCGTCGTCGGGCGCGACGTGCCGGAGAGCGTCGCCGCGGCGGGATCCGCGCAGGTCTGGCGCCTCGGGCGCGAGATCGACGTCGACGAGATGACCGATCGGCACGGATACTTCCGCTTCCGCGTGAAGGGCCCCGGTTGGGCCTCGCCGGAAGTCGCGCTGTCCGTCCCGGGAGCGTTCAACGTCGAGAACGCGGCGCTCGCGATCGCTCTCGCCGTCGGATGCGCGGGCGGGGACGACCGCGCGCAGGTCGCGCGGGCCGTCGAGTCCGCCGCGCGCGCCGTGTCGAGCTACCGCGGAGCGGAGCGACGCTTCGAACCGTGGGGGACCGCGGGCGGCGTCGAGGTGTTCCACGACTACGCCCACCATCCGACCGAAGTGCGGGTGACGATCGAGGCCGCGCGGCGTTCGCTGCCCGGGAAGCCGCTCCACGTGCTCTTCCAGCCGCACCAGCACAGCCGGACCGCGCGCTTCCTCGACGAATTCGTCGAGAGCCTGCGCGGCGCCGACCGCGTCGTCGTCGCCGACGTCTACGGCGCGCGCGCGCACATCGACACGGAAGGCGCCGGGGCGGAGGAGCTCGTCGCGCGCCTGAAGAAGGCCGGCGTCGACGCCGTCGCGGGAGGCGCGCCGGGAGCGAGCGCGACGATCCTGCGCGAAGGCTTGTGCGGGCAGTCCGCGGCCTTGATCCTGGGCGCCGGCGACATCGATCTCGTGCAGCATGACCTCCTTGAAGATCTGGCCTTGCGCGGCCCTGGCGGACGCCGACCTCGCGAGTAGGACGACGATCCAGGTCGGCGGGAAGGCCGAGTGGCTGCTCGAGCCGGCGACGCCGGAGGAGCTGCGCCAGGCGATCGTCGCCGTGCGCGAGCAGGGCCTCGAGCTGCGCGTGCTCGGCGGCGGCGCGAACCTGATCGTCGGCGACGGGAGGATCCCGGGTGCGGTGCTCGCGACCGATCGGATGCAGCGCGTGTTCCGGCCCGAGCCGGGTGTGGCGAGCGAAGAGAGCCTGCGCGCACCGGAGATGGACGAGCGGATGGCGCCCGCCGCGCGCGACTCCGACGCGCGACTCGTCGCGTGGGCCGGCATCTCGATGCCGCGCCTCGTGTCGATGACGCAGAAGTTCGGCTGGACGGGGATGGAAGGGCTCGTCGGCGTGCCCGGGAACCTCGGCGGCGGCATCGCGATGAACGCCGGAGGGCGCTGGGGCGAGATGTGGGACGTCGTCGAGCGCGTGCTGCTCGTCGACGAGCGCGGAGAGTTCGTCGAGAAGGCCCGCGAGGAGTGCAGTCCCGCCTACCGGAACGGGAACCTCGGGCGCGCGATCGTCGTCAGCGCCGTGCTGCGCTTCCGCCCGGACACGGTGCCGGCCGTGGTCGCGCGCTGCCGCGACTACCTGTCGCAGAAGAAGCGCGCGCAGCCGGTAACGGAGAAGTCGGCGGGCTGCATCTGGAAGAACCCGGATCCGGAGAAGAGCGGCGGGCGCTCCGCTGGGAAGCTCGTCGAGGAGTGCGGAGGCAAGGGCCGCGCGCGCGGCGACGCGATCGTGTCGCCGCTGCACGGGAATTTCGTCGTGAACAGAGGCAAAGCGAGCGCGGCGGACGTGCTCGGTCTGATCGAGGAGGTCCACGACCTCGTCGCGCAGAAGACCGGGATCGAGCTGCAGCGGGAAGTGAAGGTGTGGGCAGGATCGGTCGGAAAGACGCGCGTCACGGCGCCCAGTACACCGCCAGCTGGCTCGTGACGTTGAACGTGCTCGCGCTGGAGCAGCCGCCGAGCACGATCGGATCGCGGTAGTACCGCCGGCTTGCGCCAGGCGCTGTGCCGCCCGGTCTGGCTACGGCGGCGTCAGCGCCGCGAGCGTGAGTACGCCGAGCGCCGTCTCGTACACCGGCCCACCCGCGTACAGGTTCCACCGATCCGGCACCACCCATCCGCCGAGACTGCACGATCCCTTCGTGCGGTCCTGCAGCGCGAGCAGCGCGTCGACCACCGCCTTGTTCCACGGAGCGGCCACCTTGCGCTTCGCATTCTTCGCGCTCTCGGTGCCTTCCATGCGGTTCAGGGCGAGCGTGGCGTGATACCAGTAGTAGAAGTCGACCGAGAGCTTGTCGTTGGCCGACGGGGGCATGTCCCTCAGGATCTCCCGCGCCGCGATGTCGAAGAACGGGTTCTTCCAGTCCCTCCCGACGGTGGACCGGATGAGCACGCCGATCGAGGACATCGTGGCGACGTGGTACCGGTAGCTGTCGAAGGGACCCGAGACCTTCGCCCCGGCCGTCTCAGCGGCGAGGTAGCCGACGAGACCGTTCTCCTTCGTCGCGTAGTTGAGAAAGTCGAGCGCTCCGCTCAGCGATTCGCTTTTCGTTTCGATGCCCGCTTCGTCAGCTGCTACGAGCGCGGCGACGGCCCATCCGGTCGCCGAGACGTCGGAGTCGTGCAGCTCCTTCTTCCACGCCTCCTGTTGCTCGTCCCCCCCGTTCCTGGGCCTGCGCTGCTCGATCTCTTGCCGGCCGTAGTAGCGCCATCCCCAGGCCTTGTCGGTCGTCGGACTCGTCCGCTGTGCACGTTGGAGGTAGTCGACGCCCCGCGTGGCGGAGTCCTTCCAATCAGTCACCTTGGTGATCCTGAAGGCCTCCGCCATCGCGAGCGTCCCGATCGCGTCGTTGTAGAGGAACGGCATCTCCCGCCCGAACGTGCCGGACTTCTTTTGAGTCTTCTTGAGCCACGTGAGTCCAGTCCGGACCACGGAGGCTGGATCCAATGCTGTTCCCGTCGCCGGATCGACGAGCTCCTTCGCCGATGCGTTCAGCGTGCCTGCGCGGAGGAACGCGAGCACCGCGAGGCCGGTCAGGCCTTCGTCGTAGTGGCCGGTCGCGTCCGCGCTCTTGTCGTAGCAGCGCGATCCAGCCTGACAGCGCTCGATCAAGCTCTTGCCGCCCCAGGATCCGTCAGGATTCTGGTGCCGCGCGAGCCACGCGAGAGCACTCGCGATCGCCTGGGGAGCGGTCGGCTTGGACTTGGGTGCCTGGGCTGCTCCGGATCCAGCGAGAGCGAGCGCGAAGAAGGCGAGCATGAGCTGGATCACGCCTCATCAGACTAGGCGCACGAAGTCGATCCGTCGAGCGCCGCGGATTGTTGCGGAGCCCCGCGGTCCGGGGCTAGACTCGGCTCACGCGCGTCCCTTCGGGAGGGTCGCGACCCGGCGTCGCAGGTCGTGGCGTCAGGCCAGTGGTCCCGAAAGGAGACGTCTCATGCAGGAGGCCAAGGCCGCTCCGCAGGTCGCGGGGCCCTTCCCGCTTTCCACTCTTCGTCACTCGGTCAGCCACTTGATGGCGTCCGCGGTCGCGAAGCTCTACCCGGGTGTCCAGTTCGGCTTCGGGCCGGCGATCGAGCACGGGTTCTACTACGACTTCGATCTCAAGGATCCGCTCACCGACGCGGACCTGCGCAAGATCGAGAAGGAGATGGAGCGCATCGCGAAGCGCTCTCCCGAGATCAAGTGCATCGAGGTCTCGCGCGACGAAGCGCGCGCGCGCCTCTCGGGCGCCGGCCAGACCTACAAGGTCGAAGCCGTCGACCTGATCCCCGAAGGCGAGAAGATCACGTTCTACCGCCACGGCGACTGGGAGGACCTCTGCGAAGGCCCGCACGTCGACCGCCTCGACCGCGGCTTCCACTTCAAGCTCCTCTCCATCGCCGGCGCGTACTGGCGCGGCGACGAGAAGCGTCCGATGCTCCAGCGCGTCTACGGCACCGCGTTCTGGAAGAAGGACGAGCTCGAAGCGCACCTGAAGTGGCTCGAGGACGTCAAGGAACGCGACCACCGCAAGATCGGCGCAGACCTCGACCTCTTCAGCACGCACGGCGAAGTCGGCGGCGGCTTCATCTTCTGGCATCCGAACCTCGCCGCGGTGCGCCGCGCGATCGAGGAGTTCTGGTGGGAGATCCACACCCGCGCCGGCTACAAGCCCGTGTACACGCCGCACGTCGCGCGCGAGACGCTCTTCGAGGTCTCCGGTCACCTCCAGAACTACGGCGACCTCATGTACGCGCCGATGGAGATCGAGGATCTGCCGTACCGGGTGAAGCCGATGAACTGCCCCGGTCACATCATGATCTACAAGAACCGCGGCCGCTCCTACCGCGAGCTCCCGCTGCGCTGGGCCGAGCTCGGCACCGTCTACCGCTACGAACGTTCCGGCGTTCTCCACGGCATGCTCCGCGTCCGCGGCTTCACCCAGGACGACGCGCACATCTTCTGCACCCGCGAGCAGCTCGCCGACGAGATCGCCGGCGTCTGCAAGCTCGTGCACACGATCCTCTCGACCTTCGGCTTCGAGTACACCGCGTACCTCGCGACCCGGCCGAAGGAGAAGTCGATCGGCGACGAGGAAGTGTGGGCGATGGCGACCGACGCGCTCGAACGAGCTGCGGCCGGCGTCGGCATGAAGCTCGAGCTCGACGAGGGCGGCGGCGCGTTCTACGGGCCGAAGATCGACTACAAGGTCCGCGACGCGCTCGGGCGCGAGTGGCAGAACTCGACGATCCAGTGCGACTTCAACCTCCCCGAAAGGTTCGATCTGCACTTCACCGACGCCGACGGGAAGATGAAGCGGCCGATCATGGTCCACCGCGCGATCCTCGGCAGCATGGAGCGCTTCGTCGGCACGTTGATCGAGCACTTCGGCGGCAAGTTCCCGTTCTGGTGCGCGCCGACGCAGGTCGCCTTGATCCCGATCCGCGAGCAGCACGCGGAGTACTGCCGGAGTCTCGAGCGCGAGCTCGAGCAGGATCTCTTCCGCGTCCAGGCGATGGTCGATCCGGGCCACATGAAGGCGAAGATCAAGACCGCGGAGCACGAGAAGATCCCGTTCATGCTGATCGCGGGCGACCGCGAAGCGGCGGAGCGGACGGTCACGGTGCGCCGGCGGCACACGCAGGAGCAGGAGACCGTGCCGTTCGAGACGTTCCTCGAGCTCGCGCGGAAGCTCCGGACCGAGCGCTCGCTGACGCTCGCGTGAACCCCTTCGACCGCATCGGGTGCGCGCTCGGCGATCTCACCGCCGAGCGCGTCGATGCGATCGTGAACGCCGCGAACGAGACGCTGCGCGGAGGAGGCGGCGTCGACGGCGCGATCCACCGCGCGGCGGGGCCAGGGCTGCTCGAGGAGTGCGTCCGACTGCATCCCGAGGGTTGCCCGACCGGAGACGTCCGCGTCACCGCGGGCTTCGGGCTCCCGGCGCGCTTCGTGATCCACGCCGTCGGCCCGGTGTACCGCGGCGGCGCGAGCGGCGAGGCGGAGCTGCTCGCGCGTTGCCACCGGCGCGCGCTGGAGGTCGCCGCGGAGCTCGGCCTCGCGACGATCGCGTTCCCGGCGATCTCGTGCGGCGCCTACGGCTACCCGTGGTCGGAAGCCGCACCGATCGCTCTCGCCGCGACGGCGGCGACCCTGCGCGAACGCCCCGCGATCCAGCGCGTCCGCTTCGTCCTCGCGTCGGTCGAGATCCGCCGCACCTTCGACGATGCACGGACGCGTCTCGCTGCGAGTTGAAATGAAAACGAAAAACGGGCGTACTGCGCGCCTCGTCTTCCCGGCGACCTTCCAGACAGGGGCCCGCGATCATGGAATTCAACAAGGCGTTCGACCCGATCCGCGCGTTGCAGGCCTCGTGGAAGGCGCTCGCGCAAGCCCCGCTCCCGCTGCTCGTTGGCGGCGTGCTCCTCTGCCTCACGGACGGCGGCGGGGGAGGAGGCGGCGGTCGCTTCTCCTCGTTCGAGCACCACAACGGCGGCATGCGCTGGGAGGACGTCCGCCCGTTCGTGCTTCCGGTCATCGTCTTCTGCGGATGCGTCGGGATCGCGCTGTTCTTGTTCTCGTCGTGGATCCGGGTCGGGTTCGCGAACGCGGTCGAGAGCGCGCTGCGCACCGGGCACGCCACAGTCGGGCAGGTGTTCGACGCGAAGGGGCGTTTCGGCAATCAGGTGCTCTCGAGACTGCTCACCTTCGTGATCAACATCGTCTGCGCGCTGCCCTTCTTCGCCCTCGTGGTCGTGATCGGGATCGTCACGAAGGGTTTCGAGCGCCACGAGGAGCTGATGCTCGTCCTGATTCCGGGCGGCCTGATCTGGCTTCCGTTCTTCTTGTACGTCGTCCTCGGCATCTCGCTCGCCGATCAGGCCGTGTCGCTCGAGGGCGCGCAGCCCGTCGACTCGCTCAAGCGCTCGTGGTCGCTCGTGTCCGGGCACCGCTGGATGCTGCTCCTCTACTACATCGTGGGGGTCGTGTTCACGCTGGTCGGATTCTGTGCCTGCTGCATCGGCGTGTTCTTCACTGGCTCGCTCGTGCAGATCGCGAAGAGCGAGAGCTACCTCGCGCTCGTCAAGGGCACCGAGCGCCCGGGCTGGTGGATCGAGAAGGGCTTCGCCGCGGCTCCCGCGCCGGAAGGGTGGGGGACGCCGCCGCCGGTTCCGCCGATTCCGAGCGCCTGAATCAGTGCAGCATCGTGGTGCGCTCGTCGCCGCCCTCTTCGGACGGCGGGTAGAGCTGGGAGGGTCGCGGCGGAATCTCCGCGTCCCGCTGCACGCGGACGACGATGCGCAGGACGTGCGTCGTCCGCGCCGGCACCGGCTCGAGCTCGATCGTCGCCCGCGCGCCGAGCACCGGCTGGCGGAAGCGCATCTCGAGGCGGCGCGCGAGCTCCTGATGGCGCCGCGCCACGCGCCCCGCGACGAGGCGACCGAGCCGTTGATGGAGTCGGGGAAGCGCGTAGGCGTCCTTGGAGGCCTCCGCGAGCGCCCTCTCGACGAGCCAGTACGCGAGCGCGGAGACGCTGCCGAGCAGGGTGACGCCGCCCTCCTCGGCGCGTTCGACGACCACGGTCTCTCCGGAATGATTGCGGATGCGATGGCGGCACGCGTCGCGGACGATCGGCGGGACGAGGTCCGACACCGATTCGAGGATCTCGTCGAGCTCCTCGATCTCCGCCGCGTGGATCTCCTCCTCGACGATCCGCAGCGGCTCGAGCAGGAAAACGGCCGGGAATCGTTCCGCTCCGACGAGCACGAGCTCGAACAGGATGTCCGGCGGGAATACCGACGCGGGTTCGATCGATCCAGCTTAGCCGAAGTGCCCGCGCGCCGACGCGAGCGCCCGCGCCATCTCTCCGGCGCGCAGACCTTCCACGTAGGGAAACGCGCGCATCGTCGGTCCCATGTCGTAGCTGTGCGAACGCGCGAGCTCGAGCGCGAGGAAGCGCGTCATCGGCGGTTCGCCTCGCCGTCCGCCGACGCGCCAGAGCATTTCCATCGCCGCTCCAGCCGCGTACGCGACTGCGAGCGGGACCCGGCGCGTCGGGCGCGGGACGCCGAGCGCTTCGAGCACGTCGCCGATCCAGGTCCAGAGGACGACCGGCTCCGACTGCGACACGAAGTACGCCTTCCCCGCGTGCGGCGCGCGCCCGTGCAGCGCGTCGGCCGCGGCGAGATGCGCCGCCACCGCGTTCCCGATCCATGTGAGCGACACTTCGTTCTTCCCGTCGCCGACGATCGCGAGCTTGCCCGCGCGCGCCCGCGCGACGAGCCGCGGGAGGAGGTGCGGATCGTCCGGCCCGACGATCAAGTGCGGCCGCAGCGCCACCGTGGCGAGCCCGTCCTCTCCGTTCGCGGCGAGGACGCGCCGCTCCGCGTCGACCTTCGTGCGCGGATACTCCGCGAGGAAGCTCCGCGCGTACGGCAAGCCGTTCCCGGCCATCACGTGGTCCTTGCCGTCGAAGCAGACGCTCGGGCTGCTCGTGAAGACGAGGCGCCCGACTCTCGCCGCCCGACATGCGTCGATCACGTTCTGCGTTCCGTCGACGTTCGTCCTCCGGAACTCCGCGGCATCGCCCCAGATCCCGGCCTTCGCCGCGACGTGGAACACGACGTCGACGCCGGCGCACGCGCGCGCCAGCACCTCGCGGTCGGCGAGGTCGCCGCGCACGCAGGTCGCGCCCCGCGCCTCGAGCTCCGCGTGCGCGCCGCGCGAATACGAGACGACGTCGTCGCCGCGCGCGCGCAGGGCAGCCACGAGATGTCGCCCGAGGAATCCTCCGCCCCCGGTGACGAGCGCCCTCACGCGAGCTGCTCCTCCGCCCACTTCTTCAGCTCTTCGCTCCGGATCTTCGCGTTGTGCCGCGCATCGACCGGGAGCTCGCTCTTGAACAGCACCGCGGTCAGCGTCTCGGGCGCGCGCGGCAGCGATTCGGGCAGGCGCTGCGAGAGCAGCGCCGTCATCTCGCCCGCGAACTGGTCCCGCGCGAGCGTCCCGCGCGGCATCGCGCCCGGGATCGGCTCGACGACGAGCGTCGGGCGCTCGTTCCCCTTCGGTCCGACGCCGACGAGCGCCGTCCGCGCGACGCGCGGGTGCCGGTTGAGCACGTTCTCCGCCGGGACGGGCATCAGCACGCCCTGCGCCGTCTCGAGGCGGTGGGACTTGCGCCCGCAGAACCAGAGCAGCCCTTCCTCGTCGAAGTACCCGACGTCACCCGTCCGATGCCAGACCGAGTCGCCGTCGGGGATCTTCGCGCGCTCGTTCGCGGCGCCGTTCGCCGCGTACTCCCGCGTCACGACCGGTCCGCGCGCGCAGATCTCGCCGAGTGCCCCGCGCGGGAGACGCAGCTCCTGCGTCCACACGCCGATCGGTTCGTCGCGGACCGGGATGATCGCGATCTCGACGCCCGGAGCGACGCGACCGATGCAGCTCCCGGAGCCGCCTTCGGCGCGCGAACGGCGCGCGAGGATGTCCGCGCCCGAGATCGAGGCGAGCGGCAGGCACTCCGTCGCGCCGTAGGGCGTGTGGACGTCGGCACCGGGGACGAGCATCGTGCGCAGCGCCTCGACGAGCGCCGGACGCACGGGGGCTCCGGCGACGAGCACGCGGCGCAGGTGAGGCAGCCTCGCTCCGCGCAGGGCACACCAGGGTGCGACCCGGCTCCAGATCGCGGGGGAGCCGAACGTCGTCGTCGCGGCGTGCTCGGCCGCGGCGAGCACGATGCGCTCGGGATCGCACGTCGAGGGCCGCAGGAAGTCCATGTCGGGGAAGACACTCGTCATCCCGAACGCGGGCCCGAACAGCGCGAACGCGGGGAAGCAGGCGAGGTCGACTTCGCCTTCGGCGAAGCCGTACAGGGAGCCGAGCGCCTTGACCTGCGCGTCGAAGGTGCCGTGCGTGTAGACGACGCCTTTCGCGGGACCGGTGCTGCCGGACGTGAACAGGACCGCCGCTTCGTCGGCCGCGAGCACGGCTTCGGGCGTCGCGGAACGCGGCGAGCTGCGTTCGAGGCGCGCGAGCGTCGGCTTCGCGCCGAACCAGCTCCTCCCGACGACGACGCGGACGGCGATCGACGGCACGGCGCGCCGCGAGAGTCCGAGGAGCGCGTGCGCCGCGGGGATGCCGATCAACGCCCGCGGAGCGACGCTCGCGAGGCAGCGTCCGACCGCGCGGCGGCCCATCCCGGGGTCGACGATCACCGGCGATGCGCCGAGCGAGAAGAGCGCGTAGACGATGGCGACGAGGTCGGCTCCGGGGCGGACGAAGACCGCCGCGCGATCGCCGCGCGCGAGTCCCGCCTCCGCCAGGCCGGCGGCGATCCGCCGCGAACGGTCGGCGAGCTCCGCGTAGCTCGTCCTCTTCCAGGCGTGCGAGCCCCGGTTCGCGTCCGGCTCGATCACGGCGGCGAGGTCGGGGCGCGCCGCGGCCGTGCGCGCGAGGTGGAAAGCGACGTTGGCGCTCACGGGAGCGGATGGGCGTCGAGGAACGCCCGGAGGATCGCGGCGACTTCGGACGGAGCGTCTTCGAGGAGCCAGTGGCCCGCGCGCGCGAGAGGATGCACCTCCGCCGCCGGGAAGCGGCGTTGCCATTCCTCGCGGAACGCCGGGGTGAAGCAGAAGTCCCGCTCGCCCCACACGATGCAGGTCGGCAGTCCGGCGAAGCGCGGGAGCGCGGCGCCGATCGCCTCGATCTCGGCGTAGGACGGGTGCGCCGGCGTCAGCGGGATGTCGCGGACGAAGCGCGCGATCGCGACGCGGTGCGCGAAGCTGTCGTACGGAAGCCCGAGCCCGCGCCGCGCGGTGTCGGAGAGGCGATGGGCGACGGCCATGCGCGGCGCCATCCCCGCGAACGCGTTCAAGCGGCGCACGAGGAACGGCCCGAGCCCGGGAGTGCGGCACACGCGGATTCGGAGCGGACAGCGCGCGGACGGGAACGCGGCCGTGTTCATCACGACGAGGCGGGCGATGCGCTCGGGGTGACGGCGCGCGAAACCCATCCCGATCGGGCCGCCCCAGTCGTGGAGGACGAGGGTGATGCGCCGGAGATCGAGGGCCTCGACGAGGCGCTCGAGGTTCGCGATGTGGCCGGCGAGGTCGTAGCGCCAGTCCTGCGGCTTGTCCGAGAGACCGCAGCCGAGGTGGTCCGGCACGACGCAGCGGTGCGTCGGAGAGAGCGCCTGGATCAGGCTCCGGTAGTAGAAGGACCACGTCGGATTGCCGTGGAGCATGAGCAGCGCTCCGCCGTCGCTCCCGCGCGGCCCCTCGTCGAGGTAGTGCAGGCGACCCGCGCCGACGTCGAGGTAGCGCGCCTCGAACGGGTATTCGGCGCGCAGCGCGCCGTCAATCGCCGCGGGCGGCATCCGCGCCCTCCCGCATCGCGCGCTCGACGAGGCCCTTGTCGAACCAGTTGACGCCCATGCCGGCGTCCATGACGAGCGTCTGCGCGTTGAAGCCCGTCGAACGCGGCGAGAGGAGGTAGAGCACCGCGTCGGCGACCTCGCCGGTCTCGAGCGCGCGCTTCCGCAGCGTCGCGGCTTCCGCGTACAGGTAGCTCTCGAGGTAGCCGGGGATGCCGGCGGACGACGCGGTCTTCAGCGGGCCAGCGCCGACCGCGTTGAAGCGCACGCCGGCCTCCGCGAAGCTCTTCGCGAGGAACACGATCGAGGAATCGAGCGCGGCCTTCACCGGCGCCATCGCGCCGTAGTTCTCGGCCGCCATGCGGGTCGAGGAGATCGAGATCGCGACGACAGACGCCTGCGGAGCGAACACGTCCTGGAGCGCGTTCGAAAGCGCCGCGAGCGAGAAGCACGAGACGTCGAGCGCGCGCAGGAAGTCCGCGCGCGCGGTCGCGTGGAACGGACGCGGGCCCTGCGAGTAGCTCGCGAACGCGATCGAGTGCACGAGCCCGTCGAGGCGGACGCCGCGGCGGGAGAGCTCGGCCGCGAGCGCGTCGATCTCGGGCTGCTTCTCGACGTCGCACACGAGGACGTCGCCGCGCCGCTCCTCGCCGAGCAGCTTGCCGACGTCGGCGCGGCGCTTCTCCGTGTGGACCGAGTAGATCGGCCGCGCGCCCGCTTCCTCGAGGCGCTTCCCGACGTGCCAGGCGACGCTCTTCTTGTTCGCGAGCCCGGCGACGAGCACGGTCTTGCCCGCGAGGCCGAGCCAGTCGCGCGGCGCGTCAGATCCCACCGGTCACCTCCAGCACGGCGCCGTTCACGTACGACGCTTCCCGCGCGCAGAGCGCGAGGATCGCCCAGGCGATCTCCGCGGGTTTGCCGTAGCGCCCGACGGGCACCATCGCGAGGTGGGACTTCCGCGTCTCCTCGCCGACGTCGGCGAGCAGCTCGGTCTCGACGAATCCGGGCGACACGCAGTTCGCGGTGATGCCCTTCCGCGCCACCTCGCGCGCGAGCGCGCGCATGAGGCCGACCTGGCCGGCCTTGCTCGCCGCGTAGTTCCCCTGCCCCGCGAATCCGTGGTGGCCGGAGGGGGAGGTGACGAACACGATCCGCCCGTACCGGCCGCGCATCATGCTCTGGACTGCGAACTTGCTCATGTAGAAGGAGCCCGAAAGGTTCGTGTCGAGCACGGTCTTCCAGTCCTCGACGCTCATCGTCCCGACGATCGCGTCGCGGCGGATCCCGGCGTTGTTGACGAGGATCTGGACGCCCGCTTCGACCTCGGCGTCGGTCTCGCGCCAGAACGCCTCGACGGCCGCGGCGTTCGCGACGTCGAGCCGGTGCAGCGAGAGCCGCTTCCCGTGGCGCGCGGCCGCGTCCTCGAACGCGCGCGCCGCCGCCTCGTCCTGGCGGTAGACCGCGCGGACGCTCGCTCCGGCCTCGAGCAGCGCGTGCGTCGTCGCGGCGCCGATCCCGCGCGTGCCGCCGGTGACGACGGCGGTCTGTCCCGCGAGATCGGGCTTCACGTCGTCGCCTCGACGAGCGTCGCGAGGAACGCGTCGATCTTGTTCGCCGTGATCACGCCGTAGTTCGCCGCGCCGAGCCAGCCGGACATGATGATGCCGACGCTGCCCGCGTGGTGCAGGCCCTGGATCTCGGTCGGGAGGTCGAGGCTCACCCGCAGCCCTTCGAACTTCGTCCCGAACGAGGCGCCCTGGCGATGCTGCGTGTAGAAGGCGAAGCTCTTCGGCGTCGCGGCCTCGGCGTGCTCGATCTTGGCGCGGACGCCGGGCACGTACTCCTCGAGGGACTGCAGCGTCTCCTCGACGAGGCGCTTCTTCTCGGCGGCGTACGTGCTCTCGTCGAGCTCGGCCCAATCCGCCCAGTTCGCGTTCGTCGAGCTGACGATCGTGTAGCGCGACGACCCCGGCCGCGTCTTCGGGTAGTAGAAGGAGAAGGTGCGGCTCTCCCCGTGCAGGTCGCACAGCGCCGGCGAGTCGAACGTCGGGCGCGTCGACGAGAACAAGAGGTCGCCGACGAAAGGGATCGACTCGCCCTCGCGGATGCCGAAGTAGACCTGGCAGCTCGAGTTGTTGAGCCGGACCGCGCGCGAGCGCGCCGCGAACTCCGGCGAGAAGTGCTCGAGGCCGACGAGCTCCTCGATCGTCGTCTTGAGATTCGCGTTGCTGAGCACGGCGTCGGCGGCGAGGAAGCGTCCGTGCGCCTCGATGCCGACCGCGCGGCGTCCCTCGACGCGGATCTTGTCGACCTGGACCTTCGAGAACACCTCGACGCCGTTCCTGCGGAGCTCCTCCTTCATCTCCGCGACGAGCCGGTCCGTGCCGCCGGAGAACGTGAAGACGCCGCGGCTCATGAAGTTGCTGAACACGATCCCGTACGTGATCGCGGGATCGTCGAGGGTCGAGCCGTTCGCGTAGCTGATCGGCTCCATCAGCAGCCGGTGGATGTCGTTCCGCCCGGGGAAATGGCGCTCGAACAACCCAGCGACCGTCTCGCCGGCGTCGTCGAAGAAGTCCATGCGCCCGATCTCCTCGTAGAAGGCGCGGACGCTCGACTCCTCGACGCCGAAGCCGTCGACGAGCTTCTTCGTGAAGTCGGCCTCCGTGAAATCGGTCTCGAGCTCGAACTGCGGGTTGTGGAAGCGGATCGATTCGAGCTGCACGATCGAGCCCGCGATCGCGGGGCTCCAGTACTTCCTGCAGGTCTTCTTCATGCCGACCGGGAAGCCGTGCAGCGAGATGTCGAACACGTGGCCGCCGCGGCGCTTGAACCACGTCGCCATGCCGCCGAGGTTGTAGTGCTGCTCGAGGACGGCGACCTTGCGGCCCGCGCGCGCGAGGACGTTCGCTCCGGTGAGTCCCGCGAGCCCGCTGCCGATCACGACGACGTCGTAGCGCGCGCGCGCGCCGGCGAGCGGATCGCTCTTCTGCGGCGCCTTGCCGTCGCGGCTGCCCTTGAAGTACCGGCGGTCCTCGTTCACGCGGAGTCTCCGACCATCAGTCCCTCGCGATTCGCCACCGTGATGCCCGACAGGAGCGCTCCGACGATGCCGAGCAGGCCCTCGTCCGTGCCGACGAGGTGCAGCCGGTCGATCCCGGTGTCGCCGCCGCGCCGCTTCGTCGGCGAGCCGTACACGGCGCCGCCGAGCTTGCCGGTGTAGCGCCGGATCGTCCGCGGCGTCGCGACGTCGCGGAACACCGTGTGCGGCCGCGGATCGGGCACGAATCGCGACGCCGCGTCGAGGGCAGCCTCCGTGCAGGTCTCCTTCGCGGCGCGGTACTCGTCCTCCGGGAGCGCCGACCAGAGGTCGTGGTTCGCGAGGACGGTGACGCGCAGGATGCCTTCCTGCGCGGGCTCGGCGCAGGCGTAGTTGTCGCTGGCGCAGATCACTCCGCTGCGCGCGTCGACGAGTCCGGCGGGTCGCCGGTACTCGAGACGGTCCTCGGTCGAGAAGAACGTCATCGTCGCCGCGTGGCCGAGCGCCGCGAGCGGACGGTCGAGGATCGAGATCACCTCGAGGAACGAGAGCCGGCCGATTTCCGACGCCGGCTCCTCGCGGCCGGCGAGCGTCATCGTCTCCACGCGGCCCGCCGAGGAGAACACGCGCTCCGCCGCGATCTCGGTCCCGTCGTCGAGGACCACGCCGCGCACCGCGCCGCCCTCGACGAGGATGCGCTCGACTCCCGCCTGCATCCTGAGCTCGCCGCCGAGGGCGCGGAACCGCTTCACGAGGAGGTCGAGGAGCCGCCGGATCCCGCCCTCGGGGCGCGCGAACCCCTCCTGGAAGATGCTGCGGAACAGGATCACGAGCTGGTAGCCGTCGATGTCGTCCTCGCGCGCGCTCCCGTAGTAGAGGATCGGGCAGAGGAGCATCTCGACGAGCAGCGGATCGGCGAGGAACCGCGCGAGGAATTCCCTCCCGCGCTCGCGCGGCTCGCCGGCGTGGTACGGGTCGAGCTCGCCGAGCGCGCGGACGAGGCGCTGGAAGCCGTCGATCTCGCCGGGGAACGCGCTCGCGACCGACTCCGCGAGCCTCCCGAATCCGTTCGAGAACTCGAGGCGCGCCGAGGGGAAGACGATCTCCGAGAACGTCTGCTCGCCGAGGGCGAGGTCCTCCCAGGGGATCCGGAGCTGGCGCAGGAGCTTCGTCAGCGGCGCGCCGCGCGCGTTCTTCGGCGCGAAGTTCGTCAGCGCGTGCAGTCCGGTGTCGATGCGGCGACCGGCGCGCTTGTAGAAGGAGTTCAACCCGCCCCACAGCGTGTGGCGCTCGAGCACGAGCACGCGCCGGTCGAACTGCGCGAGGCGGATCCCCGCCGCGAGGCCGCTCATCCCGGCTCCGATCACGATCGCGTCGTACCGGGAATCCGCGGACATCCCGTCAGGCCGATCCGACCTTGGCTGCCTTGGCCGCGAACAGCGGGGAGAGGTAGTTCACGCAGCCGTCGAGCGTCGCGAGCTCCTTGTAGTCGGACTCGGGCACGTGCACGCCGTACCGCTTGCGCAGCTCCATCACGATGTCGAGGAAGTCCATCGAGTCGAGCTCGATCTGCTCGCGCAGCTTGACGTCGGGCTTCAGGTTGGACACGTCCTCGTCGGGGGCGACGGTCTGGATGATGTCCTTGATGGCGTCTTGGATCTCTTCGCGGTTCATTTCGTTTCGGGAGTGGGGCAGTGGGGGAATCGGGAGGCTCAACCCGGTGCGCTCTGGACGACGAGCGCCGAGTTGATGCCGAGCATGCCGAAGGAAAGATTGAGGATTGTGCGGACCGACCCGAGCGAGCGAGGTTCGTTCACGACGAGGTTCCGGACCTCGCAGGCCGGATCGAGATCGTCGACGTTGAGCGTCGGATGGACGTATCCGTCCTGGAACGAAGGGAGATTGCCGGCGAGCTCGAGGGCTCCGGCGGCTCCCATCGCGTGTCCGATGAAGCTCTTCGTGTTGTTCACGTGCGTGCGCTGCGAATCGGAGAACACGGAGCGCAGGGCCTGTGCCTCCTGCTCGTCGCCGAGCGGCGTCGACGTCGCGTGACTCGACACGATGTCGACGTCGTCGGGCCCGATGCCCGCCTTCGCGAGCGCGCCGCGGATGCATTCGTTCTGGCGCTCCGCGAGCGGGAGCACGAAGTCCGAGGCGTCCGAGTTGACGTGCCAGCCCGTGACCTCGGCGTGGATGCGCGCGCCGCGCGCGAGCGCGTCGTCGAGGCGCTCGAGGACGTACAGGCAGCCGCCTTCCGAGACGACGATGCCGTTGCGTCCGCGGTCGAAGGGCCGCGAGGCCTTGGTCGGGTCCGCGTGCGACGCGAGCGCTCCCTCGGCCCGGAAGCTCGCGAAGATGCCGAACGTGTGGATGCTCTCGGAGACGCCGCCGCCGATCGCGCGGTCGATCTCGCCGAGCTGGAGCATCTGCGCGCCGTGGATCACGCCCAGGTTGCCGGCGGCGCACGCGGCGCCGATGCAGTACGCGGGGCCCGTGAGCCCGAGGTTCAGCGTGATCTCGCCGGCGGGGTTGTTCGCCACGGTGCGGGGATTGTGGTGGTGCGACCAGAACGAGAGGTCGAAGCCGCGCTGGCTGACGTCGTGGATCTCGTTCTCGGTCTCGACGTTCCCGTGCTCCGTCGTGCCAACGTACACGCCCGTGCGCGCGCGCTCGGCCGGCGACAGCGACTCGAGCGCGATCCCCGCGTCGAGGAGCGCCTCGCGCGCGCAATAGATGCCGATCGATCCCGCGCGCGTGCCCCGGCGGAGCTCCTTCTTCTTCTGGTGGCGCAGCGGATCGAAGTGGCAGACGCCCGCGAGCGTCTTCCCGACGTGCCGGATCTCCCAGGTTTCCACGCCCGAAACGCCCGCGAGCAGGTTCTTGCGGAAAGCGGGCAGGGAATCCCCGTTCGGGCTCGCGAGCCCGATGCCGGTGATCACGACGCGCGGGAGGTCAGACAACCTCGTCCGACTCCTCGAAATCGCCGGGCAGGTCGATCTCGTCGATGGGGTTGCCGGCGGGCTCGCCCGAAGGCAGCACGAGCTTGCGCGCCGGTCCCCGCATGCCGACCTTCAGCGCCGTGCGGACGGCGCGCGACAGCAGGCTGCCGGAATCGCCGAGCGCGCGCTCGACGGAGCTGAACACGAGCTGCAGGACCGCGTCGGCGATCTCGAGCGACGAGAGGATCGACCGCAGCGTGAAGACGCGCGGATCCTTCTCCCCGTACCGCTCGCGCACGTAGCCGAGGAGCGAGCGCACGGACTGCTTGAAGTGGCCGATGACGACCTGCTCGCGGCGGCGGAACACCGTCGCGACGATCGACAGGGTGTTGCCGACGGGGGCGTGGAGGTGGCAGCGGCGCGCGGCGTCGAACTCCGAGTGGATCGCGCCCCACTCGGTGAGCTCGGAGAGGCACGTCGAGGTGGCGCCCTGCGAGAGCGAGAGCTGATCGCCGATCTCGCGGGACGAGAGCGGCTGCCCGGAGAGGACGAGGAGCCCCCAGACGCGGCCGTGGACGCGTTTGAAGCCGAACGTCTTGAAGAACTGCTCGAACGCCGGGAGGCCGGCGGCCAGCGGTTGATCGAGGCCGGAGAATTCGGATGTGCGCGGGGCGGGTGTCTTCGCAGCCATGGCGTACCGATACGGCGAGCGGCGGGGAAACGGGGAGGCCGGACTTCGCGGTCTTCAGGTTTATCAGATATGCGCGCGGGGCGGATTGATGGCATGATCGCGGGAGGAAGTCCACCCCTATTTGCTGGAATTCATGCCCATGCGCCCGTCTCTCCGCCTCCTGGCTCGGATCGCTCTCGGGGCCGCGCTGGCCCTCCCCGCCCGCGCCAACACGATCGACGTCGACATCCAGTACTTCCAGTTCACGGGCCAGTACCTGACGATCGCGGTCGGCGACACGGTCCGCTGGACGAACCGCGACCCCACGACCCACTCCGCGACCGAGGGCACCGACTTCGTGCTCAACGGCAACGAGGCCTTCCACCACATGTTCTCGCCGGGGTCGCCGTCGCAGTCGACGACGTTCGACGCCGCGTTCCTGGCCGCGAATCCGCGGCCGGGGAACCGCTACGACTATTTCTGCGTCCCGCACGGCGCGGCGATGACTGGCGCGATCACGGTCACGTCGGGACCGGGGACCTTCTTCTGCTTCTGCGCGCCGCTCGGACCGTGCAGCAACCGCGACTACGGCGCGGGGTGCTCGAACTCGAATGCGGGCTACCGCGGCGGGCGGATGATCGGCGGCGGCAGCGCGAGCGTCGCCGCGGACGATCTCACGCTCGCGGTCGATCTGCTCCCGCCGAACAAGACCTGCCTGCCGTTCCGCGGCACGAGCGTGACCGGCCAGATGCAGATGGGCGAGGGCTGGCGCTGCATCGCGGGGCCGCTCCAACGGATGGCGACGCTCGACTCGGGTCCGGCGGGAGTGGTCACGATCGGACCCGGGATCGTCGCGTCGACCGCCGCGAGCCACGACCCGATCGCGGTCGGCGAGACCTGGCACTTCCAGCTGTGGTACCGCGACGCCGTCAGTCCGTGCGGCAACGCGACGAACGTGTCGAACGGCTACTCGGTGACGTTCGTCCCCTAGGGCTTCGTCACGCGCCGGCGGAAGCGCGGACCGTCCGCGGCGGTGTCGATCTCGATCCACATCTCGGATCGAGAGACGCCGACCCACGCGTAGCCCGGTGACGCCGCGGCGAACAGCGTGTCGTCGCTCCAGCGCGTGTCGCGCGTCGAGGAGCTCGCGCCGCTGACGACCTGGATCCATCCGGCCTTCGAGCGGATGAGCTGGAGATCGTGGTCGTGTCCCGAGAGGTACAGATCGACGCCGTAGCGTTCGAACAGCGGCGCGAGAAGCTCGGCGACGCCGAGCGTCGGGCCGTGGGCTCCATGAGAGAGCACGGGATGGTGCCCGAACGCGATCTTCCAGCGGGCCTTCGAGCGCGCGAGCTCGGCCCGGAGCCACGTCTCCTGCTCGCCCGCGTCCCCGGCCGCGCCCCGCATCGGCTCCGTGTCGAGCGCGAAGAACTGCGCTTCGTCGCCGCCGCCGATCGGGACCGAGAAGGTGTACCAGTGCGCCGGCAGGTGCCAGCGCGTCTTCGTCTTCGTGTACGCGATCTGGATGTCCGGTTCGCCGCGGTGGTCGTGGTTGCCGAGCACGACGTGGAAGGGGACCTGGAGCCGCGTTCCCGGGAACGCGTCCTCGAACCGCTCGCGCCACATCGGATCGTCGAGCGAGCGGACGCCCTCGAGATAGAAGTTGTCGCCGAGCAGGAGCACGAAGTCGACCGGCCGCACTTCCGCTTCCTTCTCCATCGCGCGCGCGTTCGCCTCGAGGAGCGCGCCTCCGTAGCCCGTGTCGCCGAGCGCGAAGAACGCGACCGCGGGCGCTCCGTCCGCGAAGTGCATCTCCTCGAGCGGCGGCACCGGCCGCGCGCCGGAGACGGTGCTGTCCCCGAAGTTCGCGTCCTCGTCCGTCGCCGATCCGGACGACCGCGGGGCCGCCGGCGGGGCGTTCCAGAGCAGGGCGAGGGCGACGATCGCGACGGCGCTCGACGCGCCGATGAGGAGCGTGCGTCTCACGCCTCGACCGCGAGCATCATGCAGGCGAGGCCGCTGCCGATCCCGAGCATCGCGACGCGGTCGCCCGCGCGCACGAAACCGGCTTCCTCGGCCATCGCGTAGCAGACGGGCATCGACGCGGAGCCCGTGTTCCCGAGCGTCGCGACCGTCGGGAAATCCTTGGCCGGATCGAGAGCAAGCGCCTCGTACAGGAGCTTCTTGTGCGCCGTGCCGACCTGGTGCGTCACGACGCGCGCGATCGAGTCCGCGGTCCAGCCGGTCTCGTCGAGGAACGCGGTGAAAGTCCGCGCCGCGAGCGCGACGCCGGCCTGGAGCAGCGCCTCCGAGTCCGTCTCCATCAGCGGCGCGCCGAAACCCTCGGCGAGGTCGCCTTGGCACAGCTCGTGGCGCGCCGTGTCGACGAGCCCGGCTCCGCCGACGAGACGGCGCTCGCGCCGCGCGACATCGCGTCGCGCGAGCACGCACGCCGCGCCCGCCGAGCCGATCGTCAACGACGCGTGCGCGCGCTTCAGCTCCGCGCGCCCCGCCTTCGGATCGTCGAGGAGTCGTCGCAGCGTCGCTTCGACGAGCGGTCCGCCGTCCTCGCCCGAGACCACGAGCGCCGCTTCGATCTCGCCGCGCTCGATCATGCCGCCGGCGACCGCCATCGCGTTCGCGAAGCCGAGGCACGCGTTCGAGAGGTCGAAGGCGATGCACTCCGGTGCGAGGCCGAGCGCGTGGTGCACGACCGACGCGGTCGCGGGCTCCAGGAAGTCGCGGCAGACCGCGGCGTGCACGAGGCAGCCGATCCGCGCGCGCTCGATGCCGGACCGGATGAGCGCGCGTTCGCCCGCAGCCGCGGCGATCGAGCTCGGGCGCGTGCCCTTGTCGAAGAAGCGCCGCTCGCGGATGCCGCTCATCATCTCGAGCCGGCCGGGAGAGACGCGCAGGCGCTCGTACAAGGGCGCGAGGCGGTCCTCGATTTCGGCCGACGTCACGACGCGATCGGGCAGTACGTGGGCGAAGGCCTCGATGCAGACGTCGTCGAATCGCACGGTGTGCGCGGGCGGGCCGCGGAGCGGGCGGATCAGGATAGGCCGGCCCTGCGCCCGTGCAAGGCGCGAGAACGGCGCATCGCCTGCACCGCCGCGTATCGGTTTGACGGAATCGATCTCCGGCGCGACGATCTCGCCCCCCATCCCTTGGCCGCTTCCTCACCCACGATCCTGCACGTGGACATGGACGCGTTCTACGCGTCCGTCGAAATCCGCGACAATCCATCGCTCGCCGGCCTGCCGGTGTGCGTCGGAGGGCCCGCGGACGTGCGCGGAGTCATCGCCGCGGCGAGCTACGCCGCGCGCGCGTTCGGCGTCCACTCGGCGATGCCGACCGCGCAGGCGCAGCGCCTCTGCCCCGGTCTCGTCCTCCTGCCGCCCGACTTCGAGCGCTACACCGCCGTCAGCCGCGAGATCATGGCGATCTTCCGCCAGTACACGCCGCTCGTCGAGCCGCTGTCGCTCGACGAGGCGTTCCTCGACGTCGCGGGCTGCGAGCGGCTCTTCGGCGACGGGGAGGCGATCGGCCGCGCGATCAAGGCGCAGATCCTGAAAACGACCGGCCTCGTCGCCTCCGTCGGCGTCGCGCCGTCGAAGTTCCTCGCCAAGCTCGCGAGCGATCTCGAGAAGCCGGACGGGTTCCGCGTGATCCGCCCGGAGGAGGTCCGCAGCGTCCTCGATCCGCTGCCCGTGTCGAAGATCTACGGCGTCGGTCCGCGGACGGCGCGCCGCCTCGAGTTCCTCGGCGTGCGCACCGTCGGCGACCTGGCGCGCCGCGACCGCGACGAGGTCGTGCGCGAGTTCGGCGCGAGCGGTCTCTGGATCCACGACCTCGCGCACGGGATCGACGCGCGCCGCGTGACGCCGCGCCGCGAGGAGAAGTCGCACGGGATGGAACGCACGTTTCCCGAGGACATCGTCGACCGCGAGGAGCTGCGCCTCTTCCTCCTCTCGTTCTGCGAGGAAGTCGCGTACGGGCTCCGCGACCGGGGCCTGCGCGGACGCACGGTGACGCTCAAGGCGCGCTTCGCGGATTTCACGACGATCACGCGGACGAAGACGCTCGGGGCGCCGACGAACCTCGGTCCCCGGATCTACGCGGCCGCGCGCGAGCTCCTCGACCGCGTGCCGGCGGGCCCGCTGCGTCTCGTCGGCGTGCAGATCTCCGGCCTGCAGGACGTGCGCTCTCCGATCCAGGAGAAGCTTTTCAACGGCGAGGATTCCCACGTCCAGGACCGGACCGCGAGCTTCGAGGCGCGGCGTCGCCTCGAGCGGGCGACCGAGGGTCTCGACCGCCTGCGGCGGAAGTTCGGGAGGCCGGTCGCGATCCCGGCGAGCCTGCTCGGGCGCGGACGCGTGAAGGGTCGCGACGGCTCGGACGGCAAGGTCCGCGCTCCCTGATCGAACTTTCCTCCGTTTTCTCCTGAAACCGCTCCGGGCCGGGATCGTCCCGGGAGCGTCCCCCTCGCTGACGGAGAAACGATCCCATGTTCCAGTTCGATCCGAAGAAGGCGTTCCTTCTCGCTTGCCTGTCCGCATCGTTCACGCACATCGCCGCGCAGCCGGCCCGCGCGCAGATCAACCTCTCGCCCGGGGACGTCGCCCTGATCGGATGGGTCGACAACGGCTCGCCGAACGATTCGTTCGCGCTCGTCGCGCTCGCGGACCTGCCGGCCGGCACGACGATCTACTTCACCGACAACGGCTGGGACTCGGTCGCAGGAGCGTTCCGCAGCACGGGCGGGGCAGGCGACGGCAACGGGAACGAATCCCTGATGATGTTCACGGCGAACGCGACGATCCCCGCGGGCACGATCCTCGACACGACGCAGACGAATTCCGCATTCACGTGGACGACGAGCGGCGCCATCCCGGGTGCCGCGAGCGGCACGTTCGGCTACGTCGTGCTCACCCAGACCGGTGACCAGGTCTACGCGTTCCAGCAGGACACGGGCCAGAATCCGCTCAACAGCGGCGTGCACCAGCACCTGTTCGTCCTCGACGACACGGGCGTGTTCGAGGACGCGACGACGACGGGGGAGGGGAACATTCCTCCGGGACTGTCGATCGCCGGCGGCACCGCTCTGACGTTCGCGCAGAACGGCAGCGGACAGAACTTCATGGCGTTCAACACGTCGGCTCTGGCGAGCGGGAGCAAGGCGGCGTGGCTCGCGGCGATCCAGGATCCGGCGAACTGGATCTTCGGCGCGAGCGGGACGCTGCCGTCGGGATCGATCACGGTGACGGGAGCCGCGATCACGCCGTTCTGCGCCGGCGACGGCTCGCTGCCGACGCAGTGCCCGTGCGGGAACTCGGGCCTCACGGGCCGCGGCTGCCAGAACTCGGCGAACACCGGGGGCGCGCGGCTCTCGGCCGTCGGAAGCCCGGTCCCGGACACGATCGTCATGACGGCCGACGGGATGCTCCCGACGGGTTCCGCGCTCTTCCTGCAGTCGGCGACGCAGGTCGCGGGCGGAGTCGTGTACGGCGACGGCGTGCGCTGCCTCGGCGGGACGACGCGGAAGATCGCGTTGCGGCAGGCGTTGGGCGGCACGGCGAGCTACCCGGGCGTCGGGGATCTCTCGATCTCCGCGCGTTCCGCGCAGCTCGGCGATCCGATCCAGGCCGGCTCGACGCGCTACTACATGGTCGCGTACCGCGACCCGAACCCCGCGTTCTGCCCGCCGCCGGCGGGGAGCACGTGGAACGCGACGGGCGCGCTCCAGATCGTCTGGTAGGAGCTCGCCAGGGACGAAGACGGCCGGCGTCGCAGTGCGGCGCCGGCCGTCGTGTTCCTCGTGCGCGTGCGCGCGCTCAGTGCCCGTCGTTCAGGTAGTTCATGAACGACATGCCGATCTCGCCGAACTGGTGGCCGCGCGGGACCTCGATCGCGTCCTTGATGCAGACCTGCTCGCACAGCTTGCACGACACGCAGTTCTTCTCGATGACCACAGCGATGCGATTGAAGCCGTCGTCGCACATCTGCATCTCGAGCGCCTCGAACGGGCACACGTCGACGCAGAACTCGCAGCCCGTGCACAGCTCCTCGTGCACGACGGCCTTCGGCACTTCCTTCGGCGTGAGCTTCGGCACGACGACCTCGCGGTTGTCGTCGATCGCGTCGAACGGGCAGTAGACGCCGCACACGGAGCAGTTGATGCAGAGATCGGGGTCGATGTAGAAGCGCTCGCCGCCGGTGATCGCGTTCGTCGGGCAGACGCGCTCGCAGATCGTGCAGGCCGTGCACTTCGTCGTGATGAAGTGGGCCGGCCATTGCCAGGCGTCCATCTTGGCGCGGTCGGTGAACAGGAGCGCCGTGACGCGGCCGTGCGCGTCGTGCCGGTGCTTCGCGCCGACGATCTCGCGGTTCACCTCGATCGTCGTCGTGAAGCGGCTCGGGAAGGAGCGCGACGTGTTCGTGAGCGCGCGGATCTTCGGATCCTTGACCCAGCCCGTGATGTTCAGGGTGCTGCCGATCAGCCAGACGTGGCAGCCGTATTCCGGCATCTTGTCCGGCATGCCGTAGCGGAAGCGGTCGCGCGCCGCGGGGACGCGCGTCGGGAAGTAGAGGTTGACCTCGACGTAGCCTTCGCGCTCCTCGACCTTGTAGTCGCGTCCGTAGCGGCGATCGCGCTCGAGCGTGTCCTCCTCGGCCTCGCGCCACTTCGCCCACTCGAGCTCCCAACCCGAGACCTCCTCGAGCTTCGAGAGGTCCTCGGCCGGCGGGAGCTCGCCCGAGAAGAGGATCGCGTCCGTCGGGCAGACGTCGACGACCGTGCGGGCGTTGTAGAGCGCCGCCTTCTGGTCGTCGAGCGCGTGCGCCTTCTGGTCTCCCCCCATGTAGAAGATCTCGGGGAAGTCCTGGCAGCACGCGTCGCAGGCGATGCAGAGGTGCGGATCGACCCGGAAGAGGCCTTCGGCCTGCTTGACGGTCTCGGCGATGGCGCTGGTGGCGGTTTCGGTCATGGGTGGTGAGAGGTTAGCCGCACGGTGGCAAGATCGACACGAACTTAGCTCGATCCTGAGCGGTCGGGAAGAGCCTGCCCTCCCGACGCGAACGAAAGGCCCGGGCCCGATCGGTTCAGTGCGCCTCGAGCCAGTTCTTCCCGTGCCCGAAGTCGACCTTCAGCGGCACGCGGAGGGGGACGGCGTTCATCATGCAGTCCCGCACGAGCTCGCGCGTCTCGTCGAGCTCCCGCTCCGGCACCTCGAGCAGGAGCTCGTCGTGGACCTGCAGCAGCATCCTTCCCGCGAGCTTCGACCGCGAAAGCCGGTCCTCGAGCACGATCATCGCCTTCTTGATCACGTCGGCGGCCGAGCCCTGCACCGGCGTGTTCACCGCGGCGTTTTCCGCGAACGATCGCATCCGCGAATCGCCGGACACGAGCTCCGGGAACCGCCGCTTCCGGCCGAGCAGCGTCTCGACGTAGCCCTCCGTGCGCGCCTTCTCCAGCGTCGCGTCGATCCATCCGCGCACCTTCGGGAAGCTCTGGAAGTACTTCTCGATGAACTGCCGCGCCTCGGGCACGGTGAGTCCGGTGTCGCGCGCGAGTCGCGCCGGTCCCATCCCGTAAAGCAAGCCGAAGTTGATCGCCTTCGCGCGGCTGCGCATCTCGCGCGTCACGAGCCCGGGCATGATCCCGAACACCGTCGCCGCGGTCTCCGTGTGGATGTCCTTGTCCTCGGCGAACGCCTTGACGAGCCCCGGATCGCCGCAGAGGTGCGCGAGGACGCGCAGCTCGACCTGGCTGTAGTCCGCCGAGAGCAGCACCCAAGGGCCCCGCTCGTCCGGTTCCCGCGGCACGAACGCGCGCCGCAGCTCGCGTCCGCGCGCCGTGCGCACCGGGATGTTCTGCAGGTTCGGATCGCTCGACGCGAGCCGTCCCGTCGCGGCGCTCACCTGGCTGAACGACCCGTGCACGCGGCCGGTCTTCGGATTCACGTACGTCGGCAGCGGCTCGAGGTACGTCCCGGCGAGCTTCTGCACCTCGCGGTACTCGAGCAGCCGCTTCACGATCGGCACGTCGCCGTAGTGCTCTTCCAGCGTCGCGTGGTCGGTCGCGAAGCCGGTCTGCGTCCGCCGCACGCGCTTCACGCCCGCGGCGTCCTGGATCCGCAGCTTCTCGAACAGCACTTCGCCGAGCGCCTTCGTGCTGTTCACGTTGAATTCGCTCCCGGCGAGCGCGTGGATCTCCGCGACCGCGACCTGCATGTCGCGGTCCGCCTCCGCGGCGATCTCGGCGATCACGCCGGTGTCGAGCCGGATCCCGCGCTCTTCCATCGCGGCGAGCACGGGGACGAGCGGCATCTCGAGGTCGCGGAAGAGAGCGCCGGACCCCGTCGTCTCGAGCTCCCTCTCGAGCACGAGGTAGAGCCGCCAGGCGACGTCGGCGTCCTCGCAGGCGTAGTCGGCCACCTTCGTGACCGGCACCTGGTCCATCGTGACCTGGTTCTTCCCAGTGCCGATGAGCTCGGAGGTCGCGATCTTCTTCAGGTCGAAGTAGACGAGGGCGAGCTCGTCGATGCCGTGGCGCCGCGACGTTCCCGCGACGCAGTAGCTCGCGATCATCGTGTCGAAGTCCGGCGGCGGGAGGCGCAAGCCGTTGGAAGCGAACACGAGCCAGTCGTACTTCGTGTTCTGTCCGGTGCGCCGGAGCTTCGGATCCGTGAGGAGCGGCGCGAGCGCCTCGAGGATCGCCTTCGGCCCGCCGGGGAGGACCGGCGGATCCGCGAGGAACGGGACGTAGAACGCGCGCATCGGCGTCGCGGAGAAGGAGACGCCGACGATGTCGGCCTGCATCGGGAAGAGGCTCGTCGTCTCCGTGTCGACCGCGAACGCGCCGGCTGCGCGCAGCTCGGCGATCATCGCGTCGAGCTCCTTCTTGTCGCGGACGAGGTGGTAGTCGCGCGCTTCGATCTGCCGCGAGCTCTCGGCGACCTTCCGCATCAGGCTCTGGAACCCCATCGACTGGAAGAAGTGCACGAGAGCCTTGGGGTCGGGCTCGGCGGGACCGATGCCCTCGAAGCCGGGATCGAGCGCGACCGCGCGATCGATCGTGACGAGCTCGCGCGAAAGCTTGAGGTTCTCGATGTCGCGGCGGATGTGCTCCTGCGCCTTGCCCTTGACCTCGTCCACGCGCGCGATCAGGCCGTCGACGGAGCCGAATTCCGCGATCAGCTTGATCGCGCCCTTCTCGCCGATGCCGTGGACGCCCGGGACGTTGTCCGAGGCGTCGCCCATGACCGCGAGCACGTCGACGACGTGGTCGGGCGTCGTGCCGAACTTCTCCCGGACGGCCTCGAACCCTTCGACGACGAGGTCGACGCCCGGCTTGAACACGTTGTGGAGCGACACGCGGTCGTCGACGAGCTGCATGAAGTCCTTGTCGCCCGTGACGATCCGCACGTCCCAGCCGGCACGGGACGCCTGCGTCGCGAGCGTGCCGATCACGTCGTCCGCCTCGAAGCCCTTCACCTCGAAGACGGGGACGCCGTGGGCGCGGACGCACTCGCGGATCGACTCGAGCTGGTCGACGAGCTCCTCCGGCATCTTCTCGCGCGTCGCCTTGTACTCGGCGTAGCGCGCGTGACGGAACGTCGGCCCGGGCGGGTCGAAAGCGACCGCGATCCGGTCCGGCTTCTCCTCCTCGAGGATCTTGCGCAGCGTCATCGTGAACCCGTACGTGGCCCCCGACGGCTTGCCCTCGGGCGTCGAGAGGCCGGAACGCTGCAGCGCAAAGTGCGACCGGTACGCGAGCGCAGTCCCGTCGAGGAGGAAGATTCGCATGCGGTGGCGCGAGAGAATACCGAACCAGGTACGTTTTCTCGCACTTCGATCCGCGCCGCGGCGTCCCGCACGACCCGAGTCGAAGTGCGAGAAAACGTACCTGGTTCGGTATTCTCTCGCGCCATCGTATGACCACCCTCTGCACGCTCAACCTCAACGGGATCCGTTCCGCCGAGCGACGCGGGTTCTCCGCGTGGCTCGCGAAGAGGAGGCCCGACATCCTCTGTCTCCAGGAGCTCCGCGCGATGGTCGACGACGTCGATGCGTCGCTCCACTCGCCGAAGAACTACACGTCGCGCTGGCATTGCTCGGTGAAGAAGGGCTACGCGGGCGTCGGATTGCTCACGCGCGCGCAGCCCGCGCGCCACGCCGACGGGACGGGCTTCCGCCACTGCGCCGACGAAGGCCGCGCGACGCGCGCCGACCTCCGCGGGCTCTCGGTGGTCAGCCTGTACGTCCCGTCCGGCTCGTCCTCGGAGGAGCGCCTCTCGATCAAGCTCGAATTCATGCGGCAGATGCTTCCGTACACGGAAAAGCTGCTCGCCGAGAAGAAGCCGATCGCGATCTGCGGCGATTTCAACGTCGCCCACACCGCGCTCGACCTCGCGCGGCCGAAGCAGAACGTGAAGAACTCGGGCTTCCTGCCCGAGGAACGCGCCTGGTTCGACGAGCTCCTCGCCCAGGGCTGGGTCGACGTCGTGCGCAAGCTCCACCCCGAGAAACCCGGCCTCTACTCGTGGTGGTCCCAGCGCGGTCGCGCGCGCGAGAACGACGTCGGCTGGCGTCTCGACTACGTGCTCGCGAGCCCGAAACTCGCTCCGCGCATCACGCGGGCGTGGATCGAGAAGAAGGCGGCCCTCTCCGATCACGCACCCGTGTGGGTCGAGATCGGCGACTGACCGGACTTCAGCGCGTTTTCCGCACCACGACGAACACGAGGCCCGCGTCGGGATCGTTCAGGCCGCGCATCAGCCAGCCCATCCGCATCGACCACATGCCGAACGCGCTCGGCTTCGGCTGCGCCTCGAACAACGTCGATCCGTCCGTCGCGGGCGGGATGCTGCGCACCCACGTGAAGCCGAGTTTCTCGAGGAGCTTCACGACGTGCGGCGTCGGCAGGATGTGCTCGAGCGGGTGGAGGTACTGGTCCTCGATCCAGATGCGCTTCTTCTCCTCGTCGAGGTCGCGTCGGCGCAGGATGGGATCGAGGAGGCGGATCGGGCGCCCGACCATCCGTCCGAGCACGCGGCGCGAGCAGTGGAGGAAGCGTCCCATCGTCTCGTAGTAGCCGAGGAGCAGGAATCCGCCCGGCGCGACGCGGCGCGCGACGCACTCGATCGCCCGGTCCGGATCGGGCGTGTGGTGCACGACGCCGCGCGAGATGACGACGTTGAACTTCTCCTCCTCGAGCGGGAGATCGAACAGGTCGCCGCGGACGAGCTGGATGTTCTTGATGCCGGCCTTGCCGCGGAACCAGTCCGCGCACATCAACGACTCCTTGCAGCCGTCGACGCCGATCACGCGGCGATTCGGGCCCGCGAGCGCGAGGAAGGACGCGAGCTGCCCGGTGCCGCAACCGCAGTCGACGACGGTCGTCTCCGGTCCGATCGCGTCGTCGAGGGCGACCAGGAAGGGCGCCTGGCGCGAGCGGTCGATCAGCGTCGGGCCGTCGTCGCCGGGGTGGTACCCGGGGAAGGGGCTCGCCGTGTAGAACTCCTCGACGCCGGCCGCGCGCGTCTCGCGCTGCTTGACGCCGATCGTGTCGAGGATGCCTCCGACGCGGTCGAAGGCGAGGCCGCAGGTCTTGCACGCGCGCTGCCCGTCGTCCAGGGGCTCGAAGCAGCGGGGGCAGAAGCTCGTTCCGGTGAGGGTGGAAGACGTCGCCATAACCCCGGAAGTCTACCCGACGCTCCCGGGACCGGTCGCGGCAGTGGCGCGGACCCCGGGAGGCGCGTCATGCTGGGCGGATGATCCGGATTCCTGCCGCACTCGTCTTCCCGCTCCTCCTCTCTTCCTCGGCGTTCGCGCAGGCGAAACCCGACGACAAGAAACCGGCCGAGAAGCCCCCCGAGAAAGTCGACGACAAGAAGGAGCCGGAGGAACCGCGCGGTCTCAAGCTCCACGCGTCCGGCTCGTTCGACGGGTTGACGATCATCCAGCCGCTGCGCAGCAAGGACGTCCACCTCGTCGACATGGAGGGCAACGTCGTGCACACCTGGCACACGGACTTCACGCCGGGCGCGTGGCTCCTCCTGCGCGACGACGGGATCCTCGTCCGCTCCGGGCACAAGGACGAGAAGACGCGCTTCCACGGCGGCGGCATCGGCGGCGTGATCCAGGAGATCGCCTGGGACGGCAAGGTCGTCTGGGAGTACGAGCTCGCGACCGACGGGATGCGGATGCACCACGACATCGAGGTGATGCCGAACGGCCACATCCTCGCGATCGCGTGGGAGAACCACTCGGCCGCCGACGCGGTCGCGCGCGGACGCGACGCAGACAAGGTGTTCGAGAAGGAAGGCCTGTGGCCGGACGCGGTGCTCGAGCTGAAGCCGATCCGGCCGCGCGGAGCCGAGATCGTGTGGTCCTGGAGAGCCTGGGATCACCTCGTGCAGGACCGCGATCCGCAGAAGCCCGGCTACGCGGCGCTCCGCGATGCTCCCGGGCGGATCGACATCAACGCCGACCACCGCTACGAGAAGAAGGACCTGACGCCCGAGGAAGCGAAGAAGCGCGCGGACCTCCAGGCGCAGATGAAGAAGCTGGGGTACGCGGGCGGGGACGCGGGCGACGACGAGCCCAAGGACCACCCGAAGGACGGCCCTCCGAAAGATGGCCCGCCGAAGGACGGTCCGCCGAAGCCGCCCGAGCCGAGCGGGGACTTCATGCACACGAACGCGGTCGACTACCTGCCGGGCGAGGACCTGATCCTCCTCTCCTCGCCGCACCTCTGCGAGATCTTCGCGATCGACCACGCGACGACGACGACCGAGGCCGCCGGGAGCACCGGAGGCAAGCGCGGCAAGGGCGGTGAGCTCCTGTGGCGCTGGGGGAATCCGCAGAACTACGGCTCCGGCACGCGCGAGGACCGCCGCTCCTTCTATCAGCACGATTCGAGCTGGCTGCCGCAGGGGAAGGACGGCGAGCTGCGCGTCCTCTTCTTCAACAACGGGCAGGGCCGCACCCCGAAGGAGTTCTCGTCGGTGGAGGAGCTCGTCCTTCCGTTCACGAGCGCGCTGGGATTCGCGCGCGCGGAAGGGAAGCCCTTCGGACCGGAGACGCCGGCGTGGTCCTATTCCGACCCCGAAAAGTTCTTCTCGCCCTTCATCTCCGGCGCGCAGCGTCTCCCGAACGGCGACACGCTGATCTGCGAAGGCAAGAACGGGCGCGTGTTCGAGGTGACGCGCGACGGCAAGGTCGTGTGGGACTACCTGAACCCGCTCGGCGGAGAGGTCGAGCCGAGCCCGCAGGGCGGCAAGGCGCCGCCGAAGGCGCTCTTCCGCGCGGTGCGGATCCCGCGCGACCACCCCGGGCTCAAGGGGAAGCTGCCTTAGGCTTCGCGAGCACGGTCAGCTCGAGCACGGCGCGCGCGAGCTCCTCCGAGAGCCGTCCCGGGAATCGCTCGAGGAAGATCCGCGCGAGCGAGCGGTAGTACCAGAGCGTCCCGTCGCGGCCGCCGTTGAACTTCTTCCAGTAGGCCTCGGGATCGGTCGTCGCCGCGAGGTCCGCGACGGTCGAGCGCACGTTGTGCAGCTTGTCCGCGCAGGAGACGAGGAGAACCGGAGGGCCGGCCTGCGCGAGGCGCGCGAGGTACGCGACCTTGCGCTCCTTCCACGGAGGCTTCGGCATCGTGTCCGCGTCGGTGCAGGCCTCGACGATCGCGAGGACCGTCTCGCCGAAACGCTCGCGGATCGCGGCGCGCAGCTCCGGCGCACCGCCGAACGACGCCGCCTGGTCCTCGATCGCGTCGTGGAGGAGCGCCGCGATCGCTTCGTCCTCCGAGGCGCCGTGCTCGACCACGATCGCAGCGGTGGCGAGGAGATGGGCGACGTAGGGGACTTCCGAGCCCTTGCGCTGTTGCGCGCGGTGAAGCAAGGACGCCCAGGCGAGCGCGCGGTCGAAGCGGTCTCCGAGGATCATCGACGAGCGCGGAGTCTATCCGGCGCTCTCGTCCTGCCGCGAAGAGATCCGCCACAGGCCCAGCGCCGCCGGCAGGACGGCGAGCGCCGCGACGAGCACGAGGAGGGCGACGGACTGGAGTCGCCAGCCGAGCACGTCCTCGGCGACCCGGATCATGTCGTTCGTCAGGCCGAACGAGCCGCTCTCGGCGTAGCCCTCGCGGCTCGACGAGCTGAACATCAGCCCCGCGCAGAGGCGCACGTTCGTCCCGACGAGGTACCAGCCGACCGTGCCGTAGAGCCCGCGCTCGAGACGCGACTCCGTGAACCCTCCGTCGAGCGTCTTCCAGAGACAGATCGTCGCGAACGCGAGCTCTCCGCCGTGCCCCCCGAGGAGGTGCAGGCATTCCTTCGCCCCCGTGAAGGCGAGCGCGGGATAGATCACGGCGACGAGAGCGAGTGCCACCACGCGCGCGCGGCCGGCGAGGAAGCGCCACGCCGCTCCCGCGAGCATCGCCCAGACGCACAGCGCGAAGACGACCGACGGCTCGGAGTGGATCGACGCCGCGTGCCCCTCGAGCGAGATCGCGGGGAAGGCCGGCATCCCGAAGAACCAGGCGACCGCGCAGTGACCCATCTCGTGCGCGAGCGAGGCGAGGAACCAGCCCATGAAACCGACGAGCGGCGTCAGCGCGAAGAGCGGCGCCGTCAGCGCTCCGACACCGAGGTAGATCCAGGGCTCCCTCGGATCGCGCGCGGGCGATTCGTCCGCGAACGACGGCTCGGGGAGCTGCGGCTCGAGCCGCGGGGCGACGACCGGAGCCCGTCGCAGGAGCTCGCCGCACATCTCGCAGACGAGCGCGTCGTCCGGGTTCGCGCGGCGGCAGGCGGGGCAATCGACGCCGACGGCTTGGAGCATCCCGCCGGTATCGGCAGACGCCCTCCTCCTCCTAGAGCGCCGGCCGCGCTCCGGTGCGGAAGTCGTGGATCTCGAGCTCGAGCATCTTCTCGCCGCGGAAGACGTTCCAGCGCGGCGTGAAGACGGCGTGCACGGGCTCGCCCATCCGCAGCTCGTCCGCGCGCGCGGCGGCACCGAAGAACATCGCCTTCAGGACGTTCGCTCCGCGCCGCAGCTGGAGCACGAGGTGCGTGCGGTCGCTGCCGACGGTGCGCGGCGGCTCGGCGAGCCGCAGATCGCTAGCGAGGAGCACGGGCTTCTCGTTGCGCTCGCCGAACGGCGCGAGCCGTCCGATCTCGCGCATGAGCTCCGTCGTCACGCGCTCGAACGGCACTTCGCAGTCGATCCACGTCGGCGGCGCGTGGAATCCCTGGCCCTCGAGCATCGTGCGCGAGCGCGCGCAGACCGCGTCGCGCAGGCGATCGACGGCGTCGGCGCGGACTTCGCAACCCGCGGCCTGCTCGTGGCCGCCGTACTTCACCATGTGCTCGGCGCCGCCGTGGAGCGCGTCGAGGACGCTGAAGCCCGGCACGGACCGCGCGCTGCCGCGACCGGATTCGCCGGCGAGACCGATGACGACGGCGGGGCGCGCGTGGCGTTCGGCGAGACGCGCGGCGACGATGCCGACGAGACCCTGGTGCCAGCCTTGTCCGGCGAGGACGAGGACGGGATGGAGCTCGGCGTCCGCGAAGGGCTCCGCGGCGCGCGCGGCCTCCTCGAAGAGCTGCGCGGAGAGGCGCTTGCGCTCGAGGTTCAACGCGTCGATCTCGCGCGCGAGGCGCATCGCTTCGCCGGGGTCGTCGGCGAGGAGGAGCTCGACGGCCGTTTTCGCGCTGCCGAGGCGGCCGGAGGCGTTGATGCGCGGGCCGATCTGGAAGGCGAGGTCGTCGGCTTCGAGGTCGCGGCCGTCGAGCTTCGCGATCGCGAAGAGGGCGCGGACGCCGGAGTTGCGCGAGGTGGCGAGGGAGCGGAGGCCGAAGCGGGAGAGGATGCGATTCTCGTCGACGAGGGGGACGACGTCGCAGACGGTGGCGATCGCGACGTAGCCCATCGCGTCGACGAGGTATTCCTTGAGGTCCTCGCGGACGCGGGAAGCGCCGGTGATCGCCTGGCAGACGCCCCAGGCGAGTTTGAAGGCGACGGCGCCGCCGCAGAGTTCGCGGAAGGGGTAGCGGGAGTCGGCGAGCTTCGGATTGACGATCGCGACGGCGGGCGGGAGCTCGCCGCGCGGAGGCTCGTGGTGGTCGGTGACGATCGTGTCGATGCCGAGGTCGCAGAGCTCGGAGATCGTCTCGCGCGAGGAAGTGCCGTTGTCGACGCTGATGACGAGCTTCGCGCCGGTCTCGAGAGCGCGCGCGATCGAGTGCGGGCCGAAGGCGTAGCCGTCGGTGAAGCGATTGGGGATGTGCCAGGCGACGCGGGCGCCGAGTTTCTTGAAGAGGCGGACGAGGAGCGTGGTGCCGGTGACGCCGTCGACGTCGTAGTCGCCGTGGACGAGGATCGTCTCCTTGTTCTCGATCGCGCGGACGATGCGCGCGGTCGCCGCAGCCATGCCGGGAAGGAGAGCGGGGTCGTGGAGGGCGGAGAGACGCGGCTCGAGGTGGTCGCCCGCGAGCTTCGGATCGGTGATGCCGCGGATGGCGAGGAGAGCGCTCGCGATGTCGGAGATGCCGCAGGCGCGCGAGAGAGCGGCGACGGCGGCGAGATCGGGCGCGCGCAGCTTCCAGGGCGGTCGAGTGAGCGCGGCGGGGGACATGGCGAGGCCCGAGGCTAGGGAATCGCCCCAAGGCGCGCGAGTCCTCGGCAACACGCGCCTGCAAGCGCGCGAGTTACGCCGGGGAGAAGTTCAGGGGTCGCCCCGTATCGACAGACTGTCGACGTCCGCGTCGTCGCCCTTCCCGCCGGGTCGACCGTCCTTGCCGTAGGACTTCACGATCGGCCGCGGCCCTCCGGGGCCCGGTGGCTCATAGATGTATTCTCGACCCCACGGATCTCTCGGCACCCGAACCGCATCGAAGTATCTCTCGCCGTTCGCGTCCGGCGTCACCAGGACTTGGATGCTGTCCGGAAACTTCCCGCCATTGTTCGCGGCGAATTCCTCGAGCGCAGCATCGAGATAGAAGATGTCCCTCTCGACTCTCTTCGTGACGGTGAACGCATGATGCTTGAGCACGTTCGGCACGACCAGCGTGGCGAGCAGGACGAGGGCCACGATGGAAATGACGGCGAAGGCGCCGAGGCCAACAAGGATCCAGATCCAGCGCTGTCGCTTCCTTCGTGTCGCTTCGCTAGCTGAATCCGATGCTGAAGAATGGGGGTCGATCGACTGAGCGAGGGAGTCGTCCATGGTTCTCGTCTCGGCTGGGCCCCGGGGGATCAGGACAGTGATCGGGTCGACGTTCGAGGTGTTCGCGTATTCCGGTGGCTAGCGCTCGGAGCGGATATTGAGGCTGTCCAGATCCGCATCTTCGCCTTCACCCCCGGGCTCGCCGTCGCGGCCGTAGGTGAAGACGCGAGGCTCGGCGTGCTCGGGAGACGGCGGTTCATAGAGGTACGGGCGTCCCCACGGATCGCAGAGCGCATCTCTGCTGTCGATGAGCTCGCGTCCGTTGCTCCCCGTCTCCACAAGGACATCCAGGCTGTCCGGGAACTTGCCGTCGTGGCCCTGAGCGTAGCTCGCGAGTGCTGCCTGGATCTTCAGGACGCCGATCAAGGCCTTCGGCCCCGGCCCGGCGAACGTCATCAGGACATGGGGCAGCACAAGGAGCACGAGGACGACGCCGCAGATCGACGCGATCACGAACGCGAGGCACGCGCACGCGGGGAACTTCTTCTTTCTCGGAACGTCCTCCGCTTCTCCGAAGCGAGCGGAGGTCGGAGCACTCTCGGTCGGACTCATCTCCAGTCGTCCTCGCGGGATCCAGGAACGTAGGGGCCGGGTCGACGACCCACTCGACCACATCTTCCGAGCGCGAGCTATCTGCGATTCGCGAGCGTGAGATTGTCGACGTCCGCGTCGTCGCCCGTGCCGCCGGGTCGACCGTCCTTGCCGTACGAGTAGACGAGCGGCTTCGGTTGTTCGGGACCGGGAGGCTCGTACCGGTATTCGCGACCCCAAGGGTCCTTGGGGATGTGACGTGCGTCGAGGAACGTCTGCCCGTTCACGTCGGGGGTTACGAGCGCGTCGAGGCGGTCCGGGAACTTGCCGCCGTTCGCGATCGCGTATTCTTCCAAGGCGGAACCGATCGCGGTGATGTCCTCTACGGCCTTCACCTTCGAGGAGAAGGCCGGTCTTGTGCAGAGAGGGCTTGGGGACAGCCGGTCAAGGATCACGTAGAGCACGAGGAGGCCGAGGACACCGAGAGTGAGCACTCCGAGGGACCAGACGGCGCGGTGCAGCGGCCCCGCGCCGATCGCGCTGCCCGCATCGAACTCGCACCCGCACTGAGGACAACTGGCTTGCGGCAAGATTCACCTCGCGATTCGCACGGGAGAACAACTGTGCGGCCGGGTCGACGATCGACCCGGCCGCGTCTTCCGAGCGCGTGACGAACTCTCTCACATCCCCCAGGTCACCCTCCCGCTTTGCGTCGCGTTGAACGTCGAGAGCGCCGAGCATCCTCCCAGCACCGTCGCGTCGCGGTAATACACCATGTACAAGCGATCCGTCCCCGCGACGATCGGGTCGCCGAGCGCGGCGGAACGCGCGTGCACCGACGGGTCTCCGCCGCTCGGCGCCACGATCGAGCCGCCCGACGCCGGCTTCGTGTACAGCCGCTTCAGGCTCCCCGCGACGCACCGCACGCCTTGTCCGAACACCGCTCCCGCCGCGAGCGCGCTCGGCCCCTGCAGCAGGATCGACAGCGCCGTCGGCTTCTCGCCGCTCGTCGCGAACACCAGCGTGTCGGCCGAGAGCGACGCGACTCCCGACGCCGTGAGCTGCGCGCCGCCGGTGTGCGACGAGTTCTCGCACCCGCGACCCGACGAGCCCGGCGGGTTCGCGCACGGGCAGGCGATCACGCCGCCTTCCCCGGGCAGGCAGATCGACGTCATCGGACTCGCGTCGAGGTGCACGATCCAGGCCTGCAGCACGCTGCCCGGGTCGTACGCGTGCCCGACGATCGTCCGCCCGTCGGCGGAGACGTCCGTCGCCTCGAGCAGCGTCCATCCCGCGAGTGTGGCCCCCAGACCGTAGTCCGTCGCGAGCACCGTGTTCAAGTCGCGCAGCCCGTGCGCCGCATCCCAGATGAACGCGTGGATCGTCGACCCGAACCCGAACTTCCCGACGACGATCGAGCCGTCCGCGCTGCACGCCGCCGCGCTGCCGACGCCCGCCGTCAACGCAACCATGCCTCCGCCCGCCGTCCAGCGGAACGGTGACGTGTCGCCTGTCGCCATCGTCGTGCTCGCCCCGACGACGACCGATCCGTCGTAGCTCGCTCCGTTCGCGCGGCTGTTGAACGATCCGCCCGGAAGATCGCCGAGTCCGATCATCGTCCCCGTCGTCAGATCCTTCCGGAACGCCTCGACGCCGCTCGCCGACTCGCTCTCGCCGACGATGAAGTGCCCGTCGCCGGAGATCGAGTACGCGAAGCTGTAGAAGGCACCTCCGGGCAAGTCGCCGATGCCGATCGGCGGAGCGACGGTTCCCGTCCAGCTCCAGCCCTCGTAACCGCCCGTCGGGAGGAACGACGATCCGCACACGACGTGCCCGTCGTCGGAGATGCCCGTCGCGAGCGTGTCGAACGCGGTCGGCGGGTACATCGGGATCGCGAACATGTCGCGCTGCGCCTGGTTGCCGAGCGCCGTGTACGAGTACCCGACGAACGACGCGCCCGTGCCCGACACCGCGAATCCGTAGCTCCCCCAGGGTCCGCCGGCGACGTCGCCCTGGCCGACGATTCCGGTGGCGGACGTCCAAAGGAAGCACTCCATCGCGGGATACCCGGGCGTGTCGCTCTCGCTGGTTCCGACGGCGGTCGTGCCGTCGGCCGAGACGCCGGTGACAGACGTGAAGTACGTGCCGCCCGGGAGATCACCGAGGACGGTGAAGCTCGATTGGGCGCGCGCGGAAGTGGTGGTGAGCGCGAGGGCGAGGGAAGCGGCGAGCAGGGAACGATGAAGGTTCATGGCAGTGCTCCTGGGTATCGTGTGTGGACCTCTCGCTTCTCCGGTGCGTCCGCGCGCCGGCTCTGGAAGGGAATCCCGGGGAAATGCCAGACTGGGGACGTGGATCGCAAGCCGGCCGGGACGGGGATGGGGGATGCGAAGGAGACCTTCCGGCTGCTCCCCCAGGTCGACGAGCTCCTCCGCGATCCGCGCGTCGCGGCGCTCGTGCCGCTCGTCGGGCGCGAGCTCGTCCATCTCTTCGCCGCCGAGGCGATCGAATCCTGGCGCAACGAGATCAGGGCCGGGAAGCTCGGAGTCGCCGAGATCGAGAAGCGCCTCGCGCGCGGGGACCTCGCGAGCTACCTCGAGGCGCTCGTCCGCCGCGAAGGGCGCCGGGGCATCCGACGGTGCGTCAACGCGACCGGCGTCGTCCTGAACACGGGGCTCGGGCGCGCTCCCGTCCACTTGGAGGTCGCCGACGCGATGGCGGAGGCCGCGCGCTCCTACTGTGTGCTCGAGGTCGACGCCGAGACGGGCGAGCGCAACCAGCGCGACGAGCGTCTCTCGGAGCTCCTCGCGCGCCTGACCGGCGCCGAGGCCGCGATCGGCGTCAACAACAACGCCGGCGCCGTGCTGCTCCTCTTCCAGACCTTCGCCGGCGGCAAGGAGGCGATCGTCAGCCGCGGCGAGCTCGTCGAGATCGGCGGATCCTTCCGCGTGCCGGACGTCATGGCGCGCGCGGGCGTCGAGCTCGTCGAGGTCGGCACGACGAATCGCACGCGCCTCGCCGACTACGAGAAGGCGATCGGCATGCGCACGGGTCTCCTCGTCAAGGTCCACACGAGCAACTTCCGCCTCGTCGGCTTCACCGAGGACGTCGCGCCGACGGCGCTGGCGGAGCTCGGGACCGCGAAGGGGATCGCGACCGCCTACGACCTCGGCTCGGGGCTCGTCGAGCCCGCGGGTGCCGCACCGCTCGCCGCGATCCTCGGCGGCGAGCCGCTCGTGCGCGACGCGGTCGCGAGCGGAGTCGACGTCGTCTGCTTCTCGGGCGACAAGCTGCTCGGCGCTCCGCAAGCCGGCCTCCTCGTCGGGAAGCGCGCCGCGATCGACGCGCTGCGCAGGAACCCGATCTACCGCGCGCTGCGGCTCGACAAGGTGGCGCTCGCGGGACTCGAGAAGACGGTCGAGCTCCTGTTGCAGGGCCGCGGAGGGGAGATCCCGGCGCGCGCGATGCTCGCGCTGTCGGCGGACGAGATCCGACCGCGCGCCGAAGCGCTCGCGCAGCGGCTCGCCGCGATTCCTGGGCTCGCGGTCTCCGTCGCGGCCGGGAGCTCGGAGCCCGGCAGCGGGAGCGCGCCGGGCGTCGAGATCGGGACGTTCGTCGTCCGCGCGACGCACGCGCGGAAGAGTCCCTCGGCCCTCGCCGCGTCGTTGCGCGCCGCCGATCCGCCGGTGTTCGCGCGGATCCAGGACGGCGCGGTCCTCCTCGACCCGCGCACGCTCCTCCCGGGCGACGACGACGACCTCGTGCGCGCATTCGGTTCCGCGACTGGATGAGGGACACGGTGCTGTGACAAGCTGTCGCGCCGTATGGACGAACCGAAAAGACTGACCGACTACGCCGACTGCGCGGGTTGAGCGGCAAAGCTGCCTCTCGGGCAGCTCGCGCACGTGCTGCGCGGCCTCAGCCGGGTGCAGGGAGCGGACGGGCGCATGCTCGTCGGCCCCGAGACCTACGACGACGCGGGCGTGATCGCGCTCGCGGGCGCGGAAGGTCTGCCCGCGGACACCGCGCTCGCCCTCGTCCAGACGGTCGACTACTTCCCGCCGGTCGTCGACGACCCGTACTCCTACGGCGCGATCGCCGCCGCGAACGCGGTGTCGGACGTCTACGCCATGGGCGGCCGCCCGTTCAGCGCGTTGAACATCGCCGGCATCCCGCGCGCCTTCCCGGAGGACTGGACGGCGGAGATCTTCCGCGGCGGCTTCGAGAAGATGCGCGAGGCGGGCGTGCTCGTCGTCGGCGGGCACACGGTGCAGTCGAACGAGGCTCTCTTCGGCTTCGCGGTGACGGGGCTCGTCGACAAAGCGCGCGTCGTCGCGAATTCGGGGGCGAAGGCGAGGGACCTCCTCTATCTCACGAAGCCGCTCGGCATGGGCGCGATGACGACCGCGGCGAAGCAGCGCAAGATCGGCTGGGCCGAGCTCGAGCCGGCCGCGCGCCAGATGGCGACGCTGAACGACCGGGCCGCAGCCGCGATGAACGCCGTGCGCGCGCACGCGTGCACCGACGTCACCGGGTTCGGCCTCGTCGGCCACGCGCGCAACATCGCGCGCGCGAGCGGCGTCACGATCCGGATCGACCTCGCGAGCGTCCCGATCTTCCCGGGCGCGCTCGATCTCGTCCGCGCGGGCGTCGTCTCGGGCGCGAGCGCGCGCGGGCGCAAGACGATGGAGGACGTCCGGGCCGCGGCCGGAGCGGACGACGCGCTCGTGCGCCTCGTGTTCGACGCCGAGACTTCGGGCGGTCTCCTGATCGCGGTCGCGCCGGGCGACGCGCCGGCGCTCGAACGGGAGCTCGCGACGCGCAGCGTCCCCGTCCGGCGGATCGGCGCGTGCACCGCGCCGAGCGGCGCGGCGATCGAGCTCGCGTGACGGCCGGGCCGCCCTGGATCCTGGGCCTGCGCGGGACGCCGCTCGAAGCGCCCGAGAACACGCTCGCCAGTCTCCGGCGCGCGGTCGATCTCGGACTCGACGGCGTCGCGTACGACGTCCGCGCGTGCGCGACCGGGGAGCTCCTCCTCCTGCGCGACGAGACGCTCGAGCGCACTTCCGACGGCCGCGGACGGCTCGCGGAACGCACGCTGCCCGAGATCGCGACGCTCGACTGCGGGTCGTGGTTCCGCGCCCGCTTCCGCGGCGAGCCGCTCGTGCACCTCGAGGAGGCTCTCGAGCTCGGCGCCGGCGTCGCGGAGCGCGAGACGTGGCAGGTCGTGTGGTTGCGCGAGCGCGGCCTCGTGCCCGAAGCCTCGCGCGCGATCGGGGAGCTCGCGGACGTCCGGCCCGCGCGGATCCACGTGCGCGTCGCGTCCACCTCGAAGGAGACCTGTCTCGAGGCGCGCGACGGCGGTCTCGCGCCGATGTACGTGGTCCCGCGCGCGAGCGAGGAAGCGCGCCGCTTCGTCCGCGACGAGCGCATCACGGCCTGCGGCGTCGAATCGGGCGGCTTCGGCGCGGCGGAATGGAGCTGCGAGCGCTGGTCGATCGGCGCCGACGCGCCCGCGGATCTCCGCGAGGCGTGCAGCACGCCGCTCACCGGCATCCTGACCAGGGAACCCGCCCGCGCGCTCGCGCTCCGCGCGCTCGCGAGCCTCGCGCCGCTCGATCGCGGACCGCATCCGCTGACGGTTCCCTCGCTCGAGGTGAATCCAGGCGCGTTCACCGGCGGCCGCGGCGACTGGTGCGGGAGCTGGTCGTGCACCGCGACCGTCCGGAACCCGTTCCCGTTCGCGATCGACGTGACGTGCGGCCTCGCCCCGAGGCACGGAGCCTTCGAGACCGACGGCCTGCCGCAGCGTTTCGGGCTTCCGCAGGGCGCCGAGCAGGCGGTCTCGTTCCGCCTCACGGGCGGATCCTGGCGCGTCGGCGGCGATCCGCTCTTCACCGCCGCATGCCGCTGGGCGCGCGGTCCCGACCGTCGCGCGGGCCGGCTCGTCCTCGACGCGCCTCTCGTCCGCGTGCGGACGGCCGTCGCGGACGCGCACGCGCAGCGCCTCCCGCTCCTGCGCGAAGCCCCGGGCGATCCCACCGCCTCGATGATCCTCCGGCGCCGCGGACGCCACCTCTTCGTCGCGCTCGAGAGCACGGGCGGGCTCGAGAACGCGCGCACGATCGTCCACGTCGACGGACGATTCCTCCACGGCGGGCGCGGCGTGCGCGCGGCCCTGCCGGAGGACTTCGATGCGCGCCGCGACGGGATCCCGTTCAGCTGCGGGATCGAAGCGAGCGTCGACGGCGAGCGCGTCGTGCGCCGCTGGGCCGGGGGCGTGCCGGACGAGGACGGAGTCGGGGAGCCCGGCCGCCTGATGCCGCTGCGGCGCGCGTGAGCGCGGACGCTAGGGCTTCGGCTGGAACGCCGGCGGAGTGCCGCGGAACGACTTCAGGCGCACGTTGAGCTCGAGCGAGTGGACGACGGGGACCGGGAGCTCGCCCGAGATCGTCACCGGGACGCCTGTCGCGGCTTCCATCCAGATCCGGATCGAGCCCTGGATGCCGAAGAGTCCCTGGAATCCCTTGTCGTCGCGCGGCTCGCCCGGCGGGACCGCGGTCGAGAGCGAGACCGACACGCAGTCGAACTTGCCCGCGGGCGTCTCGATCACCTTGCGGCTGCCGCGCCGGATCGTCAGGGTCCACAGCTTCAGCTTGTCGAGCACCGCGAAGGTCGTCTCCGTGTCCCCGCGGCGCACCATCGAGCGCGCGAGGTAGACCGCGCTCAACAAGTCGACCGTCCCGGGCGGGATCGCGCGCGTGTGCGGGTCGTTCCACACGCGGTGCTCCGCGCGCTTGCACTTCTCGCAGTGGTACGGCTTGCCCCAGAGCCACGCGGACTCGACGAAATGCTCCGGATTCGAGCAGCCGCGGCAATGGCCGTCGTTCCGCAGGATCGCGGTCGACTTGCCGTCGAGGACGCCGAGCTTCAGCTCGCGCCGCCGGTTCTCGGAGCCCGACTGCGTGTCGCGGTAGAAGATCGCGGGCCAGGTCTGCGGGAGATGGCGCACGTCGAGCTCGTGGGCGAGCTCGTAGCCGAGCGCGGACCCGCGCGCCTGGCTCCGGATCCAGCCGACCCACTGCGGCGTCTCGTGCTTCGGCTCCCCCGAGGCGGGAGGGAGGCCGGCGCGGTACGGCTCGACGCCGGAGGTGAGCGTGACCGTGCCGACGCTCGGGTCGCCGAGAATGCCGACGTCGACCTCGACCGCGAACACGAGCTCCTCGGAGCGGGGGATCTCGATCGGGTCGAATCCCTCGCCGCGCGGGACGAGCAGGGGACCCGACTCGGGGGGCTTCGCCTTCTGGCTCTGGACCGGGATCGCCGCGGCGATCGCCGCGCACATCGTGAGGAGGACGGGGAACACGCGAAAAGTCGAGACTGCCACAACCAGCGGACGAAGGGAAGGCGAGCCCGGACCGCGGGACATCCTCGCGCCGCCGTGCCAGAATCCCGACCCGCTCCGCGCGACGACGGCCAGGTGAAGCTCCAACTCTACGTCCTGCGGTCCCTGGTCCTCTCCTTCGCGTTCGCGCTCGGAGCGATCGTCGTCCTCGCCGTCCCGGGCGTCGCCGTCTCCGCGGTGAGCCGGCTCCCCGGTGTCGACACCGTCACCTTGCTCCTCTTCATGCCGCTCCTGCTGTCGGAGTTCATCCCGTACGTCGTCCCCGTGTGCTTCCTCCTCGCGGTCGTCTTCACGTACGGTCGCATGGAGGCGGACGGCGAGTGGACCGTGATCGAGATGTCCGGGATCCACCCGCTGCGCGTGTTCGCGCCGGGGCTGGCACTCGCCGTCGTGCTCTCGGCGACGACGCTGTGGCTCCTGTCGGAGGCCCTGCCGCAGATCTGCCGGGCCCAGAAGACGTACCAGCTCGCGGCCTCGCGCACGCTATTCCAGAACCTGAGCCCGGGGCGGACGGAGATCGTCTTCGGCAAGTTCTACCTCTCCTCTCTCGCGCGCGACGGGAAGGATTTCGTGGACGTCGTCGCGGTCCTCCCGTCGGAACGGGGCGCGCCGCCGCGCAAGTTCGTCGCCGACCGGGTGCACTTCGAGTTCCGCGAGAACGACGTGCTCGTCTACCCGACACGCTTCCGCACGATCTCCGGCGCGTTCGACGTGCGCAGCTCGGACCCCGTGATCCGCATCGACCTGAAGCAGCTTCAGGACTCTGGAACGAGCTCCTTCGGATCGATGCGCTACAAGGGGTCGAGCGAGCTCCGGGAGACGCTCGCGGCCGGGACGGCCGAGCCCGCGCGCCGGATCACCATCCGGTACGAGATCAGCCAGCGGCACGCCACCGCTTCGATCTGCCTCGTGTTCCTCCTGCTCGGGATCCCGACCGGTCTCGCGCTCTGGCGGCGCCGGCAGCTGCTCGCGATCGCGGCGGCGGTCGGGTACGCGCTCGTCTACTACGTCCTGTCGATGCGCCTCGGGCACGTCCTCGTCGACCACCGCTGGCTGAGTCCCGAGCGCGGAGCGTGGGCGCTCCCGATCGTCGGTGCCGTGGTCGGCGTCGATCTGTGCCGCCGCGCGCTCGCGCCGCGCGGAGGGCGCGCGTGACGAGCCGCCGCGCGGCGTTCCTCGCGACGGCGCTGTGGATCGCGATCGCGTGGCTCGCGTTCGCCGGATACCGTGACCTCGTCCATCCCGACGAGGGGCGCTACGCCGAGATCCCGCGCGAGATGGTCGCGACCGGGGACTGGCTCACGCCGCGGTTGAACGGGCTCGTGTACTTCGAGAAGCCGCCGCTCCAGTACTGGGTGACCGCGGCGGCGTACGCGCTGTTCGGCGCGGGCAACGCGACGGCGCGCACCGCGCCGGTCCTCCTCGGGCTGCTCACGATCGGTTGGGTATTCCTCCTCGGAAGGCGCCTCTACGGCACGGCGACGGGGGCGTGCGCCGCGATCGTCCTCGCGAGCAGCCTGATGTGGGTCGGAATGGGGCACATCCTGACCCTCGACATGAGCCTCTCCGCGTTCCTCTTCCTCGCGATCGGATCGATGGCGTGGGCCCAGACGTGCCGCGGCGATCCGGCGCGCGTCCGCCTCTGGATGCTGCTCGCGTGGGCGGCGCTCGCCGCGGCGATGCTGAGCAAGGGACCCGTCGCGCTCGTGCTCGCCGGCGGGACGGTCGCCGTGTACAGCGTCTGGCAGCGCGACTTCGCGATCTGGCGGCACCTCCATCTCGTCGCTGGACTCGCCGTGTTCCTCGCGGTCGCGGCGCCCTGGTTCGTCGCGGTCGGGCTCGAGAATCCGGGCTTCACCACCTTCTTCTTCGTCCACGAGAACTTCGCGCGCTACACGAGCGACATCCATCACCGCGTGCAGCCGTGGTGGACCTACGCGCCGATCGTCATCGTCGGGACGTTGCCGTGGACCGTCTCCGCGTGCGTCGGCCTCGCGCGACCGGGCTTCGCGTGGCGCAAGGGATCGGGAGGATTCGACGCGAGCCGGATGCTGTGGGTGTGGGTCGTGCTCACCCTGCTGTTCTTCTCGGCCTCGCATTCGAAGCTCGCGCCCTACGTCCTCCCGGTCTTCCCGGCGCTCGCGCTGCTCTCCACGCGCCACGTGCTCGGACCGACCGGGGTGCGCTGGGCTGCTGCTTCCGCGATCGTCGCCGGAATCGCGCTGGCGCTCGTGCTGATGTTCCCCGAACGGATCGCCGCATCCGACGTGCCCCGGAGCGTGCTCGAGGGGTACTTGCCCTTCATCGCGGCCGCGTCCGCGATCTTCGTCGTCGCGGGCGCCGCCGCGCTGATCCCGCGCTGGAGCGATCGCGCCCGCGTGGCATTCCTCGGCTGTGCGGTCCTCGCGGCGTCGCAGCTCCTCGTGCTCGGCTTCCAGTCGCTCTCGCCGATCTATTCCTCGCGCGAGCTCGCGTCGGCGATCGAGAGGAACTGCGACCGCGATGTCCCCGTCTACGTGATCGATCGCTACGACCAGCCGCTGACGTTCTACCTACGGCGCACTGTCGAGCTCGTCAGTGTCCAGAGCGAGCTCGCGTACGGAATAGCGGAGTCGCCAGCGACCGAGATCGAGGAAGTCGAGGAGTTCTGGAACCTCTGGCGCGCACCGAAGCAGCGCGTCGCCGTGATGCGGCGCCGCACGTACGAGTCGATGGTGGCGGCCGGTCTCCCGGCGCGCGTCGTGTTCGAGGACCCCCGCCGGGTGGCCGTGGCGCGTTTTTGAGGGGGATCGCGCGCATTGCCGGCGTTGGATACGCCCTCGGCAGCAGATAGGATCGTGCGGTGCACGGCGATCCCGAATTCCTTCCGTTCTGTCGTCCGACCCTCGGTGAGGAGGAGATCGCGTCCGTCGTCGAGTCGCTGCGCTCGGGATGGATCACTTCCGGCCCGAAAGTCCTCGCTTTCGAAGCCATCTTCCGCGAGCGCCTCGGCGTCCCGCACGCGGTCGCGGTGAATTCCGCGACGGCGGGCCTGCACGTCGCGCTCGCGGGGCTCGGTATCGGGCCCGGCGACGAGGTGATCACGACGTCGCTGACGTGGCCCTCGACCGTGAACATGATCGAGCTCCTCGGGGCGCGCCCGGTGTTCGCCGACGTGATCCCGGGGACGCTGATGATCGACCCCGCGGACGTCCGGCGCCGGATCAACGAACGCACGCGCGCGATCGTGCCGGTGCACTACGCCGGCGCGCCCGCGGACCTCGACGCGCTCGATGCCGCGATCGCGCAGAGCGGACGTGCGATCGCGCTGCTCGAGGACGCGGCGCACGCGCTCGGCACCGCGTACAAGGGGCGCGAGATCGGAGCCGGCCCGCACACGACCGTGTACAGTTTCCACCCGATCAAGAACATCACGACGGGCGAAGGCGGGATCGTGACGACGCGTGACGAGAAGCTCGCCGACCGCATGCGCACGCTGCGGTTCCACGGCGTCAGCAAGGACGCGTGGTCGCGCTACGGCCGCTCCGCGTCGCCGCGGTACGAGGTCATCGAGCCGGGCTGGAAGTACAACATGCTCGACCTGCAGGCGGCACTCGGGATCGAGCAGATGAAGAAGCTCGAGCGCTTCAACGGCCAGCGCGCGGAGCTCGCCGCGCGGTACGGCGAGGCGCTCGCCGACGTCGCGGAAGTGCGCCCGCTCGACGCCGTGCCGTACGACCACGTCCACGCCTGGCACCTCTACATCGTGCGCCTCGATCTCGCGCGCCTCTCGATCGGCCGCGACGAGTTCATGGGCGAGCTCGGCAAGGCCGGCGTCGGCGTCGGGCTGCACTTCACGCCCGTGCACCTCCACCGCTTCTACGCCGAGAAGTACGGCTTCCGCGTCGGCGACCTGCCGGCGTCGGAGGCGGCGGGGGAGTCGATCTTCTCGCTGCCGCTGTATCCGCTGCTCACGCCGGCGATGCAGGACCGCGTCGTCGCGGCGGTGAAGCAGGTCGTCGCCGCGCACAAGGCTCCCCGTGGCCGCTGAAGCGACTGGCCCGTTCCTCTCCGTCGTCATCCCCGTCTTCAACGAGGAAGACAACGTCGACCTGCTGTGCGAGCGGCTGATCCCGGTGCTGCGGAAGCTCGGGACGTCGTTCGAGGTCGTGTTCGTCGACGACGGATCGCGGGACCGCACGGTCGAGAAGCTCACCGCGCGGGCGAAGCGCGACCCCGAGATCCTGGTGCGGTCCTTCCCGCGCAACTTCGGCCAGCACGCCGCGGTCACCGCCGGCTTCGCGGCCTCGCGCGGCGAGTTCGTCGTGACGCTCGACGCCGACCTGCAGAATCCGCCCGAGGAGATTCCGCGGCTCATCGCGGAGTTCGAGAAGGGCCACGATCTCGTCGGCACGATCCGCGAGCACCGCCAGGACACGTGGTTCCGCCGGCGCGCGTCGGCCTACGTCAACCGGATGACGCGCCGGATGTCGGGCATCAACCTGCACGACTTCGGCTGCATGCTGCGCGGCTACTCGCGCGAGATCGCCCACGCGATCGCGAACCGCCGCGAGGTACGCACGTTCATCCCCGCGCTCGGCTACCTGTACGCGCGCAATCCGGTCGAGATCCACGTGCAGCACGAGGCGCGCTCGGCCGGGCACTCGAAGTACTCGCTGCTGCGTCTGCTCAAGCTGCACATGGACCTGATGACCGGGTTCTCCCTGACTCCGCTGCGCCTGATGATCGGCGCCGGATTCGTGATCGCGGCGGGATCGGTGCTGTTCGGCATCGCGTTGCTCGTCCTGCGCCTCATCGAGGGTCCGGGCTGGGCCGCCTACGGCGTGTTCACGCTCTTCGCCGTCCTGTTCCTGCTCGTCGGGCTGCAGTTCGTCGCGTTCGGCCTGCTCGGCGACTACATCGGGCGGATCTTCCTCGCGGTCCGCGAGCGCCCCGCCTACCTGCTCCGCGAGCGGCCCGACGCGCGGGAGGACCGCGGCGAGTTCACGCTGTCACCGCGGATCCGCGGCGCCGTGCCGCGCGGCGTCGCGGAGAAACCGGAGCGCATCGAGGAGCCCAGGACTTGAGCGCCGTCGTCTTCGCGTACCACGACGTCGGCTGCCGCGGGATCCGCACGTTGCGCCGCGTCGGCGTCGAAATCGCCGGCGTCTACACGCACGACGACGATCCCACCGAGAACGTCTGGTTCGGATCGGTGCGCAAGACCTGCGCGGAGCTCGGGATCCCCGTCCGCGCCGGCGCGGACATGAAGGAGCCCGCCGAGCACGCGCGCCTCGCCGCGCTCGCGCCGCGCGCGATCTTCAGCTTCTACTACCGCGACATCCTCCCGCAGGCGGTCCTCGCTTGCGCGCGCGTCGCCGCGGTGAACCTGCACGGGAGCCTGCTGCCGCGCTACCGCGGCCGCGCGCCGGTGAACTGGCAGCTCCTGCACGGCGAACGCGAAGGCGGGGTCACGCTCCACCACATGGTCCAGCGCGCGGACGCGGGCGACATCGTCGACCAGGAGCCGTTCCCGATCGGCCTCGACGACACGCCGACCGACCTCTTCGCGCGCGTGCTCGTCGCCGCCGAGCGCGTGCTCGAGCGCAGCGCGGTCGCCGTCGTCGAAGGCACCGCCCCGCGCTGGGCGCAGCTCGAATCCAAGGCGACGAAGTTCGGCCGCCGCACGCCCGAGGACGGGCGCATCGACTGGCGCCAGTCCGCGGAGGACGTGCGCAACCTCGTCCGCGCGGTCACGAAGCCCTACCCGGGCGCGTTCTCCTTCGCGGGGCGCGAGCGCGTCCTCGTGTGGTGGGCCGCGCACGCCGCCGACACGGCGCGGGCTCCGGCGCGCGCGCCGGGCACGCTCGTGGTGCGGACCGACGGTGTGTACGTCGCTTGCGGCGACCGGCGCCTCCTGCGCCTCGTGCGCATCGAAGTGGGGGGCAAGACGGGCGACGCTCTCGAATTCCCCGCAGTGCTGCGCGACGGCGGGATCCTGGTCGGATCCCCGGAAGGAGGCGGTTGATGGACGTTCTCGTCCTCGGCGTCAACGGGTTCATCGGGAGCCATCTCACCGAGTCGATCCTCGAACAGACGGACTGGAAGATCTTCGGGATGGATCTCGAGGCGGACCGCGTCTCGCGCTGGATCGACCATCCGCGGTTCAAGTTCCTCGAGGGCGACATCTCGATCAACCACGAGTGGATCGCCTACCACGTCAAGAAGTGCGACGTCTGCCTGCCGCTCGTCGCGATCGCGACGCCGGCGAGCTACGTCAAGGATCCCCTGGCGGTGTTCGAGCTCGATTTCGAGCAGAACCTGCGCATCGTGCGGCAGTGCGTGAAGCACCAGACCCGCGTGATCTTCCCGTCGACCTCGGAGGTCTACGGGATGTGCGAGGACGCGGAGTTCGACGAGGAGTGGAGCTCGCTCGTGTACGGCCCGGTCGGCAAGACGCGCTGGATCTACGCCTGCGCGAAGCAGCTCATGGATCGCGTGATCGTCGCGCTGGGCCGCGACAAGGGACTCCAGTTCACGCTCTTCCGTCCGTTCAACTGGATCGGGCCTGGACTCGACTCGATCCACACGGCGAAGGAGGGGAGCTCGCGCGTCCTGACGCAGTTCCTCGGCCACCTCCTGCGCGGCGAGACGGTGACGCTCGTCGACGGAGGCCGCCAGCGCCGCTGCTTCACCCACATCGACGACGGGATCGACGGCCTGATGCGGATCCTGCGCAACGACGGCGGGCGCGCCGACGGACAGATCTTCAACCTCGGCCATCCGGACAACGACCACTCGATCCGCGAGCTCGCGGACACGATGGTCGCCGTCCTGGCTTCGTTCCCGCGCACGAAGGAGCTCGCTGCGCGCGCGAAGATCGTCGAGCAGTCGGCCGACGACTACTACGGGCGCGAGTACCAGGACATCGTGCGCCGCGTGCCTTCGATCCGGCGCGCGGGCGAGCGGCTCGGATGGAAGCCGAAGGTCGGCTTCGAAGAGGCCATCCGGCGCACGATCGCGCACTACATCGAGACCGAAACGCTCCCCGACCACCGATCCTGAAGCCGGAACCCCGAGCCCCGCGCAGGGAGCGTCTGCGGCCAGCGGCATTCGGCGCGGCGGTGCTCGCGGCCGTGCTCGGGTTCGCCGGGATCTTCCAGCACGGTCTCTGGACGCCCGACGAGCCGCGCGAAGCGGAGATCGGCCGCGAGATGCTCGTCTCCGGACTCTCGGCGGTGCCGACCCTCGGCGGCGCGCCGTTCGTGGAGAAGCCGCCGCTCTTCCCGTGGATCCTGGCCGGGAGCTACAGCGTCTTCGGCGTCTCCGCCGGCAGCGCGCGGATCCCGTCCGCGCTCTTCGGCATCGGAGCCGTCCTCGTCGCGTTCGAGCTCGGACGCCGGGCGGGCGGTCGCACGGCCGGGCTGTGCGCGGCGGCGGTCCTCGCGACCTCCGCCGAGTTCGCCGCGATCAGCCACGCTTCCGTCAACGACACGGCGCTCATGTTCTTCGTCGCCGCCGGCCACCTCGCGTTCCTCGTCGCGCGCGACGACCAGCGGCTCGGGAGGGGATCGCTCGCGCTCCCGCTCGCCGGGCTCCTCGCGGGACTCGCGTTCCTGACGAAGGCCTGGATCGGACCGATCCTGCTCGCCGGTCCGCCGCTGCTCGCGGCGGCGCTCGGGCGCGAATGGCGTCTCCTCGCGCGCGCGGGCGTCCGCTCGATCCTCGCGTGCGTCGCCGGCACCGTGCTCCTCGGCGCACCCTGGGTGCTCGCGCTCGTGCGCGCCGGTCGCTCGGACCTCGTCCGCGTCTGCCTCGTCGACAACGCCGTCGGCCGCGCGGCGGGCGGCGCCGCGTACGCCTCGTTCGGGCACGCGCGCGGTCCGCTGTACTACCTCTCCGCGTTCCCGGCGAGCTTCCTGCCCTGGACGCTCGCGATCCCGGGGATCGTGCTCGCGCGCGCTCCGCGGCAACGCGCGCGGTTCCTCGCGCTCCTCGTCGTCGCCGGCCTCCTGCTGCTCTCCATCCCGTCGGGCAAGCGCGAGCTCTACGCGCTGCCGCTCTTTCCCGCGGCGGCCGCCGTCGTCGGCGTGTGGCTCTCGCGCGTCGGATCGCGCCGCGGCAGCCGCGTCGACGCGCCGACACTCGCGGCCGTCCTCGGCGTTCTCGTCCTCGCCTGCGCCGCCGGTGCGCTCGGTCTCGCGCTGGCGGCGGCGGGGAGGGTGCCGGCCTCCCTCGCCGAGTTCGCGCAGGCGCTCGACGGGCGCCGCGCGAGCGGCGTGCTCGCCGTCGCCGCGGGGGCGCTCGCGTTCGGCGGCGCCGCGATCGCCTGGTTCGCGGCGCGCGCGCTGCGGAGCAGGAGTCCCGCGCTCGCCGCGCGCACTGCGGTCGCCGCCGCGTCGATCCTCGTGTTCGCGCTCCAGGCGTGCCTGCGCCCGATCCTCGATCCCGCGAAGGATCTCCGCGCCGGATCGCTCGCGATCGCGCGCGCGGTGCCCGCGTCGGAGCCGTTGCTCGGTTTCGCGCTCGACGAGACGATCCGCGCCGTCGTTCCGTTCTACGGCGGACGGCTGCTCCGCAGCGTCGACGACCCCGAGCGCGCCGCCGCCGACCTCGAATCCGGGCGGTCGCGGCATCTCGTCGTCACCGAGGCGGGGGAGAAGCGGCTCCCGGACGGCCTGCGCCGTCGCCTGGCCCCCGTCGCCGAGCTCCGCGTCGGAGTCGCGCGTCCCGTCACCGTCTACCGCTACGATGCGGCCCGATGAGGACCGTCGCGCTCAAGGTCGACGTCTGCACGCACGACGGCATGCGCGACGGCGTTCCGCGGCTGCTCGCTCTCCTCGCGCAGCGGCGCGTGAAGGCCTCGTTCTTCCTGTCGTTCGGGCCCGACAACTCCGGCAAGGCGGTGAAGAACCTCCTGCGTCCGGGCTTCCTGAAGAAGATGGTCAAGAGCTCCGCGCCGTCGATGTACGGCGTGCGCACGATGCTCTCGGGGACGCTGCTGCCCGCGCGTCCGATCGCGACGCGCCACCCCGATCTCGTCCGACGCATCGCGGGCGAGGGCCACGAGGTCGCGGTGCACGCGTGGGACCACCGCCGCTGGCAGGACCACCTCGAGCGGATGGAAGTCGCGGAGATCGAAGCGCACTTCGCGCAGTCCTTCTCCGCGTTCGAGTCGATCCTCGGCCGCGCGCCGAAAGCCGTCGGCGCGGCGGCGTGGACTGTCACGCCGCAGAGCCTGCGCGTCGCGGACGAGCTCGCGCTCGACTACGCCGCCGATCTCCGCGGCGGGCCGCCGTGCACGCTGCGCGTCGAGGGCCGCGCGCTCAAGACGCCGCAGATCCCGACGACCGGGCGCTGCATCGAAGAGCTCCTGACGCTCGGGATCCGCGGCGAGGCGGATCTCGCCCGCGCACTCCTCGACGACCTCGCGCCCGGCGACCCGGCCGTGCTCGCCGTGCACGCGGAGGTCGAGGGCGGGCCCTTCGGCGCCGTGCTCGACGGCCTCCTCGCGACCTTCGCGGAGCGGGGCGTCGCCGTCCGCACGCTCGCCGAGATCGCGGCCTCGCTGAAGGGGACTCGCCTCCCCGAACGCGACCTCGCCCACGTCGAGCTCCCCGGGCGATCGGGCACGGTCGCGACCGCGATCGCGCCGGGGACCCCGCCTGTCTAGACTGATCGCTCCACGAGGGAGTGGATCGGTGCTGGTGTGCCGCCCGGCCTTCAAAGCCGGTTGGGCTTCGTGAACAGCGGGGCCGGTGGGTTCGATTCCCATGCACTCCCGCCATCCGCCCGCACCCGCCATGAGCGCACCGAAGACCCGCAGCGCGCGCCGCTACTGGCTGATGAAGTCCGAGCCGGAGAGCTTCTCGTTCGACGATCTTTTCGCCGCGCGCAAGCACCGCAGCGGCTGGGACGGCGTCCGCAACCACCAGGCGCGCAACTTCATGCGCGACGACATGTCCGTGGGGGACGGCGTCCTCTTCTACCACTCGAGCGCCGAGCCGCCGGGAGTCGCCGGCGTCGCGCGGATCGCGCGCGCCGCCTATCCCGACCCCTCGCAGTTCGATCGACGCTCGGAGCACTTCGACGCGAAGAGCAGCAAGGCCGCCCCGACGTGGCTCCAGGTCGACGTCGAGGCCGTGGCCGCCTGTCCGAGGTTCGTGCCGCTCGCCGAGCTGCGGGCCGAGCCGGCGCTCGCCGGGATGCGGCTCCTCCAGCGCGGACAGCGCCTCTCGATCCTGCCGGTCTCGGAACCCGAGTGGCGCGCGGTGCTCGCCCTGGCGGGGTTCGCGAAGGACCCGAGCTGACGCCCGAACTCCTTCCTGCTCAACGAGTTGGAGCCCGCGGCGCCGGCCCCGATCCGACCGCGCGGGGCCCGGAAGGGCCCTCCGGCGGGTCGAGAAGCTTGATCCCGGACGTCGAATGTGGCCAAAAAGGCGGCCCCACAGCCCTCTGCGCGGCCCGTCGGGCCGTCTCGGGGCCCCCGAGGACCTCAGAACGAGAGTCAGGAAAGCCCGCGATGAGTCAGCACTACGAGCGCCTGGTCCAAGTCGTCAACGACGCGCGCGTCGATCTCGAGAAGGCCGAAGCCGGCAACAAGGCAGCGACCTCGCGCGTTCGCAAGGCGATGCAGGACGTCAAGAACATCGCCCAGGACATCCGCAAGGAGATGCTCGAGAAGCGCGACGCCGGCAAGGGCTGACGTTTCCGCGCGGGTCGACCGCGCCCCGCGTACTTGTTCCACAGCGAGCGCTCGCCGGCCCACCCCGCGCGGGCGCTCGCCACGTTTCCCCTCGTTCGTGCCCGGCGGAGATCTCGATGCAGCGATCCAAGGCTTCGCAGTCGTTCCTGTCCATCCTCGTGCTCGCCTGCGCGGCGGTGTTCGCGCTCTCGGCGCGCCGACCCGAGGATCCGCCGGCGCCGGCCGCGCCGCCGCGCCCGACGACGATCGTGCTCGTGCGCCACGCCGAGAAGGACGCGGCCGGGGACGCGCGTGATCCGGGGCTCTCCACGGAGGGGAAGGCCCGCGCCGAGCGGCTGGCGCGGATGTTCGCGGCCGCCGGGGTGACGCACCTCTTTGCGACCGAGTTCCACCGCACGCAGGACACG
>DASYPQ010000006.1:0-33131 GCA_036006425.1 Planctomycetota bacterium
ACGAGGGCGAGAAGATCGACGAGAAGGCCTTGAAGGCGCTCGTGCGCGCGGCCGTGACGCTGAACGCTTCCCGGCCCCGCCGCTGATCGCAGCTGAAAGCTAGGCGAAAGCTAGGCGCCCCAGCCGGGCAACGCGGCCGCCTGCTTCACCCAGGTCGCCATCTGCGCCTCGTCGAGCTCGTCGCCTTCGTGGATGTCGATGTAGCGCGTGTCCTTGCCCTTGCTGGCGCCGGGCGGGACCGGTCGCAGCGACGTGCCGCGGAAGAAGGCTACCTTGACGTAGTGCGTGAAGGTGTGGAGCCCCAGGAACCAACCCTGGCCCTCGACGCCGTAAAACGGCGAGTTCCACTTCACAGCCTTGCGTACATCGGGCACGGTCCGCACGATGAGCGCGTCGAGGCGCTTGCCGATGTCGCGCTTCCAGCCCGGCATCGCGGCGATGTACGCCCGTACCGGCGCGTCGCCGTCCGCCTTCGCGATCTGCGGGTTGCCACCCGAGAGGAGGACGACCTTCTTCGCTTGGCTTCGCTTGCGCACGGCTCACCTTCCGCGGAGGAGCGCTCTCCCGTTCCCTTCGAGTCTCTCCGGCATGGCGGCGCCGTAGGTCGAGCTCGCCGAGGCGTGCGTCGCCCACTGTCCTCCCGCGGGGCCGACGAGCTCGACGGCGTCGATCTCGTTCCAGTTCGGCGTCCGGTCCGTGTCGAGCACGAGGCGCAGCGTGCGCACGTCGAAGCTCGTCAGGGGGAATTCGATCCAGAGCGGTCCGGCGAGGTTCGAGCTCGCCGTTCCCTTCCAGAGCGACACCCAGTCTCCGGTGGCGTTGCGCGCGCGCACTTCGGCGACCGCGCCGGCCGAGCACACTTCGTAGACGCGCACGCCGAAGGCGCGCGTCGGCGATCCGTATGTGAGCTCGAGCCACTGGATCCCCATGTCGGCCTGCGCGCTGGCCCACGCGTTCGGGTTGTCGCGCCGCGGATCCGCGTCGGGCGCGCCCGTCGCCTTGAGCGCATGCCAGTTCGGGATCGTCGTCTGCTGCTTCTGCGCGTTGCGGAGCGCGCGGAGCACCTCCTCGTCGGTCTCGATGCGCACCCAGTCGGCGACGAAGTCGCGGAACTCCTGGGCGGGGAACTGTCCGATCTTCAGCGCACCGGCGAGACGCATGGGCTGACCCATCGAGGAGGCGCGCACGAAGAGTTGCAGCGCGGCGTCGAGATCCGAGCCGTCGAGCAGGCGGATCAGCAGCTGGCGCCACTCGTCGTCGGGCGCTCGCACGAACATGCGCAAGAGCGTCCCGTTCGTGTCGTCGCCGGCGAGCTTCAGGACGAGCGCGAGCCCCGCGTCGCGCGCCTTCTTGGACTCGAGGCCGAAAAGCAGCCCCTCGAGGGCCGGCAGCGCCCCGCGATCGCCGATCGCGTCGAGCGCCTCGAGCGCGCGGACATGAAGGATCTCGCCGGCCTTGTCGCGCAGCACCGACAGGAGCGCTGCCTGGACCTCGCCGTCCCCGCGGAAGCGCGGGCGTCCGAGCATGCGCGCGAGAGCGGCGCGCAGTGGCTCGGGTCGCGCGGAGCTCGCGACGAGCTCGCAGATCGGGGCCTTGAGGTCGACGACGTACGCGTCGACGGCCAGGCGGAAGTACTCCGAGCCCTCGCCGCCGTCGGCGCAGGAGACGACGTACTGCTCGAGGTACCAGCGCGGATCGCCGAGCGCGAGTCCCGCGGCCGCGCGCTCGGGCTGTGCGGCCGGCGCGGCGAGCGTGCGTGGCGTGCCCGGATCGAGGCGGCGCTCGCGCTCGAGGGCATCGATCCGCGCGTTCAGCGCGGCGATCTCGCCGGAGAGACGAGCGAGTTCGGAGGCGGAAGCGCTCTCGAGTTCCGTCCCCGCGGTTGTCGGCGACGTGGACGGCCGCGCGAGAGCGAGAAAGAGCGCGCTGACGAGCGCGAGCGCGAGCAGGACGAGGGCGAGGAGCAACGGCTTCAAGGCGCGGCCTCCGCCTCCACTCTATCCTCCACCCTAGACTCCGAACTGACTCAGGTGGTGATCGAGGTGCTTGTGCGCGAGCCAGCCGTGCGCGTGGTGCCCGATCCGGCCGAACGCGGCGTGGACCGGCATCGCGGTTTCGGGCGGCAGCGCGCCCATCCGGTCGAGGTTGGCCTTCAGCCGCGCACGGTCGGCAGTCCAGCTCGCGAGCGGCGGATCGCGCAGCTCGTCCATCGTCCGCACGCCCTTCGGCGTGGGCAGGACGTAGATCACGAGCAGATTGAGGGGGAACCGGCCGACGGGGACGGACATCCGCGCCAAGGGGAGTTCGCCGAGCGAGTGACGCAGATGCATGTCGCAGTGGACGATCATCCGGCCGGCGTCCAGGCGACCCCAGCGCGCCTTCGACTCCGGCGTGAGCGCGTCGATGCGCGCGTGGAGGCGCCTGCGCGCCGCGGGATCGTAGACTGTCGCCATGAGTGCCCGGGATGCTAACCGTCGGCCGGAGCGGTTGGCACTGTCCGGCTCTTGGCACGACCGTCAGGGCATCCAGGTCACGTCTCGCGCATTCGTGGCGTTGTAGGTGCTCAGTGCCGAGCAGCCGCCGAGCACGATCGGGTCGCGGTAATAGACCATGTAGTAGCGATGCGATCCGGCGGAGATCGTGTCGCCCAGCGTCGACGATCGCGCCGAGACGCTCGGATCGGTACCGGCGGGAGCGCTGATGCTGCCGCCGCTCGCGCTGCGCACGTAGAGCCTCTTCAAACTGCCGGAGACGCAGCGCACCCCTTGGCCGAAGATCATGCCGCTCGGATTCATGGCCGTGCCCTGCAGCACGATGCTCGTGGCCGTGGGCTTCTCGCCCGCGGTCGTGAACATCAACGTATCCGCGCCGAGCGAGGCCACGCCGCTCGAGTGGATCGAGGCGCCGCCGGTCGCGGAACTGTTGTCGCATCCGCGCGCCGGGCCGGCGGGCGGATTGGAGCACGGGCAGGCGATCACGCCGGCCGAGCCCGGTCCGCAGAACGGCACACTGGCGTCGAAGAGGGAGTCGTACTTGAAGACGGACATCCGGACTGCCCCGGTGTTGAAGTCGTAGGTCTCGCCTCCGTCCAGGAGGTTGTAGGCGCCGTCGAAACCGAGGAACGACGGCGTGGCGGTTTGAGTCGTTCCGCCCGAAATGATGCCCCGCACGGTTTCCGCTCCGGTGTTCGCATCGAGCACCAGCGTGATGACGTCGTTGTTGTAGGGCGGCGAGGTCGTACTACCGGCGACGAACACGTTGCCCGCGGGATCCACGATCACGTCGGCGGGCACGTCGTAGCAGTACAGGCAGTTCGCGCCGTACAGGTGCGACCACTGCAGTGCACCGCTGCCCGCGTCGCGCTTGACGGTGTAGATGTTGTCGTTCAGGTTGGACACATCCCCGTCGGGATCGATGCGGCCCGTGATGTACACGCCGCCCTGACCGTCCAGCGCAAGCGCCGTAGCGCTGTCGCGGGCGCCGGCGGAGTCGTAGGCCTGCCATAGCAGCTGGCCGTCACTCCCCCGCAGCTTGATCGTGCTGAACACGCTCAGAGTCGTACCGGTGACGTAGACCTCGCCGCTCCCGTCGATCGCCATGTCGCGGGGCGAGTCTTCGCCGTTGGAGCCCCAGTTCGCCTCCCAGATCGTGCTGCCGTTGCTCGGGTCGTACTTGACGACGACGTAGTCCGGATGATTCGAACCCATCACGCCGTGGATGAGGACCACCGGCACGTCACTCGGATCCATGACGATCTCGAGGACGGTGTCCTGCGAATACGGCGCGAACGCCGGGCCGTCCCAGATGCGCTTCCACTGGAACTGTCCCGCGGCGTTGAACTTGAGGACCATGGCATCTTCGCCGTCACCGACCGTTCCCCCGCCGACGTAGACGTTGCCCTGCGCGTCGGTCGCGACGGAACCGCCGTACTCCGAGAGGCCCGGTCCGCTGCTGTACTGGATCGCGTTCAGGAGATTGCCGCTCACCGTGTCGTACTTGAGCAGCAGCACGTTCGCGTAGCTCTGCGGATCGGGCGTGTTGCCAGCCACGTAGAGGACTCCGCCCGGACCTAGAGCGACGGCGCGGCCCTGGTCTGCCCAGTTCCCCGGTCCGTTGTACGTGCGAGACCACCGGAGCGCGCCGTCGGGGCCGAAGGCGGCGGTGATGACGTCCACGGTGGTGGGCGAGTCCGCGGTCCCGGTGACGTACGTCACACCTGCGGGATCCACGACCATGGCCCACAGACCTACGTTGAGGTTCGAGCCGATGGGGAGCTGCGCGATCCAATCCGGATTCAAATCCGCGCGCGCGGCTCCGGCCACGAGAGTCAGAGCCGACGCGAGACGAGCGAGACGAAACAGAGTGAAAGATCTTGTCGACATGGGACGTTCCTCCGACTGTTCGGTTGGCAGGAGCCTCTCCATATGCATCTTCCGTGTGTCGGATGCGTCGGCGTTCACCCGGAAGATTGCGCTTCAGCCCTTGTTCCCCTCTGAATACCTACTCGTGCGTAGCATCCCCAAGCGCCTGAACTGCCGATGGCCGGCACGCGGCTCTTCGGCGTCGACCTGGTCGGCAACGTGCGTTGAGCCGGCGCGCTACGGCTTCGTCGCGAACGCGGGTTCGCTCGTCCCACCCGGCAGGAGATCGACGCGGACGACCGGATCGTCGGGCTCGACGAGCGGTCCCTCCCAGCGCAGGAACGCCGCGGGCGGCTCGTGCGTGAGCCAGATCAAGGAGTCGGGCGCGTCGACGAAGGGCTTCACGATCCACGGGATCTTCGGGTGGATCCGGTAGCGGTCCCCCGTGGGTCTCCGGTCCGACATCGGCACGCAGTCGAACCCGTCGTGCGTGATCTCCACCATCGCCGATCGGGGAGTCGGCGTGAACCCGACCGCTTGGAGCTCGACCTTCTCGCCGCGGAGGAGGCGGTCGCGGTAGCGTCGAATCGCGTTGGGCCAGCCGCCGCCGGCGAACGCCCGACCCGGCTCGAGATCCAGGTGCTTCGACCAGTGGCGGAGCTCCTTGCCTTCCCGCTTGTCCGCCGTCGCGTTCCCGGTCCTGAAGTCGACCTCGAACCGCCGGTAGACCTCTCCGTTGCGCATCTCCACAAAGGACCAGCGCTCGTGGACGAGCACGGGCTCCTGCAGCATCACCGACTGCTCCTCGGTCCATCGCGTGGGGCTCATGTCGTACCGCGCGCGCACGTGCAGGCGGTCGCCTTCGAGCCACTGCGAGAACTCGCCTTTCCCGATCGTCTCGCCTTTCAGGCTGCGCATCTCGGGGTACCCGCGCGCCGTCCCGTCGACGTCCCGCCTTTCCGAATCGACATCGAGCGCGAGCGGAGCGACGGCCGGCGCAGCCGCGCGCGGCTCGCGACAACCGGCGACCCAGCAGGGCCAGGACACGAGCACTGCCAGTGGGAGGGACTTCACGCGCACCGCCGCATCTTGGTCCGGGTTCCCTCCGGGATCACGGGGTGAACTGCTCCTCCTTATACTGGGCCGCCCGTGGACGGAACTAGGGCGAGGACGACCAGCCTGCTCGTCGCCGCGCAGAACGGCGAGCCGGGATCCGAGGAGCAGCTCTTCGAAGCGTTGTACGGCGATCTGAAGCGCATGGCGGGTGGGCTGCTCCAGGATGAACGGGCCGGACACACGTTGCAGCCGACGGCGCTCGTCCACGAGGCGTGGCTGCGCCTGATCGATGCGCGCGAAGCCGGACCTGCGGGCCGCGGCCGGTTCCTCGGGCTCGCGGCCCGCGCGATGCGCCGGATCCTGGTCGAGCACGCGCGCGCACGCCAGCGCCTCAAGCGAGGCGGCGAATGGCGGCGCGTCGACGTGATCACGGAAGTCGTCGACACCGGAGCCGAGCAGGAGATCCTGGCGATCGACGGCGAGCTCCTCGTCCTCGCGGGACTCTCGGAGCGTCAGACGCGCATCGTGGAAATGCGCTACTTCACCGGCCTTTCGCTGAGGGAGGTGGCGGAGGCGATGGGGCTCTCGACGCGGTCCGTGGAGCGCGAGTGGCGCTTCGCGCGCGCCTGGCTGGGCGAGCGACTCGCGAAGTCGCAGAGCTGATCAGCGCGGACTGTCTCTCGCGATCGAGAGCAGCGCCTGGATGCAGGACTCCCGTTCCTCGCGTCCGATGTCCGGATCTGCGCGGACTGCTGTCACCGCCGCGGCGGGATCGCCCCCCGCGACGAGTCGCTCGGCCATGCGCGACCGGACCGCGTCGCGCGCGGCGCGCGTTCGTTCGCCCGCGCGCCAACGGTCGCGGCGCGGTCGCGTGTCCCAGAGTCGGACCGTCTTGTCGCCCGAGGCGCTCGCCAGCCGCGAACCGTCGGGATCGAATGCGAGGGAGAAGACGTAGTCCTCGTGTCCGGTCAGGAGCGCCAGCTCCTCCCCGGACGCGACGCTCCACAATCGGATCGTCGTGTCGTTCGATCCGCTGGCCAGCATCTTCCCGTCCGGCGAGAACGCGAGCGCGTACACGCGATCGGTGTGTCCTTCGAGCACGCCGCGTGCGCTCCAGCTCGAGACTTCCCAGAGACGCACGCAGTGGTCGAGCGCGCCGCTGGCGAGCAGCGTGTCGTCCGGCGAGAAGGCGAGCGCCTCCACGAAACCGAGGTGGCCCTGGAGACGGGCGAGCACGTCCCCCGAAGCCGCGTCCCGCACGACCGCCTGGCTCCCCTCCGAGTACGCGAAGCAGCGTCCGTCGTGCGAGAACTCGACGGCGGAGTACGGCGTGCTGAAACGCGTCGGCCATGCGCCGCGCGAGCGGCCGCTCTGCACGTCGAGGAGGACGACCCGCTTGTCCGACCGCACGACGAGCAGGCTCCCGTCGCGCGAGAAGCTCAAGTCCCGCGCGATGTCGGCCCCCGAGAGCTCGAAGGTCCGCAGCGGTTGCAGGGAATCCCCGTCGACGATCGACACGCTGCCCGAGCGCGCGAGTGCCAGCAGGTCGCCGTCACGGGCCGCGGCGAGGGCGTACGTTGTTCGAGCCGCGCCGCCGCCGACCTCGCCGAGCAGCTCGAGGGAACGCGCATCCCAGATGCAGAGCGTACCGTCGTAGGAAAGCGAGACGAGGCGCGCTCCCCCGCGGATGAATTCGAGATCGTACACGTAGCTCGCATGCCGTCGGAGGACGCGAGGATCCGACGTGACGTCCCACACGCCGAGCTCGTTCCCGGCGACGGCGAGGACTCTCGAGCCGTCGGCGGAGAAGGCCACCTGCCGGACGGCGCCGCGCGCTCCGCTCAGGACCGCGAGTTGGCTGCGTTCGTGCGTGTCCCACACGCGCACGAGGCCGGAGGACGACCCCGTCGCCATGCGCGCGCCTCTGCGTTCGAACGCGACGGCCGGGATCTGTCCCGAGTCCCCGGCGAGCGCGGCGACGACTCGCCTCGCTTCCGGATCGACCAGGTAGACGCGCTTGTCGTTCGAACCGACCGCGGCGAGGCCCTCCGATCCCAGCGCGACGCACAGCGTGTCGTTCGCGACGATGTGGAACGCGCCGCCCAGGGGCTTCCCTTTCGCGACGTCCAGGCTCGAGAACCAGCCCGGCGGGCCCCGAGGATGGTTGTACGTGGTGACGAGGCGCGCTCCCTCGCTCGAAAAGGCGAAGGCATTCGCCTTCCCGCTGAAGACGGAGACCGGTTCCGCGCGTGAGAGGTCCCAGAGGAACGACTTGTTCCCGCCGAAGGCGACGAGTCGTCCGCCGGGGGCGACGGCGATCGCAGTCGCTTGCACGCCCGCGCACGCGACTTCCGCGACGCACCTTCCGCTCGACGCGTCCCAGACCGTGACCGTGTCGCTCTTCGGCCCGTGGACGCCCGCCACGAAGCCCCCGTTCGGGTCGAACGCCGCGGGGCCTGCGAGTCGTTCCCCGAGATCGAGCTGCCTGCGCGTTCCGGCGTCGCCGGGCGCCCAGCGCGTGAGCGTGCCGGCGGCGTCCACCGTGACGATCTCCGTCGAGTCCGGCAGGAACGCCGCGGCCCGCAGCGGCTCGGCGGCGACGAAGGTCGCGATGCGGCCGTCGCCGCTCGCGTCGAGCCAACTCCAGACCCAACCGCGATCCGCGGGGTCGACCGAGTCGAGGAGCCGGCGACTGGCTGCGTAGTCGTCGTGCTCGGCGGCGACGCGCGCGCCCGCGAGCGCGGCCAGCGTGCGCTGCTCGTCCGCGTGCCTGTGCGCGTCCTCGGCCTTGCGCGCCTGCCACGTCGAGACCGCCGTTCCGGCGACCAGGAGCAGTGCGGCGAGCGCGACGCTCGACGTGAGCGCCGGATTGCGGCGGGCGAAGCGACGCAGGTAGTAGAGTCGGCTCGGCGGAACCGCGCGCACCGGCTCATGGCGCAAGTGACGTCGCAGGTCTTCGCCCAGCTCGCGGACGGATGCGTAGCGCTGCGCGTGTTCCTTCGCGAGGGCCTTGTCCACGATCGTCTCGAGGTCGCCGCGCAGCGTGCGATCGAGATCGCCGAGCCGAGGCGGCGCGCTCTCGGTGACGAGTCGTGCGGCCGCGGCGACGGAGACGCCGCCGAGCTCATGGGGCAATCGGCCGGTGAGCACCTCGTACGCCATCACCCCGATCGCGTAGATGTCGGAGCGCTCGTCGACCCGCCCGGGTTGCACGTCGAGCTGCTCGGGGCTCATGTAGGGGAGCGTGCCGACGAGCTCCCCGGCGGAGGTCTGGCGCGTGATCGCCCCGGAGTCCCCGCGGAGGATCAGCGCCACGCCGAAGTCGAGGACCTTGGGCTGTCCGTCGGGCCGGACCAGGACGTTGGAAGGCTTCAGGTCGCGGTGGACGATGCCTTGGTCGTGCGCGTGGGCGACGGCGTCGCAGATGCGCGCGAGGAGCTCGATGCGCTCCGTTCGCGGCGAGGCGAGACGATCGACGAACTCGAGGAGCGGCTCGCCCCGCACGAGCTCCATCGCCACGAACGGTTCGGGACCCGCCGGACCCTCGAACACGCCCGCGTCGAACACGCGTGCGATGCCGTGGTGGTCGAGCCGGGCGAGGACCTGTGCTTCCTTCTCGAACCGGCGCACGAGCTCGAGGCTCGCCACGCCGCTGCGGATCACCTTGAGCGCGACTTCGCGTCGGGGACTCTGCTGCTCGGCGCGGTACACGAGTCCCATGCCGCCGCTGCCGAGCAGCCCGAGGATCCGGTAGGGTCCGATCCGCTCCGGGAACCGCGCCGCGGAAACCGGAGGTGCGAGTCGCTCGAGCGCGGATCGATCGAGGCTCGAGGTGGACTCCCGGTCGCGGGCGAGGAGCGCGAGGACGCGCGCCGCCAGCTCGCGGTCGCCTGCGCACTCGCGCTCCAGGAACGCACCCTGCTCGTCCGAGCCGAAGTCGAGCGCACGACCGAAGAGTTCGGTTTCTCGCCCGTGCGAGTCCAGGCTCATGGAGGAATCCTACTCGTCGGCCCGCGGGTCGAAAGGAGGATCACTGCACCCAGTAGTTGATCACCTCGAACTGCTGCCCGTTCGTCGGATCGTATTGCGGGTAGGTGAACAGGCCGAACTCGTACTGGTCGTGCTGGAAGTGCTCGGCGTCGATGCTCCCGACGACTCCGTCGTAGGTCGTCGAGTGTCCGCTGGTCCACTGGATGCTGCTCGAGGTGGACGAGCCGACCGTCAGTCCGATCGTGGCTCCCGTGATCGTCGTCTTCGCTTCGAGCTCGAACTCGAGCTCGAGCTCTCCTCCGACGTTCCACTCCGCTCCGACGACGAGCTGGAGCTCGGTCTGGCCGGCTCCTTGCCCGACCGACTGCGGGCCGATCTCCAGACCGCCGTACTGGGAGAGGAGGGCGTCCTTCTCCGAGCGGGACGGGTAGCTGTCCGGAGAGCCGATCGTGTGACGGAAGATCCTCTCGTCGACAGGCATGCTCCCCGCGGCGATGTGGGAGTTGTAGAAGCCCCGCTCCACTTGGAGATAGATCGCCTCGCGAGGAAGGATGACGTCGGCGAGCTGTCCGATCCTCGACGAGTCGGGGTGCTGCAGGATCCGGTACTCGTACAGGTCCACGGGCACGGTGGTGAACACGACCGTGTCCTCGGCCGCGCCCGTCGTGAAGATGACGGACTTCTCCAGCGAGTAGGCGACGCCGGCGCTCAGCGTGAGCTTCCTCGTCAGTTTCGCTTCCATCTCCACTTCCGAGTTCAAGATGCCCGACTGGAACTTGAAGCCGTACATGCCTCCGATGGAGAAGCTCGCCGACCGCTCGAATTCCGTTTCGTTGGAGGTCGTGTTGCCGAAGGTGGTCTGGCACACGGACGAGTTCTGGCTCCCGTCCGTTCGACACGGCGGGGACGCGAGGACGGCCGCGACGATCGGCTCGAGGTACAGGAACCGGTGGACTCCGGTCGCGCGCACCACCTTCGAGTCCTTGTCCACGTTGACGGGGAGCAGCACGGGATTGATCAGGCCTTGTCCCAGCGACGTCTCGACGTGCCCGATCTCGTGGATGTGGGTCTCTCCGGCTTCGAGTCCGAACACACGCAGCTCGCCCGTGCCTCCGCGCCAGATGAGGACGTCTTCACGTCCGTCTCCGGTGACGTCGCCGACGGCGATAGCGCAGTTCGTCGCGTCGGACCACTCGAGCCCGGCCTCGTCGACGATCTCGCGGCTCGACAGGGAGTAGGCCGGCACCTGGGTCCACGGATCCGCAGTCTTCCAGTCCTCGAACACGAGCTGGTTCCCGAGCACTTCGGCGAGTCCGTCGCCGTCGAGATCGAGCGTGCGCACGTGGACGAAGCGGAGGTCGTAGCCCGCGGGATCGTCCGCGCAGCCGTCGAGGGAGACGTCGAGGCCTCTCGCTCCCAGGGATTCGAACGACATCGTGGCGTCGTCGAGCGCCACGAACACGTAGCGGCTCGAGCTGCAGTCGTCGTCGAGCTCGGCCAGGCCTCCGAAGACGATCTCGTCCCGGTTGTCGCCGTCGATGTCGCCCAGGGCGACGTCGGCGACGGCGGCGACCTGCAGCCCGACATTCGTCTCGAAGCCTTCGACGAAGCCCGAGTGCAGCTCGCGGTATTCCGTCGTCCGATCGTCCATCACGATGAATCGGCTCGTCAGGTGCGGATTGCCGGCGCTGCCGGAGGTCTCGTTGACGAGGGCGACGAGCTCGAGCGGATCGTCGTCGTCGATGTTCCCCGCGCGCAGGATCAGGTCGATCGAAGAGTCGTTCAGGTTGGGAGAGAAGGTCCGCTGCGTGCTCGGCTCGATCGAGTAGCCGCCGGCTTCGTCGCGCACGAGGTGCAGGAGGTGCGCCACGCCGAGGGCGCTGTAGCCGATCGCGAGGTCGTCGATCGTGTCGCCGTCGAAGTCTCCTGCGACGATCGCCACGTCGGTGATGCCCGGCGTGTTGAAGAGCACCGTGCTCAGGCTCGTCTCGAAGCCCGTATCGGTCCGACGAACGATCTGGAGCGACGCCGTCGGATCCTCGACGAACACCGTGACGACCTCGTCGATGCCGTCGCCGTCGACGTCGGCCGCCGTGACGGCGCGTTTCGTCTGCCGGAAAGAGCCGGGCGGCAGGCTCTCGGGCCACCAGGGCGCGTCCGCTGCATCGAGCGCGAACAACGGTTCGGGCGTGATCGTGCCGCTCCCGTCGGGCGGGTCGTGCGCGAAGTCCTCGAACAGCGTCGCGACCGCCGTCGAGCCGTCGATCGGAACACCTCCCACGTACAGCTCCATCAGGGGATCGATCCTCAGGGTCTTGCCGAGGGGGCTGTAGTTCTCGGAGAGAGACTCGCCGTGATCCGAGCGACGCGGGGAACTGCTCGTGTCGATACCGAGCTCGTTCAGGGAGCGCTCGACCGCGTCTCCCGAGACGGCGGAGTGGCCACCTCCTCCGCAGCCCGAGGCGCAAACGAGTGAGAGGAGGGCGGGGAACAGCGGTTGGAGAGGACGGATGCGACTCGGGAAGCACTTCATGGGAGACCTCGGTCTGACCGGAAACGGGAGCTGGGGCGAGCCTCCACGTCGTCGGGCGAACAGTCGCCCGGAGCGTGGCTCCACTTCCGGGGGGCGACGAACCGCCCCGCAACCCGACAAGAATCCCGGAATCCCGCGCGACGGCGGCGGGAGCTACCAGGCCTTCGCCGCTTCCTCGTCCTCCGGCCCGAGCTTCCCCTTCACCGACTCGAGCAGCGTGCGCGTGTCGACCAGCTCGCCGCCCTTCATGACCGTGTGGACCGTCCGCGTCGCGCGGATGTCCTTCAGCGGATCCCCGCGGACGACGAACAGGTCGGCGAGCTTGCCCGCCTCGATCGAGCCGAGCCGGTCGCCCATGCCGATCGCGCGCGCGCCGTTGAGCGTGGCGATGCGGATCGCGTCGGCGGGCGGGATGCCGGCCTTCACCAGGGCCTCGAGCTCGCGGTGCGCCGAGAAGCCGGGGAGGAACTCGCCGCCGCTGAAGTGGTCGGTTCCGAGCGAGATCGTCCCGCCGGCGTCGAAGAAGCGTTTCACGAGCGCACGGTTGACGCGCCCGATCTTCTCGAACTGCTCGTCGACGCGGTGCGGCCGCTTCGAGACCGCCTCGCGCACGAAAGGGGTGAAGAACTCCCGCTCGTCGACCCAGTAGTCGTACCCTTCCCCGCGCTTGCCGAAGTAGCCGTACGCGGTGAGCGTCGCGTCGAAGGTCACGTGGTGCTCGACGAAGAGGCGGATGATCGCGTCGACCTTCGGGTCCGCGGGATCGAGCTCCGCGAGCGAGTCGTAGGCGGAACGCGTGGCGGGCAGCGTGTCCCCGCCGAGGAAGTGCTCGATGCGGTCGATGCCCATCAGGATCGCGTCCTTCGGGTTGACGGAATCCCTGAAGCCCGAATCGAGGTGTGCGGTCACGGTGAGCCCGTGGTGGTGCGCGCGCTCGACGAGGACGCGCAACTGCCGCGCGCGGATGCCCTTCGCCTTGAACCCCTTCACGCCGAGCGCGACCCAATGGTCGATGTCCTTGACGAGATCCGCGTCGGAGATGTCGTGGCTCCAGCCCGCTCGCGCGCTCCCGTAGTACGGGCCCGAGTTCAGGAGCCGCGGCCCGGGCTGCTCGCCCGCGTCGATCCGCCGGCGCAGGTCGATCATGTCCTCGGGGTCGTACTCGCCCGCGGGGAACGTGGTCGTGACTCCGTTCGCGAGGTAGACGACCGGATTCACGCGCGTCTCGTCGCGGCGGCGCGTGAAGAGCTTCACGTTGTAGTGGGCGTGGAGGTCGACGATCCCGGGGAGGACGTAGTCGTCGTCCGCGAGGTGCACGACCTCGACGCCGGTTTGCGCCGACGGATCGGCACCGACCTCGAAGAAGCGGCCGCCGCGCACGACGATCCCCGTGTTCGAAGAAAAGACGCCGCGCGCCGTGTCGAAGACGTGACCGCCGGTGAGGACGAGGTCGGGCTTCGGCGCGGTGGAGGAGGGGAGGGAGCTGTGGAGGAGGACGGCGGCGAGGGCGAGGGATCGCATGCACAGAGAGTACGGCCGGCGCCTCCCTCACTCGACGCTCAGCGCCATTGACCCTCGACCCACAGCCAGCCGGGGCCCGAGCGTTCCCAGTGCGCCGGCACCCACTTGGCCGCCGGCTGCGGCGGGATGCTCCATTGGCCGGGAGTCCACGTCCACGTCCCGTTGCTCCAGCTCTGGTAGCCGGGCACCCAGATGTAGGTGCTTCCCGGCGAAGGCGGCGGAGTCTCCGGGCTCGGCGGCGGAGGAGTCGGAGCGACTTGCACTTCGACGTAGCCCGGACGCGTCGTCTCGCCCTTGCGGACGCTCGCAGCTTGCGCCCGCGTCAGCTCGGCTTCCGCCTCGGTGCGCTTCGCCTCGGCTTCCGTCTTGTGATGCTTCGCCGAGTGGCATGACGAGAAGGACAGCACGAGCAGCGCGATGGGCAACAGATGGAACGATTTGCGATTCATGGTCGGTCTCCGGACGAGTGGAGCGCACCGCGAGAGCGCGGCGCGCGGGGGAGTGAAACCCAACCGTCGCGGCAAGATCCGGCCCCGCCAGGATTTCGGATTCGTCGGAAACCGCGGCCGATCACGTCTCCTTCAGGTACTCGTGGACGAGCTGGATCACCATCGATCCCTCGCCGACCGCGGACGCGACGCGCTTCACCGAACCCGCGCGTACGTCGCCCGCCGCGAACACGCCGCGTCGACTCGTCTCGAGCAGGAACGGATCGCGCGTCGTCGGGCCCTTCGAGGCCGACTTGACGGCCGATCCCGTCAACACGAAGCCGCGCGCATCGGTCTCGATCTCCTTCGGCAGCCACTCCGTCCGCGGCACCGCGCCGATGAAGCTGAACAGCGCGGCGATCTCGAGCCGCGTCTCCTCTCCGGTCCGCCGGTTCCGGACGTCGACCGCGGCGATGTGGTTGTCGCCGTGCATGCGCTTCACTTCGGTGCCGCGCAGGAGCTCGATATTCCCGGTCTGCTCGACGCGCCGCACGAGGTAGCTCGACATGTCCTTGTTCAAGTCGTCGCCACGGATCAGGTGATAGACCTTGCGCGCCTGTCCCGAGAGGAACACGGCCGCTTGTCCCGCGGAGTTGCCTCCGCCGACCACGACGACGTCGGCGCCGTGGCACATCTTCGCCTCGTTCGGCGTCGCGGCGTAGTAGACGCCGGAGCCTTCGAAGCGTTCGCACTCCTCGACCTCGAGCCGGCGGTACTGCGCGCCGGTCGCGATCAGGAGCGCCTTCGCCACGACGGTCTCGCCGTTCTCGAGCGTCACGACCGGATAGCGACCGTCGAACGACAGGCTCGCGACGGCCGAAGGGATCGACAGGTGCGCCCCGAACCGATTCGCCTGGAGCGCGGCGCGGTCGGCGAGCTCGGCGCCCGTGATGCCGGTGGGGAATCCGAGGTAGTTCTCGATCCGCATGCTCGTCCCGGCTTGCCCGCCGGCCGCGAGGCGGTCGAGGAGGATCGTCGAGAGGCCCTCGGAGGCGCCGTAGACCGCGGCCGCCAGTCCCGCGGGCCCGGCTCCGACGATCGCGAGGTCGAAGAGCTTCTGCTCGACGCGCGTGCGCAGCCCGATGCCCTCCGCGAGCTCGAGGTTCGTCGGGTTGCGCAGGAGCACGCGGTGCGCGCAGGCGACGACGGGCGTCTCGTCCTCGCGGACCCCGAACTCCGCGAGGAGCCTCGCCACTTCCGGATCGAGCTCGAGGTCGAGCCACGTGAACAGCACGCGATTCTTGGCGAGGAAGTCGCGGATGCGGAACGTGTCGTGCGAGTAGCGCGAACCGATCACGCGCAGTCCGACGAAGGACTCCGATTCGCGCAGGAGCTGCCGCCGCGCGATGAAGGCCTGGAGGACGATGTCGGCGAGCACGGGGCATCGGCTCAGCATCTCCCGCAGCGCCTGGCTCGACACCGCGTACGCCTCGGTCGGGCCCCGCGTGATCGCGCGGATCACCGACGGGTTCCCGGTCAGGTGCGAGACGTCGCCGGTGAACTGCCCGGGGCCGTGCACCGTGATGCTCCGCGGCGCGTCGCCGGACACGTCGAGGATCTCGATCGCGCCTTTCGTGACGACGTGGAACTGGAAATCGCGGTCGCCGACCTCGATCAGCGTCTCGCCGTCCTCGTGCCGCTCGAGCGAGGCGCCGGTACAACGGGAGAGCTCCGCGATCCGCGTCGCGTCCAGTGTCGGGAAGGCGATCTGGTTCAAGTCGTGGACGACCATGATCGAACCGCGGTGCGGGCCCTAGGAGCCGGCGTTCTCCGCGACCTGCCCCGCCTCGAAGAGATACCACACGCGGGTCTCGGCCTCGTCGATCCAGACCTCGATCAGGCTCGCCGTCGCGACGTCTCCCGCGTCGTCGCAGGTCTCGTGCACTTCCTTGAGCCGCGCGATCATCCCGACGTTGTCGTCGCGGAGCTCGGACAGCATGTCGAGCGGCGTCACGAACTCCGCGTCGTTGTCGAGCACGCGCTGCAACCGCGCGATCTGGCCGATCGAGCGCAGCGTGGTCCCCCCGAGCTTGCGGACGCGCTCGGCGACGACGTCGGTCACGGCGAAGATCTGGTCGGCCTGCGCGTCGAGCATCAGGTGGTAGTCGCGGAAGTGAGGGCCCGAGACGTGCCAGTGAAAGTTCTTCGTCTTGATGTAGAGCGCGAACAGGTCCGCGAGGAGCAGGTTCAAGCCGCCGGAGATGTCTCGCCGCGCATCGGGCGTCGCCGTGCCGGGCGTCTCGAGGGGGGACTTGCGTCGGGCCATGACTTCCTTCGTCTTCATCGTCGGACTCCTGCGGGAACGGGTTCTGGGTTGCGGTCTGAAGGCTTCGGATTCTAGCGCTATGCTGACCTCCGCATGCGCATCGGGGTCGTCGGCGCCGGGAACATCGGAGGGACGCTCGCCCGCGGGCTCGCGCAGCTCGGGCACCAGGTCTCGATCGCGAGCTCGAGGGGACCCGAGAAGCTGCGTGCGACGGCGCAGAGGATCGGCGCGACTGCGGTTTCCGTCGCCGACGCCGCCCGCGGCCGCGAGCTCGTGATCCTCGCGATCCCGACGAAGGCCGTCGTCGAGCTTCCGCGCGGCCTCTTCGAGGGCGTCCAGCAGAGCGTCGTCGTGGTCGACACCGCGAACTACCACCCGGAGCTGCGCGACGGGCGCATCGAGGCGATCGACCGGGGCACGGTCGAGAGCCGCTGGGTCGCGCAGCGGCTCGGGCGCCCCGTGATCAAGGCGTTCAACAACATCGTCGCGAGGAGCCTTCTCGAGAAGGGCGTGCCGAAGGGTACGCCGGGCCGGATCGCTCTCCCGGTCGCCGGCGATGCGTCGGACGCGAAGGCGACGGTCATGCGCCTCGTCGACGCACTCGGCTTCGATCCCGTCGACGCCGGTGCGCTAGCCGATTCGTGGCGCCAGCAGACGGGGGCTCCCGCGTACTGCCAGGACCTCGACGCCGCGGCGCTCCGGCGCGCGCTCGCGGAAGCCGATTCCACGCGGATCGCCGCGTACCGCGCCGAGCAGGAGGCGCGCATCCAGCAGCGCGTCGCTGCGGAGACCGCGCAAGGCCTGACGATGGCGCAGATCGCGGCGCGCGCGGGATGGATGGTCCCCGGAGCATAGAATGGAGCGCCGTATGGGCTCCGATCCCGTCGACGTTCTTCTCGCTCGCGCTCGCACCGGAGACGCCGCCGCGCTCTCCCAGCTCTTCGAGCTCTTCCGCTCGCGGCTCGAGCGCATGGTGATGCTGCGACTCGACGCGGGCCTGCGCCGGCGCCTCGATCCCGCCGACGTCGTGCAGGAAGCCTGGCTCGAGGTCGCCCGGCGGTTCCCGCAGTGGCGCGCGAAGGAAACGCCTCCCTTCCACATCTGGTTGCGCCTCGTCACGAGCCAGGCGCTCGCGCAGTCGCATCGCCGCCATCTCGCGGCACACATGCGCGACGCGTTGCGGGAGGAATGCGGACCGCAGAGCCGGCCAGGGGTCAGCGCCGCCAGCGCGGCGGACGCGTTCGTCGCGAGCGCGACGAGCCCCACGCAGGCCGCGCAGCGCGAGGAAGTGCGCATCCGGGTCCTCGCGGCGCTCGAGGAGCTCGACGAGGTCGATCGGGAGATCGTCGCGCTCCGCCACTTCGAGGGTCTCTCGAACGACGAGGCCGCCGCGGAGCTCGCGATCGAGCCGGCCGCCGCGAGCAAGCGCTTCACGCGCGCGCTCCTTCGTCTGCGGCCGGCGTTGCAAGCCCTCGCGCCCGGGACGCCGGCGATCTGAGCTCGGGCATGGGCTCGGATCCGCAATCCGCCGAGGAGGCCGTCGAGCTCTTCCTCGAGCGCCGTCGCGCGGGCGAGGCGCCGGATCCCGCCGCGTTCGCGGCGGCGCACCCCGGGCTCGAGCCGGATCTCTCCCTCGCCCTGGAGGCGCTCGTCGCGCTCGAGCGGGCGACCGAGACCGACGGCGACCCGATCCTCTCCGTTCCCGACCAGGTCGGTCCGTACCGCGTGCTGCGCGGGATCGGACGCGGCGGGATGGGCGTCGTCTTCGAGGCGATCGAAGAAGCGCTCGGCCGGCGCGTCGCGCTCAAGGTGCTCCCTCCCGAGCTCGTCGCGAGCCCTTCCGCCCGCAAGCGCTTCCGTCGCGAGGCCGAGCTCGCCGCGCGTCTCGATCACTCCGGCATCGCGACGATCTACGGCGCGGGAGTCGAGGGCGAACGGCCGTGGATCGCGATGCGCTTCGTCGAAGGGGAGACGCTCGCACGACGCATCGCGCGAGCGCGCGCGGACGGATCCTCGAAGGGACGCGAGGCCGCGCTGGGCGTCGCGCGGCTCGTCGCGCGGGTCGCGCGCGCTCTCCACGCCGCGCACGAGCAAGGCGTCGTGCACCGCGACATCAAACCCTCCAACGTCATCGTCCAGCCCGACGGCACGCCCGTCCTCCTCGACTTCGGACTCGCGATCGAGGAAGACTCGGACGGGCGCTCGCTCACGCGCACGGGCGAAGCCCCGGGAACGCCCGCGTACCTCGCGCCCGAGACCGTCGCCGGCGAGATCGCGCGACCCGACGCGCAGAGCGACGTCTACGCGCTCGGCGTGACCCTGTACGAGTGCCTCGCGTCGAAGCGACCCTACGACGCTCCGACGCGCGCGGCGCTGTACCGCGAGATCCTCGCCGGAGCTCCGCCGGCTCTCCGGTCGTCGAATTCCTCCGTCCCGCGCGATCTCGCGGTCGTCGCGGCGACCGCGATGGAACGCGACCGGGCACGGCGCTACCGCAGCGCTGACGCGTTCGCCGACGACCTCGAGGCCTGCGCGGCCGGGCGCCCGATCGCCGCGCGGCCCGTGCCGCTGTACGGCCGGATGCTGCGTTGGGCACGGCGCGAGCCGCGCCTCGCCCTCGCGATCGCGGCGGCGATCGTGATCGCGATCGCGGGCTTCACGTGGGTGTCGATGGCCAAGTCCGACGCCGAGGCGAACGGCCGCATCGCGACGCAGAGAGCCGACGACGTGCTCAGCCTGTCGGCGATCCAGGATCTGAAGGAGCTCGAGGACCGTGCCGATGCGCTGTGGCCGGCGGATCCGGAACACGTCGAGAAGTACGCGGCCTGGCTCGCCGACGCGCGCCTGCTCGTCGAAGGGCGGCCCGCCGATCCGGCGAAGGGCGTCAAGAAGCGCGCAGGCCTCGCCGAGCACAAGGCGAAGCTCGCGGAGATCCGCGCGCGGGCGAAGGAACGGAAGGAGGCGACGACGTACGAATTCGACGACGGCGAGGACCGCTGGTGGCACGCCCAGCTGTCCCAGCTCGTGTCGGACCTGGAGACGTTCACCGACGAGGATCGAGGCGGGCTCGATTCGTCGGGGATCTCGGAACGCCACGGTTGGGGAATCATGAAGCGCGCCGCGTTCGCCAGCACCGTTCTCGAGCGCAGCGTGGAAGGCCCGGAAGCGAAGCGTCGGTGGGAAGAAGCGATCACGGCGATCGCGGCGTCGGGGAAGTACGGCGGTCTGAAACTCGAACCTCAGCTCGGCCTCGTGCCGATCAGTGCGGATCCGCAGTCGGGGCTGTGGGAGTTCGCGCACCTGCAGACCGGCGAGCCCGCCGAGCGGGAAGTGGACGGGAAGCTGATCCTGAAAGAGGAGACGGGACTCGTATTCGTCCTGATCCCCGGAGGGACGTTCCGGATGGGAGCGCAGCGCACGGACCCGAGCGGCCCCCACTACGAGCCGCAAGCGAACGGCGACGAAGCGCCCGTGCACGACGTGACCCTCTCGCCCTACTTCTTGTCGAAGTACGAGATGACGCAAGGCCAGTGGCAGCGGTTCACGGGCGGGAATCCGAGCAGCTACGGACCAGGGCTCGTCTCGGGCGGTCACCGACACGATCTCCTGCATCCGGTCGAGCAGGTGAGCTGGGCGCAGTGCGCGGAAGTCACGGAAAGGCTCGGACTCGCGCTCGCGAGCGAGGCGCAGTGGGAGTACGGCTGTCGAGCCGGGACGGATACGCCCTGGTGGTCGGGAGCGGAACGGGAGAGCTTGCGCGATCGCGTGAATCTCGCCGACCAGACGGCAGCGCAGGGCGGCGCACCGTGGCCCTCGGTCCAGGACTGGCCGGACGTGGAAGACGGATGGGTTCTCCACGCGGCGATCGGCAGCTTTGCCGCGAACTCGTTCGGCCTGCACGAGGTGCTCGGCAACGTGGCGGAATGGTGCCTCGACGGCTACGACCAGTATTTCTACGCCTCGAGCCCTGAGATGGACCCGATCGCTCCGCTCACGAGCTCGAAGAATCGCGTCTTCCGCGGCGGCGGGTTCGACGAACCAGCCTCCGGACTCCGGGCTGCGGCGCGCGCGGTCGGCCCGGCCGAGTACCAGGCCTACGCGCTCGGACTTCGCCCCGCGCGCGCGATCACTTCATCCACGTCACCGCGCCCGTCTGCGTCGCGTTGAACGTGCTGCTTCCGGGGCTGGACGGCGCGAGACGCCGGTTCTAGCCTACGTCCACCATGCCGGACACCAAGGCCTCGACGAAGAAGCCCGCCACCAAGAAGACGTCCAAGGCGAAGCCGCGCATGACGCTCGCCGAGGCGATGGGGGAGCTGAAGAAAGCGGGCTCGGAGCAGACGCGGAAGACCTACGCCCGTCACGGCGCCGACGGGCCGATGTTCGGCGTCAGCTTCGCCACGCTGAAGGCGCTGATGAAGCGGATCGACGTCGATCACGAGCTCGCGCTCGCGCTGTGGGACACCGGCAATTTCGACGCAAGGAACCTCGCCGTGAAGATCGTCGATCCTGCGCGGATGACGCCGGCGGATCTGGACCGCTGGGCGCGCGAGACTTCCACTTCGAGGATGTGCGGCGGCTACGTCGGCATGCTGGCGGCCGAGGGCCCGCACGGCGCGAAAAAGGCCGCCGAGTGGCTCGAGTCGAAGGACGGTCGCATGCGCAGTGCCGCGTGGGCGCTCCTCGGACAGTTGACCCAGCGCGACGAGACGATGCCGGACGCCTACTTCGAGAAGCGCCTCGCCGAGATCGAGCGCACGATCCACACCGCCCCGAACGCGGAGCGCGAGGGGATGAACATGGCGGTGATCATGATCGGCTGCCGGAGCCGCGCCCTGCGCAAGGCCGCCCTCGCCGCCGCGAAGCGCATCGGCAAGGTCGAGATCGATCACGGCGACACGGCCTGCAAGACGCCCGATGCGGCGCAGTACATCGAGAAGTGCTGGGCGCACGCGACGTCGAAGGGATTCGAGTCGCCGGCGGCGCAGGAGCGATCGCGCGAGACTCCTCGACGACGGTGCTGATGCCGCCCGAGCCGCTCAGGGATGCAGCACGATCGACGCTGCGTTCCCGGGGCCGACCGGCTCCTTCAGGGCGACGCCGTTGGCGTCGAGCGCGAACGCGAGGATCGCCCAGTAGTCGTCGGTCGTGAGCTTCGCGCGCGCGCTCGCCTTCGGCGGCATCTCCTTCGTCGCGAAGCCCGCGACGTCGAGCGCCGTGTGGAACTTCACCGCGCGCTTCTGATCCGGGCGCGGATCGAGGGGCAGGGCACCCTTCCCGACGAGCGGCGGCGCGTCGTCGGTCCCCTGGCCGGAAGCGCCGTGGCACTTCGCGCAGTTCACCGCGAAGAGCCGGCCGCCGCGGTCGACCTGCTCGGCCGCGGTCCGCGGAGGAGCGGCGGGAGCGGGCTTCGATTCCTGACACGCCGCGAGGAGGGCGATGAGGCCGACGATGCGCAGAGGAGAGTTCATGGGACGGGTTCCTCGAGGGATGGTGTCGCCGTTCACGTCGAGCCCACCGCGTTGCAGGGATCGACCCCATCCTCCCGTCCCGGCTCGATCGTGCGCCACCCGTGGCTGCGGGTGCTCCTGAAGCGAGGTGTGCGTCCCGACTCGATCGGGATCACGACACGATCGCGCGCGCGCGTTCGAGAGAGCCGAGAGGACGGGGTCGCATCACGATTCCTGTCGACGTCTTGCTCTTCTGCCGCATCATGCCGGAGTCCGCCGACGGCGCACTGACGATGTCGACAGCGGCGCGAGCCGTCGCCACGTCCCTCGCCGCTTCATCCGCATGAACCGGCATCACGTTCCGCGCGTGTCGCGTTCAGGGATCCACGTGTCCCGGCACCGGATCCGGTGCTCGCTGGCCCACACCCTCCGCCGGAGGGCAGGTCTTGGACATTCATGTCCGGAACCCGAGGCGCGGCAGGACGACTCCTTGGAGGAGGATCCAGGCTCCGAGGATCCCGAGCAGGACCAGGACATCGTGCATCTTCCTTCCACCCTCGTCGTTCATGCGGACCTCCTAGGTCGGGATGCTTTCACACTCGAGGACTCCTGTCATTCCATCCGCTTTCCGGTCGAGACCAGGCCGTTGCGGAGGACGTCGAAAGACAATGCCGGCTCGCCCTCCTTGCCGTCGAACGTGATGCGCATGTCCTTGTCGGTCGAGGCGACGAAGACTCGCCTGCGCTGTCGGCTCGAGCTCCGGCTCTCGTGCGACTGGCCGCCAAAGAGGAGCAACGTGCCGTAGGACGAAGTTCCGGCGTTCATGTGTTCAGTCGAGATCTTGTCGTAGACCCAGACCTCCCTGCGCTGCTCGTCCGTGGTGATGATGTTGGGGGATCCCAGGACCTCGACGACGCGAGCGGACGAGAGGCCCACCTTGATCTCGCCTTGGACCTTGCCGAGCGTCAGTTGATCGGCGAGCTCTGTGTCGCTCGGCGGAGTGGATCGGCATCCTCCGAGCAGGATGAACGCGCACAGGATCGAGAGGGATTTCGCCTTCATGTCGATAGCCGGGGGTTGCTCGGGAACAGCCGCGGGCGACACGCCGGCGACCCGGGCGGCGATCCTAGGGCTTGCGCGGACGCGTGCACTTCGCACTTCGGCCCATGTCGGGCCGAATTGGGCCGAACCGGCAGCGTGCGGTCGCGCCGCACGCTCGAAGCGTTCGTGCACGATAGGAGTGCACTCGCGAGTGCGCGTCGCGCGGTAACTACGTGCTCCCGGTGCGTTAGTTCGGGAGCGTGATCCTCGCAGTCCTCCTCCACGCGGCCGCGTCGCTCCAGAAGCCGGACGCCGCGGCCTCTCCCGGTCCCCGCCGTGCGCTCGCTCTCGCGTGCGACGAGCGGCGCGACTGCATCGTCCTCTTCGGCGGAGCGTCGGATCGCGGGGAGACGTGGAAGCTGAACGGGAAGGCCTGGACGCGCCTCGAGCTGCGCGGGCCCGACGCGCGCCGCGGCGCTGCCTTCGTGTTCGACGCGAAGCGCGGCCGGTGCGTGCTGGTCGGCGGCTCTCGAGGCGACGATCCGACGAGTCCCTGCTTCGACGAAACGTGGACCTTCGACGGGAAGGAGTGGACGAAGTCGGCGGCGAGCATCGGCGTGCGCTCGCACTTCGCCTGCGCTTACGACCGGAAGCGCGAGCGGGTCGTCCTCGTCGGCGGGATGGATCCGGGGACGGGGAAGGGTCTCGACGACGTGCTCGAGTGGGATGGCGCGAGCTGGAGCACGAGCGCCGTCCGCGCGCCGAGCGCGCTGTTCGCGCCGCAGATGGCCTACGACGAGAAATCGAACGTCCTCGTCCTCACGAGCTCGCGGCCGTCGGACCGGAAGCTCATGACGTGGACCTTCGACGGCAAGGCGTTCTCGAAGGTCGACGAGGACGGTCCGGCGGTGATCCTGAGCGGGCAGTCGCTCGCGACGCTCGGCCCGGGCGGAGGCGTGCTCCTGTTCGGCGGCTTCGACACGTCGCCGCTCCCAGACACGTGGACCTGGGACGGCAAGACGTGGAAGAAACTCGACGCGCACGGCCCGCCGGCGCGCCTCGCCCACGCGCTCGCGTACGACCGGAAACGCGGCCGGATCGTGCTGTACGGTGGCGAGGACGGAAAGCAGACCTTCGACGACTTGTGGGAGTTCGGCAAGGACACGTGGAATGCCGTGAAGTGATTCGCGGCGTGTCCCGCGTGTGCGTGCGCCCGGAGCGTTGCTAGGATTCGCGGCGATGCTCGCGCGTTCACTGACTGCGTGTCTTCCCCTCGCGTGCTTCGGCGTCCTGGCGGGCGACGCGCGCGCGGCCACCGTCTCCGGAGGCTCCGGCGTCGGGACTCCGACCGAGGCGCCGAGCAGTGGAAGTGGCGCGTCGTTCCGTACCTCTTCGCGGCGAGCATCGACGGCGATCTCTCCGTCGGGAGCACGAGCGTCTCGACCGAGTCGGCTTCAGCGATCTCGTCGAGAACCTCGACTTCGGCGCCTTCCTCCTGTTCGAGGGGCAGCGCGGGCGTTGGGGGTTCACGATCGACGGCGCGTACATCGATCTGAGCAAGGAGGGGAAGGGACCGCTGTACGTCGGCTACGACTTCAAGGACTGGGGCCTGAACTTCGGCTACCGCGTCCTCGACTACGACATCGACGACGGGGCGAAGTCGGTCGACGTCGCGCTCGAGGGCAGGGTGCTCGGCTTCGAGTACCGGTTCTGAGCCGCGAGCGGACTCAATACCCTGCGAGGCCCGGCTCGATGCGCGAGAGGCCGTGCTCGCCGGCCCACAGGTCGAGAGAGAGGGAGACGAGATCGTCCACCTCCGGGATCGGACGCGCGTCCTGCGAGAGATCGATCGACTTCAGGTAGTGCCGGCACGCTTCGCAGGCTTCGATGCGGACGTTCGGATGCGCCTCGCTCGAGAAGCTCGGGAGCTTGCGCGGATCGCCTTCGAAGCAGGACGGGCAGAGGATGCGGCCGAACGACCACTCGTCGCCGCAGAGGCTGCAGACGAGGACGCGCCGCGCGCCCTCCATCGGCGCGCCGTCGCGTCGCGCCGAGATCCACGGGGCACCGCCGCAGAACGGGCATCCGCCGCGCCGCCGCGGGCGCGCGGGCGCGACGTGCAGCTCGCGCAGCACCTCGACGTACGGCCGCAGGATGGCGCGCGAGAGGTAGTCCTCGTGCGCACTCGTGTCGCCGAGGAAGTACGTCGAGAGCCGGCCGACGGCGACTTCGTCGCTCTCGTCGAGTCGCGAGCGCGCCTCGCTCGCGAGCAGCCAGGGTCCTGCGTCCGCGGCGAAGCGCAGGAGCTCGCGCGCCGCGTCGAGGAACCGCCGCGCGTCCTCCCGCGGACTCCCCGCGAACGGCGCGACATCCGACTCGGCCTCGACGCGGGCGGCGAGCGCCGCCTGCGCCTCGAACAGTCCCGCCGCGAACTCGAGCGGCACGGCGGCGGCGGCCGAGCCCGATGCGAGCTCGTGTGCGCGCGCGCTGCGGCGCTCGAAAGCCGCCGTGCTATCCGGGACGCTGGTCACGAGGATCGTCGCCGGTCACTTCGCGGTACCACCGCGGGTGATGGAACCGCGCCCACTCCCGCGTCACGGTTCCGCGCGTCATGCTGCGGAAGGTCCCGGGCTCCGCCGCCGTGCCGAGGTAGACGTGGAACACGATCGCGACGGCGAAGAGGATGAACGTGAAGTCGTGGAGGAGGTACGACGCCCGTCGGAGGACCGGCAGGAACACGTCGGGGAACCACATCACCGCTCCCGAGAGCAGGAGGCCGATCATCCCGAGCGAAACGGCCCAGAAGAGGATCTTCTGGCCGCCGTTGTACTTCCCCGTCCCGGAGTCGTCGCCCTGGTAGCGCATGTACTCGAGCATCCTCCGTCCGAACCATGCGCGTTCCGAGGGCTCGATGTGCATGCGCGAGACCCACTGGAAGAACAGGAGCACCGATCCGATCGAGAAGGCGACGCCGGTCCAGGGATGCACGACGCGGCAGGCGGAGAGCCCGCCGAAGAGGAACGCCATCCAACCGAAGACCGGCGTCCAGATCGGCATCCCGGAGAGGAGTGCCGCCATGAACGTCACCGCGACCGCCCAGTGGACGATGCGCACGGAGCGCCGATGGCGCACGATCTCGCCGCCGACGAGGACATCCTCGCGATCGCGCGCGACGACGACCGCCGGCTCCGCGTGCGGGCTCGGGATCGCGGTGCTCAAGCGGTCTCCTTCTCCGAGCCGCGCTCGGCCGGCGGGAGCTTGGGTCCGTACTTCTGGAAGTGACCGAGGGCTCCCGCGATCGCCCCGAAGATCGCGACGACGCCGAGCGGACGGAGCACGTTCTTCCAAATCTTCGTCATCAGCGGCACGCGCGGATCGGACGGGAGCCCGTACCACTCCGGGTGGTCGCCCTGCGCGAGGACCGTGACGACGCCGGTGCCGCCGACGCCGGGCGGATCGTAGAGCGCCGCCTTCGCGAATCCGCTCGCCTTCAGCTGCTCGATGCGGTGCGCGGCGAGCTCGAGCATGTCGTCCTTCGTCCCGAACTGCAGGCATCCGGTCGGGCACGCCTTCACGCAGGCGGGCTCGAGACCGACGGTGACGCGGTCGACGCACAGCGTGCACTTCGACATCTTCCCCGTGCCTTCGTGGAAACGGGGGACGTCGAACGGGCATCCGGCGAGACAGTAGCCGCACCCGATGCAGCGCGCCGGATCGACGTCGACGATGCCGTTTTCGTGCTGCACGATCGCGCCGGGCGCGGGACAGGCCGCGAGGCAGCCAGGATCCTCGCAGTGCATGCACTGGTCCTTGCGCATGAGCCAGAGGAACCCGCCTTCCACGGTCTCGTGCTCCGAGAACCGGATCAGGTTCCAGTAGTCCGCGTGGAGCGTCGGGATCGTCTGGTACGTGCCGGTCGGCTCGCTGCCGATGTGCCGCAGGTCGTTCCATTCGATGCACGCCGCCTCGCAGGCCTTGCAGCCGATGCACGTCGTCGTGTCGATGTACTTCGAGACCGTCGGGGAGACGCGCTGGCCGGTCTTGCTGCCCCACGTCGAGGCGGAAGAGCGACGGATCTCAAGGCCTTGCTCGGTCATGTTCGTCCTCTCAGGCCTTCTCCAGGCGGACGAGGAACGCCTTGAACTCCGGCGTCCAGGTGTTCGGGTCCATCGCGCTCGGCGTGAGCAGGTTCGCGAGCGGACCGGTGTGATCGTTGGCGCCGGCGAATCCCCAGTGGATCGGGAACCCGATCTGCCAGATCTCCTTCCCGTCGATCCGGAACGGCCGCAGCCGACGCGTGACCATCGCGCGGCCCTCGATCGAGCCGCGCGCGGACGTGACGCGCACGCGCCCGCCGTTCGCGATGCCCTTCTGCCGCGCGAGGTCCTCGGGGATCTCCACGAAGAACGCCGACTGGAGCTGGTTCAGCACGCCGTCCGCCTGGTGTTGCGTCCAGTAGTGGAAGTGCTCCGTCAGCCGGTACGTCGTGCAGACGATCGGGAAGTCCTCCTTCGCGCCGTACACGTCCTTGTCGGAGGAGAACTTCTTGCTCACGGGGTTCGACGTGACTCTCGGGTGCAGCGGGTTGTCGACCGGCGCCTCGATCGGCTCGTAGTGCTCGGGGAAAGGGCCGTCGTTGAGGGATGCGGCGAAGAGGCGGCCCACTCCCTCGGGCAGCATGATGAAGGCGCCGAACTGGCCGGGCGGCGCGTCGGGCTTCATGTCGGGGACGTCGCCGACCCACTTCTCCCCGTTCCACACGATGCCCGGTCTCTTCGGATCCCAGGCCTTTCCCTGCGCGTCGGCCGACGCGCGGTTGTACATGATCCGGCGATTCGCGGGCCACGAGAAGCCCCAGCCGTGGAACATCCCGAGCCCGGTCGGATCCGCCGTCGACCGGCGCTGCGCGAGATTCCCGGCTTCCGTGTACACGCCCGAGTGGAGCCAGTTGCCGCAGGAGGTCGAGCCGTCGGCGCGGAGCTCCGCGAAGCCGTCGAGCTGCCGGCCGCCCGCTCGTAGGATCTTCGACTCGTCGGCAGGATCTTTCAGGTCGACGACCGCCTTGCCGTTGATCTCCTTGAGCACCTCGGCGAGATCCGGCGCGGCCGGGTTCGTGTAGCTCCACGAGAGCGACGTCACGGGGTCCGGGAACGCGCCGCCTTCCGCGAGGTAGAGGTCCCGCACCGCGAGGTAGATCCGCGCCACGATCTCCTGGTCCGACTTCGCGAGGCCGGGCGGATCGAGCGCCTTCCACTTCCACTGGATCCAGCGCGCCGAGTTCGTGAAGGTGCCGTCCTTCTCCGCGAAATCCGCGGCCGGCAGGAGGAACACCTCGGTCGCGATGTCCGCTGCGGCGGCCCCTTCGTATTCCTTCGGAGCCTTCCAGAACGACGCGGTCTCCGTCTCGACGTTCTCGACGACGACCATCCACTTCAGCTTGGACAGCGCGGCGATCATCTTCTTCGAGTTCGGGCCGAGACCCACCGGGTTCATGCCGAACGTGAGGAAGCCCTCCGGCGCGCGTTCCTCGCCGCCCGCGCGCGTCGAGCTGCCGCGGTACATGTCGTCGAAGATGTACATCCACGAGTAGTTGCCGTCGACCTTGGGAAGCCACGCGTAGCCGAAGTCGTTTTCCTTCGTCGCATTCTTGCCCCAGGTCGCCTTGAGCAGCGACACCATGAACTTGTCGATGTTCTGCCAGTAGTTCATCGACGCGCCGAGCGCCTTCGGCGAGTTCGCGGCGACGTACTCCGCGACCGTCGTCCACGCGGCTGACGGCGTCTTGAGGTAGCCGGGAAGGATGTCGAACGTGCCGGCGATGTCCGTCGCGCCCTGGATGTTCGAGTGCCCGCGGAATGCGTTGACCCCGCCTCCGGGGCGGCCGACGTTCCCGAGCATCAGCTGCACCATCGCGGCCGCGCGGATCATCTGCACGCCCGTGGAGTGCTGCGTCCAGCCGAGCGCGTACGTGATCGTGCCCGCGCGATCCGCCGTGCACGTCGAGGTGACGATGTCGCAGATCTTCAGGAAGACCTCGTGCGGCGTGCCGCACACGCGCTCGACCATCTCCGGCGTGTAGCGGTCGACGTGACGGGCGAGGAGCTGGAAGACGCAGCGGGGATCCTGGAGCGTCGGATCCGTCTTCGCCTTGCCCGATTCGTCGAGCTGGTAGCTCCACGAGTCGCGCCCGTACGTGCCCGTCTTCTCGTCGAACCCGGTGAACAGCCCGTCCTCGAAGCCGAATGCCGCATCGACGAGGAGAGCGGCGTTCGTGTGGAGCTTCACGTAGTCCTCGTGGAAGCGCTTGTTCTCGATCGCGTACCGCAGCAACCCGAGCAGGAAAGCCGTGTCCGTTCCCGCTCGGATCGGGGCGTACACGTCGGCGAGGGCCGCGGTGCGCGTGAAGCGCGGATCGACAGCGACGATCTTCGCGCCGCGTGTCTTGCGCGCCTCGAGGAACCACCGGAAGCCGACGGGATGGTTCTCGGCCGGGTTGCCACCCATCGCGAGGATGACGTCCGTGTTCTTGATGTCGCACCAGCCGTTCGTCATCGCTCCGCGGCCGAAGGTGGCGGCCAGACTGGCCACCGTGGGACCGTGTCACACCCGGGCCTGCGTATCTCGATAGGGGACTCCGAGTGCCGTGATGACCTTCCACTGGAGGTAGTTGAACTCGTTCGTGTCCGTGCAGCCGCCGATCCAGGCCATCCCCGGGTTCCGGTGGACGACCTGTCCCTTCGCGTTCGTCTCGACGAAGCAGCGGTCGCGCGTCGTCTTGATGTGCTTCGCGATCTGCGCGATCGCGTCGTCCCAGCCGATCTCCTCCCACCGGTCGGAGCCCGCGCGACGCACGCGCGGCCGCGTCAGGCGGTTCCTGTGCGTGATGTCGTCCTTGAGCGTGATCCCCTTCGGGCACAGCGACCCGCGCGAGACGGGCTGGTCGGGATCGCCTTCGACGTGGACGACCGCCGCCTTCGCGTTCTTCGAGCCGTCGCCGAGAGTGTGGAGAATCACCCCACATCCGACTGCGCAGTAGGGGCACACGCTGCGCGTCTCCGTCGTGCGTGCGATCTTGAGCTCGCGCATCTCCGCCCGGGCGATCGAGACGTCGAACCCGAGGGCGATCGACGTTCCGATGGCGGACGTCTTGAGGAAACCGCGGCGAGAGAGCTGCATCGAGCCTCGCTTGGGGGGGTGCGCGCGGCGAAGCAATCGACATGCCCGACCCGTGACGTTGCAGGAATGGACGCAGTCCCGCCCGTTTCTACAAACCGCTCCTGCTCGATCGCACTTTCGGCGCAGGCCGGACCTGGAACGCCGGTTGGAGAGGCCGCGCATGGAGAAGCTGCGGGATCCCTGGCTCGTCGCGGCCTGGCCGGGGATGGGATTCGTCGGCCATCTCGCGGCCGCCTACCTCGCCCGCTCCCTTTCCGCTGAGGTGACCGGTGAGGTCCCGCCCCGCGAGCATTTCGATCTCGCCAAGGTCGACGTCAAGAACGGGATCGTCGTGCCGCGACAGCCGCCGCGGACGCTCCTCTCGACCTGGCGTGGAGGCGACCATCCCCACGACCTCCTGATCCTGCAGAGCGAGCGGCAGCCCGAGACGGGCTCGCGCCGGTTCTGCGACGAGGTCATCGCGATGGCGAAGGAGCAGGGCGTCGTGCGGACGTTCACGTTCGCCGCGATGGGGATGCCGACGTCGCCGGACGCGCCGTCGCGCGTGTTCGCGGCGGCGACGGACGTCGCGCTCGCGAGCGAGCTGCGCGCGCTCGGCGTGGAGTTCCTCGCCGACGGCGAGATCGGCGGCATGAACGGGCTCCTCCTCGCCTCCGCGGCGGAACGCGGGCTCTCCGGCGCGTGCCTCCTCGGCGAATTCCCGTTCTTCGCGAGTGCGGTGCCGAATCCGAAGGCCGCGGCCTCGATCCTCCGGGTCTTCTCGCGCATCAGTGGCGTGCCGATCGACGTCACCGAGCTCGACCACCAGGCGGCGGAGGTGCAGAAGCAGCTCATGGCGCTCGTGAAGCAGCTCGAGGAGGTTGCGCGCGCGCAGTCCGCCTCGCAAGGGCGGAGCGGGCGGAAGGAGGCGGAGGAGGAACGCGAGAAGGAGGGCGCGGAGGACTGGCCCGCCCCCGCGAACGACGGCGACCTCGCGCCGGAAGATCAGCAGCGGATCGAGGGCTTGTTCGTCGCGGCCGCGCACGACCGCTCGAAGGCGATCCAGCTCAAGACCGAGCTGGACCGCCTCGACGTCTTCAAGAGATACGAGAACCGCTTCCTCGATCTCTTCAAGCGCGCGGAGTGATCACCGCTCCGACGGGGGAACCCAGCCCGCCGGCGCGGTCACGAGTCCCGCGCGCAGCAACTCGCGCACGATCGGCTCCGCGTGCTCGTCGTCCCACGGATCCCGCAGCGGCTGGCCGAGGCGGAGCGCGGTCTCCTCGTTCGGCGTGAAATCGGGATTGAGCAGGCCGCTCTGCGCAGCTGGCGGTAGTCGGGGCGGTACTGCAGTCCGAACGGCAGCCCGCGGTACTCGGGAACGAAGGCCGTGTTCTCGCGGATCGTCTCCAGGCCGCGGAACCCGCGCCGTGTGCCGGCACCAGGTAGTTCACCGTGACGTCCGCGTTCGCGCGGACGACGATCTGCTCCAGCGTCTGCGACTGGATCCACACGAGCGCCGGAGCGCCGACCGCCGTCGCGGTCGCGGTGACCGAGTCCGCGTCGGTGACGAGGCGGAAGCTCTCGGGCACGACGACGGTCGCGACGCCGCCCTGGACCCGGATCGAGCCGCGGAAGTAGGTGCCGGACTCGTTGCCTTCGAGGCACGCGAAGTTGATCTGGTTCGTCGCGTCGGTCGGGTGCGGCTGGATGAAGTACTTCGCCCCCGTGCCGCCGAAGTCGCCGCTGGAGAAGACGCCGAAGGCCGCACTGTTGTTCGCCTCGCCGTACACCCCGTGAGCGACCGTCGCGCCCGTCGTCGTGGCTTCGCCGTGGAACCGCCTCCGCCTGCGCCGTCGACCGGGATCGGCCACGGGGTTTCTCCCGGAAACCCGTGGCTACCCGTCCGTCGCTACCCGCCCAGGTGCTTGCGGATCTTGGCGATGATCTCCTTGCCGAGCTCCGGATCGCCCACCGTCCCGACGTTGACGGACACTTCGCTCGTCGTCTCCGTCACCTTCCGGATGTCGACCGTGATCTTCTTGTTGTCGGCGGTGTATCCGGTGGCGACGCCGTCGAGCTCCGTGGACTTCGCCTCGATCTTCTGGAGCTTGAGATCCTGCAGCGCATCTTTCGCCGCATCCGTCGTCTTGGCCGTGTTGTTGCCGACCGTGGTCCATTGGCTGTGATAGGAGCTCTTGACGCCCGGGTTGTCCGTCTGGCAAGCGGCGAACGTGCCGGACGCGACGAGAAGCAGCGCGGGAATCAGAAAGGAGGAGATGGATTTCATAGGGGTTCCTTGGCAGGGTCCGACTCGAGGGTCATGCCCGCCGATGGGGTGATGTGCCCAGCAGCGACCGCGAGTCTCGCGGGGACCTTGCATGCCGTGTGCCCGCGCAGCGAAGACCGGCCGTCACCGGCGCCCGCTCTGGGTGAATGGAGAAAACGTAAGGCGAGCAGGTGGCGCCCGGACACCGCTAGGATGCGAGGGTGACGACGCGGACGTCCGGAACGAAGGAGTGCACGTGGCCAAAGTCGAGTTGGACAAGAAGGAAGTCGTCCGGATCCTCAACCGGATCCTCGAGATGGAGCTCGCGGGTGTGGTGCGATACGAGCACTACTCCTTGATGGTGTACGGCCACGCGCGGATCCCGATCGTGGCGTGGCTGCGCGGCGAGGCGATGAAGTCGATGGCGCACGCGCAGAAGGCGGGGGAGCTCGTCACGCATTTCGGAGAGCACCCGTCGCTGAGCATCGGGCCGCTCCTCGAGACGCATCGGCACGCGATCGACGAGATCCTCCGGGAGGCGCTCGACCACGAACGCGCGACGCTCGAGCTCTACCGGGAGCTGCTGAAGGTCGCCGAGGGACACTCCGTGATGCTCGAGGAGTACGCGCGCGGGATGATCCACGCCGAGGAGCTCGACGCGGGCGAGGTGGACAAGATGCTGCGGAAACCGGGAGCGGTCGCGGCGTTTTCGCCCCATTCCTAGAAGGCACACGGGAGCATTTGCGGCGTCGCGATCATCAGCGGCCGTGCGCTGGCTCGAGCACGAAGTCCGCGACGTGACCGAGGGCGTAGTCCGTCCCAAGACCGCCGGATGCGCGCCTGCGGCGTACTCGCCGCAGGCGCGCAGCCGGCGGAATCGGTTGCGAGTTGCCGCTCGCCTGCCGTTGCGATTCGTGCCCCGCGACGCAACAGCTGCTGCGAAGCACCGCGCCGCCGATTCCGCCGGCGGATACCCGCCGGCGGCTCCTCGGCGTTCGCAC
>DASYPQ010000007.1:0-60920 GCA_036006425.1 Planctomycetota bacterium
GCATGGGAGTCCTTTCTCCCGGCCGTGGCCGGGACTTCGGTCCCTCGGCGGACCGACCGGACTCCGCGCGGTTTCAGGCGCTTCTCAGAAAACCCCGCGCCGGATCCTCGATTCGTGCACAGCCAACCGGGCCAGATTCACTCGTCGCCCGCGTATCCGACTGCCGACAGGCGGCGCTGCTGCTCCGCCGTGAGCGCGACGCGGGGTCCGAGCCCCGCTCCCCGATCCGCGGCATCGGCGCGCGCCTTCTCGAGTTGTGCCGCGAGGGCGGCGGCGACGGCGGGCTCTTCGGCGGCTAGGTCGTGCTGTTCGTTGGGGTCGGAGCGCCAGCGGTAGAGCTCGCGTTTTCCGTCGGGGCGCACGATCAGTTGGAAGTCCTGGTCGCGCAGGCTCGCGAGCGGCGGGCCCCAGAAGTTGCCGAAGGCGAGCAGTGGAGTCGGCGCGAGGGCGGCGCCGGCGAGCGCGGGGGCGAGATCGCGTCCGCGGAAGGCGGCGTTGCCGGGCAGACCGCACCAGGCGAGGAGCGTCGGACCGATGTCGACGTGGCCCACGGGGGCGTCGACGACGCGCGGCGCGACGCGGCCGGGCTGGCGCACGAGGAGCGGGACCTCGAGGAGCTCGTCGTAGAGCGAGTGCCCGTGCTCCCAGTCGCCGTGGTCGAGGAACTCCTCGCCGTGGTCGGCGGTCAGGACGACGAGGGTGTTCGCGTCGAGCGCGAGCGATCCGAGTCCGTCGAGCAGACGGCCGACTTCCTGGTCGACGTACGCGACTTCGCCGTCGTACAGCAGCCGCGCGCGGTCGACGTCGGCGGGGGAGAGCTGCGTTCGGTGCACGCGGTGGTCGACGACCTGGTGGCGCGTTCCGAACCGGAAGCTCTCGTCGTGCTGGTCCTCCGGTGCCGCGAATCGTTCGCGGAACGGTTGGGGCGGACGGTATTCCGCGTGCGGATCGAAGTAGTGGACCATCAGGAAGAACGCGCGTTCCTTGTGCTCGCTCACCCAGGCGAGCGCCGCGTCCGTCGTCGGGCCCGCAGCCCGCACGTTCTCGTTGTCCTCGAACGCGCGCGCATCGAGCCGCTCGAACGCGCGCGTCACGCCGAAGGGGCGCGCCAGGAAATCGACGTTGACGATCGCGGCCGTCGCGTATCCGGCCGAACGGAACGCGTCGGGAAGCGTGGGAACTTCCTTCCGGAGGCCGTGGAAGTCATCGACTTTCCCGCCGGCGCCGTGGCTCGGCGGGAGTTCGGACGAGAGGAGCGAGGCGAAGGCCGGGAGCGTCCAGGGTGCGTGCGAGAAGGCGTTCGCGAAGTTCGCGCCCTGCGCGGCGAGCGCGTCGATGCGCGGCGAGAGCCCGCGCGTGCCGCCGTGGCAGCCGAGGCGGTCCGCGCGCAGCGTATCGACGACGATCAAGAGGACGTTCGGCCGCGCGGGCGTTGCGCGCGGCGGCGCGGGCGCGCACGCCGCCGCGCCGAAGGCCGCGAGCGCGACGAACGCGCGACCGAGGACCCCGGGAGCGACGAACGCGCGGCCGAGAGCGCCGCGCAGAACGAGCGCGGGACCGCGGACTCTGACCGCGATGTGGGCGGGACGGAGGTCGCTGAACGCAGCATGCGCGCGGGCGGAAGCGCCCAGCGTGGCGAGCGGGCGACCGGACGCACTGGGCGCGGCGGACGCGCGGCCTGGGGCACTGAACTCCACGAGCTCGCGACCGGAAGCGCTGAGCGCGCCGAGCGGGCGACCGGGCATCCTGAGCGCGGCAAGCGCGCGACGGGGCGCGCTGAGCACGGTGGACAGGGAACTGGGCGTGCTGAACGCGGCGGACGAGCGGCCGGGGGCGCTGAACGCGATCAGCTCGCGACCGGAAGCGCTGAGCGCGCCGAGCGCAGTGGGCGGGAGACCGGGCGCGCCGACCACGGTGGGCAGGCGACTGGGCGCGCCGAGCACGCGGAACGGGAGACCGGGCGCGCTGAGAACGGGGAACGGGCGACCGGTGGCGCGGAACGCGCGCCCGGAAGCGCTGAGCGCGCTGAGCACGCGGCGCGCGGCACCGCGCACGACGGCACGGGCTGAGTTCCGTGTTGCGCGATCGCTGACGGCGCGCGCGGACCTGCGGCCGCGCGACGCGTCGCAACACGGAACCCGGTCCGCTCCAAACGAAACCGGCCCGCGCGTGCGCGGGCCGGCGAGCTCCCTTGGGAGCAAAGGATGCGGTGCGACGGGTTGCTCCGTCGTCGACCTCAATGGACGCAGAACGGCACGGACAGCGCGTCCGAGTAGTTGGCTCCTGCGCCCATCGTCGGGTCGCGGTAGAAGAACTGGAAGTTCCACGTCGTGCCCGGCGTGATGACGCCCGGAGGAGCGTTCACGTCGAACTGGTAGTCGGCATCCCCGAAGGAGTCCGTCTGCACGATCGGGAGGCGGTGGAAGCTGTTCGCGATGCAGCGGAATCCGTTGTACGCCGGCGCCTGCGCGGTGCCCTGGCCGTAGTAGAAGAGCCCGTTGACGTGTTGCGGGTTGCCGAACGCGTAGAGGTGCAGGTTGTTGTTCGCAACGCTGCCCGAGCCGCTGAAGCCCATGGTCGAAGCCCCGCCGGTCGAGTTCGGGGTCGAGGTGCAGTAGGTCGTCGGGGGCGGGCACAGCGCGTCGATGCGGAAGACTTCTCCGCCGCCGAAGTCGCAGATGTAGATCTCGCCGTTCGCGTCCTCGCCGAACGAGGTCGGGGACGTGATCGAGTGGCCGCTGCCCGTTCCGAGCTGCTGCGTGCGGTCGACGAAGTTCGAGACGGTCGATCCGTTGTACGCGAACGACCAGATCTTCCCGCTGCAGTAGTCGGCGTAGATGTAGTTGCCCTGGAAGTTCGGGATCGCGCTGCCGCGGTACATGTAGCCTCCGACCACGGTGCACCCGAGGCCGTGCGTGTACTGCTGGATCGGCTGCGTGAGCGCCGGGGAGTTGCACGTGCAACCGGTGAAGCCCGTGCAGTTGTTGCCTTCCATGCAGCGCCAGCCGAAGTTCTCGGCGCCGGTGCTCGCCGCGGCGATGAAGTCGACTTCCTCGACCGCGCCCTGGCCGACGTCGCCGAGGTACATGTCCCCGGTGCTGCGGTCGACGCTGAAGCGCCACGTGTTCCGCAGGCCGTACGACCAGATCAGCGGGAAGGCGCTCGCGCCGAACGGATTGCCGGTCGGGACGTACGTCGGCGGATTGTCGACGTCGAGGCGCAGGAGCTTCCCGAGGTAGGTGTTCAGCGACTGGGCGTTGCCCGTGTTCGGATCGTGGCCCGAGCCCATGTCGTTCGCGTTGCCGCCGTCACCGAGGGACATGAACAGCTTGCCGTCGAGCTGGAACTGGATGCAGCCGCCGTTGTGGTTCGACTGGGGCTGCGGGATCGGTCCGAGGATCGTCGTGAACGTGCTCGTCTCGGCGATGTCGGGATTCGACGCGTCCGCGAAGTACTGGCGCAGCACCGAAGCGCCGTTGAGGTCCGTGTACGAGACGTAGCACTTCCGGTTGTTCGCGAAGTCGGGGTGGAAGGCGAATCCCAGGAGGCCGCGTTCGTCGGACCCTGAGCCTCCGCTGACGATCGGGTCGATGTCGAGGAACGGCGTCGCGAGCAGCGTCCCGTCCCGGAGGATCTTGATCACGCCGCGGTGCTCGACGACGAACAGACGGTGCGTGTCGCCGGGGGGCGAGGTGACGTACAGGGGCTCGGTGAAGCCCGAGTGGATGAGAGTGCTCTGGAGCGTGACCTGGCTCGAGGCCGGGGACGCGAGCGCCGCGCCGAGGACGAGGGATGTCACGCCGAAGGTGAGTTGGAACCGGATCGACATCGGGGGTCTTCTTCTCTGATAGCTCGAGGCGAGGCGCGGAACGGGGCTCAGTCTGGGCGCTGGGCAAAACCAGCATCGATGCCCGCACCGCCTGTGTCAAGGCGGCGCGGGCCGTGAAGGCGCAAAATGCGCGTTGCGGACGCTACCAGAGGATGTCGACCGCGTTGCTTCCGTTGAACGTGCCGCCCGGAGGCGTCGCGCAGAACACGGGATCGGGGTCGCGGTAGTACGTCATGAAGAAGCGGTGCGTGCCCGGGACGATCGGTGCTCCGAGCGTCACGAGGCGCGCCGAGATCGTCGGCTCCCCGCCTTCGGGGAACGCGACGGCGCCGCCCGTCGCGGGCTTCGCGGCGAGGCGCTTCAGTTGTCCGGCGACGCAGCGCAGTCCGTCACCGAAGATGAACGGACCGCCAGCCGTCGTGCCGCAGAGGAAGATCGTCGTCGCGGTCGGCTTCTCGCCGGTCGCGATCAGGACGACGTTGTCCGGGCTCGTGTGGCCCGTCGCCGTCAACAGCGCGCCGCCGGTCGTCGAGGAGTTCTCGCAGCCGTGCCCGGGCGCTCCGCTGTTGCCGCACGGACAGGGCGAGCCCGTGCCGTCGCCCAGGCAGAACGGCGTGCCGACGACCGGAGCCGGTGTCAGCTGGCCGCGGATCTCGCCGCCGCCGAAGTTCTGCGTGTGGATGTTGACGTACGTCAGCGAGCCGTTGAGGTCGCCCTCCTGACCCGCGGTGGTCGCGAACGACCCCGAGATCGGCGAGCCGAGCGGCAGGCTGAACATGATCGGACCCGGGACGCCGACCGCCGCGGGACCGTGGATGTGCGCGAGGATTTCCCCCGACGACAGCCCGCTGAAGCTGATGTTGTAGCGGAGCGTGTGGCTGGCCACGTTCACGGTGCAATCGGCGCGACCCGTCGCTCCGGTCGGGACGGGAGGCGTCTCCTGCGCACCGTCGATGCTGAGCGCTTCGAGGTGCGTGATCTGCGCGTTCGCCTGGCTGGCGAAGCCGAGCGCCACGACGAAGGCGGGCAGCGCGCGGATGGCCAGTGTGTAATTACGAAGCATTCTGGTTCTCCTGAGGGTTGTCAGTCTGCACGAATGGCTGCGAGCCGAATGGATTCTCGACGCCCTTTTCACAGGCGTCAAGCGATCGCGGCGTCGATGCGCTCGGACGGAACGCGCGACCGCTTGGTTCCGTTTCGCCGCCCGTCGCAGGGAGCGCGGGACACAGCTCATACGTTGCGCCCGCCCGAGCGCGGCAGGAAGCGACCCTTCGCCTCCATGCGCTCCTGGTAGCCCGGGATGCGACGCAGGAGCGCCTCCTCGCCCCGGATACGCCGCGCGATCAAGGGCGCGTGAAGGACGTTCAAGAGAAGCCAGGAACGCCACGCTCCGAACGCGAGAGGCAACGCAGCGAACTCGAGGAACACGGCCGCGTAGTTCGGATGCCGCACCCAGCGGTACGGTCCGCGCTCGACGACACCGAGCGCGGGATCGACGACGGCGCGCGCGTTCCACGCCGGACCGAGCGAGACGATGCTCCAGTAGCGGAGCACCTGCGCGAGAACGGTGACGCCGATCGCGCTCCAGAGGAGAGGCGCCGGCGCGCGCGTGCCGAGCCAAGTCGCCTCGAGCGGCGGGAGCACGAGCAGTCCGACGTGCACCGCGACGAGCGCGCTCCACTCGAGCGTCCCGTGCGTCGCCGTGCCGCGCCGGTTCCGGAGTCGCGCGCGGGTGAGCGCGAGCTCGAAGATCCGCTCGGCCACGAGCACGGCGACGAGTACGAGCGCGGGCGGGCTCGCGTCGATCAAGCGTCCCACGACCACAGCGAGAGCTCGAGCGAGAGGCCCGGTCCGACGCCGACGAGCAGCGCGAGCTTCCCCGGCGGCGGACGCGCGCCGCTCTCGAGCGCGAGGTCGAGCAGCGTGAGGACGGAAGCCGACGACAGGTTCCCGTACCTGCGCAGCGACTCGCGCGAAAGCTCGAGGGCGCGCGCGTCGAGGCCGAAGATCTCGTCGTAGGCGTCGAGGATGCGGCGGCCTCCGGGGTGCACGAGATGCAGCCCGATTTCGCCGACTGTCCGCTCCGAGCGCGCGAGGAACGCCTCGATCGCGCCGCGCAGTGTCTGCGCGAGTACGAGCGGGAGCTCGCGCTGGAGGACGATGCGCAGACCGTGGCTCCCGACGTCGAACCCCATGAGCCCGCTCGTCTCGGGCAAGAGGTGCGAGCCGGCCGCGACGAGCCGTGGTCCGCGACCTTCCGGCGACAGGACAGCGGCCGCGGCGCCGTCGCCGAAGAGGACGCTCGCGACGAGATTCGTCCGGGACACGTCGCCATCGATCCGCGTCAGCGAGCACAGCTCGCAGGCGACGATCAGCGCGCGCTCGCCGCGTTCCGCGAAGGCGCCCGCGAGGCCCAGGGCGAGGGCGCCGGCTGCGCATCCGCTCTCGGTGATCGGCACGCGCCGGACGTCGCTGCGCAGGCCGAGCGCCGGGACGAGATCGACGTCGAGCGCGGGGATCGCGACCCCGGTGCAGGAGACGTCGATCAGGAGGTCGATCTCGCGCGGCGCGACGCCCGAGCGAGCGAGCGCGCGCTCCGCGGCGAGCCGGGAGAGCTCGAGCGACACGCGCCGCCAGTCGCGGTTCCGCGCGCTGAAGTCGCGGACGGCGAGCGTCTCCGCGAGGGGGAGCGCGATGTAGCGCGTCTCGACGCCGGACCGCTCGACGATCTGCTCGACGAGCGCGGGGTCCTCGGCGGGGAAGAGCCGGCGCAATGCCGCGGCGGTCTCCTCGCGACCCACGCAATGATCGGGGACCGCGGTCGCGGCAGCGGCGAGGCGCGCGACGCGGGGCTGCATGCCGGCTACTTCTTCTTCTTGAAGATGTCGCCGACGCCCTTGAGGGTCTCGTCGAGCGCGCTCTTCGCGCTGTCCTCGAGCGTCGAGCCGACACCCTTCAATCCGTTGCCGAGGTCCTTGACGATGTCGGCCGGGAAGATGTCCTTGCCGGCGGCGAGGACGCGCTCGAGGATCGACTGGAGCAGCACGCGCGTCAGCTTGGAGACGATCTCGGTGGTGCTCCCGTCGGACCGGAAGTCGTTGATCACGATGCTCGGGACCTTGACCTCGAGCGATCCGGAAGCGAGCGGGACTCCCGAGAGGTGCAGTCCGGCGCGCACGTTCCTGATCTCGATCTTCTTGATGAGGAGCGTCTTCCCGCCCGCCGACTCCGTCGGCTTCCCTTTGTCCCCGCCCGAGATCTTGCCGAGGTGGTCGAGGATCGTTCCGTAGTTCGTGCCCGACCCCGTGCGCTCGAGGTTCACGTCGACGCCGTCGACGACGAACTCGTCCATCTGGATCGTCTTGGAGAGGATCGTGCCGTTCTGCCACGCGGCCTGCGCGCTGGCGAGGTGGACGAACGGCTCGGGCCGGAACCCCGGGGGATTCGCGAGGCTGAGCTCCTTCAGGCCGAAGCGCCCGGAGAGCAGGCTCGCGTCGACGCTCCCGACCTTCGTGTCGACGCCGGTCGCGTACGTCGAACCCTTCTCGATCGCGGAGGAGACGATCGGGTTCAGGAAGAGCCACGCGCCCGCGACCCCGACGACGCCGAGGACCAGCAGGACGACGAGCGCGCGCAGCAGGAACTTCATGGGCCGGACAGTCTAGGTCACGCGCGCGGCATCCTCAAAAGACCCGCGGCCGCCACCGGGGGAACGGGGCGGCCGCGAGTGCAGGGGCTCTCGAACGATCGGAGCTAGAGGCAGAATTCGACGTGCAGTCCGTTCGTGACGCCGAGCGACTGCGGCGCGTACAGGTCGCGGAACACGAACTGGTACTGGCGTTCCGTGCCCTCCATGCCGGGCGTCACGCTGATCGGCACGGAGATCGAGCCGGTGCCGTCGAGGGTGAAGTTTCCGACACGCTGGTACGGCGCCGCGAGATAGAACGTCGCGCCGACGAACGGCGTCGTCGCGGTCGTCGGGCTCTGGAAGAGGACGCCGAGCACGTTGGGCTTCGCGTTGTGGACGACGACGGCGAAGTTGTGCGCCGTGATGGTCGGCGTGCCCGTGTAGGTGAGCGACGGGTATCCGCCCGCGGCGAGCTGCTTCGAGACGCCGAGCGGAACGGGGAGCGGGCACTCGCCGGCGATCAGGTCGATCGACGCCGACTGCATGAGCACCGGCGCGCTCATGCCCGTCGCGACCCACTGGTTGTAGGCGGTGACGCCCGCGGTGTTCGTCGTGTTCGTGTTCATCAGGAACTCGATGTACTCGCGCGACGTCGTCTGCTGGTACACGGAGACGTCGGCGCGCACCGCCGCCGGCGGGGGCGTGTAGATCGTGTCGTCCCAGTAGTGCTGCTCGGGGAAGCTCGCGCCGACCGGCTCCGTCTGGACGGAGGCGAAGGCAGGATTGCTGAAGCCTCGCGGCGGGATGCGGTTGTCCTTGACGACGGTGTTGTTCAGCACGAAGTGGAAGCTAGGACCCGCGGGGAGGCCGGTCGTGGCGGCCATCGCCGCGTCGAGCCCCTGGACCGCCTCGATGACCTTCGTGTCGGTCGTCGTGAGGGTCGCCGTGCCGGAGTCGTACGCGCCGCGTTCCGCGAGAAGCACGTTCGATGCGTCGTAGAACTTGACGTTGATCCAGAGTCGCCGGCCCTCGCCGTACCCGGTCGGCAGCTTGTGGCCGGTCTGGTTGATCAGGCGCACGCCGAGGAGCCCGTTCGCCGTGAAGAGGTCGAGGTCGAGGCCGCGCTGCGTCATCGAGAGGTTGCGCGCGTGCGCGTCGGCGACGGACTGCGTCGTGAGGCCGGTTTCGCTGTCCGGATAGAGGTTCCGGACCGCGTCGAGCACCCACGAGTTCGTCCCGTTGAAGTCGTGCAGCGGCAGATCGTCGCGGATGGCGCCGCCGAGCACCGGCTGGCAGGCCGTGCCGTGCGTGTCCGGCATGTGGCAGTCCTGGCAGGTGCTGACCGTCAGCGCGTTCCCGCCGAAGCGGCCGTTCGTGTCGATCGGGGCCTGCGCGTAGACGCTCTTCGACCACTCGCTGTACGTGCGCTCGATCGGGAACTCGTCGCGCTTGTCGTGCGTCGGGTGCTCCGTGTTCAGCGCGTTCAGCGCGTAGCTGCCGTCCGGCTGCTTCGTCGTCGCCGGGTTGCTGACCTCGTGGCAGTTCGCGCAGAGGAGCGCTTCGCGGTGGAACGGCGACTGGAGCCAGTCGTGCAGGAAGAAGTTCGGGCCGAGGTCGAACGGGCCGCGGCGCACGTCGTCGGGATCGATGACGTACTCCCCGTTGCCGATGCTGAACGGGATCTGCGCGAGTTGCTGCAGGATCCGGCGGTCGATCTGCGGGCTGACGCCCTGCTCGTAGAACGGGTCGACCATGCGGTGGCACAGGTGGCACGTGACGCCGTCGAAGTCGCCGAGGAGGTTGTCGAGCGCCGATCCGTCCGGCGGCGTGCTGCGGCCGTCGAGCCACGCGCCCGGCGCGTGGCAGCGCAGGCACATCTCTCCGGACCCGGCCATGTCCTGGTTCGCGATCGCGAGCCCGGCGTGGACGACCGGATCGCGCGTCGCCTGCGCCATCATGCTCGCCGACCAGCGCGTGTACGGCTCCTGGTTCACGTCGAAGCCGCCGTGGCAGACCTCGCAGTTCACGGAGGACTGGATCGTCTGGTTCAGCGACAAGGGCTGCGTGCCCGGCTGGTGGAAGTCGGCGGGAGTCGTCGGGATCGGCAGGCCCGTGAGCAGGCGCGCGGCGGAGAGCGCGATCCCCGAGACGATGAGCGCGGCGAGCGCGCCGAGGGCGAGTCGCGGGGAGCGGGTCGAGATGAGTGTCATGCGAAGCCGTGTGGGAGAGTTCGAGGACGCCAGGCGAATCGGAGCGCGGTCTCGCGTCGCGACGGGGAGGTCGAAGGGAATCCTCCCACGGGATTCCAGGGGGGTCAAGGCGGGAAAAACCCGTCGGTCAGCGCGCGATCAGGAGCGGCGGTGAACCGCAACGCGGACAGCTCGCGCGCTCGTCGCTCGTCCACTCGCGGTGCTCGGGGCACGTCCAGCGCCACGCCGGTCCGGACGCGCGCGCGTCGCCGCCGGTGTACCCGAGGCCCGAGAGCGCGCGCTGCGTCGCCGCGGCGGACTGCGGATCGAGCGGCGGGAACGGCGCCGTGACCCAGGGCGCCGCGCGCGCGAGCTCGCGCTCGAGATCCCGCGCGCGAGCCGGTTCCTCCGCGGTGCGGTTCTGCAGCTCGCGCGGATCGCGCGCGAGATCGAAGAGCTCGCTCGCCTCGGGATGCGCGGGGCGGTAGACGAGCTTCCAGCGCGCGTCCATCGCGCAGTAGAGGAAGTCGTCGAGCGGGCGACTCCTGATCTGGAGGGCGTTCAGGTCGTAGCCGTTGACGGCGTCCGCGAGCGCGGTCCGCGGGGGCTCCGCGCGACCCTGCATCAGTCCGCGCAGGCTCCTCCCGTCGATCGCCTTCAGGGGCAGGATCCCGAGGAACTCGAGGACCGTCGGCAGGACGTCCGTCGTGCGAACGAGCTCCGCGACGACGGGAGCGGACGCGGCGCCGGCTTCGCCGCCGGAACGCAGGGCCCGCGACGGGCGGACGATCAGCGGCACGCGGATCTCCTCCTGGTAGAGGATGCGGTGGTGCGGCCAGCCGTGGTCGCCGCGTCCCTCGCCGTGGTCCGCGACGACGACGACGATCGTGTTCTCCCACGCGCCGATCTCGCGCAGCGCCGCGAAGAGGCGCCCGAGCTCGCGGTCGACGTAGCGCACCTCGGCGTCGTACTGCGCGTCCGTGAGGTCGATCGCGTCCGGCGCCGAAGCCGCGACGCCCGGGGGCAGGAGCGCCGCGTCGTGCGGGTCGAAGCAGTGCATCCAGAGGAAGAACGGGGCGCGCGTGCCGCGCACCCACGCGACCGCGCGTTCGATCGTCGCGTCCGCGCGCCGCTGGAGCTTGGAGAGGTTCCAGGTGGGCGTGCCGGCGGGTCCGGCCTCGAGAGCGCCTTCGGGGCAGTCGTAGAGATCGAAGCCGCGCTCGAAGCCGTACGCCTTCGACACGGGGAACGCGCTGAGCACGGCGGCCGTGCTGTACCCGTGCTCGCGCAGGATCGTCGCGAGCGTCGGATGGTCCTCCGCGAGGTGCATCCCGCCGCCGCCGGCGAGGACACGGACACCGTGGTGCGCGCCGTCGAGGCCGGTGAGGATCGACGCGTGCGACGCCGGAGTCAGCGCCGCCGTGGCGATCGCCGCGTCGAAGCGCGTGCCTTCGGCCGCGAGCGCGTCGAGCACGGGCGTCGGATCGCCGGGCTTCCCGTAGCACCCGAGCGCGTCCGCGCGCGTCGTGTCGAGCGTGACGAGGAGGACGTTGGGCCGCGCGGCGGCCGGCGTGCAGCCCGCGCCGAGGAGCGCCGCGGCACCGAGACACAGGAGGAAGGCGCGCATCGGCGAGCCCTGGATCCTACCGCGCCGAGGGTTCCAGCCGGGGATGCACGGCGCGCGCGGCGCGGCTACCATGTCCCGGATGAAGCACCCCTCGGCGAGTCTCCCCGGCCTCCTTCCCGCTCTCGCCCTCTCGGCCCTCCTCGGCGCCGGCTGCGGCAAGGACTCGAGCCCCGCGCCGGCGCTCCCGCCCCTCCCCGGGACGCTCGGGATGCAGGACGGCATCCAGCAGGACTTCTGGGACGCCGCGAAGACGAAGAAGAAGACGCACGGCGAGATCCGCGGCGGGAAGCAGGTCGGCGACTGGCAGTGGTGGTTCGAGAACGGCGCTCCCGAGAAGATCGGCCACTTCGAGGACGGCGTGCTCGACGGACCGACGATCGAGTGGTACCCGAACGGCACGAAGAAGCTCCAGCAGACGTGGTCGCACGGGAAGGTGATCGACGTCGCCACCGCCTGGCACGAGAACGGGCAGAAGATGAGCGAGACGACGTTCGTGAACAACGTCGCCCAGGGTCCGGCGAAGGAGTGGTACCCCGACGGGAAGCTCTTCCACGAAGGCGCGATGGTCAACGGGAAGCAGGAAGGTCTCTGGGTGACCTACCACCCGACCGGCGAGAAGGCGATCGAGGGGAACTTCAAGGACGGCAAGCAGGAAGGCCACTTCGTCTCCTACCACGCGAACGGCCAGAAGTCCTCCGAGGGCGAGTACGTCGCAGGCGCGCAGGTCGGCCCGTGGAAGACGTGGTACCCGGGCGGCACGGTCGAGCTCGAGGGGAGCTTCGCCGAGGGCAAGCACGACGGACCCTGGGTGCACTGGTACGAGAACGGCGAGATGCGCGACAAGGTCGTCTTCAAGGCGGAGATGCTCGACGGACCGTTCGAGACCCACGCGCCGGGCGGCAAGCTGACGGCCTCGGGCGTCTACAAGGCCGGGAAGCGCGAAGGCATCTGGTTCTACTTCAAGGACGACGGCACGCTCGACACCGCGAAGAGCGGCGTCTTCACCGCGGACGCGCGCACCGGCGATCTCCCGGCCGACGCGGTCCCGCCGACGGACGCGGGAGCGAAGAAGTGACGACCCCGCGCGCGACGGCGCCGTCGATCGAGGCGCAGCACACGGATACAGAGGTCTGGCGCGCGATCGACGCCGAGCGCGCGCGGCAGGAGAGCGAGCTCGAGCTGATCGCCTCCGAGAACCACGCATCGGCCGAAGTGATCGCGGCGATGGGGACGGTGCTCACGAACAAGTACGCCGAGGGCTACCCCGGTCGTCGCTACTACGGCGGCTGCGAGCACGTCGACACGGTCGAGAACCTGGCGCGCGAGCGCGCCAAGGCCCTGTTCGGCTCCGCGCACGCCAACGTCCAGCCCCACAGCGGTACGCAGGCGAACATCGCCGCGCTCATGGCGCTCGCGGCTCCGCGCGACCGCGTGCTCTCGATGTCGCTCGACCACGGCGGGCACCTCTCGCACGGCCACCCGAAGAACTTCACCGGCCTCTTCTACGAGGTGCACGCGTACGGCGTCGAGAAGGGGACGGAGCGGATCGACATGGACAGGGTGCGGTCGCTCGCGCTCGAGTTCCGGCCGCAGGTGATCATCGCCGGCGCGAGCGCGTACTCGCGCACGCTCGACTTCCCGGCGTTCGCGTCGATCGCGCGCGAGGTCGGCGCGAAGCTCCTCGTCGACATGGCGCACATCGCCGGTCTCGTCGCGGCGAAAGTCCATCCGACGCCGGTGGGACACGCGGACGTCGTCACGCTGACGACGCACAAGACGCTGCGCGGGCCGCGCGGCGGGATGATCCTGGCTGGGCCTGAGTGGATCAAGCAGCTGAACAGCACGGTCTTCCCCGGCGGCCAGGGCGGTCCGCTGATGCACGTCATCGCGGCGAAGGCCGTGGCGTTGCGCGAAGCGCTCGCCCCGGCGTTCGCGGCCTACCAGGTCCGAGTCGTCGAGAACGCGCGCGTGCTCGCGGAAGCGCTGGCGGCGCGGGGGCTCCGGATCGTGTCCGGCGGCACGGACAACCACCTGATGCTCGTCGACGTGACGCCGAAGGGGCTCTCCGGCAAGCAGGCGGAGGACGCGCTCCACGGCGTCGACATCACCTGCAACAAGAACCTGATCCCGTACGACGCGCGCCCGGCGATGGAAGCGTCGGGGATCCGCCTCGGCACCGCGGCGGTGACGACGCGCGGCCTCGCGCCCGAGCACATGACGCGCCTCGCCGGCTGGATCGCCGACGTGCTGTCGAAGCCGGCCGACGAGGCCGTCGCGCGTCGCGTGCGCGGGGAAGTCGCCGAGATCGCGGAGGCGTTCCCGATCTACGCGCGGGCCGAAGGACGAGCGCGCGCGTAGCCGAGCGCCTTGACGACGTCGAGCACCTCGCTCCAGTTCGGGAACGGGCGCTGGTGGGTGCGCTTGTAGTCGTCCATCGCGGTGATGAACTCGAGGACGTCGGGCGGCATCTCGTCGGGTCGCAGGGCCGTCGACTTTTCGGGGTCGGCTTCGGCAGTGCGGCGGGACTTCGTTTTCTTGCGCGTGGTCGCCATGGGTGCTCGTCGTCGGTCGTGAGGGAGGACTGGGCTCCCTGCATCGGCCGCGGCGGGTCCCGAGCTGAAACTAGATGCGACCGCCGCGGCGCAGGGCGTCCTCGACCTTGTCCTTGTCCGGCGCCAGGATCAGCCCTACTTCCGTGACGATCCCCGTGACGAGGCGCGCCGGCGTCACGTCGAACGCCGGATTGTGGACGCGCACGCCGGTGGGAGAGGTCGGGCCGAGCGCGCCGTGCGTCACCTCGCCGGGCGCGCGCTCCTCGATCGGGATCGCGGCGCCGTCGGGCGTCTCGGGATCGAACGTCGAGAGCGGCGCGACGACGTAGAACGGCACCCCGTGCTCGCGCGCGAGGATCGCGACGCCGTACGTGCCGATCTTGTTCGCGACGTCGCCGTTGCGCGCGATGCGGTCGGCGCCGACGAAGACCGCGTCGACCTTGCGGCGCGAGAAGACGCTCGCCGCCATGCTGTCGGTGATCAGCGTGACGTCGATGCCGGCCCGCGAGAGCTCCCAGGCCGTCAATCGCGCGCCCTGCAGGAGCGGGCGGGTCTCGTCGGCGATCACGGCCACCTTCTTGCCGTCGGCGACGGCGCGGTAGATCGGCGAGAGCGCCGTGCCGCTGCCCGCGGTCGCGAGCGCCCCGGCGTTGCAGTGGGTGAGGACGACGGCCCCGTCGTGCAGGAGCTCGGCTCCGATCTCTCCGAGGCGATCGCAGACGACGCGGTCCTCCGTCCAGGTGGCGCGCGCCTCGTCGAGCGCCGCGGCGACGACCGCGCGCCCGTCCCCGCCGCCCGCGGCTTCGCGCTCGACGCGCGCGACGATGCGCCGCGCGCCCCAGGCGAGGTTGACCGCCGTCGGACGCGAGCTCTCGAGGCGCGCGGCTGCGGCCCGCGCCGCCGCGACCACCTCCGCCGCGGGACGCGCCGACAGGCCCTGGACGCCGAGGACGACTCCGAACGCCGCCGCGACGCCGATCGCCGGCGCTCCGCGCACCGCGAGGCGTCCGATCGCGTCGCGCATCGACTCGAGGTCGGCGATCTCGAGGTAGGTCTCGCGCTCGGGGAGGAGCGTCTGGTCGATGAGCCGGACCTTCCCCGGCAGGGCTCCCTCCCAACGGATCGTCTCGACGTGCGCCATGAACGCAAAGGATGCGTCGAAGGGGGCCCGCAGGGAAGGCCCGAAGCGGCAGCCGTCGCTCGGCACGCGCGCCGGGGCTCCCTTTCTCAAGAGCGCGAATGAGCGTTCCCGATAAGCGGGAGCCGACGTGGAACGCGCTGCAGGGCGCTTCCCGTCTCGAGTCTTCGGCAGGGATGACGAATTCACACCATGCGAGATGGGCGGGGAGAAGCGTGCGCGCGCACGGACGCGCGCGCGCCGGTTTCACCGTCGTCGAAGTCACCGTCATGGCGACGATCCTCGTCGTCGGCGTGCTCGGCATGGTCGGCGCCGTGATCGCCGGTGTCCGGCTCGTCGCCGTGAACCGCGAGATGGCGGTCGCGCACGAGGCCGCGCGCGCGGTGATCGAGCGGATGCAGGACACGCCCTTCGCATCCGTCTACGCGACGTTCGATGCGGATCCAGCGGACGATCCGGGCGGCGCGGGGACGGCTCCAGGTCCGAGGTTCTCGGTCCCGGGGATGACGCTCCAGGCGAACGATCCCGACGGGTTCGTCGGCGACATCGTCTTCCCGGACACCGCGGTCGGCGGCGTGACCGCCCTGAACGAGAGCGTCGTCGACGCGCGCTGGGGGATGCCGCGCGACTTGAACGGCGACGGCGTGATCACCGCGGGCGCGCTGCCCGGCGCCTACATGATCCTTCCCGTGCGCGTGCGGCTCCAGTGGCGCGGAATCGGCGGCAACCGCTCGATCGAGCTCGACCATGTCTTCATCTCGCACTGAACGCTCACGACAGTCGAGGTCGCGTACGCGCGGCTTCACGATCCTCGAGATGTCGATCTCGCTCGGCCTGCTCGTCGTCCTGATGAGCGCCGTCGGACAGGTCATCCTCGCCGGGAGCCGCGCGTTCCGGACGGGCTCCGCCGAGGAGGCGCTGACGATGAAAGCGCGCCGCACGCTCGACCGGATCGCCGACGAGCTCGAGATGGCCGGCATCTCGACGCTCTTCCCGGTGCCCGCGGCGCCGTTCGGGAGCTCGAGCCTGCGGCTGCGGACGCCGACGGGCCTCGTGAACAACGCGGTCGTGTACGGGAACCGGACGCGGATCGCGCTCGTGACGGACCCCGCCGACCCGCCCAACGGCGTCGACGACGACGGCGACGGGCTCGTCGACGAGGAGTTCGTCCAGATCACGAAGGACGTGGGCCTCCCGAGCCAGAGGACCGTGACGCTCGCGGAGAACGCCTGCCGCTACCTCCAGGGCGAGGTCCCGGACGGCGCGGACGGGAACGGCAACGGACTCATCGACGAGCGCGGGTTGTCGTTCGTCCTCGCGAACAGGCAGTTGACGGTGCGACTCAGCCTGCAGGGCATCGACCAGGACCGCCGACCGATCACGTGCACCGTGCAGACGACGGTGAAGATCCGGAACTAGGCAGGAGGAGGGTGGCATGAGACGGAGAGCAGGACGAGAGGGGCGGCGCGGTCACGCGCTCTTGATCGCATTGATCGCGCTCATCGCGATGACCGGGATCGCCGGCGCGATCCTGGCGACGAGCGGGGCGTCGAAGCAGGAAGTCAGCCGCGCGATCCAGCGCACGCACGCGCTCTACGCGGCCGAGGCCGGCATCTGCCGCGCCGCCGTCAACCTGTCGACCGCGCTCCCCGCGGGGATGGGGACCGAGACCGCGCCGAATGCGTTCTCGGACGGCGCGTTCTGGGGGAGCGCCGTGCTCAACGCGGACTCGACGTACTCCGTCACGTCCGTCGGGTCGAGCGGGCGCGCGCGCCGCGCGGTGCTCGCGGTGCTGCGACCGGGGAGCTCCGGTGCCCTCGGAGGAGCGCTCTTCGCCGGGAACAGCTCGAACGATCCGACCTACGACCTCCACTTCGGCGGGAGCGGCGCGGACTCGGACGCGATCGTCGGCGACGTCTACAGCGGGAGCACGATGTCGTTCACGGGAACCTCGACGCTCCAGGGCACGCCGCGCGCGACGGGCGCGATCACGACGCAGGCGGGAACGCTGATCGGCTCGCCGCCGCCGGTGCCGGAGAGCGGCGTCGTCGTCCCGGGTCCGAATCTCGCGGGCATGAACTACCCCGTGAACCACGACATCGACGTCGCGGCGGATTTCGCCTCGGCCGCGTACGTCTTCCGCGGAGCGGGGATCTCGGCCTGGGAGATGCCGGACTCGAACCCCTCGCACATCTTCCGCCGCGACCCGTCCGACCGCGCGGCGCTCACGTCGCTGACGACGAAGGCGGACTATTTCCTCGAGGATCCGTACCAGCCGATGGCGACGGACGTCGCAGGCGATGCGGCGCAGACGGCGGCGCTCGCGACGACGATCCGCCTCTGTGACACGAATGCGTCCGGCAGCACGGACTCCGCCGACGGCAACGACAAGGTCTACTACATCGACGGAAACCTCTGGCTCGAGAGTCTCGTCACGAACTCGTTCAAGCTCAGCTACGCCGAGGCGTCGGGTTGCCACGTGACGTTCGTCGTCAAGGGGAACATCTACATCGGCGACAACCTGTACCTCAACGACGCCGCGCGGGACGGAGTCGCGTTCATCGCGCTCAAGGACGCGACAGAGACCGACAGCGGCAACGTGTACTTCAGCAACGTCGGCTCCGACCTCGTCTCCGAGATGAACGCGGCGATCTTCGCGGAGAACAACGTCTACGCGAACGTGGCGGATCCCAGCGGCCAGGTGCACGTCACGGTGAACGGCTCGCTGATCGCGAGCGACCACGTCGCGATCGACGCGGACGCGGGCTCGGTCCACACGCAGCTCCGCGTCAACGTCGATCCGCGCCTCGCGGGCGGCCGGGTGCAGCTGCCGGGCCTGCCCTCGGGCTCGACGCTGAATCCGGTGTACACGGTGGCACTGTGGCGGGAGGTCGGCGCGCCCTGAGGGCGCCGGAGCGACCGATGAAGTGGACTCGTCCCGCCGTCACGCTGTGGATCGCCGCGATGGTCCTCGCGCACGACCACGTGCAAGCGGGCGACGGAGGCGTCGCCGCCGAGGCGATCGTGCGCGTCCGCGCGGACGACACGCTCGTGCGGCAGGTGTCCGCGATCCTCGAACGGGGCCGGACGAGCCCCAGCGCCGAACGGGAGGTCGTCCGCGACCTCGTCGCGCTCGGTCCGCACTCGACGCGGACGCTGCTCGCGATCCTGTCGGGCAGCGTGGAGCCGGTCGACACGGACCCGGCGTCGATGCCGCTCGGAGCGCTGCGCGGCGCCGAGAGCTCGCTCTTCGACGCGCTGCGGCGGTTCCCCCCCGCGGCGGTGTCGGACGAGCTCGTCGCGGCGTCGCGCGGGGCGCCGCTCTCGGTGCGGCTCGTCGCGCTCAAGATCCTGGGCGAGACGGCCGACGCGACCGGGCCCGACGCGTGGGCCGCGATCCTCGCCGACGTCCCGAGCGAGGATCTCGCGCGCGCGTTCGTCGCCGGACCCGTCGAGGACTGCCTGACGGCGATCCTCGCCCGGCATCGGTCCGCGGCGGAGCGCTTCGCGCGCGGCGCGAAGGCGCTCGACCCGCGCCTCGCGCCGGCCGCGGCGCGCGCGATCGCGAAGAGCGCCGCCCCGCGCGCGATGGACGCGCTCGTGGCACTGCTCAACGCGGGGTCGCAGCCGGAAGTCGTCGCCGCGATGGGCGAGCTCGGCGCCGCGTGCGGAGCGCGCCCGCCCGAGTGGGCGCTCGATCGGATCCGCCGCGCGATCGGCGGCAACGACGTGCGCCTCGCGCGCGCCGCGGCGACCGCGATCTCGCGCCTCGGCGACGCGAACGCGTGCCCGATGCTGATCGACGGGCTCGCGGCTGTCGATGGGCAGCTCGCGACCGCGTGCAACGCGGCGCTCGCGCGGCTCGCGGGCGGAGACCGCGCGCGGACCCCGGACGACTGGCGCGCGTGGTACGTCGAGGAGACCGGCTGGTACGACCGTCACGCGAACGACCTGCTCCTGCAGATCGGCGAACGGGATCCGGCGTCCGCGCTCGACGCCGTGCGGGAGCTCTGCAGCCATCCGCTGTACCAGGACCGCGTCGCGGCTGCCGTCGCCGCGCTCCTCTCGCGGCCCGAGCCGAACGTCGCGAAGGCGGCGGCGGTCGCGCTGGGCGAGCTCGGTTCGCGCACGGCGCTCCCGGCGCTCGTCGACGCGCTGACGCATCCGGCCGCGAGCGTGCGCGAGGCGACGCGCACGGCGCTGCGCCGCTTGACGGGGAAGGACTTCCCCGCGGAATCCGCGCCCTGGAAGGTCGCGCTCGGTCTCTAGGAGCCGCCGCCCTTGCGCGCGCGCAAGCCGGCGTCCTTCTGGAGCACTTTCTCACGCTGCGCACCGCGCAGCTTCTCGAGCCGGAGGCCTAGCGCCGGATCGCCGATCGCGAGGATCCGCGCCGCGAACCAGGCCGCGTTCACCGGTCCGCCGACGCCGACGCCGAAGGTCGCGACCGGGACTCCGCCGGGCATCTGCACCGTCGAGAGGAGCGCGTCGAGCCCGCCGAGCGGCGGATTGTCGATCGGGATCCCGAGAACGGGGTAGTCCGTGTGCGCGGCGACGACGCCGGCGAGGTGCGCGGCGCCGCCCGCGGCGCACAGGAAGACGCGCACGCCGCGGCCCGGGGCCGAGCGGACGTACTCGACGAGCTCCGCCGGCGTCCGGTGCGCGGAGAGCACGCGCGCCTCGTGCTCGATCCCGAGCTCCGTGAGCTTCGCGAGGCACGGCTCGAGGCGCGGCAGGTCCGAGTCGGACCCCATGAGCAGCGCGACTTTCATGCGCCCGCTCCGGCCGGGACGCCGCCCGTGATCTTCTCGCAGATCTCGAGGTAGCGCTCGCCGAGCTTCGCGAGCACCGCGGGATCGAGCGGCGGCGGCGGATAGTTCTTCGCCCACGGCAGCGTCTCGAGGTAGTCGCGCAGGATCTGCTTGTCGTAGCTCGGCGGATTCGTCCCCGGCTTCCAGTCCTGCGCCGGCCAGAACCGCGAGCTGTCGGGCGTCAGGCACTCGTCGATCAGCACGAGCTTCCCGTCGAGGAGGCCGAACTCGAACTTCGTGTCGGCGAGGAGGATGCCGATCGACTCGAGCTCGGCGGTGCCGCGGCGGAAGAGCTCGAGCGACGCCTTCTCGGCCGGATCGAAGATCGCCGCGCCGACGCGCTCGCGCGCTTCCTTCGGCGTCAGCGGCAGGTCGTGCGTCTCCTCCTTCGTCGTCGGCGTGAGGATCGGCTTCGGAAGGCGCGAGGAGAGCTGCAGGCCCTCCGGCAGCGGGATGCCGCACACCGTCCGCGTCTTCTGGTACTCCTTCCAGCCCGATCCGGCGAGGTAGCCGCGCACGACCCATTCGACCGAGGTCGGCGCGCACTTCTTGACGATCATCACGCGTCCGCGCAGGCGGTCGCGCCACGCCGCGTCGACGCGCGGCAGATCCTCGACCGACGTGCTGACGAGGTGGTTCTCGATCACGTCGCGCGTCTTCTCGAACCACCACGCGGAGATCGCGGTGAGGACGCAGCCCTTGTGCGGGATGCCTTCCTTCATCACGACGTCGAACGCGGAGACGCGGTCGGTCGTGACGAACACGAGGTGGCGCGCGTCCAGCTCGTAGATGTCGCGGACCTTGCCGGAGTGGAGGAGTTTCCAGCCGTTCGGGCCGGCTTCGCGGCCGAGATACACGTTCGTGTGCGCCATGGAGCGAGTATGACAACCGCTCTCGGGAGCTACAATCCGTCGATGGCGCCGCAGCGGCACGCGACCGCACCAGCCGATGCGATGGGGCTCCGGCCCGGCGGCGTCGTCGAGGGGCGCGCGCGGATCCCCGGGTCGAAGTCGGAGGCGCAGCGCGCGATCGTCGCCGCTTCGCTCGCGCACGGAACGACAGAGATCGTCGGGCTGCCGGACGGCGCGGACGTCCTTGCGGCTCTCGCGCTCGTCCACGCGGCTGGATCGCGGATCACCGGACGTCCGCCGGGCTCTGACGGCGGCTGGTCCGCCTCCGCGCCGGTCTCGGCCGGGGAGTCGGGGACCTTGGCTCGCTTCGCGACCGCCGCCTTCGCACTCTGCGGGAAACGGGGCGCTTGGCAGGAGATTCGGGTGGAGGGCACGCTGCGCGGGCGGCGCAGTCCGGCGCTCTTCGCCGCCTTGCGCGAAGTCGGAGCGGACATCGTCTGCTCGAGCGTCGAAGGCTCGTTCCCGGTTCGGGTGCGCTCCGCCGGCGCTGCGACGAACGTTCGAATCGTGGCGCCGACCTCGAGCCAGGAAGTGAGCGCCCTCTGGATCGCGCTCGCCGCGCGGGAGGGGCCCTCGACGCTCGCGATCGACGGCCCCGTGCCGAGCCGCCCGTACCTCGAGCTCACGCGGCGCAGCCTCGCCGCGTTCGGCGCGCACGTCGAGGGGCCGACGATCACCGGACCCCTGCGCGCGCCCGCGGGCCCGATCGCGATCGAGCCCGACGCGTCGTCGGCCGCCGTCGTGCTCGCCGCCGCGCGGCTCTCCGGCGGACGCGTCCACATCGACGGGCTCAATCCGCGCTCCGCGCAGCCCGACGCGTGCGCGGCGGAGCTCCTCGCGCGCTTCGACGACGGCGGGGGCGCGGACCTCGATCTCTCCGGCGCGCCGGACCTCGCGCCCGTTCTCGCGGCGGTCGCCGGCGCGGCAGCACTGCGGCAAAACGCCTCGAGCCGGCTCGGCGGGCTCGGCACGCTCCCCGGGAAGGAGAGCTCGCGCATCGAAGTCCTCGCGCGCGGCCTCGAGGCGCTCGGGCTCTCCGCGCGCGCGGGCCGCGACGTACTCGAGATCGGTCCGGGGCGCGGCGCGCGCACCGCCGAGGTCCGCCTCGATCCGGCCGGCGACCACCGCATGGCGTTCGCTTTCGCCTTGCTCGGCCTCGTCGCCGACGGCGTCTGGGTGCTCGATCCCGGCTGCGTGGGGAAGTCCTGGCCCGGCTTCTGGGACGAGCTCGCGCGTCTCGGCGCGCGCGTCGCGACGTCGGCCTAGGATGGGGACGCCGTGTTCCTCGTTTCCCTCGCCCTGACGTTCGCGACCGGCGGAGACGGCTTCGAGAAGAGCGTCCTCCCGTTCGTTGCCGAGCACTGCGTCCGCTGCCACGGCGGGGCGCATCCGCAGGGCGATCTCGTGCTCGAGGCGTTCCGCACCGAGGCCGCGGCGCGCGCGGATCCGGCGACGTGGCTCGCCGTGCGCGCGAAGCTGGCCGCGGGCGAGATGCCTCCGGAGGAGCGGCCGCGGCCGCCGCGCGCGGAGCTCGACCTCGTGCTCGCCTGGATCGACGACACCTTCGGGCGCCTCGCGGCCGCGCCGAAGGGCGGCCGCGTCGGCCTGCGGCGGCTGACGCGTACGGAGTACGAGAACTCGGTCCGCGACCTCTTCGGCATCGAGTACCGCGCGACGGACGAGTTCCCCGCCGACGACGTCGGCCGCGGCTTCGACCGCATCGCCGACGTGCTCTCGACGAGCGACATCGGCGTCGAGAAGTACCTGCGCGCGGCAGAGCGGATCGCCGCGCAGGCCGTCGTCATCGAAGACCCCGCGCACCCTCCGCGGCGGCACACCGACGCGCCCGCGCTCGTCGGCGTCACGAACGGCCACCTGCGCGAGGGCGGCCTCCTCCTGTACTCGAACGGCGACGCCGACGCGGTCGTGTCGCTGCCGCGCGACGGCGAGTACGTCGTCCGTGCGAACGCCTGGGGCGAGCCGGCCGGGCCGGAACCGCCGCGGATGGCGCTGCGCGTCGACCGGCGCGAGGTCGCCCACTTCGAGGTGCGCGTGCTCGCGGACGCGCCCAAGGTGTACGAGAAGCGCACGCGGATCGCGGCGGGGGAGCACCGCGTCGCGGCGTCGTTCCTGAACGACTACTACAAGGCCGACGACCCCGATCCCGCGAACCGCGACCGGAACCTCGGCGTCGTCTGGATCGAGGTCGTCGGCCCCGTCGACGATCCGACGCTCTCGAGTTTCCAGGCGCAGGAGCTCGACGCCGCCGCGCGGCGCCCCGCGCGCGAGATTGTCGAGCGCCTGGCGGCCCGCGCCTGGCGCCGGCCGGCCGACGCGCAGGACGTCGACCGCCTTCTCGCGCTGTCGACGGCGGGCGCGAGCGCCGCCGAGCGCGTGCGCGCCGCGATCGCCGGGATCCTGATCTCGCCGCGCTTCCTCTATCTCCTGGAGACGGATCCCGCGCACCCCGGTCCCGACGAGCGGCACGTCGACGATTGGGCGCTCGCGGCGCGCCTCGCCGCGTTCCTCTGGAGCAGCGTGCCCGACGAGCGGCTCGCCGGGCTCGCGGCGCAGGGGAAGCTCCACGATCGCGCGGCGCTCGCGGCGGAGACGCAGCGCATGCTCGACGACGGCCGCGCGACGGCGTTCGCCTGGGATTTCGCGGCGCAGTGGCTCCAGCTCCCGCGCCTCGATCACGCGGCGCCCGACCCGGCGCACTTCCCGGTTTTCGACGAGCCCTTGCGCGCGGCGATGCGCGCGGAGACCGAGCTCTGCTTCGAGTCCGTCCTGCGCGAGAACCGGCCGGCGCTCGAGCTCCTCGCGTCGGACACGACGTTCGTCAACGAGCGCCTCGCGCGGCTGTACGGGATCCCGGGCGTCCGCGGCGACACGATGCGCCGCGTGCACGTCGAGCCGGGCGTGCGCGGCGGAGTCCTCGGCCAGGCGAGCATCCTGACGCTGACGAGCAACCCGACGCGCACGTCGCCGGCAAAGCGGGGGAAGTGGATCCTCGAGAACCTCCTCGCCGACCCGCCGCCGCCTCCGCCGCCCGGCGTCGGCGTGCTCGACGACAGCCGCGAGGCCGTCACCGCCGCGAGCCTGCGCGACCGCCTCGCGCGTCACCGCACGGATGCCGCCTGCGCGGCGTGCCACGCGCGCATCGACCCGCTCGGCCTCGCGCTCGAGAACCTCGACGCGGTCGGGAGCTGGCGCACGGAGGACTCCGGTTTCACGATCGACGCGTCGGGGTCCTTGCCCGACGGAAGGAGCTTCCGCGGGCTCGTCGAGCTGCGCGACGTCCTGGCGAAGGACCCGCGGCCGTTCCTGCGCTGCCTCGGCGAGAAGCTGGCGACGTACGCGCTCTCGCGCGAGCTGTCGGACGCGGACCAGAAGGAGCTCGAGGGCCTCTTCGCCGCGTACGGCGCGCGCCCGCCGACGCTGCGCGAGCTCGTCGTCGCGATCACGACCACGGACGCGTTCCGACGGCGCGCGGGAGGCGGAGCTTGAGGCCGATCTCCCGCCGGACGGTCTTGCGCGGCGTCGGAGCCGGGCTCGCGCTGCCGTGGCTCGAGCTCCCGAAGCTTCCGCGCGCGGCGCCGCTGCGCATGCTCTTCGTCTACACGCCGAACGGCGTGAACCTCGCCGAATGGACGCCCCGGGCCGAAGGCGCCGCTTTCGAGCTCACGCCGACGCTCGCGCCGCTCGCTCCCGTGCGCTCCGAGATCCTCGTCGTCTCCGGTCTCACGCTCGACGGCGCGCGCCCGCACGGCGACGGCGGCGGCGACCACGCGCGCGCGAGCGCCGCCTTCCTCACCGGCGCGCACGCGGCGAAGACGGACGGCGCCGGCCTGCGCGCCGGGATCTCCGTCGACCAGGCCGCCGCCGCGGCGATCGGCAACCGGACGCGCTTCCGCTCGCTCGAAGTCGGGTGCGAAGGCGGGCAGCAGGCGGGCAGCTGCGACTCGGGCTACGCCTGCGCGTACCAGTCGAACCTCTCGTGGCGCACGCCCGAGACGCCCGCGGCGAAGGAAGTCGACCCGCGCCTCGTGTTCGAGCGCCTCTTCGGCGAGGCCGACAACGCCGGATTCGGCGAGACGAAGGCCGAGCGCGCGCGGCGTCGCAAGAGTCTCCTCGACTTCGCGCGAGAGGACGCGGCGTCGCTGCGCGCGGTACTCGGCGCCGACGACCGGCGCAAGCTCGACGAATACCTGCACGGCATCCGCGAGATCGAGCGCCGCCTCGAACGCGCCGAATCGGACGTCGCCGCCCCGGCCGCGGCGGGCCTTGCGCTTCCCGCCGCGATCCCGCGCGACTACCGCGCGCACGCGGACCTCCTCGCGGACCTGATCGCGGGCGCGTTCCAGGCCGATCTCACGCGGGTCGCGACGTTCTCGCTCGGCGACGAGGGCAGCAACCGGAGCTACCGCAGCATCGGGATCGCGGAAGGTCACCACGAGCTCTCGCACCACGGCAGCGACACCGCGAAGCTCGCGAAGGTCGCGGCGATCGACCGCCTCCACGTCGAGATCCTCGCGCGCCTGCTCCAGAAGCTCGCGGCGATGCGGGAAGGCGAGACGAGCGTCCTCGACGCGTCGATGGTCGTGTTCGGGAGCGGCATCGGCGACGGGAATCGCCACAACCACGACGACTTGCCCGTCGTCGTCGCCGGGCGGGGCGGCGGATCGATCGCCCCGGGTCGGCACGTGCGCGTTCCGCGGGACACGCCGCTCTGCAACCTCTACCTCGCGCTCCTCGACCGGATGGGAGTCGAGCTCCCGACCTTCGGGGATGCGACGGGGAGGTTGCAAGGCCTCGCGTCCTGACGGATGCTTCCGCGATGGCGTCAGACACTCTGAAGGGACCGGTCCTCGTCGTCGGGGGCGCCGGCTACATCGGCAGCCACACCGTCCGCCTCCTCGAGTCCCGCGGCGTCGCGGTCATCGTGCTCGACAACCTGTCGACCGGGCACCAGGAGTCCGTGCGCGTGCCGCTCGAGGTCGTCGACCTCGCCGACCGGAAGCAGCTCGACGCCGTCTTCGCGAAGCACCGCCCCGCCGCGGTCGTGCACTTCGCGGCGAAGTGCTACGTCGGCGAGTCCGTCGCGGAGCCCTCGAAGTACTACCGCGAGAACGTCGTCGCGACGTTCAACCTGCTCGAGGCGATGCGCGCCGCACAGTGCCGCGACATCGTGTTCTCGTCGACCTGCGCGACGTACGGCGATCCGGTCGAGATGCCGATGACGGACGCGCACCCGCAGCTCCCGATCTCGCCGTACGGACGCACGAAGCTCCACATCGAGCACATGCTGCAGGACTACGGGCGCGCGTACGGGCTGCGCTTCGCGGCACTGCGGTACTTCAACGCGGCCGGCGCGGCGCAGGACGGCACGCTCGGCGAGATCCACGATCCCGAGACGCACCTGATCCCGATCGTTCTCCAAGTCGCGGCCGGGAAGCGCCCCGAGATCCAGGTCTTCGGCGACGACTACGACACACCCGACGGCACGTGCATCCGCGACTACGTCCACGTCGAGGACCTCGCGCGCGCGCACGCGACCGCCCTCGCGCGCCTCCAGTCCGGCGTTCCGTCGATCGCGCTGAATCTCGGCACCGGCAGCGGCTTCTCCGTCCTCGAGGTGATCGAGACCGCGCGCCGCGTCACCGGGAAGCCGATCGCGCACCGAATCGTCGGCAGGCGCGCTGGCGATCCGGCGCGCTTGATCAGCGGCGGCACGAAAGCGGCGGAGATCCTCGGCTGGAAGGCGGAGCGTCCGGCGATCGAGGACATCGTCCGCGACACGTGGCGGTTCTACTCGACGCACCCCCGGGGATACGCCAGCTAGAGTCCGTCAGGGCCAAACGACCTGCGAGCCGTCGGCACCCGGGACCTGGAGTCGCCCGAGCTCGACCGCTCCGCGGTACACGACGAGCGTGCTCGCGTCCTCGGCGACGGCGAGGGAGCCCGATCGCCCTTCCGCGAGCAACGCGACGCCCGTCGGGATCGGCACCGCGGCGTCCACTGTCCAGATCGGCGTCGGAGCTCCCGCGGCCGTCAGCGCGCGCAGGCGGTCCGGGCGCGGCGACGCGGCGTGCGCGTCGAAAGAGAATGAGCGGCGCTCGCCGAGCTGGATCTCGAGGTTCGTGCGCGGAGCGCCGGGCTCGAGTGCGAGGCGCGCGGGCAGGGTCCAATCGGCGCTCGCGACGACGAACTCGAAGCAGGCCGGCGTGCCCGCGATCTCGAAGGCGCCGTCGGGCCCGGCGACGGTGCGGAACCGGCCTTGCCACGCGAACTGCGCCGGCGAGCCGGCGAGCACGGGGCGGCCGAGGCCGAGGAGCGCGCCGGCGACGGGCTTGCCGCTCGCGGTGACGACGCGTCCGCGGATCGTCTCGCCCGGATTGCCGTCGGGTGCGACGAGGACGAGACCGCGGCTCCCGGCGGACGTCGGGTCGGAGCGCACCGCGACTTCGGCGCGCACGAACGCGTTGCGACCCGTCGCGAGCAGCGTGTAGGAGCGCGCGGCGAGCCCCGTCACGCGGAATCCGCCGCGCGAGTCCGTTTTCACCTCGGGCCTTCCGCTGACTTCCGTCTCTGCGACGTCGCGCGAGCTGCCGCCCGGATCGAGGAACGTCGCGTCCGCGACGACGACGCGCCAACCCTTGCACGGCGCGCCGTTCTTGAAGACGACGCGGCCCTCGATCTCGAGCTCCTTCCCGGGGAGGACGATCGTCTCCGCGGCCAGCGATCGCGCGAGGGGATCGGCGCGCGCGCCGTAGCCCGGCAGGATCGCGGGCTGGAAGCCGCGCTCGCAGGCGACGAGCGGCGTCGCGGCGTCGAACCACGTGCACATCAGGCGGAACGCGCCGTCGGCGCCGGTGCGCGCGCGCGCCGCGCCGAACGCGACGAGCGCTCCGCGCGCCGGAGCGCCGTCCGGACGGACGACCTTGCCTTCGAGCACGGGCCCGGTCGGGTCGTCGGCATCGAGCACGACGTGCAGAGCAGGGCGTGTCGCGTCGGTGCCCGAGAGATCGATCTCGCGCTCGTCGGTCTTCCATCCCTGGAGCCACGTGCGCACGCGGACGCGCGGGAGCGCCGGCACTGTCTCGAATGCGAAGCGCCCTTCGAGTCCGCTCGAGGTGCCCCACTTGCCGTGCAGACCCGGGACGGTGGTCTCCGGGAGAGGAGTCGCCGAGAGGCGCGCGCCGGGGATCGGGCGCTCGCCGCGGTCGACGACGATGCCTTCGAGCGCGACGGCGCGGACGGCGACGACGCGCGCGGGCTCGAGCGGAGCGTCCTCGCGCACCTCGCCGAGCTCGAGCGTCGTCCAGCCCGGTTCGGTGACCGCGAAGAGACAGGGAAGCGTCTCCGGCGCGAGCTGGAACGTCCCGTCGGAGCCGGTGCGCGCCGTCGGCGCCGCTTCCTCGTCCGCGACCCCGACCGCGACGCCGGGGACGCCGTTCCCGGCCGCGTCGACGACGCGTCCGGAGACGGTCGGAGCGAGCGGAGCTGCCGGAGGAGCTTCGTCGGGCGCGACGGAAGCGCGCTCGGAGGCCGTCGGGACGTCGGGCGGGGGAAGGGGCCGCGGTACCGCGGGTGCCGCCCGATCCGGAACCGTCGGCGGCGCGGGCGACACCGAGCGCGCGAGCCAGAGGAGCGCGCCGGCGCACACGAGGGCCGCGAGAGCGAGGATCCAGGAGCGCGAACGGGGCAAGTCGACCTCGGGGAAAAGTACGGGGCGGAGCTCGTGCTCCGCCCCGTAGCGTATCCGATCGCGAAGCGCGGTCTACCGCTTCGAGATCACGTAGTACTCGGTCGCGCTTCCCGTGCCGCCGGCGCTCTCGACCTTGACGTAGTACACGCCGTTCGCGGGAGCCACGAAGCTCACGGCCGCCGTCGGGAGGCCGTCCGTGACGCTCTCCGTGTAGGAGTTGAGCGGCACCGAGGTGCTCGACGCGAGCGGCGTGCCCGTGCCGTCCTGGATCGTCAGGAGGGGATCGAGGTCCGAGCCGTGGCCCGCGTACTCGAAGAAGCCGTCGCTGCTCGTGAACGAGTCGCTCGCGTACACGGCGATCGTGACCAGGCGGTTCGCGCCCGCCGTGAACCGGAAGAAGTCGACGTCTCCGGCCGTGGCGATGGCGCCGGAAGCGTCGGTCGTCAGCGTGTCGGCCGTCGCGATCGTGTCGTTCGCTTCGGTCTCGTACGTGGACGACTTGAAGCGCGAGAGCTCGAGCCGGTAGTCGGTCAGCACGGCGCCCGGTGTCACGTGGACGTAGAACGTGCCGGTCTCCTGGAGGATCGTCGTGAGGACCTGGAAGTCGCCGTCGCCGCCGGTGGTGAGCGAGGTCGTCCCGTCCGTCGCGAGCATGTCGACTCCGACGGTGTCGGCCTTCGCCTGGCAGTTGTTCTGGTCGAAGACCTGGAGGCGGACCATGTCGCCCTTCGTCCCGGAGAAGCTGAAGAAGTCGTCTTCGGCCACGTCGATCGTGCCCTTGATCGAGCCGCCGTAGGCGATCGCGTCCGCGGTCGCCGTCGTGTCGTTCGGCTCGGATTCCGAGACCGACGAGACGGCCGTGCTCGTGATCGTCAGGCAGTAGCGCGCATCGCCGGTTCCGCAGCATTGCGTGACGTCGATGAAGTAGTCGCCCGTCGTGTTGATCTGGTACTGGATCGCCGAGTCGTAGAAGTACGAGTCGTCTTCGGAGAAGAGCGTCGTCGTGCCGTCGGTGTCGTAGAGGTAGAGGTACGGATCGAGGTCGTCGTCGTCCCCGTCGTTCGGGCCGTTGCGGTAGGTCGTGAGCTCGAGGCGCACGGTCGCCGGCGCGACGACGTGGAGCTTGAAGTAGTCGTCCTCGCCGTCGTCGTGGAATCCGAGCACGTTGCCCACCGTGACCGTCTCGGCGGTGCCGGGAGTGTCGTTGGTGCCCGAGCCCGAGACTTCGGCTTCGACTTGCTGGCCCGTGACGGAGACGGTGCTCACCTTGATGGCGTACGTTCCACCGGGGAGGACCGGGTCGTCCTGGCTGATCGCGATGAAGTACGTGCCGGTCGCGGGGACCTGGATGAGCGGCATGTCGAGGTCATGGAAACCCCACGACCACGAGCCGCCGGGCAGGTTGCCCGTGTAGTCGTGCTCGTACGCCATCGTCGTGCCGTCGGTGTCGTAGAGGATGATGTTCGGCACGTTGGCGTTCGTGTCCCAGGTCGCCTGGTCCCGGCGCGTGCCGAAGAGCTCGACCTTGACGAACGTCCCGCCCGTGAGCGCGATCGACCAGTAGTCGATGTCGCCGCCGGTCGTCGCGTCGCCGGTGCCGGCCGTGTTGAGCGTCAGCGGTGTCGCCGTGGCGAACGTATCGTTCGGCTCGACTTCGGCCGTCGTGGCGGAGCCACCGCCGCCACCGCCGCCGCCGCCACCACCGCCGCCACAGGCGGCGAGAAGGGCTGCGGGCAACAGAGCTGCCAGGATTCGTGAGCGGGTACGGGGTGCAGGACGCATCTTGGATTTCCTCGCTGGGTGGGTCAGGAGCGGGCGCGCTCGGGAATGCTGGAGCGCGCGGAGGTCACCGGAACAGCTGCCTGCTTCCCGGGACGGGTGACAGTCATCCACAATCGGGCGCTCCGTTGCAAGTAGTTGCCAGGACGCCCCCGAGGGACGCGCCGGCGAACTGGAGCGGCGATTCGCTTCCCTATATACAGGAGCGGTGATCGCGCGCGCTTTCGCAATCGTCATGCTCGCTCTCGCCGGCCGCGGCGGTGCGGGATTCGGCCCCGGATTCGAGACGATCCTCGAAGCCGACCTCGCCGCCGACGTGCGCGCGCTCGCGAGCCCGGAGCTCGAGGGACGGGACACCCCGAGCCTGGGCCTCGAGAAAGGCGCGCGCTGGATCGAGGAGCGCTTCAAGAAGGCGGGCCTCGGCTACGCCCCGGACTCGTCGACGCACTGGAAGAAGATCCTCGGCACCGATCTCCCGACGTCCGCCGCGGACGCGGGCGGCACGTCCGTCCAAGGCACCTTCCGCCGTCCGTTCAAGCGCCGCCTCCCCGAGCCCGACGCGGCCGGATGTCTCCTCGCGCTCGACGCCAAGGAGTACGCGCTCGTGCACGACTTCGTCCCCGTGCGCGGTTGCGAAGGCGAGGCCGCGGGCGAGCTCGTGTTCGCCGGCTACGGCATCCAGTCGAAGACGGAGAAGTACGACGACTTCGCGGGCCTGAAGCTCAAGGGACGGATCGCGTTGATCGTCGAAGGCGAGCCGCAGACGACCGACCGCCGCTTCGACGGCGTCGAGATCGGGCGCGCGGCGTCGCTGTGGGAGAAAGTCGACGCGCTCTCGGCCGCCGGCGCCGCGGGCGTGCTCGCCGCGCGCCGCCCGTCGGACAAGGCGAAGGCGACACCCGGCGACATCTCCTTCCGCACGACGTGGGCCGACTTCAACGGCGTCGCCTCCGATCCGCCGCCGCGCCATCCGCTGCCCGTCCTCGAGGTCTCGCTCGCGTGCGCCGACGAGATCCTCGGGCAGGACGTCGACGCGCTCGCGGACAAGATCGACAAGAGCGTGCACCCGGTCCACGCGACGCCCGGCGTCCGGCGCGTGCGGATGAAGAGCCGCACGCAGGAATCCGAGGTGCGCGTCGACAATCTCGTCGGGCTCGTGCGCGGCAGCGACGGGGCCCTCGCGGAGGAGTACGTCGTCGTCGGGGCGCACTACGACCACGTCGGGATCGACGCGCGTGGGCGGATCGCCTGCGGCGCGGACGACAACGCGTCGGGCGTCGCGGCGATGCTCGAGATCGCCGAGGCCCTCGCGGCTGCCGGGACGCGCCGGTCGGTCCTCGCGTGCGCCTTCGCGGGCGAGGAGGACGGCCTCCTCGGGAGCCAGGCCTTCTGCGCCGCTCTCCCGGTGCCGAAGGACAAGATCGTCGCGATGGTCAACCTCGACATGATCGGCCGCGGCGACGCGGACTCGGTCGCGGCGCTCGGGGTGACCCAGAACCCGGCGCTCGAGAAGGTGATCACGCGCGCGAAGAAGCTGAAGGCCTGCGGCGTGCGCGAGGTCGTCGTCCGCCAGGGCGAGGACCTGTTCGAGCGCTCGGACCATTTTTCGTTCCACAAGATCGGCATACCGGTGCTGTTCTTCTTCGAAGGGCTCCCGATCGACCGGAACAAGGACTACCACACGTGGCGGGATACGACGGACAAGCTGGACTTCGGGAAGACGCTCAATACGACACGACTGGTCTACAACGCGACATGGATCCTCACTCAAGACGACGAGCGACCGCCGCCGCCGCGGGGCTGACCTGCGCGCTCGCCGCGCTCTTCGGCACCGTCGGCTTCATCCTGCGGCCGCAGCCCGCGGGCGCGGCTCCGTCCGCTGTACCGCCCGCCGCCGTGCCCGCGACGCCGGCGCCTCTCGTGCCGGCGCCTCTCATCCCGGCGACAACTCCGCGGGCGGCTCCCGACGCGCGCCTCGCCGCGCGCATCCGCGCCCGCATCGCCGCCGCGCTCGATCGCGCCGCGTCGGAGACGAAGGGCCGCGTCGCCGCGCACGAGGTCCAGGTCTCGGTGCACGTCCGCGAGGCGGCCCGCGACGACCTCGTCGCGATCGAATCCGACCGGCCGATGCGTCCGGCGTCGAACTTGAAGCTCGTCACGAGCTCGGCGGCGCTCGTCCTGCTCGGCGCCGACTGGCGCTTCGAGACCGTGCTCGAGACGAATGGCAGCGTCGAGAACGGCATCCTGCACGGCGACCTCGTCGCGCGCGCGGGCGGCGATCCGCTGTACGAGCGCGGTGCCGGAGGCAAGGGCGACGGATCGGTCGACGCGCTGCTCGCTCCCGCGGCGCTCGCGGTCGGCGGCCACGGGGTCCGCGCGATCGACGGCGCGCTCGTGCTCGACGAGCTCGACTACGCGCTCCCGGCGCCCGGCCCTGCGTGGCCCGAGACGAACCAGCGCTGGGCGGAATTCTGCGCGCTCGCGGGCGGCTTCAGCGCGAACGCGGGCTGCCTGACGGCGACCGTGAAGTCCGCGGGCGCCGGCGATGCCGCGGAAGTGCGCGTCGAGCCGCGCCACTGCGGCCTCGAGCGCAAGGGCCGCGTCACGACCGGCGCGGCGAAGTCGAAGCTCGACGTGCGCGTCGAAGCGCGCGCGGGGAGCGTCCTCGTCGACGGATCGATCCCGAAGAGCGTCCCTTCGTGGAGCACGCGCTTCGCAGCTCCCGATCCCGTCGAGCTCTTCGGCAACGCGCTCGCGGGAGCGCTCGCCGACCGCGGGATCACGATCGCGGGCGGCATCCGGCGCGCGCACGCGCCGCACGCGGGCCGCTGGACCGAGCTCGCGCGGATCTCGACGCCGATCGCGGCCGTGATCGACGCGATGAACACCGACAGCAACAACGCCTGCGCCGACCAGATGTTCCTGGCGCTCGGGCACGCGCGCGGCGGCGCGGGGACGCGCGAAGGCGGACGCACGGCGGTCGCCCGCGCCCTCGAGCGCCTCGGGATCCCGGCCGACGGCCTCGTCCAGGTCGACGGCTCGGGCCTCTCGCGCGAGAACCGCGTCACGGCGCGGCAGATCACGACGCTGATCGACGCGGTGCTGCGCCTCGACGAGAAGACGGCGCGCGCGTTCGTCGACTCGATGGCGGTCGCGAGCGAGAGCGGGACGCTCGACGACCGGATGCGCGATCCCAAGCTCGCCGGGCGCGTGCGCGCGAAGACCGGGTTCATCGCCGGAACGAGCGCGCTCTCCGGGATCCTCGACGCGAAGGACGGACGGCGGCTCGTGTTCTCGATCCTCGTCGAGTATCCGCCGACGGACGGGCTCAACCGGACGTGCTGGAAGCCGATGGAGGATGCGATCTGCTCCGAGCTCGCGGGGGCGGATGGCTGAGAGCCCGCTCGCCGTCGCCGAGAAGGCCGTGCGCGAAGCCGGCGCTCTCCTGCTCGAGAGCTTCGGCACGATCGAGCGCTCGCGCGTGAAGACGAAGAGCGCCGCGCGCGATCTCGTGACCGCGGCCGACGTCGCGAGCGAGCGCCTGATCGTCGCGCGGTTGCGCGCGGCGTTTCCCGAGTACGCGATCGAGGCCGAGGAGGAGGTGCGCGACGCCGCCGACGAGCTGCGCCCGCGCTGGTTCCTCGATCCGCTCGACGGGACCGTCAACTTCGTGCACGGGATCCCGGCGTTCGCGGTGTCGCTCGCGCTCTACACCGGGAACGTGCCGCAGGTCGCCGTCGTGCACCTGCCGCGGCTCGACGAGACGTTCACCGCCGAGAGAGGCAAGGGTGCCTGGTGCGCCGGCGAGCCGATCCACGTGTCCGCGGCGGAGTCGCTGGGGGAGTCGATCCTCGCGACGGGATTCCCGTACCGGCGCAACGAGCTCCCGAACAACAACCTCGAGAACTTCAACCGCTTCTTCCTCGACGTGCGCGGGATGCGCCGGATGGGATCCGCGGCGATGGACCTCGCCTACGTCGCCGCGGGGAGGCTCGACGGCTTCTGGGAGCTCCATCTCTCGCCGCACGACGTCGCCGCGGGCGCGCTGCTCGTGCGCGAGGCCGGCGGAGTCGTGAAGGACGCCGACGGCGGCGAGAACTGGCTGCGCGGCGGACACATCGTCGCGTCGAACCCGATGCTCTTCGAGACGATCCGGGAGCGGTTGAAGCGGTAGAGCGATGCTCGGCCGGGGACCCGGGGTCGGTGAGAATCGGCTTCTTCCCTTCCCGAAGACTCTCGTGGATCTGCTCCCGCTCGCCGCGCGCCACCGGTGACGGCGGCGCGACGGGCGGAAGCGCGAGCGAGTGGAATCCATCGCGCGGCAGTCCCGATGGATCCGCCGGGATCGACGTCGAGCCGATCCGCTCCGCGCCGGAGGAAGCTTGGCGCCCGAGCGTGGAGTGCTTGGCCGCCAAGCCGGTTGCTGCGGGCTCGACTGATCGGTGTCGAGCGCTCGTCGAGACGAGCGACTGCACGACGAATCACTGCGCGATCAAGATGTCGCGCTCTCCCGTCGAGTCGTGTTCAGCTTTCCATGCGACCTGCGCGGACAGTGCGCGTCACGAGCCCAGGCTCGTCGTGAAGCGCGCTGCAACCTGCGGAGTCGCGTGATCGATGCCGACTCGATCGGGACGAACGACTGCACGATGAATCTCTGCTCATCGGACGCGCGAGGCGCTTGCGGCGCGCCACCCCGTGCACGTCACCTTGAGATTGCACGCAGGCCTCCCCAATCTTCGGAGAGACGCTGCTCGCGCCGCGATCGAACGCTGCTTCGTCGCGGCGCGCGCGCGCGGACGCCACGGATTCCGTCTCGCGCACTACTCGCTGCAGTCGAACCACGTCCACTTGATCGCCGAAGCCGACGACCGAGGCGTGCTCTCGCTCGAGATGCCGGGCCTGCTCGTGCGCGTTGCGCGCGCTCTCAACCGGCTTTGGGTTCGCAGGGGCGCCGTGTTTGCCGACCGCTACCATGCCCGGCAGCTGCGGTCGCCACGCGAGGTGCGCGCTGCGCTCGTTTACGTCCTCCTCAACACCCGCCATCACGGGCTGCGGTTGTCCGGCGTCGATCTCTACTCGTCGGGGCGTTGGTTCGACGGCTGGAGCCGCAAAGTAGCCTTCGCGTCGCGATCCGCGGTTGCGGCGGCGCGCACCTGGCTCCTTCGAATCGGGTGGCGCCGTCACGGGCTGATCGGACTTGGCGAGATGCCCAGGGAGGCGACGCGCTGCGCTACGGGATCGAACGGGAGCCGCCGGTCGCATGAAGCCGCACTCGGGGTTCCTCCGCCTGCGTTGTCTCCGCAACTCCTCTGTTCCCGGAGGACTCCGGGGATACCAACCTACTTGCTCTTCACAAGGAGCGGCGCACTAGCGCCGCACGAGCACGTTGCGGAACGACACGACGTCCTCGCCGGCCGGTCCCTCGCACACGTAGTGCTGGAGGCCGATGAAGCCTGAAGGCGCGCGCTCCGCGAACGGCGGCTTCGCCGGCACTTGTCCGACGTCGACGTCGTAGAGCGTCCGTCCGTTCAACGCGACCGCGAGCCGCTTCCCGCGGTACGAGATCTCGTACGTGTTCCAGCTGCCGACCGGGTGCAACGTGCCCGGCGCGCCCGCGGGCACCGCGCCGTACAGGCTGCCCGTGAATTGCCAGGGCTCGAGCTTCGAGTTCGTCTCCTTCTCCCAGTCGAAGTCGTCGAGGATCTGGATCTCGCAGCCCGAGTACGCGGGGTTCGAGTCGTCGCGCGCGGCGCGCAGGAACACGCCGCTGTTCGCCATCCGCGCGATCTTGAAGTCGAGGCGCAGATCGAAGTCGCGGAAGTCCTCCTTCGTCCTGAGGTCGCCGCCTTCCTTGCCGAACAGGGCGCCGAGGACGCCGTCGTGCACGCGCCAGCCGCCGCTCGTGCCGTGCTCCTCCCAGCCGGTGAGCGTCTTCCCGTCGAAGAGGGGACTCCACCCGTCCGCCTCCTTCGTCTCGCCGAACACGGGGAGCTCCATCACGCGGATCTCGCGGAACCGCGCGGCCGACGTCTTCGGCTCGCCCATGCCTCCGTGCACCTGCAGCCCGATCAGGCCGCTCGCGGCGAAGCCTTCCGTCCCGGGCGGCGTCGTGTAGTCCACGGCGAGCGCGCCGTTGATCCACGCGCGCACGTGCATGTCGAAGCCCGTCACCTCGACCTTCACGTGGTTCCACGCGTCGCGCTTCCAGAACCGGCCGGGGGTCGGGTCGTTGTGGGCGAGGAATCCGTCGGCGTAGATCGCGGCGATCTCGCCCGTCGGACGGTCGTCGAGCGTCACCTGGATGCCCTTCTTCTCTTGCTCGGGCGGCACCATCCGCACGAACACGCCCGAGTCGAAGGGAAAGTCCATGCGCACGTCGCACTCGAAGACGAAGCTCGTGTACGGCTTCTCCGTGTAGATGAGCCCGCCTTCGCCCTTCTCGTTCACGCGCCCGACGATGCAGCCGTCCTCGATCGTCCAGATCGCCGGCCCGTCGTACCGGCCGCCTTTCGTCACCCAGCCCGCGAGCGTCTTGCCGTCGAAGAGGCTCGTCATCCGCGGATCGTCGACGTAGAGGGTCGCGCCGCTCCCTTCGACGAGCGCACGCCCTTCGTCGGGACCGAGCACGCCCGCCGCCGTCGAGAGCCCGTCCGCCGTCGCGCCGTCGTCCGCGATCACGGTCGTCGTGAGCCCGCTCGTGATCCCGATCCCCGTCCGCGGGTCGACGACGTGCGAGTAGCGGATCCCGTCGGCCTCGAGGCGCTGCGCCGCGTCGCCCGAGGACGACACCGCCTTCCGCGCGACCGCGACGAGGTGCGAGCCCGCGGCGACCCTCCACTCCTTCTGGCCTGGCGGCGGCTCGCCGACCGCGAGATCGCCGCCGAGCTCGACGAGCGCGCTCGCGCAGCCCTTCGAGCGCAGGATCGCGAGCGCTTCGTCGCAAGCGATCCCCTTGCCGATCGCGCCGAGGTCGAGGCGCATGCCCGCCGCGGCGAGACGCGCGGTGCGGTGCGGACGGTCGAGCTCGACCTTCTCCCAGCCGACGAGCGGGAGCACCGCGTCGATCGCGCGCTTCTCCGGCGGGCGTCCGCTCGCGCGCGCCTCGCGCCAGAGCGCGACGAGCGGCCCGACGGTCGGATCGAACGCGCCGCGGCTCGCCTTCGCGATCGCGATCGAGCGCTCGAGCGCGCCGAAGAGATCCGCGGAGACCGCGCTCGGGGCGCCGCCGGCGGCGTGGTTGAGGCGGTCGAGCTCGCTGCCGGGTCGCCAGTCCGACAAAGCCGCGTCCAGGGTCTCGATCCGCGCGAACGCGCTCCGGAACGCGTCGTCGGCGCGCTCGCGCGAGTCGGCGTACAGCACGATGCGGGCTCCGACTCCCATCGCGACGCGGCGCTCCTCGTACCGTGCGAGCCCCGTGCTGCGGGTCCTGGCGTCCCCCGCGGCCGAGCACGCCACGACGAGGAGGAGGAAAGCGAGTCGCGTCGGCTTCATGGCTCGAACAAGGCGCGGGGATTACACTCCGCGCTCCACCACCCGGCAAGGCGAAAGGATCCACGATGACGAAGCGCGGAGCGAAGGGTTCGAACCGTCGAGGTCCCGCAGGCATCGATCGGCGCAAGTTCCTGCGCGCGTCGACCGCGATCGCCGCGCCGTTCGTGTTCGGCTGCCAGACGGCACCGGTGACGGCGCCCGCGGCGACGGCGCCGGCGATCGTGCCTCCGCCTCCCCGACCGCTGTCGAAGGACGCGATCCGCGTCGGCATCGTCGGCTGCGGCGGACGCGGGACGGGCGCGGCGCAGAACGCGCTGCTCGCGAAGGACGGGCAGGTGTTCCTGACCGCCGCGGGCGACGTGTTCCAGGACCGGATGGAAGCGAGTCTCGCGGGGCTCGAGCACGAGCTCGGCGACAAGAAGGACCGCGTGCGCGTCGATCCGGAGCACCGCTTCCTCGGCTTCGACGCCTACAAAAAGGTGATCGACAGCGACATCGACGTCGTGATCCTGTCGACGCCACCGCACTTCCGGCCGGTGCACCTCCGGTACGCGATCGAGAAGGGGAAGCACGTGTTCTGCGAGAAGCCGATCGCGGTCGACGCGCCGGGCGTGCACTCGGTGATGGAGACGGTCGAGCTCGCGCGGCAGAAGAAGCTCTCGCTCGTGTCGGGGCTGTGCTGGCGCTACAGCGCGCCGCACCGCGAGATCTTCCAGCGCGTGCACGACGGCGCGATCGGCGACGTGCGCGCGTTCTACAGCACGTACAACGGCGGACCGAACGGCACCGTCGCGCGCACGGCCGCGATGAGCGACATGGAGATGCAGATCCGCAACTGGTACCACTTCACGTGGCTCAGCGGCGACCACGTCGTCGAGCAGGCGGTGCACTCGCTCGACAAGATGGCGTGGTGCTTCAAGGACGAGCCGCCGAAGAACTGCGTCGCGATCGGCGGGCGTTCGGTGCCGGGGCCGGCGGAGCGCGGGAACGGCTTCGACCACTTCGGCGCGACGTTCGACTACGGCGACGGCGTCAAGGCGTTCCACATGGCGCGGCAGTGGGCCGGCTGCCCGACGGAGAACCACGACTACTTCTACGGCGCGAAGGGGCGCGCGGTGATCAAGGGCTGGGATCCGCTGCACGAGATCGAGGGCGAGAACCCGTGGAAGTACGCAGGCCCCGGGAACGACATGTACCAGCAGGAGCTGGACGAGATGATGGCCGCTGTGCGCGCGGGGACGCCGATCAACAACGGCACGTACATGTCGCGCAGCACGATGCTCGGGATCATGGTGCGGATGGCGGCGTACACGGGCCGCGTGATCACGTGGGAGGAGGCGCTCGCGAGCAAGGAACGCCTCGGGCCGGAGACGTACTCGCTCGGCTCGGTCCCCGTCGCGGCGATGCCGGTTCCGGGACAGACGGCGTTCGTCTGACGCGCGGCGCCTGCGCGCAGGGAACAATCGGGAGGGGAGCGCCGTCAGCCCCGGACCGAGCTACCCTGGACCCGCCCTTCCCGGCGGGGCTTTTTGCATGAAGCTTCCCCTGCGCGCCGTCCTCGCCGCGGCCTGCCTCTCCGCGTCGGCTCTCGCGCAGCAGGACCTGCACGCGCGACTCCTTCCGATCACCGCGCCGATCCGGCGCGCGGGCGTGTACCGGGTCGCGACGGGCACGTGGGTCCGGCACGCCTCGCTCGCCAACGTCACGGGACCGGACACGATCTACAACAACACCTGCGGGAGCGCGTACTTCACGCGCATGACGCCGACGGAGGCGTTCCAGCATCGGAGCCGCCTTCCGAGCACGACGGGTCCGACGACGCCGAGCGTGTACTACGGCACCTCGCGCCACGACGAGGTTCCGGGTTCCCTCGACGCCTACCTGGTGAACGGCTTCCAGGTCGCGTACTGCTCGTCGGCGACGACGACCGTCGATTGGCGCTACGACTTCGCGGACAGCTGCACGACTTGCGGCACGAACATGGGCTCCACCGCGACGGTGCTCGCCACCGGTCTCCCGGGTGGAAGTCCGACCGGAGGTCAGCACTGCTGGATCATCGACATCGACGTCTCGGGCATCCCGGGCGGAGGCATCCTGCTTTCCGCCGACGGCGACGGCACCTACGTCGGGCCCTCGAGCGTCGAGACCTTCGGCTGGTCGTTCTCGCAGAACCAGGCGCTGTCCGCGTTCACCGGTCCTCTCGTCGCCGGCGACTACACGTGGACGGGCGGCGCGCACTCCGGGCCTCTCACGCCTTGCACCGGCACCGACGGAACGATCTGGGACAACCCGATCAACCTGAACGAGGAGGGCACGGGGATGAGCTCGACCGACTTGTTCCGCGACGCGGCGACTCCCGGTCCCGTGAGCGCGCCGTCGGGCCCGGGTTGCTACTACTTCGGCGGGAATCCGCACGCCGACTTCTGGCTGGAGCTCTACGCGGATCCCGGCAGCACGCAACCGAATCCGCTGACTCCGTTCTGCTTCCCGGGCGAGGGCGGGATCCACGCGTGCACCACGTGCGTCCCGGCGAATCCGCCGAGTGCGCACGGGCGAGGCTGCGACAACTACGGGCAGACGACGGGCGGTGCCCTCCTCTCGGCCGCCGGTTTCTCGCGCGTGTCGCACGACACGGTCGTGTTCACGTCGAGCTTCGAGAACAACACGTCGTTCACGATCCTGCTGCAGGGCACGGCGACTTCGAACACCGTGTTCGGCGCGGGAGTCCGGTGCGCCAGCGGACTGTTGAAGCGCCTGTACCTCGGGAACGCAGGCTCGGCGGCGAACGGAGACGCGGCGGGGATGTTCCACCGCCCCGGCCCCGCGGACCCGACGAGCGTGCACGCGGCGTCGCTCGCGAAGGGCTACGACATCGCCGCGCACGCGCCGGTGACGCTTTACTACCTCGCGTACTACCGCGACCCCGGAGCAGCGGCGCACTGCGGCGCTGCCGCGACGTTCAACGCGTCGCAGAGCGGGTCGATCTCCTGGATCCAGTGATGCGCGCTCTTCTCCTCGCCGCCTGCATCTGCGCGCCCGCGCTGGGGCAAGAGACACTGCGTGCGCGCCTCCATCCGATCACCGCGCCGATCCGCAACGCCGGCGTGTACCACGTCGCGACCGGCACCTGGACCCGTGGCGCGTCGCTCGCGAACGTGGTTGGTCCGGACATCATCTACAACAACACCTGCGCGCCGAGCTACTACGTGGCGCCGATGCAGCTCGGCGAGCTGTACCAGCACCGCAGCCGGATCCCGAGCACTACCGGGCCGACGACTCCGGGCGTGTACTACGGCACGGCCCGGAACGACGAGGCGCCGGGTTGCCACGACGCGTACACCGTCAACGGCTTCCAGGTCGCCTACTGCTCCTCTGCGCCGTCGACCGTGGACTGGGAGTACGACTTCGCGAGCAGCTACCTCCTGTGCGCGAGCGGAGACATGGTCCCGCAATACACCGTGCTCGTGACGGGCCTTCCGGGTGGCGGTCCCGCGGGAGCGCAGAATTGCTGGGTCGTCGACATCGACGTGTCGGGGAACACGGCGGGGGGACTCGTCCTGGACGCGGACGGCGACGGCACGTACATCGGACCGTCGAGCCAGGAGACGTTCGGATTCGGGTTCGGTCCCGCGAGCGCGGTGACGCTCGCGGATGGGACGGGTCCCGTCATCGCCGGAAACTATACGTCGACCGCGGGCGGCTCCGTACCGTGCGCAGGCACCGACGGGACGATCTGGGACAATCCGATCAACCTGTCCGAGCCCGGCACCGGGATGTCCTCGAGCGACTTCTTCCGCATCACCGGCGCCTCGCCGAGCGTTCCGCCCGGTTGCTACTTCGGAAACGGGACGATCCACGCGGATTTCTACCTGAAGCTCTACGCGAACGTGGGGTGTCCCTCGTGTCTCGGTATGTGCGGCCCGCAGGAGTTCTGCTTTCCGGGCGAGGGCGCCACCCGAGCGTGCACCACGTGCGTCCCCGCGAATCCGCCGAGCGCGCACGGGCGCGGTTGCAACAACTATGGGCAAGTCACCGGCGGAGCGCACATCACGGAGACGGGCTCGACGCAGGTGAGCCACGACACGGTCGTCTTCACGTCCAGCTTCGAGAACAACACGGCGTTCACGATCCTCATGCAGGGGACGGCGACGGCGAACCAAGTGTTCGGAGCCGGGATTCGCTGCGTGAGCGGGATTCTGAAGCGCGTCTACACCGGCCCGGCAGGCTCCGCCGCGAACGGCGACCCCGCCGGGGTGTTCCACCGTCCGGGGCCGGTGGACACGCGCTCCGTCCATCAGGCGTCTCTCGACGCGGGCTACGACATCGGCGCGCATGCTCCGATCACTCTTTTCTACATGGCTTACTACCGGGATCCGCTGGCGAGCGCCCATTGCAACGGAGCGACGTTCAATGCGAGTCAGGGTGTCGGAGCGAACTGGATTCCGTGACGCGCGCCGTCACCCGAGCTTCACGGCCGCGCCCGATTCCAGGCTCTTCCGCTCCGCCTCGAGCATCCGCACGAGCGCTGCGGCTTGCCCGCACGTGGCCGCGAGATCGGTCTTCCCCGCGATCACGTCGCAGAGGTGCCGCACTTCGCCGTCGTAGCCGGTCGTCGACTCGATCGCGACTTCCTCGACGCGGCCTCCGTGCGCGACGATCAGCTTCGGCGTCCGGCGGAAGTCGTAGTCCGCCGTCGCCTGCTCGAACGCGACCGTGAACGACATCTGGAACGGGAATCCGTCGGCGTGGTCCCAGCCGCCTTCGGCGACGACGTGCTTCGGGCCCTTCGAGTACGCGTAGACCGTGCTCACGTGGTCGAGGTTCCCCGCGGAGATCACGCGCGCGGGTGCGCCGAGGGCCCAGCGCACGAAGTCCGCGTCGTGCACGTGGAGATCGAACAGGGCGCCGCCGCTCTGCGCGTAGTCCTCGTAGAAGCCCTTCGACCACGACGGGCGGCTGCCGAGGCGGCGGAACACGGCGCTCTGCACCGCTCCGAATGTCCCTGCGCGGATCCGCTCGGCGAGCCAGGCCCAGCCCGGCCAGAAGCGCATGCACATCGCCGGCATGCAGTACGTTCTCGCGCGCACCGCCGCGTCCGCGAGCGCCTCCGCGTCGGCCGCGCGGATCGCGAGCGGCTTCTCGACGAGCACGTGCTTGCCGGCCGCGAGCGCGAGGCTCGCGAGCTCGACGTGCGTCGGCGTCGGCGTGCAGATGCTGACGACGTGCACGCCTGAGTCCGCGAAGAGGTCGGCGGCCTTCTCGTACGCCCGCACGCGAGCGGGATCGAACAGCGTGCCGCTTGCGCCCGCCGATTCGAGGTTTCCGCGGCCCGAGCGCCCTCCGGCTGCGATCACGGCCGCGGCGTCGCACACGGCGACGAGCTCGTTGTCGAATCCCGCCCCGCCGGCGTCTTGCCAGGCGGCGACGTGCGTCCGGCCCATGAACCCGAGACCGACGACGCCGACGCCGAGCTTCATCGTGTGGCGTCGACGAGGACGCGGGCCCGGGCGATGTCGCCGATGCGGTCTTCGCCGGCCTCGCGCTCGATCATCAGGTCGACGTCGAGCTGCGCGCGCCGCACGGCGGCGAAGAACGCGGGCCAGTCGACTTCCCCGGTGCCGACGGCGACCTCCTGCCCCCAGGTTCCGGGCACCTTCGACGCGCGCGCGTCCTTCACGTGGATCTGCAGCACGCGCGGCGCGAGCCGTGCGAGCGCCTCGACCGGATCGCCCATCCCGTACAGGATCATGTTCGCGGGGTCGAAGTTGACGCCGCAGGTCGGCCGGTCGAGCTCGGCGAGCACGTCGAGGAGAACTTCGGCGCGCTCCTGCCCGGTCTCGAGCGCCACGCGGACGCCGCGGCGCGCGAACACGTCGACCACCTGGCGCAGGCGGTCGATCATCGTCGCGCGTTCGGGGGCGTCGCGGCGCTCCGGGAGGAAGCCGGCGTGGAACGAGACGAGCGGGAGGTGCAGGCGCTCGGCCGTCTGCGCCGCGGCTTCGGCGGCGGCGAGATTGCGCTTCCAGTGCGCGTCCGGGCGCAGGCCGCCCGTCCGGCGGATCGATTCGAGCGTCGCGTAGTCCTCGCCGAAGGTCGAGAACATGCCCGAGCGGACGGCGATCCCGGCCTCCGCGAGCGCGCCGTCGTCCGTCGGGAACGCGGCGAGCGCGAGCTGCACGGCGTCGACGCCGACGGCGCGCACCTTCTCGGCGAGGTCCGCCGCCGACTTCGCGCGCAGCGACCACGAGCACACGCCGATCATCGCGTCACTGTACCGCCCGCGCGGGGCGTCGCTACACTGCCGCGGCGACCATGGAAACGAGCGTCCAGATCTCGCTCGCCGCGTGGTCCCTGCACCGGCGCTTCTGGGCGCGCGAGCTCGACCCGCTCGACCTCGCGCGGAAGGCGCACGACGCGTTCGGTCTCGCCGGCGTCGAGCACGCGAGCCGCTTCTTCCCGGATCGCGCGACGGATTTCGGCTACCTCGCCGAGATGAGGAAGCGCGCGGACGACGCGGGCGTGAAGAGCGTGCTCCTCAAGGTCGAGGAACGCGGTCCGCTGGCCGCGGGCGATGCGTCCGAGCGCTTCACCGCGATCGATCGCCACTTCCCCTGGATCGTCGCGGCCGCGTTCCTCGGCTGCGACTGGGTGAGCGTCGGCGCGGAGGGGACCGGGGTCGGTGCGCCGTACCTCGACGCGATGGCGGATTCGCTGCAGCGCCTCGCCACGATCGCAGACAGCTACGGGATCGGCATGCTGGTCGGCAACCGGTTCGGGCTCTCGTGCGACGGCTCGTGGATGAAGGCCTTGATCGCGAAGACCGCCCACCCGCGCGTCGGAGTGCACCTGAACGCCGACAACTTCGAGCTCGGCGGGGGGAAGGTCTACCCGCGCGACCGCGGACTCGAGGAGATGATGCCGCTCGCGAAGGCGTTGACCGCGCGCTCCTACGCGTTCGACGCCCGCGGCGACGAGGCGACGGCCGGCGTCGCGAGCGTCGCGAAGCTCGCGGTCGCCGCGGGGTTCTCCGGCTGGGTCGGCGTCGAGTACGACGGAGCTTCGCTGCCGGAGGAGGAGGGGGTCGCGAAGACCGTCGCGATGCTGCGCCGGATTTGGCCCGACGTGACCTCGACGAGTCGCTAAGCTCCCTCCCGCCGATGGAACCGACACGCCGAGCCGTCGTCGCGGGCGCCGCTGCCCTCCCGCTCGCGCGGTTCCTGCGCGCGCCGCGGACGAGCGCCCCCGAACTCCCGCGCATCTCCCTCGCGGAGTGGTCCTTCCACCGCGCGATCCGCGGCGGCACGCTCGATCACCTCGATTTCGCGAAGACGGCGAAGGAGCAGTACGGGCTCGAGGGCGTCGAGTACGTGAACCAGTTCTTCGCGGACAAGGCGACGAACTTCGGCTACCTCGGCGAAATGAAGAAGCGTGCCGAGGGAGTCGGCGTGAAGAGTCTCCTCATCATGTGCGACGAGGAGGGCTCGCTCGCCGCGCCGGACATCAAGGAGCGCATGACGTCGGTCGAGAAGCACTGCAAGTGGATCGCCGCGGGCGCGTTCCTCGGATGCCACTCGATCCGCGTGAACGCGTACGGATCCGGCGAGCCCGACGAGCAGGCCGCGAACATGGCCGACTCGCTGCACCGGCTCGCGCTGGTCGCCGACGGCTACGGGCTCAACGTGATCGTCGAGAATCACGGCGGCCTCTCCTCGAACGGCGCGTGGCTCGCGGGCGTCATGAAGAAGGCGGACCACCCGCGCGTCGGGACGCTGCCGGACCTCGGGAACTTCACGGACTACGACCGCTACCAGGGCGTCACCGAGATGATCCCGTGGGCGAAGGCCTTCAGCGCGAAGTCGTACGACTTCGACGAGCAGGGCAACGAGACGAAGATCGACTACTTCCGGATGGCGAAGATCGCCGTCGACGCGAAGTACCCGGGCTGGGTCGGCGTCGAGTACGAGGGCGAGAAGCTCTCCGAGCCCGACGGCGTGAAGAAGACGATCGAGCTCGTGAAGCGCGCGTTCGGCAAGGCGCTCGGCCTGTAGTCCGATGCTCGCGACGAGCCTCGCCTTCGCGCTCCAGGTCGCGGCGCAGACGCCCTACGAGCCGAAGATCGCGCCCGCGTCGGACGAAGGCAAGGCGGCGCTCGCGCGCATCCAGGTCCAGTCCGGGTTCAAGGTCGAGCTCTGGGCCGCCGAGCCGCTTCTCGCGAACCCCGTGTGCCTCTACCCCGACTGGAAGGGCGGGAAGCCCGGGTTCCTCGTCGCCGAGACCTTCCGCCACCACAAGGGCGTCACGGACATCCGCGACCACATGGACTGGCTCGACGAGGACGTCGCCGCGCGCACGGTGGCCGACCGCGTCGCGATGCTGCGGAAGCACGCGGGCGAGAAGTTCAGCGAGATGTACGAGAAGGAGCACGAGCGCGTGCGCCTCGTGCGCGACGCGGACGGCGACGGGTCCGCCGAGTCGGCGACGGTGTTCGCCGACGGATTCGACTCCGCCGCGGCGGGGATCGGCGCGGGGCTGCTGCTCGACCACGGGAACGTCTACTACACGTGCATCCCGGACCTGTGGAGGCTGCGCGACGAGGACGGCGACGGGCGCGCGGAGCAGCGCGAGCTCCTCTCGACCGGGTACGGGCTCCACGTCGCGCTGCTCGGGCACGATCTGCACGGGCTGCGGATCGGCCCCGACGGGAAGCTGTACTTCTCCTGCGGCGACCGCGCGCTCCACGTCGAGACGAAGGAAGGCGTCGTCGACAACTGGAAGTCGGGCGCGGTCCTGCGCTGCAACCTCGACGGCAGCGGACTCGAAGTGTTCGCGACCGGCCTGCGCAATCCCCAGGATCTCGTGTTCGACGCGTTCGGGAACCTCTTCACCGGCGACAACAACTCGGACGGCGGCGACTCGGCGCGGTGGGTCCACGTGATCCAGGGCGGCGATTCGGGGTGGCGCTACAGCTACCAGTGGCTCACGGAACCCGTTCTGCGCGGCGCGTGGAACGACGAGAAGCTCTGGTACCCGCACTTCGACGGGCAGGCGGCGTACATCGTGCCGCCGGTCGCCGACTTCTCGCACGGACCCTCGGGTGCCTGCGCGTACCCGGGCACGGGGTTCGGCGAAGCCTGGAAGGGCCGCTTCTTCCTGATCGACTTCGAGGGGACGCCCGGTTTCAGCGGCATCGATTCGTTCCGTCTCGCGCCGAAGGGAGCGTCGTTCGACCTCGTCGACGCGGCGCATTTCGCGTGGCGCTTCTGCGCGACGGACTGCGACTTCGGACCGGACGGCGCGATGTACGCGACGGACTGGGTCGACGGCTGGGAAGCGCCGGGCAAGGGGCGGATCTACCGCGTCGTCGATCCGGCGCACGGCGCGGAGCCGATCGTCGCCGAAGTGCAACGCCTGCTCGTCGACGGGATGGCGCGGCGTCCGGTCGAGGAGCTCGCCCGCCTGCTCGCGCACGAGGACCAGCGCGTGCGCCAGGAGGCCGAGCTCGAGCTCGCGGGCCGCGGAACCGAAGGCTTCACGGCGCTCGCCGAGGTCGCGCGCGGATCGCTGTCGCTGTTCGCGAGCCTGCACGGGATCTGGGGGATGGGCGTCGGGTGCGCGCGCGATGCGGCGGCGAGCCGCGAACCGCTGCTGGCGCTGCTCGCGAACGGCGATCCCGAGGTGCGCGCGCAGGCGGCGCGCGTCCTCGGCGACCTGCGCGAGCCGCGCGCGGCTCCCGCGCTGGTGCTGCTCCTCGAGGACGCGAGCGCGCGCGTGCGCCTCTTCGCCGCGCTCGCGCTCGGTCGGATCCGCAGCGCGGCCGCCGTCGAGCCGCTCCTCGACCTCGCGCGGCGCACGGGAGAAGGCGATCCCGTGCTGCGTTTCGGCGCGATCGCGGGCCTCGAGGGCTGCGCGCCGAGCGCGCGCCTGCTCGCGACGGCGCAGGATGCGAGCGTCGCCGCGCGCCTCGCCGCGGTCGTCGTCCTGCGGCGTCGCGGCGAGGAGAAGATCGCGGAGTTCCTCGCCGACGGTTCATCGCTCGTGCGCCTCGAAGCCGCGCGCGCGATCTACGACGAGCCGATCGCCGCGGCGCTCCCGCGACTCGCCGCGGCGCTCGCGGGCCGCGACGTGCTCGAGCGCGCGTTCGGCCGGCGGGCGCTCGCCGCCGCGTACGCGCTCGGCGGGGAGGAGCGCGCGCGCGATCTCGCGGCGTTCGCGGCCGACGCGCGGCAGGACGAGGACCTGCGCGCGGAAGCGCTCGCGCACCTCGCGCGCTGGACCGCGCCGGTCGGGCGCGACCCGTTCCTCGGGGAATGGCGGCCGCGGCCGGGGCACGACGGCGCGTTCCTCGCGAGCGTCGTCGAGCACCTCGCGGAGCCGCTGCTCGGGACGAGCGCCGCCGACTGCGCTCCGCCGGCCGTCGCCGCCGCCTTCGTGCACCTCGCCGGCGAGACGGAGATGCGCGGGCTGGCTCCTCGCTTCACGGCGCTCGCGCTCGACCGCGCGCGGCCGCCCGTGCTCCGCGCCGCGGCGATCTCGGCGCTCGGCAAGCTCGCTGCTCCCGACCTCGAGACGACGCTCGCGGCGACGCTCTTCGACGCCGAGGGCGCGGTGCGCGCCGCATCGCTGCGCGTCTACCAGGCCGCGTTCCCGGGAAAGGCAGTGCCGCTCCTCGCCGCCGCGCTCGCAGCGGAGACGCTCGAGGAGCGCCGCGTCGCGCTGCAGGGCCTCGCGAACGTCGCCGATCCCGCCGCCGACGGTCTGCTCGCCGCGGCGTTCGAGAAGCAGCGGCTCGGCCTCTTCCCGCCGGAGCTCGCGCTCGATCTGACGACCGCCGCCGAAGCGCGCCGTTCGGAGGAGATGAAGACGCTGCTCGCGACGCGCGACGCCGCGCGCAAGGCGGTCGACCCGACCGTGGCGGACTACCTCGACTGCGCGTTCGGTGGCGACCTGGAGCGCGGGCGGAAGGTGTTCCGCGAGAACGCGTCACTGACGTGCCTGCGCTGCCACAAGGTCTCGAGCGACGCCGGCGCGACGGACGGCGGGGTCGTCGGGCCCGATCTCGCCGGCATCGGCCATCGGATGTCGCGCCTCCAGATCCTCGAGTCGATCCTCGATCCGAACCGCAGCCTCGCCGCCGGCTACGAAGGCGTCGTGTTCACGATGAGCGACGACACGTACGTCGAAGGCTCCGTCGTGCGCGAGAGCGCCGAGTCCGTGCGCGTCCGCAAGGCCGACGGCACGGAAGTCGACCTCGCGACCGCGGAGATCGCCGGGCGGCGCAAAGGGCTCTCGGCGATGCCCGAGGGGTTGAAGCAGTACGTGACGCGCGAGGACCTGCGCGACCTCGTCGAGTACCTTGGGCGCCCCTAGGGAACACCGCATGTCTCGCCCCGCCGTTCTCGTCGCTCTGGGACTCGGCGCGTGTGCGTCGACGTCGAACACGCCCGCGACCGGCGCACTGCAGCAGCACGTCCCCGGCACGTCGGTCTCGATCGCGATGCTGCCCGTGCCCGGCACGCGCATCCGCCTCGCCGCGACGGAGATCCCCTGGGAGGTCTACGACGCGTTCGTCTTCGGGTTCGACAAGAAGGACAGAAGCGTCCCGAGCGGCGTCGACGCGATCGTGCGGCCGAGTCAGCCGTACATCACGATGGACCACTCGTTCGGACACGCGGGCTATCCCGTGATCTCCATCTCCGCGGCCGGAGCGTCGAGCTTCTGCGCGTGGCTCTCCGCCGCGACCGGGAAGAAGTACCGGTTGCCGACGGAAGCCGAGTGGGAGGCGGCGGCGCGCGCGGACGGCGGCGCCGCGGACCTCGACGCGACCGCGTGGACGCAGTCGAACTCCGGAGCGAAGACGCACCCCATCGGATCGAAGGCGCCGAACGCGTGGGGGTTCCACGATCTCCTCGGGAACGCCGCGGAGTGGTGCACGTCGGCGAACGGGGCGTTCGTCGTCCGCGGCGGGTCGTACCGCGACGGCCCCGAGGGGGCGAACGCGGGTGCTTCCGTGCCCGCGAATCCGGCCTGGAACAAGAGCGACCCGCAGATCCCGAAGTCGAGGTGGTGGCTCGCCGACGGGGGCTTCATCGGGTTCCGCATCGCGTGCGAGGAGTGATGCGATGAGCCCGCTCGACCGGAGAACGTTCCTCGCCGGCGCCGCGGCGCTCGCGCTCGTGCGTCCGGCAAAGCGCCGACTGCGCAAGGCGCTCATGTTCGGGATGGTGGAGGGGTCAGAGCCGCTCCTCGAGAAGTTCGCGATGCTCAAGTCGATCGGGTTCGAGGGCGTCGAGCTCGACAGCCCCTCCGATCTCCACGCCGACGAGGTTCTCGCCGCGATGGAGAAGACCGGCCTCGAGGTCGCAGGCATCGTCGACTCGGTGCACTGGAAGGACACGCTCGGCGACCCGGATCCCGCCGTGCGCGCACGCGGCGTCGCCGGTCTCGAGACGGCGCTGCGCGACGCGAAACGCTTCCGCGCGACGAGCGTCCTCCTCGTCCCGGCCGTCGTGAACGCGAAGATCTCCTATGACGAGGCGTGGACGCGGTCGCAGGCGGAGATCCGGAAGGTGCTGCCGCTCGCGGCCGAGCTCCAGGTCACGATCTCGATCGAGAACGTCTGGAACCAGTTCCTGCTCTCGCCGCTCGAGGCTGCGCGCTACGTCGACCTCTTCGAGAGCCCGTGGGTCGGCTGGCACATGGACCTCGGCAACGTCGTGAACACCGGCTTCCCCGAGCAGTGGATCAAGGTCCTCGGCAAGCGCGTGAAGCGGCTGCACATCAAGGACTACAGCCGCAAGAAGCGCGACGACGAAGGCCTGTGGAAGGGCTTCGACGTCGAGCTCGGGCAGGGCGACGTCGCCTGGCCGGCGGTGATGCAGGCGCTCGACGGCGTCGGGTACGAGGGCTGGGCCTCGGCCGAGGTCGCGGGCGGCGATCGGAAACGGCTCGAGACCGTGGCGGCGCAGATGGACGCGCTCTTCGCGCGTTGAGGAGGAGAAGGATGCAGCGACGCGAGTTCCTGACCGTGTCCGCACTCGCCGCAGCGGCGAGCGCAACGCCGATCGCCGCCGCCAGCGTCGCGTCGCCGCCGCGCCTGCAGAAGCCGAAGAGCCGCATCCGCCACTCCGTGTGCCGCTGGTGCTACGGCAAGATCCCGCTCGACGATCTCTGTCGCGCGGTCGCCGCGGCGGGCGGGAGCTCCGTCGAGCTCCTCGACGAGCCCGACTGGGGCACACCGAAGAAGCACGGGCTCGTGTGCGCCGTCGCGAACGGTCCGGGCGACATCGCGAAGGGCTGGAACCGGGTCGAACACCACGACGCGCTCGTGAAGAAGACCGAGGAGCTCCTGCCGAAGATCGCCGCCGCGGGGATCCCGAACACGATCGCGTTCTCGGGCAACCGCGCCGGACAGGCGGACGCCGAGGGCGCGAAGAACTGCGTCGCCGGCTTGAAGCGCGTCGCGCCGCTCGCGGAGAAGCACGGCGTGACGATCCTGTTCGAGATCCTGAACAGCAAGGTCGACCACGGCGATTACCAGTTCGACCACATGGCGTACGGCCTCGAGGTCGTCAAGGCCGTCGGATCGCCGCGCGTCAAGATCCTCTACGACATCTACCACGCGCAGATCATGGAGGGCGACGTGATCCGCACGATCCGCGACCACATCGACTCGATCGGGCACTTCCACACCGGTGGAGTCCCGGGGCGCGCGGAGATCGACGCGTCGCAGGAGCTGAACTACGGCGCAATCTGCAAGGCGATCGCGGACGCGGGGTTCCAGGGCTTCGTCGCGCAGGAATTCGTGCCCGCGCGGGATCCGCTAGCATCGCTGAAAGAGGCGTTCGCGATCTGCGACGCCTGAGAGGCGGAGCCTGGCACCGTATCTCACCTCGGATCGAACCACCACAGGTCGCCGAGCACGTTCCCGTGGCTCTCGCCGCCGAACAGGACGAGATGCCCGAGCGCCTCGTCCCAGGCGAGGCCGAACGATTCGCGCGGCGACGGCGGCATCGCGGGGAACAGTTGTCGCCAGTTCGATCCGGTCCACATCCACGTCTCGTTGAGCGCGAAGCCCCCGCTGCCTCCCCCGAACGCGAGGACGCGCCCGAGCGTCGGCACGAACGCGGCGGCCGAGTCGTACCGCAGCGTCGGTTGGTTCCCGGGCGACTGCGAGAGCCAGTCGATCCCGTCCCAGAGCCACGTTTCGTACGGATTGACGCTGCCGAGCCCGCCGAAGAGCACGACGGATCCGTGCAGCGGATCGAGTGCGGCGATCGCGGCGCTGCGCGCGCTCGGGGAGTGAGCCGGGTGGAGCTGTTGCCAATCCGTGCCCGTCCACTTCCAGGTCTCCAACTGGTAGAACTGCCCGTCGAACCCGCCGAACGCGACCGCGTGGGCGTCGATCGGGTCGACGAAGAGGCTCGGCCCCGTCGCCGCCGGTGGATGCGCAGTGGGCTGCGCCGCTGTCCACGATCCCGTCGCTCCGTCGAAGAGCCACGTGTCGCCGAGGTACGTGCCGTTGTAGCCGCCGAACAGGACGAGCTGCTGCGTGGGAGCGTCCCACACGAATCCGGCGGCGGTGCGGGCCGGTGGGGAGACCGGCGGTGACAGCTGCGTCCAAGCGTGCCCGCGCAGAACCCACGTGTCCGCCAGAGTGCTCGCTCCGACGAACCCGCCGAAGAGGACGGTCTCGCGATGGACCGGATCGTACGCCATCGCCGGGCCGCCCCGCGCCGGAGGCACCGCGGCGGGTGCGAGCTGAACCCAGCGGATCTGCGCGTAGCCAGGCGACGCCAAGAGGAAAGCGATCAGGAGGAGTCTCATGACCTCCAGGTTCGCGCGGAACGCGCGCGGGCGATAGGGAGCGCGTCCGACACCGCTCATGCGAAGGAGGCTCAAGCTCCCCAGGCGATCGCGATCGCGTTCGAGACGTTGAACCGTCCGCCCCGCGGACTCGGGCAGAACGTCGCGCTGGGATCGCGGTAGTACACCTGGTAGTTGCGCGTCGCTCCGAGGGGGATCTCGTCGCCACGCGCCGCCGAACGCGACGAGAGGCTCGCATCGCCGGCGCGCGGGATCGCGAGGATTCCTCCCGCTGCTCGGCGCACGAACAACCGCTCGAGCGGCTCGCCCGTGCATCGCAGCCCGTCTCCGAAGCTCAGGGCGTCGATCGCGGTCCGGCCCTGGAGGACGACGCACAAAGCGTCCGCGGGTTCGCCGGCGGAGGTGAGCTGCACCGAGTCGGAGGAGAGGCTCGCGACGCCGGCTGCCGTGAGGAGAGCGCCTCCGGTCGAAGCCGAGTTCTCGCATCCGTGGCCGGTCGCGCCGGAGTTCGAACAGGGGCAGGCGGCTCCGCTCCCGTCGCCGGCGCAGAAGAGGACGAACGTGGCCGCGTCGCCGCGGTCGCGCACGAACGCGTCCACCCAGCCGTTGGTGTCGCCTGGGACGAGGTTCGTGGCTGCGCTCGTGAACGCGACGCGCCGTCCGTCCGCCGAGATCGAGACGTTGTCGTACGGGCCGACGAAGCAATCACCGTCGCCCTGCGCACCCGCTGTCGAGACGCTGACGCGCTCCGTGCGCCCGAGCTCCCGATCGCGCACGAAGACGTCGGCGAATCCGTTCGTGTCGCCCGGGATGATGTCGGTCGCGGTGCTGCCGAAGGCGACGAAGCGCCCGTCGGCGGAGATCGAGCTCACGCACCCGAGCCTGCCGATCCGTTCGGTCGTCCGGTTCAGACGATCGCGGAGGAACGTGTCGATCGTCCAGGTCGTGTCTCCGGCGACGAAGTTGCTCGCGCGGCTGTAGAAGGTCACGAATCGTCCGTCGGCCGACACCGATGGCTGAGCTCCGCCGTACCAGTTGCCGCTCCAGTCGTTCCCTTGCGTTCCGTCGGTCGCCACGCTCACGCGCTCGGTCGCGCCGGTCCGGCGGTCGTGCACGAACGTGTCGCAGACGTGGTTCGTATCCCCGGGGACGAGGTTCCAAGCGACGCTGTAGAAGGCCACGAACCGGCCGTCGGCCGAGAGAGCGGGAAAGAGGGAGGCGTTGTTCCCCTCGATCCCGTTCGAATCGACGCTCGCGCGCTCGATCGCTCCCGTGAGACGGTCGCGCACGAAGATGTCCTCGCAGTCGTTCGCGTCTCCCGCGACGAGGTTCGACGACCAGCTGCGGAAGGCGACGAAGCGTCCGTCCGCCGAGATCGCCGGATCCTTGCTGTACTTGTTCCCCTGCGTGCCGTCGGCGGCGACGCTCTGTCGCTCGGTGATCCCGGTGAGCCGATCGTGGACGAAGACGTCCATGTTCGCATTCGTGTCCCCGGGCACGAGGTCGGTGGACTCCGAAGTGAATGCCACGAAACGCCCGTCCCCGGAAATCGACGGTTGATCGCCGCCACGGTCGCCCGGCGTCCCGGACGAACTCACGCTTGCGAGCTCCGTCCTCCCCGTTCGGAGATCGCGCACGAGCACGCCTCCGACTCCCTGCGGGACGAGGTTCGTCGCCGCGCTCTGGAACGCGACGAAGCGTCCGTCGGCGGAGATCGAAGGACCGCCTCCACCGGAGCCGTGGTCGCCTTCGCGTCCGGCGGTCGAAAGGCTCGCGCGTTCGGTCCTCTGGGCGAGGCACGGACTCGAAAGAAATGCGACGAGGATGGGCAGGCGAGCCGAGGCGAGTCTCATCCGATGCGCGCGGGGCAAGGCGCATGCCACTCCCGCGCGGGGGCGGCAGGGAGCTCCGTCGCGTGCGGAATGACTCGGCGTGTGCAGTCGCGCACGGTCTCGTTCGTCGACGCCGGCGCCCTCACGGCCGCAGGTCGAGCCACCACATGTCGTTCAGGAGATTCCCCGACCGGTCGCCGCCGAAGACGATCGTGTGTCGCAGCGCCCGATCGTAGGCGAGGCCGAACGATTCGCGTCCAGTGGGCGCCTGCGACGGGAAGAGTTGTCGCCAGGTCGAACCCGTCCAGATCCACGTGTCGTTCAACGGAGCTCCGCCGCTCCCGCCACCGAACACGACGACGCGCTGCAAGCGTTCGTCGAACACGGCCGAAGAGTTGTAACGCAGCGGGATCTGCACGCCGGGCGACTGGGAGATCCAGTCCGTTCCGTCCCACAGCCACGTGTTGTTCGGATTGACGCTGCCGAGGCCGCCGAAGAGGACGACCGAGCCGTGAACCGGATCGAGCGCCGCAATCGCGGCCGCGCGCGCGGAAGGCGAGTGCGTGGGATGGAGTTGTTGCCATGTCGCGCCGTCCCACTGCCACGTCGTGAGCTGGTAGAACATCCCGTTGAACCCGCCGAACGCGTCGACACGGCCGAGGAGCGGATCGGTGAAGAGACTCGGTCCGGTGACCGCCGTCGGTGAGGCAGGCGGATGCGCGTCGGTCCACGTCTCGGTCGCTCCGTCGAAGATCCACGTGTCCCCGAGGTCGTGGACTCCGTCGTATCCGCCGAACAGGACGAGCTTGTGCGTCGCGGCGTCCCAGGCAAATCCCGCCGCGGCGCGCGCGGGAGGCGACACGGGCGGATGGATCTCGCGCCACACGTGACCCTCGAGGATCCAGGTGTCGGCGAGGTAGCCGGCGGCCGGGAATCCGCCGAAGAGGACGATCTTGGCGTGGTCGGGGTCGTAGGCCATCGCCGGCGCGCCGCGAGCCGGAGGCACGGCCGCCGGGGAGAGCTGGGTCCAGCGGATCTGGGCGTAGGCCGTCGGCGTCGCGGCGAGGACGAGGAGCGGAAGGACGCGCGTGACGATCGGAACTCTCATGACGTCCAGGATCGCGCCAAACGCGCGCGGTGGATAGGGACTCATCCAGTACATTCCTCGCCCGGAGGAACCGCCGTATGTCCCGCATCGCCCCGCTGCTCGCCGTCCTCGCGCTCGCCCTGCAAGAGAAGCACCCCGTCGGCTACGACGACACGCCGCTGCTCCCCGGCGGCAAGTGGCACGTCCACGACGGCAAGCGGCCGGCTCCGCCCGTCGTGACGACGGGCGTTCCGACGACGACGAGCGCTCCCGGCGACGCGATCGTCCTCTTCGACGGCAAGGATGCGTCGAAGTGGCGCGGCTCGGACGGCAAGGAAGCCGGATGGAAGGTCGTCGACGGCGCTCTCGAAATCGCCGCGGGCAAGGGCGACATCGAGACGAAGGAGGAGTTCGGCGACTGCCAGCTCCACCTCGAATGGATGGAGCCTTCGCCGCCGAGGAGCGAGAGCCAGGGTCGCGGCAACAGCGGCATCTTCTTCATGGGGCGCTACGAGCTGCAGGTCCTCGACAGCTTCGAGAATCCGACCTATCCCGACGGACAGTGCGCGGCGCTCTACGGCCAGTACCCGCCGCTCGTCAACGCGTGCAAGAAGCCGGGCGAGTGGCAGAGCTACGACGTCGTCTTCACCGCGCCGCGCTTCGACGGCGACAAGCTGGCCGCGCCCGCGACGATGACCGTCCTCCACAACGGGATCCTCGTGCACGACCACGACGCGCTCCTCGGCGCGACGGCGCACCGCGCCCTCGCGGTGTACGCGGCGCACGGTTCCGCCGGTCCGCTGCGCCTCCAGGACCACGGCGACCCCGTGCGCTTCCGGAACGTCTGGATCCGCCGCCTCGCGCCGCGCGGCGACCGCTGACCGTGTCGCGGCACGGGTTCGTCATTCGCCTGCGACCGGGGAAAGTCGAGGAGTACAAGCGACTCCACGCGGCGGTCTGGCCCGAGGTCCTCGCGACGATCGACGCGTGCGGGATCCGCGACTACTCGATCTTCTGGCGACGCCTCGACGACGGCCGCGACTACCTGTTCGCGACCTACGAGTACGTCGGATCCGATCTCGCCGCGGACCTCGCGCGGATGGCGAGCGATCCCGCCACGCAGCGCTGGTGGTCGCACACGGCGCCGCTCCAGGAGCCGCTCGAACCGCGCGCGGAAGGCTCGTGGTGGGCCGAGATGGAAGAAGTCTTCCGCCGCGACGGCCCCGCGATCACCAGGTGAGGAGGATCCCGTTCGAGATGTTGAAGGTCCCGCCCGGCGGGCTCGGGCAGAACGTCGGGCTCGGATCGCGGTAGTAGACCTGGTACGCGCGCGTCGCTCCGGTCGGGATCGGATCGCCGAGGCTCGTGGAACGATCGGGGATCGACGGATCGCCGGCTTCGGGCGCCGTGACCACGCCTCCGACGGCGTGCTTCACGTAGAGGCGCTTCATCATCCCTCCCGTGCAGCGGCGTCCGTCGCCGAACGCGAGCGCGCCGTCGATCTGGACGGATCCCTGCAGGAAGATCGACAACGCCGTCGGCGTCTCGCCACTCGCGGTCAGGACGGCCGAATCGAGGCCGAGGTCGCGCGTCGCGTGGAGGAACGCGCCGCCCGTCGTCGCCGAATTCTCGCAGCCGTGCCCGTGCTGTCCGTCGTTCCCGCACGGGCAGTGGATGTCGACACCGTCCGCTACGCAGAACGGGGTCCCCGCGTCGCATCCGCGCCACTCGGCGATCGGGTTCGCGGCGAGGCCGCCTGCGGTGGTGAAGGTCCCGGTCGCGTAGAGGTCCGGTCCTCCGGCCGCGCCGTCGTTCCACGCCGTCAGTCGCTTCACGGTCCCGTCGGTTCCCTCGCCGAGCGCGGACCACGCCGTGCCGTCCCAGCGCGCGATGTGTGCTGCAGCCGTCCCGCCCGCGCTCTCGAACAAGCCGCCGGCGAAGAGCGCCGGACCGGTGCCGTCGTCGGCGACCTTCAGCGTCTCGACAGTGGGCGTCATGTTCGGGTGCGTGACGCCGCCGGCGAGCGCGGTCCAGTGCGTTCCGTCCCAGCGCGCGACGTGGTTCACCTGGACTCCACCGGCGTGCACGAACGAGCCGCCCGCGTAGAGCGCCGCGCCGTTGCCGTCGTCGAACACCGCGAACGACTTCACGTCGCCGTCGACGCTCCCGCCGACGGGCGACCAGTCGACCCCGTCCCACTTCGCGATCCCGCGCGCGGGCAATCCGCCGGCGTTCATGAAGACGCCGCCGACGTAGAGCGCGGGCCCGGAGCCGTCGTCGAACATCTGGAGAGCGACGACGGTGCCGTCGACTCCGAAGCCGAGCGCGTTCCAGCTCCCGCCGTCCCAGCGCGCGACGTGGTTCATGCCGAAATTGCCGGCCATCGTGAACGAGCCGCCGACGAAGAGCCCGGGCGCGCCGCCGAGGTGCCCCGGCGCGAGGGCGTAGACCGTCGAGGCCCCGCTCGGGTCGGACAGCGTCTCGCCGACGGCGTTCCAGGACGTGCCGTCCCAGCGCGCGACGTGGCTCGGGAGCGGCGGAGGCGGGACGAAGTCGCCGCCCGCGTAGAGCTCCGGCCCGGCGCCGGAGTCGAAGCTCGCGAGCGCGTAGACCGCTTCGACCGGGCCTTGCGCGAGCACCTGTCCGAGCGGGAGCCACCCGTTCGAGAACCGCATGGCGATCCCGGGGGCGGCCATGCCGCCGATCGTCGTGAAGTGACCGCCGGCGATCAGGGTGATGCCTGTGCCGCCGTCGAGCGTCGCGATCACCTCGATCGGTGCGTCGACCGCGCTGCCCGTGGCGATCGTCGGATCCCATTCTTGGCATTGACCGCGCGCGGAAGGAGCCGTCGCGGAAGCGGCGAGGATGACGAAAGCGACAATGAACGGCTGGATGGATTTCGGCATGGAGGTCCTCTCTAGACCCGGACTCCATGCCGGTGACGCAACATCGGTGCCGAACTGGCGCTGACTTGTCGCGACGACGGTGAGACGTCCCAGGCGCGAGCCCGAGCCATTCCGATCGGCGGGGCCGTTCGATTGCGCGCGCGCGGGCGATTGCACGCGCAAGGCGCGAGAGATTGCCCGCGCGAGACGATCTCTCGCGCAGGCTACGGGCTCTCGCGCAGGCTACGGGCGCGCGAGCTCGACGTCGCCCGCGAGCTCCCAGCGGAACTCCTCGTCCTTCTGGACGGGGAAGAGTGCGTAGGAGACGCCGGGCTCCATCCGCGCGAGCTCGTCCGATTCCACCTGGAGATGGAACTCCTGGATGCCGTGATCGGGATCGACCCAGTACCCGCGCGTCGCGCGCGCGCGGACGTCGGGCTTGCCGGGCGAGCGCAGCAGGAAGTCCTTCGAGCACGAGCTCCAGAACGCCTGGTACTGCCGACCGCCGACGCCCGGCTTCCCTTCGCGCACGTGGAAGAGGAAATGTCCGGCGACGTCGTCGTCGCGCAGATCCATCGAGACCTTGCGCTCCGGCGAGGACCACGCGTACGCCTTCTCGATCGTGAGCACCTGGAGCTCGTCCGGCCCGAGGAGCGCGTCGTTCGGGATCTGCGCGTGGACGCCGAAGCGGTCCGACACGGACACCGTCGAGTACGGGTTCGGACCGGCGAACACGTCGTCGTGCGGCGTCTCCTTGGCCTGGCGCACACCCCATGTCTTCGCCATCTCGCCGTCGGCCCAGTCCCCGAACGTCGCGACGTGCGTCATCAGCCCGAGGTACTGCGGATCGAGGATGTTCTGCCCGAGGCGTTCGTAGTTCAGCCGGCGCCAGCGTCCCGCGACCCACACTTCGTCGAACGTGTGGGAGATCCAGGCGCCGCGCTGGCCTTCGAGCGCCTGGAGGACGATCCGCCGCACGCCCTTGTGCGTGATGCCGCGCTTCAGCATCTCGATCTCCTTCGCGTCGCTCGCATCGATGCAGGGGATGCCGAGCACGACGCGCGTCGGGACGCCGAGCGCGCGCAGGCAGCCGTCGAGGTAGATCGCCGAGGACGTGCAGGAGCCGCGCACGCGGTGCTCGAACATGCCGCGCGCGAAGAGCTCGCGCTGCCACTGGTCCTCGGTCGAGAGCGACTTGTCGGCGATGCCGCGCGCGACGACGTCCTCGAGGCCCGGGTAGACCGCCGCCTTGCCGTGCGGGAACCACGAGCAGAACGTCGTGAAGCCGTCGACGTACCGCGCGCGCTGGAGCAGCCAGCGCGACGCGCGCTCGACGAGCGCGCGGTCGTCGAGCACCGTGGCGTCGATGCCGTCGGCGGCGAGCTCCGTGAAGAGGTTCCTGCGCATCGCGCCGTCCCAGTTCGCCGTCGGGCCGGGCTCCGTCCACCGGTGCATGCCCGCGACGTGCTCGCGCCAGTGGGGATCCGCGGTGATCGCCTCGGCGACCGTGTTCAGCGGGTAGTGGATCACCTCGAGCTCGACGAGACCGGGCCGGCGCTCGAGGATGCGCGCGTCCTGGTAGTCGTCGTGGAGGACGTCGTCGGTCACCGGCGGGAGCACGCGGACGATCGTGCGGACCGTGTAGGTGAACTCGCGCCGCTCGTCCCACTCGCCGTCGGGGACACCGTCCCCGTCCGAGTCGGCGTTCGTGGGGTCCGTGAAGTACTTGTGGATCTCGTCGAAGTCGGAGAGGCCGTCGTGGTCCGTGTCGACGTCGGGAGCCTGGGCCGCCGCGAGCCAGAGGATGAGGAGGGCGAGCACGCGGGGGATCTCTACTCCTGCGACGATCTGCGGTATCCCTCCCTTCCCGGAAGTCGCAGAGGAACCGATCCGTGGACCTCGAGCACCCCGGTCTCGGCGAGGATCGCGGCGACGTTCCCGGGTCGGACGCCCCCGCCGGCCATCACGACGAGGCGGCCGCGGGCCCGCCGGACGAGCTCCCCGAGGCGCGCGCGGCCGGCGTAGGCGTCCGCGGCGCCGCCCGAGGAGAGGATGCGATCGACGCCGAGCTCGACCAGGTCCTCGAGGGCCTGGTCGAGGTCGGCGGCGGCGTCGAAGGCGCGGTGGAAGGTGACGGAGAGGGGGCGCGCGGCGGCGAGGAGGCGGCGGGTCGCCGCGACGTCGACTCGGCCCGCGGGTGTGAGGACGCCGAAGACGACGCCGGCGACGCCGCCGCGGTCGCGCAGGCCGGCGATCTCGGCCTCCATCGCGAGGAGTTCGGCCGCGGTCGCGACGAAGTCGCCCGCGCGCGGTCGAACCATGACGTGCAGCGGGAGCTTCGTCCGCGCGATCGCCGCGTCGAGGAGCTCCCGCGCGGGCGAGAGACCCCCGAGATCGAGGCGCGCGCACAGCTCGATCCGCTGCGCGCCTCCCGCCTCCGCCGCGAGAAGCCCGGCGATCGAGTCGACGCAGACTTCGAGCATACGGTGCCGCGACAGTCTGTCACGACGGTACCGAACCAGGTACGTTTTCTCGCAGTGCGGCGCGGAGCCGCGGCATGCTGCGGCGTCGCTCCTCCGCACTGCGAGAAAACGTACCTGGTTCGGTACCGTCGTGACAGACTGTCGCGGCAC
>DASYPQ010000008.1:0-2186 GCA_036006425.1 Planctomycetota bacterium
AGCGACGAAACCGGCGGAGACGGGCGCGAAGAAGGTCGAGCCCGCGCTCGTCGTTCCTTCCGGAGAGAAGCCGGCGTCGGGGCCGGCGTTCACGAAAGCGTTCTCGGACGCGTTGATCCGGCTCGCCGAGCGCGACGTCCGCGTCCACGCGATCACGGCCGCGATGCCCTCGGGCACGGGGCTCGACGCGTTCGCCGAGCGCTTCCCGGCGCGCTTCCACGACACCGGGATCACCGAGCAGCACGCGTGCGCGATGGCCGCGGGCATGGCGAAGGGCGGGCTCCGTCCCGTCGCCGCGATCTACTCGACCTTCCTCCAGCGCGGGTACGACCAGGTCTTCCAGGAGGTCGCGCTCCAGGGCCTCCCCGTCGTCTTCGCGCTCGACCGCGCCGGCCTCGTCGGACAGGACGGTCCGACGCACAACGGCGTGTTCGACATCGCCTACCTGCGCACGTTGCCCGGCGTCGTCCTGTGCGCGCCGCGCGACGCGAGCGACGTCGACCGGATGCTCGAGCTCGGCTGCCGGCACGACGGCCCGTTCTTCCTGCGCTTCCCGCGCGACAACTGCCCGGCCGTCGAGAAGATCCACCGCAGCGAGCGCCGCGAGATGCTCCCGGGGAAGGCCGAGGTGCTCGCGGAAGGCGATGCGATCTGGATCTGGGCGTCGGGCGCGCTCGTGCAGTCGGCGCTCGAGGTCGCGGAGCGCTTTGCGCGCCGCGGGGTCGCGGTCGGTGTCGTCGACGCGCGCTTCGTGAAGCCGCTCGACGTCGAGCTCCTCGCCAGGCACGCGCAGAGCGCGCGCTGGATCGTCACCGCTGAGGAGCACCAGCGCGCCGGCGGATTCGGATCGGCGGTCCTCGAGGCGCTGAACCAGCTCCCGCAGGTGAACGCGCGCGTGCGCGTGCTCGCCGTGCCGGACCGTTTCATCGAGCACCGATCGACGCGCGAGGAGCAGCTTGCGGAGCTCGGCCTCGACGCCGACGGGATCGAACGCACCGTCCGCGCGCTGCTCGCGCCGTCGCTCGTCTAGCCGATGCCGAAGACCACGAAGCTCGGCGCGCGTATCGAGCGCGTCCTCGTGCTCGCCGACGCCGAGAAGCGGGAGGTGCGACGGATCCTCGCGCAGCTCTCGCCCTGGCTCGCGGACCGCGTGAAGAGCGTCGCCGTCGAGGCGGACGCGCGGGAGTACTACCGCAGGCGGATGGAGGTCCCGGGCGCGGAAGGGGAGCCGGTCCCCGACCTGCTCGTCGTGCTCGGCGGGGACGGCGCGATCCTCGGCGCCGTCCGCGCCTTCGGCGCGACGCCGGTGCCGACGATCGGGATCAACTTCGGACGCGTGGGATTCCTCGCGTCGGCGGAGACGGGACACTGGGAGGCGGCGCTCGCGGAGGTGCTCGAAGGCCGGACGGTCGTCGAGCCGCGGCTGCGCCTCGAGGCGGAGCTCGTCGCCGCCGACGGCGGTATCGTCCGCGGGATCGCGCTGAACGACGTCGTGCTGACGCGCGGCGCGTTCCAGGGACTGCTGGAGATCGCGCTGAAGATCGGCCCGGAGTGGGTGACGAACTACCGCGCCGACGGGCTGATCGTCGCGACCGCGAGCGGCTCGACCGCCTACTCGCTCGCCTCCGGCGGCCCGATCCTCGCCCCGACGATGCAGGACCTGGTCGTGACCCCGATCTGCCCGCAGGCGCTCTCGCACCGGACGATCGTGCTTCCGTCCGCGAGCGAGCTGTCGCTGTCGATCACGAGCGCGAGCGGGATCACGACGCTCGTCGTGGACGGCCAGGGGTTCTATCCGATGAAGGAAGGGGATGCGGTGCGGCTGCGCCGGCATCCGGATGCGTGGCCGCTCTTGGCGCGACCGGGCGAGGATTTCTTCCAGCGTCTGCGCGAGCGACTGGGTTGGCGGGGGAGCTTCGAGCCGGATGTGTTCCCGCCGACGGCGAGCGCAAAGGCGATGCACCGCGACGCGGACGGCGGCGGAACGCTGTAGCGGTCTTTCCGGTTTAAGACCGCCGGATGCGCGCCTGCGGCGTACTCGCCGCAGGCGCGCAGCCGGCGGAATCGGCTGCGAGTTGCCGGTCGCCTGCCGTTGCGTTGCGTGCACTGCGACGCAACAGCTGCTGTGAAGCAACGCGCAACCGATTCCGCCGGCGGATTCCCGCCGGCGGCTCCTCGGCGTGGGG
>DASYPQ010000009.1:0-177802 GCA_036006425.1 Planctomycetota bacterium
GTGCGCAAGCGGCTCGAGTTCGGCGACCTCGTCGGCGATCAGCGGCTGCGCCTGGTCGCGCTCGTGGTCGCCGAGCTGATCGCGCTCGCGCTCGTCCTGCCCGCGCCGCCCGCCCCCGCCGCCCCCGCCTCCGGTTCCGCCTCCGGTTCCGCCTCCGCCGCCGCCCCCGCCCCCGCCGCCGCCCCCGCCGCCGCCTCCGCCTCCGCCGCCTCCGCCGCCGCCGCCGCCGCCGCCTCCGCCGCCTCCGCCGCCGCCGCCGCCTCCTCCGCCGCCGCCGCCGCCGCCGCCTCCGCCGCCGCCTCCGCCGCCGCCTCCGCCGCCGCCTCCGCCGCCGCCGCCGCCTGTGGTCGACGCGCTCACGGCCGACGTCAACGAGATCTCACGCCGCGAGCGGGCGACGCAGACGCTCCAGCTCGACGCGGGACCGACCCACGCAGGGCAGGAGTTTCTGATGCTCGGATCGTTGAGCGGAACCGAGCCGGGCTTCCATCAAGGGGATTGGACGATCCCGATCAACCCGGACTTCTACACGTTGCTCCTGATGTGCCAGCCGCGCCAAGCGCCGATCTCGCCGGTCCACGGATACCTAGACGGATCGGGCAAGGCGACCGTGATCTTCGAGATCACCCGTCGCTGGAACGCGGCGACGCTCGTGGGCCACACCTTCAACCACGTGTTCGTGCTGCTCGACCGGCACGGAAGGATCCTGTTCGTCAGCAACGCCGAATCACTGACGATCCGGCGGTGACGGCGGGGTCCGCGAGTCCGCTCAGCGAGAGGACTCGGGGATCTCCGCGCGCTCGATCGCCTGGAGTGAGGGACCGCGCGATCAGGGCTGGAGCAGCTGGCTCGCGACGAGCTCGACGCCCGTGCGGTACGCGGCTTCCTTCAGGACCTCCACTTGTTCCCGGTCGGCGCTCGTGCGCGTCACCATCGAGCTCGCGCGGTCGTCGCTCATCGGCTCGGGGAGCAGGCTGCGCCAGCGACCGGTCCGCGTGTCGACGACGACGATGCGCAGGCGGATGCGCATCTCCTGGCGTTCGTCGGGAACGAAGACTCCTGCGATCGGCAACCACGCCGCTGCCTGGCCAGCCGTCGGCCGCGCGCGCGACTCGAGGATGCCCCAGTACGCGATCACCGCGCTGAATCCGCCGCGCGCCGCGGCCTGGCGCATGCCGTGCGCGTTGCTCGTCGAGCGCGACGGGATTCCGGACGCGACGCCGACGTCGAAGTGTGCCTTCAGGGCGGTGAGCACCTGCTCGTCCGGGAAGAGCGCGCCCGACTGAACGACGAGCACGTGTTCCCCCGCGCGCAGCCGCACTTCACCAGTCCCGTCACTGGCATCCCCAGGGAGGTCCGTGCCGATCACGTCGAGGTCGGACAGCTCTCCGTCGTACGTCGAATTCCCGTTGCCCCACGGCCTCACGGGGTTCGAGATCGACCGCGTGGCGCAGGCGGACAGGAGAAGGAGGAGGAACGCGACCGGGTGTAGTGTGTGTTGGTTCATGGATCCGTTCGCTCAGCCTATCCCGACGGCCGCGGAAATGAATGCACGTCGACCGCGCAGCCGGCCCCTTTTCTCCCCGTCACGACCGCGCCCCATGAAGAATCCCACGTTCGCCGTGTTGCTGTCCCTCATGCTGCCGGTCGCGCAGTCGGCGCCGTCCGCGCTGGTCTCCAAGATCGACGCGCTCGCCGCGGAGCAGCTCGCAAAGCCAGGAGGGGTCGGCCTCTCGATCGCGGTCGCCCAGCGGGGGAAGATCCTCCTCGCGAAAGGCTACGGCCTAGCCGACGCGGAGCTCGACGCGCCGGCGAACGAGCAGACGATGTTCCGCATCGGCTCCGTGACGAAACAGTTCACGGCGGCGATCGTGATGCATCTCGTCGAGCAGAAGAAGCTCGCGCTCGACGACGAGCTCGCGAAGTACGTGCCCGAGTTCCCGCTGCAAGGGCGCAAGGTGACGATCCAGCAGCTCCTCCAGCACACCTCGGGCATCAAGAGCTACACGGAGATCAGCGACGCCTGGCAGAAGGTCTGGCCGCTCGAGCTGACGCACGCCGAGTTGCTCGACTTCGTCAAGGACGCGCCCTTCGACTTCGAGCCGGGCACCGACTGGCACTACAGCAACACCGGCTACTACCTCCTCGGCATGGTGATCGAGAAGGTCACGGGCAAGAGCTACGCCGAGGAGCTGCAACTCGAGCTGTGCAAGGCACTCAATCTCGCGCGCACGCGGTACGACTCGAACCGCGACCTGATCAAGAACCGCGCGCAGGGATACGCGCTCGACGGCGAGCGCCTCGTCAACGACCAGATGTTCGGCATGGAGCAGCCGGGCGCGGCGGGCGGCATCGTGTCGACCGCCGGCGATCTCGTGCGCTGGCAGATGGCGTTGAGCTCGGGCAAGGTCGTCAGCCCGGAATCGTTCCAGAGGATGCGGACGTCGACCGTGCTGCCGAACGGCCACGACACGTCGTACGGATTCGGGCTGAAGATCGTCGAATGGGCCGGCAAGCAGCGCATCGAGCACGGCGGCGGCATCTTCGGCTTCAACTCGATGCTCCTGTGGGTGCCCGGCGACGACTTGCACGTCGCCGTGATCAGCAACGGCGAGGCGCTGTCGTCGGAGAGGCTCGCGGACGCGATCGCCTACGCCGCGCTCGGCATCGAGCCGCAGAAAGCGAAGGACGAGCCGATCCCGGCGGAGCTGATCACGCGCTTGAGCGGCGACTACGTGTTCCCCGGCATCGGCATGGACTCGAAGATCTTCGAGCGCGAAGGGAAGCTCTTCGTGCAGGCGAGCGGACAAGAGGCGTTCCGCATCCTGTGGCAGGGCGGCCTGGAGTTCCGCGCCGCGTTCGACAACGAGGTGAAGGTCGTTTTCGCCGCCGACGGCAGGTCCCTCGTGCTCCACCAGCGCGGCCGGAAGGCCGACGGCGTGCGGAAGTAGCGGCGCGCGCTATCATCCTCGGGTCGCCAGCCCGGAGGAGAACCCATGCGGCAATCGTTCCTGTCAGCGATGTGCGGTGCAGCTCTGCTGCCTCCGGTCGGAGCGCAGAGCCCGTCCACGAACACCGACGAAGCGGCGTGGCAGATCCACCGCAAGACGCGCGTCCTCTACGCCGGCTCGCCTGGAGGCTCCCGTGAACACGCGTTCCAGCAGTTCCTGAGCGTGTGGTTCGACAAGGTCGGCGTCATCGATCTCGAGAAGCTGTCGATGAGGACCGCTGGCGACTACGACGTCGTGATCGCCGACTGGCGCAGTCAGTACGGCAACGACGGCTACCCGAAGCGCGAGAACGAGCTTTCGATGCCTGGAGTCGGGATCGGGCCCGAGTTCACGAAGCCCGTCATCGCCATGGACTACGTCAGCTCGAGTCTCCGGATGGAGTACAAGCTCGACTGGCTCTGACTGTGCCTAGCCAACCGGGCGCACGGGATGCGCCTCGACCATCCGATCTTCAAAGGTCCTCTCGGCGTGGACGTCACGATCGACGCGGATCATCCCTACCTGGGCCAGGGCACGTGGCTCGTGTCCACGCCGGACTCGGGCAAGGGCGGCGACTGGGGCATGGTGTCCGACGGCCACGAGCTCGAGGATTCACCCGACTGCGAACGGATCAGCGGAGGAATGAACAGCAAGGGGGCGCACGCCGTGGCGATCGGCCGCCAGGCCAACATGCTCCAGTGGGGTTTCTACGGCGCTCCGGACCACATGACCGAGCCGGCCAAGCACGCGTTCCTGAACGCGATCGTCTACATGAAGCAGTTCGACGGCCAGGTGCCGTTGGTGAAGAAGGTCGCGGCCGGACGCACGTGGCTCGAGCAGTACGTCGAGATGCTGGAAGCGATGAAGCCCGAGGAGCGCGTCGTCAACGAGAAGAACGGACTCGCCGGATACCTCGTGCCGAAGTTTCCTGCCGAGTTGACGAAGGACGGCGTCGACCCCGCGCGCCTGCGAGAGTGGTACCGCGAGAACGAGGAGTTCCTCGTCGGCGGTCCCGAGCGGACGATCGTCGTCGATCAGGACCTGGCTGCGATGAAGCTGAGCAACCGGAAGCCCGCGTTCCTGGATTGGCTTCTTGAAGCGTTTGCAAAGGATCCGCAGAACGCGATGGCCCGCAAGCTGGCGGGACGTTACCTGGCAGAAGGCAACCAGGACGCGCAGGCAGCGACGGCGTACATCAAGGAGAACCGGCCGTTCCTCTTCTTCACGGACACCGGCGGCTATCGATGGACGGTGGACGTCAACGCGCAACGCGCAGCCCAGGCGAAGAAGGCGATCGCGAAGTAGGAAGAGGAGCGGCGATTCCGCCCCTGCGCTAGACTCGCTCGCAGGAGGGAGTTCCTTGCTTCGAGCCCGCTTTTTCCTGTTCGCGCTGAAGGGCTCACCCAAGTGACGGCACCCGAGGCGCCGCCCGTCCTGTCCCCGGGACCACCGCGCCGGACTTGGGTTGCTCCGCCCAGGGTCTCGCCGAGCCTCATCGTGCCGATCGTCGGCATGGTCGGGGGGGGCTTCGCGAGCGCGATCGCTGTCGTCCTCGTCGCGGTCCTCTCCGATCCAGGGATCACGAAAGGGAACGCTGCCGAGAACATCCTGCACTGGATGGACGCGCACATCGCCTCGTTTCCCGCGATCTTCGCCTCCATCGTCCCGGCCCAGCTCGTGTTCCTCGGGACTGCCGTCTTCTTCGCCGCCTTCGATCGCGAGCGCTGGTTCGCGCGCCTCGGCTTCGTCGGCTGGCAGGTCCCGTTCTCGCTCGTCGTGCTCGCCGTCCTCGGCACGCTCGGCGTCCAGTTCGCGATCGGCCTCGTCGCGGACGCGCTCATCCGCGAGCCCAGCGATTCCTTGAAGATGCTGGCGCGGATGTTCACGGAGCCGAAGGGGATCGCCGCGGTCGGCGTCGGCTTCCTGATGAGCGTGCTGCCGGGCGTGTGCGAGGAAGCGCTCTTCCGCGGCTTCATGCAGCGCGGCCTCCTGCGCCGCTGGTGTCCGTCCGTCGCGATCGGCGTGACGAGCGTCTACTTCGCGATCGCGCACTTCGACGTGCAGCACTCGCTCGCGGTCCTTTCGCTCGGCGCGTGGCTCGGATTCGTCGCCTGGAAGACGGGATCCGTGTGGGCGACCGCGCTGTGCCACTTCACGAACAACGCCTTCGCGTTCGTCGTGCTCCGCGTGTGGGGAGACGCGGGGACCGGAACGCCGAAGCACGCCATCTATTACGTCATGGGATGCTTGTTCCTGGTCCTGACGATCGTCGCGGCGGTGCGATTGCGGAGGACGAGGACCCCGGCGTGCGTTCCCAGCTGACCGCGTGGATCGTCGGAGCGACGCTCGCGGGCTGTGCCGCGCAGGCTGCGGCGCCGGTCGCGAATCCGCACCGGATCCGCGTGAAGCCGGTGTTCCTCGTGCCGACCGACGCGCAGGCACCCTCGGAGGAGTCGCAGCGGCTCCTCCTGCGCCATCTCGAGTGGTGCAGGAGCCGCTACCTCGAGCTCCTGCTCGGACGCGACACGTTCGAGGTCGCCGCGAGAGACGGGCCTCTCGTCCTGCGCGGAAAGATGCGCGCGGAGGAGTACCTGAGCTCTCCGGGCCAGGGATCCGAGGCGGCCGTGCTCGAGCTGTTCGAGCACGACCGCGTCGACCGGTTCACGTGTCCGTTCGTGTACGTCGTCCTCTTCTGCGGGACGGGCGAGAAGCCGAAGGGCGGCGGCGCGCCGCTCAACGGCGGGGCGAACTGCGGAGGCGGAGTCGTCGTCCTCGCGGCGGACAACCTCGTGGAGGACGTCGGCTTCCAGGCCTGCCTCCAGCACGAGATCGGTCACGCGTTCGGCCTGCCGCACGCGGATGCGTGGGGCTGGGACATGAAGACGAGCGACTCGCTGATGTCCTACAACCCCGCGCACCGGACGAACGGGTTCGAGCCGAGCGCGACGCCGGGGAAGCTCCTGCCCGAGGAGCTGCGGATGCTCGACGTGAACGACGGCGTGTTCCCGTCGTTCACGTACGACGCGCAGAAGGACGCGCCCGCGGGCTACGCGCTCCGCGGCACAGTGCCGGTGTTCCCGCCGATGTCGCTCTCCGGACAGCGCGAGTACACCGGGTCCTGGGACGGACGGTGAGGCGGGGTCGAAGGGCTGCGATCGCGGCCATCATCGCCGGGTAATGAAGCGCGGGTTGGGGTCGTCCGTGCCCCGACCTACGGAGCCGCTCGCTCGCAAGGCACCCTTCTGGAGACACCTCCATGCTGAACTTGAAGCTCCTCTTGACGTCGAGCGCTCTCGCCCTTGCTCTCGGCCCCGCGATCGTTTCGCCGCTATCCACGAGCCCGGTTCGAGGCACCGTGCCGTTCGACGCGGTCTCGATGACCATCGAGGTCAATGCGACCGACCTCGATGCCGGCGTGATCCTCTTCAGCGACACGGAACTGCGACTGCACCAAGTGATGATCCAGGATCCGCTCGGCAACGTCGTCTACCAGATGACCTCCAGTGATGCGGTGGGGCTCGGATTGACCGAGATGCAATCGGAGACAGCCGAGCCCGACATCCAGACCGCGTTCCTCGCCTATCCCGAAGGCGACTACACGTTCAGCGGCCAGGCCTTCGACGGCACGATGCTCTCCAGCGTCGCACACTTGTCCCACTCGGTCCCTCTTGCACCCGAGCTGACCAGTCCAGCTGACGAAGCTCGGCTGAACGTCAACAATGTCGACGTCGAGTGGACGCTGGATTCTTCCGTCGACCACTACTGGATCGAAATCGAACAGGACGTCCCCCCGAGCAACTTCACGATCGACCTCCAACCGGGAGTCCACGAGTTCAGGATTCCGCCGCAGCTCTTGCGGAGGGGGACCGAGTACCAGATCGGCGTCGGGGCCGTCGGCTCGAACGGGAACGCGACCGTGACGGTGGTCGGGATCGAGACCAAGTGACCTGAAGCGCGACGGGGCGATCGGGGTCGCGACCCCGGCCCCGCCACGCAGGGCCTGCGGCGATGCGCGGGCCACTCACTGCATCCGAAGTGAGTTCGCTCCGCGGTCGACGGGTTCGCTATTCTTTCCCGCACGCACCCTGCGCGCGGGCGCGCTTCCTCCTCGGAGCCACCACCATGCACCCCGGCGTCCACCGTCACGAAGACCTTGTCGGCCTTTGCACCGTCGCACTCACCGACGCGATTCCCGACTCCCTCACGCAGGCCGTCCGCACCGCCGACACCGCCGCCCTCGCGCGCACCGACGGCCACTTCGCTGTCGCCGCGCGCGAAGGCAACACTGTCCGTCTCGCGCGCACGATCGGCCTCCCGCTGCGCTTTTTCGTGGCGAAGATGTTCCACGGCCCGTTCCTCGTCGTCTCCGACCGCATCGACACGATCTTCGAGTGGTGCCTGTCCGAGAACATCGGCTGGCAGTTCGACCCGCTCTACACGCGCACCGTCCCCGCGCACCATCTCGTCGAGGTCGAGCAGATCGGCTGCCCCGATCCGAGCCCCGTCTACCGCCGTTTCTTCGAGCCCGAGATCGCGACGGGACCCGCCGACGTCGAGGCGCTCGGCGCCGACTACGCGCGCGCGACGCTCCGCGCCCTGACGACTTGGCTCGCCGCGATCCCCGCCGACGCGCGCATCGCTCTCGCGTTCTCGGGCGGCATCGACAGCACCGCGGTCCTCCTTCTCGCGCACCGCGCACTGCTGGATCTCGGCCGCGATCCGGCCCGCCTCTGCGCGTACACGCTCGATCTCGGCGGCGGCGCCGACGCCGCGCAGGCGGAGCGCACCGTCGCGGAGCTCGGATTGCGCTCGCAGTGGGAGCGCATCGTGCCCGCGCGCGCGGAGCTCGACCTCCCCGAGGCGATCCGCGTCATCGAGGACTACCACCCGCTCGACGTCGAGTGCGCGGCTGCCTCGATGCTCCTCCTCGGGGCGTTGCGCGAGCGCCACCCCGACCTGCGCTACCTCCTCGACGGCGACGGCGGCGACGAGAACTTGAAGAGCTATCCGGTCGAGGACTCCGATCTCACGATCTCGAGCGTCCTCCGGAATCCGCTGCTCTACCAGGAAGGCTGGGGGATCGACGCGATCAAGCACAGCCAGACCTATTCGGGCGGACTTTCGCGCTCGTACGTGCGGACGTTCGCGCCCGCGCGCCGCACGGGATTCGAGGCGTTCTCGCCGTTCACGGTGCGCTCCGTCATCGCGTCGGCCGCGCGCATCCCGTTCGCGGCGCTCGCGGACGGCGACATCGAGAAGCTGTACGCGCTCAAGGGCGCGATCGTCGCGGCCGGCGTCGAGTCCGCGACCGGAGTGCGGATGCCCGTCGCGCCGAAGCGCCGCTTCCAGGACGGCATCCTCGCGCAGGGCTCGACGGAAGCGCACCGCCGCTCGCGCACGAGCAAGGCGTGGTGCCGCCAGGTGTTCCTCGACCAGTGGAAGGAGCGCTTGAACGTCGCCTGGGAACCGACGCGGCGACGCCGCTCGGGCAACGAGATTCCGAACGAAGTCGCGCAGTAGAAGGGTCCACCGATGCACCTCCGTCGCACGCTCGCTTCGATCTCCTTCCTCGTCCTCGGCTTCGCGTGCCAGAGCCCGAGCGCGATCCCCGCCGAGCAAGCGCGGCTGCGCGAGCGCGACGAGCAGTGGTCCGACGCCGCCTCGAAGCGCGACCCGGAGACGATCGTGTCGTTCTGGACGCGCGACGCGAAGGTGTATCCGCCGGGCGGCTCGGTCGTCTCGGGGCGCGACGCGCTGCTCCAGTTCGTGACCCAGATGCTGGCGATCCCGGGATTCAAGATCTCCTGGGAACCGCGCGACGTCGTCGTCGAACCGGACGGAGCGCACGGCTACACGACCGGCGTGATGCATTCCACGGTCCCGGGTCCGAACGGCGCGCCGACGAAGACGACGGGTCGCTACGTCACGATCTGGCGCAAGGGCGCCGACAACGTGTGGCGGTGCGCGATCGACATGTGGAACGATGGGCCGGCCGAGTAGCGTCGTCCTCGAGCGCGGACCGAAGCGCGCGCTCGATCCCTTTCGCGCCTACGGCGCGTTCGTGGAAGACGAGGCGGACGGCAGCGGAGCCACGGTTCCCGTCGCGACGATCCTGCTGACGAACCGCGAGTGCCCGTGGCGCTGCGTCTTCTGCGATCTGTGGCAGAACACGCTCGACGAGACCGTGCCCGCGGGCGCGATCGAGCGCCAGATCCGCGCGGCGCTCGCGGAGCTCCCGCCGGCGCGCTGGATCAAGCTGTACAACGCGGGGAGCTTCTTCGATCCGCGCGCGATCCCGACCGGCGACCATCCGGGCATCGCCGCGGCGCTCGCGGGGTTCGAACGCGTGATCGTCGAGTGCCACCCGGCGCTCGTCGGCGAGAGCGCGCTGCGATTGCGCGACCTCCTGCAAGGGCGGCTCGAGGTCGCGATGGGGCTCGAGATCGCGAACGCGTCCGTGCTCGCGCGTCTCGAAAAGGGCATGACGCTCGAGGACTTCGCGCGCGCGGCGGAGTTCCTGCGCCGCGGCGCGATCGACTTGCGCGCGTTCATCCTCGTCCAGCCGCCGTTCATCGCGGCCGCGGACGCGGTCGCGGAGTCCTCGCGGTCGCTCGCATTCGCGGAGGAGTGCGGCGCGAGCGTCTGCAGCCTCATCCCGACTCGACCCGGACCGCGCCTCGAGACACTCGAGGCGGCGTTCGACGAAGGTCTCTCTCGCGCCCGCTCGCGCGTGTTCGCGGACCTGTGGGAGCTCGAGCGCTTCTCCGACTGCGCGCGCTGCTTCTCCGCGCGCCGCGGTCGACTGGAGCGGCAGAATCGCACGCAACGCCGCGAGCCGCGCGTCGCCTGCGACGCCTGTCGCGGCTGATCCATGCGGTCCTTCGACCTCGCGATCGTCGGTTCCGGCTTCGGCGGCGCGCTGACGGCGCTCGTCGCGCGCAGCCTCGGCCTCCGTCCCATCTTGCTCGAGCGCGGCGCGCACCCGCGCTTCGCGATCGGGGAGTCGAGCACGCCGATGTCGAACATCCTGCTCGAGACGATCGCGCGCGACTACGAGCTCCCGCGCGTGCTCCCGCTCGCGCGGTACGGGACGTGGAAGCGCGCGTACCCGGAAGTCGGCGTCGGCCCGAAGCGCGGCTTCAGCTTCTACGGCCACTCCGCGTTGCTGCCGTTCGCCGCCGCGGACGATCGCTCCGACCAGCTGCTCGCTGAGGCGAGCCCGCACCACGACGTCGCGGACACGCACTGGTACCGACCCGATTTCGACCACTTCCTCGTGCGCGAGGCGCAGTCCGCCGGCGTCGAGTACGTCGACCGCGTCGAGCTCGACGCCTTCGCGGGCGGCGAGGAGGGCTGCGTCCTCTCCGGCACGCGCGCCGGCGCGCCGCTCCGCGTCGAAGCGCGCTTCGTCGTCGACGCGAGCGGCCCGCGCGGATTCCTCTCGAAACAACTGCGACTCCCGAGCGCCCCGTTCGCCGGGTATCCCGCCACGCAGGCCGTCTTCACGCACTTCACCGGCGTCAATCGGTGGCAGGACGTGAAGCCCGGCGTCGACGAGAGCGCACCGCCGTACCCGGTCGACGACGCGGCGCTGCACCACGTGTTCGACGGCGGCTGGATGTGGGTCCTCCGCTTCGACAACGGGATCACGAGCGCGGGGTTTGCGCTCGAAGACCGTCTGGCAGAGGGAGAGAGCGCGTGGCCCGCGATGCTCGAGCGCCTGCCGTCGATCCGCGCGCAGTTCGCCGACGCCGTCCCGGTCGAGCCGTGGCGACACATGCCGCGCATCCCGTTCCGCTCGTCGGTCGCGAGCGGACCAGGCTGGACCCTGTTGCCTTCGGCCGCCGCCGTGATCGATCCCCTGTTCTCGACCGGGATCCCGCTCGCGCTGCTCGGCGTCGATCGCATCGGCCGCGCGATCCGCGACGCGTGGGGGACGCCCACGTTCGAGGGACGGATGCGCGAGCACGCGCGCGAGACGCTCGCGGAAGCCGACGCCGCGGCGGCGCTCGTCGGTGCCGCGTACCGTTCGTTCCGGCACTTCCCGCTCTTCTCAGGCCTCGCGAGCTGCTACCTCGCTTCCGTGAGCTTCAGCGAGGTGTGCTACCGCCTCGGCGACCGCGGCCGCGCGAACGGCTTCCTGTGCCACCGCGACGCGCGGTACGCGCGCGCGTTCACCGAGTGCGTGCGCGAGGCCGATCGGCTCGCGCGGAAGGACGCGATCGACGCGGAGGACCTCGCGCGCTTCGGCGCGCGCGTCGTCGACGCGATCGAGCCGTTGAACGTCGCCGGGTTCTGCGACGCGCGTCGCAGGAACTGGTACGCGGTCGATTTCGACGCGTTGATCGACGCGTCGTCGAAGCTGGGCCGTTCGCGCGAGGAGATGCGCTCGTTCCTCGTCGCGCAGGGGATGGAACGCTGGATGACAGCCGGAGAACCCCGATGATCACGCCGCTCGTCCTGGCGTTCCTCGCCCTCGCGTCGCACGGCGACGCGCCCGTCACGGCCTTCACCGGCGTCGACGTGATCCCGATGGATCGCGAGCGCGTGCTCCACGACCAGACCGTGCTCGTGCGCGACGGAAGGATCGCCGCGGTCGGCCCGACGAAGGAGGTCGCGGTGCCCGAGGGCGCGGTGCGCATCGACGGCAAGGGTCGGTACCTGATGCCCGGCCTCGCGGACATGCACGTGCACGCCTGGATCCAGGATGAATTCGCGCTGTTCCTCGCGAACGGAGTCACGACCGTGCGCAACATGTTCGGATCGCCGCTGCAGCTGCAGTGGCGTGCGAGCATCGCCGCGGGCGAGCTCCTCGGCCCGACGATCTACACCGCAGGGCCGATCATCGACGGCGATCCGCCCGTCTGGCCCGGCAGCACCGTGCTCACCGACCCCGCTCTCGCGGAGAAGGTCGTGCTCGAGCAGAAGGAGCAGGGGTACGACTTCCTCAAGGTCTATGCGCGCCTCACGCTGCCCTGCTACGACGCGCTCGTCGCGGCGGCGAAGAAGCACGGCATGCGCGTGATGGGCCACGTGCCCTCGGCAGTCGGCCTCGAGCACGTGATCGAGTCGCACCAGGAGTCGATCGAGCACCTCGACGGCCTCGCCGCCGCCGCTCAGGCGGAGGGCTCGCCGCAGATCGGCAAGATCTCGTTCCGGACCGAGCCGAACGCCTGGCCGTACATCGACGACAAGAAGGTCGCGGAGCTCGCCAGGCGCGAGATCGAAGCCGGCACGTGGAATTGCCCGACGCTCGTCGTGTACCAGAAGTGGGTGACCGGCGACGAGCGCACGAAGAGTCTCGCGGGCCCGTACATGAAGTACGTCTCGCCCTTGATGCGCTCGGCCTGGGGTCCGACCGAGGCGAACGAGAAGTGGATGTCGGCGGACTTCGTCGGCGCGTCCCACGTCGCGGACCCGCACCGCATGCGCGCGGTCGGCGTGCTGCACAAGGCCGGCGCGAGGATCCTGCTCGGCACGGACCAGGCGAATCCGTTCGTGATCGCGGGGTTCGCGGTGCACGAGGAGCTCGCGAACCTCGTCGCCGCCGGGTTGTCGCCGTACGAGGCGCTGCGCGCCGGGACTTCCGGTGCCGCGGAGTTCATGCACGCGAGCGAAGAGTGGGGGACCGTCGCCGTCGGACGGCGCGCCGACCTCCTGCTTCTCGAGAAGAACCCGCTCGAGGCCGTCGCGAACGCGAAGACACCTCTCGGCGTCATGGTGCGCGGACGCTGGCTCCCGCGGGCGGAGCTCGAAGAGAGCCTCGAGAAGCTCGCGAAGGACTACGCGAAGTGACTCGTGTCCTGAGTCGGAAGTTCCCCGACACAAACCGCCGATCTGCGCGTGCCTGCGGCGTTGAGCCTCCTCAGGGACTCAAGTGAGAGTCGCGTCGTCGGCGCTGGAGTTCGAATGAGGCCACTACCTCAGGTCCCTTCGCGGCAAGTCGCGAGGCCGATGCTCACCGTGAATCGCGTTGCAAGCTCCGGATTCGCGTGATCGATGCCGACGTCCGTCGAGACGAGCGATTGCGCGACGAATCACTGCGCAATCAAGACGGCGTGCTCTCCGGTCGAGTCGTCTCGAGTTCGGCGAGGCCGATGCTGATCGTGAATCGCTTCGCAAGCTGCAGATTGGAGAGATCGATGCCGTCGTCCGTCGAGACGAGCGGCTGCGCGACGAATCACTGCGCAATCAAGATGGCGCGCTCTGCGGTCGAGTCGTCTCGAGTTCGGATGCACCCGAACTTTTTCGAATGCCTCAAGACTTTCTTCGACTTTCTTTGCGATTCGAGCGGACAACGCGAGTCATGGGAGTGAGAACGAATCCCACCCATGCGTCGCCGAAGCGATCGAGTGCGCCAGGACGAGTTCGAGTTCCGCTCTTGGAGAGGTCGTCGCCGAGGTGCGGGGCGGAAGCGCACCGCGCCGCGGCGTCGCGTGTCTCATCGGACGCGCGAGGCGCTCGCGGCGAGCCACCCCGTCCACGTCACCTTGAGATTGCACGCAGGTCTGCCGAATCTTCGGAGAGACGCCGCTCGCGCGGTGATCGAGCGCTGCTTCCTCGCAGCGCGTGCGCGCGGACGCCACGAGTTCCGGCTCGCGCACTACTCACTGCAGTCGAACCACGTCCACTTGATCGCCGAGGCCGACGACCGAAGCGTCCTCTCGCGGGAGATGCAGGGCCTGCTCGTGCGCGTCGCACGCGCTCTCAACCGGCTCTGGGTTCGCAAGGGTGCCGTGTTCGCCGACCGCTACCATGCCCGGCAGTTGCGGTCGCCGCGCGAGGTGCGCGCCGCGCTCGTCTACGTTCTCCTCAACGCGCGCCGTCACGGACTGCGGTTGTCCGGAATCGATCTCTACTCGTCGGGGCGCTGGTTCGACGGCTGGAGCCGCAAACTCGTCTTCGCGTCGCGATCCGCGGTCGCGACGGCGCGCACCTGGCTCCTTCGAGTCGGATGGCGCCGTCACGGGCTGGTCGGACTCGGAGAGAGGCCTAGTGCCCCGACTTCGGAGTTCGCTGGCACGAGCCGCCGGGATCGGCGTTCCCGGCGAGGCGCGCCGACGACGTGACTCCGGTGAAATCTCGGAGGATGCGCAACGCCGTCAGGGACGCACAGACCGGCGGATCGTGCCGGCGAACTCCCGACTCAGGACACTAGCCGCCCGAGCGCGGGAGGTTGAGCACGAGCTCCTGCGCGCGCTCGCCGGCCTCGAGCTCGAGGTTCTCCGAGAGCCCTTCGCCGAGATCTTCGCGCCCGGCGAGGATCCTGCGCGCGGAGAGCGGGACGGAACCGAGCACGAAACGGCCGAGCTGGTCCGTGCGCTCGAAACGCTCCAGCGGACCCGTGCGCGTCTTCCCGCTGCGGTCGATCCATCCGACGAGCGCGTTCTGCACCGGAACGCCGGTCGCGGGATCGACGACGCGACCGCGGACGATCGCGGCGCGGTGCAGGCGGATCACGACGTCCTCGCTCGCCGCGACCACGGGGTCCGACCGCGCGTAGCCCTCGGCGAACGCGCACAAGCTCTGCGGCTTCCCGTCGAGCGGGGCGAGATCGAAGCGTCCGTCCGGCGTCGCGAACGCGGTCGACGGACTCGGCTCGGGATCCTCGAACCCGAGGATCGTGTCGACGTACGCGTGACCTTCGCCGACCGCGGAGTGGATGATCACGAAGCGCTCGATCGGCTTGTCCGTCTCCTCGTCGAGGACGAGCCCGCGCAGGCGCTTCGGCGGAATCGTCTGCGGCGCCGACTCGGCGTGCTCGACGCGTTCGCGCGGCGCCGCCGCCGTCTCGGGAGGCTTCGAGAGAGCTTCCTTGGATGCAGGCGCACCCGGCACCGCGGCCGGCGGCTCGAGCCGTTCGGGCGTGGAGCGGACGAAGAGCCAGGCCGCGAGCGCGAGCAGGAGCCCTCCGCTCGCGAGCGCGGTCAGGGTTCTGGAAGAAGACTTCATCGATCGGCTCCGCGGCAGTATTTTCGGCGTCGTGAGCGGCTCGCGCAATTGGATTGCGATCGGTGGCATCGGCGCGATCGTCGTAGTCGGCTCCGCGGGATGGTGGCGCGGCGCGGTGCACGAGAAGCGCGCGGCCGCCGCGCTCGCCGCGCAGACGGAGCTCACGGAGGCTGCGAATCAGCACGCCGCGGAGCAGGCCGAGCTCGCGACGGCTCGCGAGAAGCAGGCGGCCGACGCGGAAGCGCGCGCCGCGCGGGATCGCGCGCAGTCGGAGGCGGACCGAGAGCAGTCGGCGAAGGATCGCGCGCAGTCGGAGAGCGACCGCGCGCAGTCGGAGAAGGACCGCGCGCAGTCGGTGGCCGACCGCGCGGCCGCCGAGCGTATCACCGACTTCCTCGCGGACGTCCTCCGGTCCGTCGATCCCTCGCGCTCGGGCGGTCGGCCTCCGACGGTCGAGGACGTGCTCGACCAGAGCGTGCGCGAGTTCGCGTCGGGTCCCGAGCTCGATCCGATCCTGAAGGCGCGGCTCTGCGACGCGATCGGCCGGTCGTACCAGGGTCTCGGGCGCACGAAGGACGCACAGATCCAACTCGAACAGGCTCTGAGTCTTCGGGAGAAGCATCTCGGCCGCGACGGCGAGGACCGCGTGACTTCGCTCAACCGCCTCGCGCTCCTCCGCATCGACCAGGGCGCGCTCGCCGAGGCCGAGGCGCTCCTGCGCGAAGCCTGCGAGACGAGCGATCGCGTCTTCGCTGCCGACGACCCGATCCGCGTCGGCTCGTGGCACAACCTCGGCATCGCGCTCATGCAGCAAGGACGGTTCGAGGAAGGCGAGCGCGCCTATCTCAAGGCGATCGGCGCGAGCCTTCCGGAGCCGGGGCGCGAAGATCTCAGCATGCTGACGACGATGAACGAGCTCGGGGTGCTGTACCTCGACGCGAATCGCTTCGACGACGCGACTCCCTACCTCGAGCGCACGCTCGCCGGGCGTCGCCGGCTCCTCGGCGACGACGATCCGTCGACGTGGACCGCGCTGAACAACGTCGCCGAGCTCTACCGCCTCCAGGAGAAGTACGAGGCCGCGGAGCCGCTCTTCGTCGAGCTGCTCGCCCACGAGAGCGAACGCTACGGGCCCGAGCATCCGAAAGTGCTCGGCACGAAGAACAACCTCGGGCTCCTCTACTACGAGTGGGACAAGCTCGACAAGGCGGAGCCGCTGCTCGTCGACGCGCTCGCGGCGGAGCGCAAGACCCTGGGCTCCGATCACCCGCACACGCTCGACACGATCAACACGCTGGCATGCCTCCGCGACGACAAGGGGCTGGAGCAGGAGGCCGAGGCTCTGTACCGCGAGGCGCTCGCCGGCCGTCGCGCGAAGCTCGGCGACAAGCATCCGCGCACCTTGGAGTCGATCGACCTCCTCGCCAGCTTCCTCCGCGAGCATCGCCGGTTCGCGGAAGCCGAACCGCTCGCGCGCGAGCTCGTGGATTCGACTCCGACCGATTCGCCCCGTCTCGCGAAGAGACGCTCCCTCCTCGAGAAGATCCAGGCTGCCGTGCGCGCGGGGAAGTGACGCGTGGCCGACCGCTTCAACCTCTGCGACGACTTCCTCGACCGCAATCTGCGCGAAGGCCGCGCCGCGAAGGTTGCGGTTCGCTGCGGCGAAGAGACACGGACCTTCGAGCAGGTCTCGACGCGCGCGAAGCTCGTCGCCGCGGCCCTGCGCCGCGCTGGCGTCCGACCCGAGGAGCGCGTCCTGATCGTCCTGCCCGACGGCATCGAGTTCGTCGAGACCTGGTTCGGCGTCCTGCGCGCCGGCGCCGTGTTTGCGATGGTCAACCCGCTGCTCAAGAAGGACGAGTACGCGAGGTACCTCGACTACACGAAGGCGCGCGTCGTCGTCACGCACGAGGACGTCATCCCCGAGATCGGGCCCGCGCTCGCGTCGGCGCGCTTCTGCGAGACCGCGCTCGTCGTCGGGAACGACGCGCACGGCTGCACGCCGTACGAGGAGGCGCTCGCGCGCGAGGATCCGGACTCGGAGCTCGCGGCGCTCGAGCCGACCGGACCCGACGATCTCGCCGGATGGCTGTTCACTTCCGGATCGACGGGGATGCCGAAGGCCTGCGTCCACGTGCACTCCGATTTCGCCTTCAGCGCCGAGAACTACGCGCTGCAGGTCGCCGGCTACCGCGAGAGCGACGTGTGCCTCTCCGTGCCGAAGCTCTTCTTCGGGTACGCGACCGGCACGAACCTGATGTTCCCGTTCCGGGTCGGAGCGAGCATCGTGCTCTTCCCGGGCCGCTCGACGCCCGACGAGCTCTTCGACCAGATCGCGCGGCACCGTCCGACGTTCCTGACGACGGTGCCGACGATGATCAACAACATGCTGCGTTCGCCGCGGATCGCCGACACGAACCTCGCGAGCCTGCGGATCTGTCTCTCGGCGGGGGAGGCGTTGCCGCCGAACCTGTACGCCGAATGGAAGCAGCGCACCGGCGTCGAGATCCTCGACGGGATCGGCTCGGCGGAGATGTTCCACATCTACATCTCGAACTATCCGGGCGACGTGAAGCTCGGGAGCCTGGGGAAGATCGTCCCCGGCTACGAAGCGGAGATCGTCGGCCCGGACGGCGCGCGCGTCGCGGACGGGGAGCCCGGGCGCTTGCGCGTGCGCGGCGGCTCGACGGCGCTGTGCTACTGGGGCGACAAGAAGAAGTCGCGCGAGACGTTCCAGGGCGAGTGGTGCACGACCGCGGACATCTTCAGACGCGACGCACAGGGCTACTACTGGTACGAGGGCCGCGACGACGATCTGCTGAAGGTGAGCGGGATCTTCGTGTCGCCGCTGGAGATCGAGAACGCGCTGCTCGACCACGCCGCAGTGGCGGAGGTGTGCGTCGTCGGTCGCGAGGACGACGAGAAGCTGGTGAAGCCGATAGCGTTCGTGGTGCTGAACGCGGGATGGAAGGGCTGCGAGGAGACGGCCGGCGCGCTCAAGGCGCACGTAAAGGGGAAGCTCGCGCCCTACAAGTACCCGCGCTGGTTCGAGTGGCGCGAGTCGCTGCCGAAGAACGACCGCGGGAAAGTGGCGCGGAAGGACTTGAAGCGGGAGGTCGAAGAGCGTCGCCGATGACGGACGCCGCTACTTCGCCATCGCGACGTCGGCTTCCTTGCGCCAGCGCATGACGTCGGAACGTTCCCACGCGGCCGGATCGCCGCGCGTCTGCACGTCCCACTCCGCCATCCCGCGCGCGTAGCATTCGCGCGCGGCGTCGGCGCGGCCGAGCTTGGCGTACACGAGCGCTCGGATGAAATCGAAGGCGTTCGGCGTCACGACGAGCGACGTGGGCGTCGTGAAGTGTCCTTCGAGCGCTGCCAGCGCGCCCGGCCAGTCCTCCAGGCGGATCTTCGCGACCGCCGTCGGGACCCACGCCCAGTCCCTCGCTGCGAGCTCCGCGCGCTCCGCCATGAATCGCAGCACGAACTCCGGGTCGCGCTGCTTCGGATCCGGGTGATCGACCAGAGGGAACAGGAACGTCAGGACCGCATCGACCGAGCTCTCGACCGTCACCGCGCGCTCGATCTCGTCCCGCGTCGCGAGCCCCTTGAGGAATCGCATCGAGAGCAGGTCCGGGCGGCGCGCGGCGTTGTCCTCGAGCTCGAGCGAGCGCGTCACCGACGACAGCGCGGCGTCGTAGTCCCCGAGCTGCAGGAAGCACCAGGCGAGACCGTAGCGCGCTTCCGCGTTCGAAGGATTCGACGCGACGCAGGCGCGGTACGCACCCTCGCTGTCGGTGACGCGTCCGAGGAAGAACAGCGCGTCCGCCGCGCCGATCTGCGCGTCGACGTCTCCCGGTCGCAGGCTGAGCGCCGACGTGCGGCACGCGAGCGCCGCGCTGTGGCGGCCGGCCAGGCGGTAGATGATGCCGCCGACGGATTGGAGGACGTAGTCGCCGGGGTAGAGGTGCACCGCCTGGTCGTACATCGTGTAGACCTCGGGCCGCCGCTCCGGGAATCCGTCCCACAGCGCCGCGCTCAAGACCCAGATCGATCCCGGCTTCAGCTTCGAGAGATTCTCGGGCGAGCTGAGGTCGAGCATCGTCGCGAGGTCGTTCTCCTGGATCGCCTTGCGCATCCGCTGGCGCCTCGGCTCGGGATCGAGGTCCATCGCGATGTAGTACAGGTTCTCGGCCTTCTCCGAGCGCGTGCCCTGCACCTTCCGGCGGATCCGCGCCCAGTCGTCGAGCGCGAGAGCGACTTCTTCCGCGATGTCGCGCTCGCGGATGCGCTTCATCGCCGGCACGGGATCCGCGCTCGCGAGGTCGACTCCGTAGTCCTGGAACGCCTTCGCGAACCGCTCGTCGAGCTCCGCCTCGCGCTGGTTGTTGCTGATCGTCGCGACCTGCTCGAGCCGGAGACCGACGAGCCGCTCGCGCAGCGTCCGGTCCTGCTCGACGAGACGGCGCTCGCGCTCGACCGCGCCGAGGTCCTCCTCCGCCTTCGAGACGAACTTCCGCGCGCGCTCGAGCAGCGCCGCGTCCGCATCGCCGTTCTCCGCGAGCGTCAGGGCGCGGCGCGCCGACGCCAGCGCCTCCTCGGGCTTGCCCGCCTGCCCGGCCTGGATCGACTCGCCGTGCGCGGCCTCGACCGCCGCGCGCGTCTGCGCGATGCGCTGCTCCTTCTGGCGGTTCACCCACCAGAACCCGCCGCCGCCGACGACGAGCGCCAGCGTCACGGTGCCAGCGAGCGCGACCGTGAGACGCCGCGCGCGGCGCTCCTCCGCGGCCTTGATCCGCGCCTCCGCGGCGGCGAGCTCCGCCTTCTGCGCGCGCTCCTCGACCGAGGTCATGTACGCGTGGACGGCCTTCGCCACTTCGTCCGCGTTCGCGGGCCGCGCGGCGCGCGCTGGCATGAGGCAATCGAGGCACACGCGCACGAGCGCGGGATCCGCGTCGCAGGCCTCGATGCGCGCGCGCGCGGGATCGAGCAGCGCGCGCGCCGCTTTCGTCACGGTCGACTCGCCCTCGACGTCCACGTACGGAGGCTTGCCGGTGAGGATCTCGCACAGGATCGCGCCGAGCGAGAACACGTCGGCGCGCTCGTCGAGCTTCTCGACTTCGCCCTGCGCCTGCTCCGGAGCCATGTACGCCGGCGTGCCCATGATCGAGCCGACCATCGAATCGGATCCGGACGAGCCCGGTCCGCTGCGGACGGTCTCGATCACCGTGTGCAGGCTGTCCTTCGCGCGCCGCTCGTCGGCGACGCCGCCGCGGTGCAGCACCTTCGCGAGGCCCCAGTCGACGACCTGCACCTCCCCGAACGCGCCGACCATGATGTTCGCGGGCTTGAGATCGCGGTGGAGCACGCCCTTCGAGTGCGCGTACGCCATCGTCTGGCAGACCGATTCGAAGATCGCGATCAGGCGGCCGCGGTTGTCGCCGACGGACTTGCGCAGCTGGAGCAGCGCCGAGAGCGTGCGCCCCTTCACGAGCTTCATCGTGAAGTAGGGGCTCTCGTCCGCCATCAGGCCGAGCTCGTACACCGGAACGATGCCCGGGTGCTGCAGCTGGCCGCCGATCTGCGCCTCCTCGACGAAGCGCTGCACGACCGCGGGGTTCTTCGCGAGCTCCCCGTCGAGCACCTTGACCGCGACGTCGCGGCCGAGATCCGTGTCGTGTCCCTTGAGGATGACGCCCATCCCGCCGCGCGCGATCTCGCCGAGGAGCTGGTAGTTCCCGCGGCCCTTCGGAACCCACTTGCCGCCGGCGGCACCCGCGGCCGCGCCGGCCGCTACGACCGGCGACGCGCCGTGTTCGGAACCCGTATCCGGCAGCAGCACCTTCGGCGCGAGTCCGGTGCGGCTCGCGATCGACTGGAGCACGGAGGGCGGAGAGTTGCGGTCGTCGGGTGAAATCGGGGTCAACGGTGGAGCCTCGCGTTCGGTGGAAGGGCCAGGATGCTAGGCTTCGCGCTTTCCACGCGCACGAGAACCACCGTCCCTTTCGCTCCAACGCACTCATCATGATCGCGTCGCTGCTCCTCTCTCTCGTTCTGGCCCAAGACCCGATGCTCGACGCCAAGATGGCGACGATCGGTCGGGACGTCCCGAAGCTCGTCGAGCTCGCGAACACCTGCGCCGGAGCCGGCCAGGACGCGGACGCGAAGCGCGTCTACCGCAAGATCCTCGAGATCGACCCGAACCACGAGGCCGCGCACAAGGCGCTCAACCATCCCTACTACGACAAGAAGTGGTTCGAGAGCTTCGCCGAGCTCGCCAAGTACAAGCGCGAGGAAGCGGCGAAGATGAAGGCGAAGGGGCTCGCGCGCTTCAAGGACGAATGGGTCCCCGAAGCCGACGCGCCGTTCCTGATCATGGGTTGGGTGAAGAACGACAAGGGCGCGTGGTCGAACCCGCTCGACGTCGCGCGGGAGAAGCAGGTCGCCGAGTGGACGAGCGCCGGCTACCAGTTCCGCGCGGACGACAACACCTGGATCGCGCCCGCGGATTTCGAGCGCTGGGCCGCGAAGTCGTGGAAGATCGGCAACGACTGGGTCGAGCTCGACAAGGCGAACGAGTACCACGCGAAGTTCGAGACGCCGTGGCAGCTCGCGGGCGAGCATTTCACGGTCTCGACGACGTGCGACTGGGACGGAGGCAGCTGGGCGCGCTTCTACGCCGACAAGTCGTACCCGGAGCTCGTGCGCATCTTCGGCGTCGAGCCGACGGGCAAGCCGCGCTTCGTCGTCCTGAACAGCCTCGCCCAGTACAACCTCGCGTCGGGCGGCAATCCGCCGCTGATCCCGGAGTCCGAAGGGATCTCCTCGCTGCACGGCGGGTACTTCGCCGACCAGATGTTCGACCTGACGCAGAAGCCGGCCCAGTTCATGGGCGCCGGCATCTGCTACTGGGACCGCAAGGACCCGAAGCTGCGGATCTGGGGGACGTACTGGGTCCGCTGGGCCGCGGCGCAGAGCTTCGTCGACGCGATCGATCCGTCGTGGACCTTCGTCGCCGACACGATCGCGAGCACGGCGGGCGGCGGCGCGCGCCCGGAAGCGGTCAACTTCTGGATCGAGAAGAAGATCCCGCGCTGGCTGCGCTACGGCGCCGCGTCGTACGTCGAGCGCTTCATGAAGGATCCGGACGCCGCCGCGGGCGCGGATCCGTGGGATCTGCGCGTGTTCGCGTTCAGCGAGCTGAAGAAGGCGGGCGGCATCCACAAGCTCGACGAGGTGTTCGCGTTCGCGCTCGATCCGGCCAAGGACGAGAACTCGAAGCGCCTGTACCAGGAGACCGGGCTCCTCGTCGCGTTCCTGCTCGACGGAGCGCCGAACGACAAGAAGCTCGCGGCGAGCCACGAGGCCTTCAAGGCCGCGCTGAAGACCGGCTCCAGGGAAGCGGTGACCACCGCGGCCGCGGCGCTCCAGAAGGAGCTCGGCTCGCGCGAGAGCGAGATCAAGAAGTTCGCTGGGCTCTAGTCTCCGCGCAGCTTCGCGTAGAGCGCGGAGTCGAGCAGCTGTCCGTCCTTCCACACGCTCTGGCGCAGCCAGCCTTCGCGCGCGTACCCGCACTTCTCGAGCACGCGCATCGACGACGGATTCGACGCGAACACCGCGGCGTGCATCCGGACGACGTCGAACGCGCGGAAGCCGTGCTCGGTCGCGGCACGGACGGCTTCCGTCATGATTCCGCGGCCCCAGAACGGCTCCGCCAGCCAGTAGCCGATCTCGGCGGAGCGCCGGGCGACGTCCGTCTGCGGCGCGATGCCGACGGATCCGACCGCCTCGCCCTCGACGTCGATCGCGAAGTTCTGGACCGGGTCCGCGCCGACGTTCGAGCGGATCCACGCCTTCGCGTCGGCCCGCGTGTACGGGTGCGGGAAGAGGTCGCGCAGGTTGAGCCACACGTTCCGGTTGTTCGCGTGCTTCGCGAGCGCTTCCTCGTCGCCGCGCCTCCACGGACGGAGCGTGCAGGTCGTCAGTCGGGTCTCCACGGCGTGCCTCCGCGTCGAGCCTACCGTATGCTTCAGCCCAGCACGTGCCCGACCTCGCCAAGCTCACCTGCCCCGACGCGGCGGAACTCTTCGGTCCGCGGACGATCGCGATCGTGCCGATCGGGAGCACCGAGCCGCACGGACCGCACCTCCCGCTCGACACGGACGTGACGATCGCGGTCTCGCAGTCGCGCCGCGCGGCGGAGAGGCTCGAGGCGGCGGGCGTCGCGACGCTCGTCCTCCCGCCGCTCCCGTACGGCCTCACGAACTGGACCGAGGGATTCGCCGGCCGCGTCACGCTCCGGCCGGGGACGCTCTGGTCGCTGCTCGAGGATATCGTCGCGTCGCTCGAGCAGGACGGCGTGCGCCGCATCGTCTTCGCGAACGGCCACCTCGAGCCCGCGCACGTCCAGGTCCTGCGCGGCGTCGCGATGGACCATCCCGAATGCTCGAAGGAGCGCGCGCAGATCCTGTTCGTCGACGTCACGCGGAGGAAGAACGCGGAGAAGCTCGGCGACGAGTTCCAGAGCGGCGACTGCCACGCGGGGCGCTACGAATCGAGCCTCGTCCTCGCCGCCGACGCGGAATCCGTCCGCGACGACGTGCGCCGCGCGCTGCGCCCGGTCCGCATCGATCTCCTCGAGAAGATGAAGACCGGCGTCGAGAGCTTCCGGAAGGCCGGAGCGACGCAGGCCTACTGCGGTGATCCCGCCGCTGCGAGCGCCGCCGAGGGCGACGATCTCCTCGATCGCCTCTCCGATATGATCGTCTTCGCCTGTCGCGAGACCTGGCCCGACCTCTTCGCGTGAGCGCGTTCACGACCGTCATCCAGGTGCGATTCGGCCACGTCGATCCGGCCGGGATCGTGTACTTCCCGCGCATCTACGACTACGTGCACGACGTGTTCGAGGAGCTGTGGGAGAAGCATGTCGGCGAGCGCTACTATCGGATCCTGTGCGACGACAAGGTCGGATTCCCGCTCGCGCATTCCGAGGTCGACTTCAAGAGCCCGCTGCGCTTCGGCGACCGTCCCGTCGTCCGCGTCACGTGCTTCCGTCTCGGGCGGAGCTCGCTCGGTCTCCGGTACGTGTTCGAGATCGACGGCAGAGTGTGCGTCGACGCGAAGATGACAACGGTGTGCGTCGATCTCTCCACGATGAAGAGCATCGAGATGCCCGCGCGGTACCGCGCGCGCTTCGAGGCGATTTTGGAGCCGAAGTAGGGGTCTCGTGAGAATCGGCGAGCTCCACGGTCGCGGACGGCCGGTCTTCAGCTTCGAGTTCTTCCCGCCGAAGACCGCGGAAGGCGCGAACGCGCTCATGGCGACGGTCGCGGATCTCGAGGAGGCGCTCGATCCCGATTTCGTATCGGTGACGTACGGCGCCGGCGGGAGCACGCGGGATCGGAGCGTCGAGGTCGTCGCGCGGATCCAGAGGGAGCTCGACACGACGGCGATGGCGCACTTGACGTGCGTCGCATCGACGGAGGCGGAGATCGCGGAGGTCGTCGAGAGGCTCGCCTCGAACGGGATCGAGAACATTCTCGCGTTGCGCGGCGACCGGCCGCAAGGCGAGGGCGCCGTGCAGCCGCACCCGACGCCGGGGGGATTCGCGCACGCGACGGATCTGACGGAGTTCCTGGCGTCGAGCTGGCAGGTCGACATCGGCGGAGCGTGCTATCCGGAAGGTCACCTCGAGTCGACGAGTGCCGAGGACGACTTGAAGTGGACGAAGGTGAAGGTCGAGAAGGGCGCGAAGTTCCTGATCACGCAGCTCTTCTTCGACAACAAGCACTACTTCGATTTCGTGGCGCGCGCGCGGAAGGCCGGGATCGAGGTGCCGATCGTGCCCGGGATCATGCCGATCACGAACGTGGCGCAGATCGAGCGGTTCACGAAGATGTGCGGCGCGAAGATCCCGCAGGAGCTCGCCGACCGCTTGCACCGCGTGCAGGAAGACCCGGCGCTCGTGATGGCGACGGGGATCGAGCACGCGATCAAGCAGTGCCGGAAGCTGCTCGAGGGCGGCGCACCGGGCTTGCACTTCTACACGCTGAACAAGAGCCACGCGACGCGATCGATCCTGGCGGCGGTGCGGTAGGGGCGACGGTGCGCCGCGTTCGCACGAACCCTACTTCTCGTTCCCGAAAGTAATCTCCTTCTCCTCACCAATCGCGATCTCGATCGTTCGCTCTTCAGCTTGCTCTGCTGGCGGTACCCACAATCGAACCACCAGCTTCCCTCCGGGGACGGTGTGGCTGACGGTCGCCCCGGCTTCGATTCCGTCACCGGCGACTGCACTGCCGTCACTGAAGATCGAAAACGCGCCAAAGCCCGATCGCCCCGTGTAGTGAATGCGGAGTGTGGCTCCCTTCTGGAGGGTGATCACGAGTCCTGAAGCATCCTCCCCCGCGGAGACCACGACTCCGATCTGCCGCCCGATCCTTCCGTCCGAAGTCTTCGCGGTGACGTCGTAGGAATCGGGTTGCAGACCGTGGCACTGAAAGAGCCCGTCATCTTGCGAACCCACGACGAAGAGACCAGTTGACGTCCCACTGTGCCGTGCGACCCCCACTTCCGCCCGACATGGCTGTCCCGAGGCTGCATCGATGACTCGACCGGACACGCTGCCACTTGGACGCATGCGAAGCACGACATCTGAATCACCTGCCTGCGCAGTGACCTGTTCGGAATCCGCCCCCTGCGTACTCGCGATCGCCGACAGGGAATAGTGACCAGGCACCAATGGACCAAGCGAAAAACTACCGTCGTCTTCCCCCTGACAATCAACGAACCACTTCGTCTCTTCCGCTCCTCCCATGACGTAGGGCTGGGCCACCGGGGCTTCCTTCGCATCGACGACTCGCCCGCGGATGAAGAGCCCACGGAACGCATGCATGTCATGGACGATCTCGCCAACGCCCACGGGAACCTCGAGATCATCTGGAAACGGGGCTACTGCGGAATCGTGCACGTTCCTGTTGAACCGCATTTCCGGTTTCGGGCCGATCCACCATGCTCCGGCTGCCACGTCCTCGAACAGGTAGTGACCATCGCCGTCAGTTCGAGTCTTCGCCGCGACCTTGTCTCTCGAGTGCGGCTCGAGTCTGCGCAGGTCGCCGCTGTGAGCCTTGGTCAGCCATAGTTCCAGGCCAGCCACGTGCTGGCCCGTTTGATCGGTGACACTGCCAACCACGCGACATCCGGTGCCGAGTCGCCACTCACGCTCAAGCACCTCTCCCGGAGTGAGGAGGAGTGGATCACCCTCATGGCGGAGAACGGTTTCGGACTGGACGATCTGGACATCGAGCGCCACTCCAGGGGAGAGGCTCTCGATGGTGCATCGCCCGCTCGAATCGGTCGTCCCGTTCCAGGATTGGTCCGGCAAGGAGAAGCTGCTCGAGAACCGGTCCTCGGTTGGTTGCCCGAGCTTGTATCCAACGGCCGCTAGGCGAATCTGGGCCCCCACAATCGGAGAGCCGCCCTCCGCAAGGACCAGCGCCTTCAGCGTGGCACCTCGATCGAGGCGGACGATCAGCGCGCTATCCGTCGATGCATGTCCCTTGGATGGCGGCACGAGCGCGAGGGCGTAGCCTGCGGCCTCGACGCGACAATGCGCGGACTTCCAGGAGGAAACGGAAAGCTCGAAAAGCCCATCAGGTCCCGTGGTCTTCTCGGCTAGCTGGCTCTGTTTCCACGTTCGTCCCCTCTCCATGGAGTAGGACTCATCTGCCAACATCAAACGGACGCGCGCTCCATCAATCGGGATTCCGGTGTCGCTCGCAACCACGCGTCCGACGAAGTGCAAATCATCTTCAGCGCTGAGTTCGACCGTGATGACCCGCATCTCTCCCGGCCCCAGCGCTGGTAGGTCGAGCTCAGCTTCTCCGGAGCCTCCGTCTTCGCCTCTTGCCGACAAATGGAATGCGGTGGCTGGAGGTACCGCGAAGACCACTTTCCCGTCCGGGCCAGTGATCGGTCCTCGTTCAGGGTCTCCCTCCGTTCCATCCACAAGGGCGATGCCTCGTTGGGATGAACGATCGTTCGCCTCGAGGAGAACGCGAACGCGCGAAAGAGGCCTTCGATCCCGTTTCGACACCGCCAACACGGTCACGTGCGACTGATCGGCCGAGGTGATGGTCCTGGCCTTGAGAGATAGGTCCTCATCCGGAGCTGGGTGAACCGCGGCGCGCGTTCCCTCGCCTGAACCGGAATCGCCGGCCAACGCTTCCTGGCTCGACCGAGCGTCGGGGGGTACTCCGCTCGGTTCGCTTACTGGAGTCGCGCCTTGAGGTGACGTGCGTCGCGCAATCTTCGCAACGACGAAGACGAAGACACAGAGGGCAAGTACCGCTAGGGAGAGCCCGACACTTTTCTTCATCAAGCGCGCCTGTGCCGCGATGCTACGCCTAGAGAATGGGATTCTCGCGAGTTACCTCCGAACGTCAGTCCGGAGAGGGGGAGCCTAGCACGCAGGTCCCTTGGGGCGGACGCGTCACGACCGCGAGCCACTGGCCGGAATCCACGCAGCGTCGACGCGACCCCGCACAAGAGTTGGTCACGTCCCCATTGCGGTAGGATGCTCCCGGGTTGGTCGGGACGTGTCATTCGCGATTGCGCTGGCCCGGAGCTGTGCTCCGATGCCGTGCCCGTCTCGCCGCCGCCGTCGTGCTCGCCGCGGCGTGCCGGACGACGCCTGCGCCCGCGCTCCCGCCGCGCATCGTGCTTCCCACCAACGCGGAACGGGTCCACGCGTGGCGTGAGGACTTGGCGTTCTTCGCGCGCGAGTTGCCTCGGCACCACGCGCGTCCGTTCGGGGTCCTGCCCGAGGAGCGTTTTCGCGCCGCTGTCCTCGATCTCGACCGGCGCATTCCCGAGCTCGACGACGCCGCCGTCGTCATCGAGCTCGCGCGCCTCGCCGCGTCGATCGGCGACGGGCACACCGGTTTCAGCCTCCACTCCCCGCGCCTTGGTTTTCGCGTCCATCCGCTTTGGCTGATGTCGTTTTCCGACGGCATCTTCGTCAAGGGAGCGATCGCGCCGAACCTCGAGGGACTCAACTGCCGTGTCGTGCGCATCGGTGCGCTCTCGGTCGACGAGGCGTGTGCCCGCGTCGCTCCGCTGATCCACCGCGACAACGCGATGCAGTTGCTTGCGCAGGAAGGCGCGTGCCTCACGCGCGGCGAGCCGGATCTTCCGGTCACCGAAACCTCGATCGACCACTTCGCCGGCCGCGATCCGGTGCTGGAGGCGGCGTTGACGCTTCCGCTCGAGTCGCACCGCTGATGGTGGGGGGTCGGGAACCTTACCAGTCAAGCGCGTGCCGGATAGGATGCGGGCGGCGCCCATCGAAGGAGATGCCATGCGGAGCTTCTCGATCTTGTTCCTGCTCCCGGCGGCACTGGCCGCACCTCTCGCCGCGCAGAGCATCAACGTCGACTTCCAACCGACGAACTCGCCGCTCGGAGTGCCGCCTGCGACCTACGGCGCCGCGGCAGCCAGCCCTGGCGTCTGGAATTCCGTGTCGAGCGCTTCGGTGCCGGGGCTCGTGGCCGCGAACGGCACGCAGAAGAGCGTATCGCTCGCGACGACCGCCCAGCTTCCGACGCACTTCGACACGTTCGACTTCGCGAGCACGTCGGGAGTGGACGAGGTGCTGCTCGACGATTTCCACAGGCCCGACGACGACCACTTCTCGTGGATCTTCAGCGGTCTCGCGCCGGGCAACTACGAGGTCTACACGATCTCCGTGCAGAACCCGAGCCTCTACTGGATCGAGATCACCGTCCCCGGATCGCCCGATGGAACCCGCAGGCTCTACGGAGGATGGGGAGGCGCGTGGTTCGAGGGGAGGAACTACACGCGCCACCACGTGACAGTGACGAACGGCACGATTTCGATCGACGTCCACGCCTTCGGAATCTTCGACCTCGCGTGTCTCAGCGGGCTCCAGCTCGTGACGAACGACCAGGTCGGCGTCCAGCAGTGCTTCGGAGACGGGAGCGGGCACGCGTGCCCGTGCGCGAACTTCGGACTCAGCGGCCACGGATGCGCGAACTCGGTGGTCGCTGGCGGAGCGTTGCTCGTCGCTTCGGGCACGACGAGCCCCGACACGATCGTCCTGCATTCGACCGGAGAGACGCCGACGGCGCTCTCGATCTTCCTCCAGGGCGACGCGACGATCTCTCCTGCGGTGTACGGCGACGGACTGCGCTGCGCGGGCGGGAACCTGAAGCGGCTGTACACGAAGGCCGCGAGCGGGGGAGCCGTGTCGGCTCCCGGGCCCGGCGATCCTTCGATCACCGTCCGATCCGCGAGCCTCGGCAACCCGATCCCGCCGGGAGACCGGCGCTCCTACCAGGTGTACTACCGCGACTCGAACCCGGGCTTCTGCCCGTCGCCACCGGGCGGCACGTTCAACATCACGAACGTCGTCAAGATCTTGTGGTGAGGCGACCTCACCGACTCCCCACCGCTCCGCGCACGGACTCGATCAGCTTCGCTGAGTCGTAGCCGATTCCGTCCTTGAAGACGGTTTCGACGTTCTCGATGTCCTCGATCCTCGTCGAGGGATCTCCTCGGACGACGACGAGGTCCGCTTGCATACCCGCCGCGATCGTCCCGATCTCGTCCGACAGTCCGAGGTACTTCGCTCCGTTCCACGTCGCGATCCGAATCGCCTCGAGCGGCGTGAATCCGGCTTCGACGAGCAGCTCGACCTCGCGCTGATCCCCGAAACCGGCGAGCACGCCGCCGATCCCGGTCGGGTCCTCGCCCGCGAGCAGCAGGCCGCCGGCCTTCGCGAACGCCCTCTCGAACTCCATCTCCTTATTGAACGCGCCTGCCCAGGGCGACTCGCCGTTTCCGTCCACGCGCTTCTTGATCGCGAGGAACTCCGTGTTCGCGTCCGGCGACATCGCGTCGAACACGCGCTGCTGCACCGCCGGCCTTCCGGGCACGAACATCTCGAACACGGGCAGCGTCGACGTCACGGCGACCTTGCGCTTCACGAGGTCCTCGATCATCTCCTTCACGGGCGCGCTCGCGAGGTCGAGCCCCGCGATGAACCCCGTCCCGCGCGGGTCCTGCGTGCACTCGCCGGGCTTCTTCCACGGGAAGAACTCGGTGTCGACGAGTAACCCGTGTTCGAGATCGTCGATGCCGAGCGCAGCCGCTTCCCGGAACCCGATCGAGCACAAATGGCCCGTCACTTTCGCGCCGCGCGCGTGCGCCGCCGTGATCGCGGCGCCGAGCTCCGCCGCCGTGAGGTAGTTGTACGCCTTGAAGTCGTCGACGCCCTGGTCGAGCCAGAAGTTCACCGTCTTCATCGCATCCTCCGGGCCGGTCAGCGCGTGCATCTGCGGCGTGAACGAGCCTTCGCCCTCGAGATACGGTCCGGTCACGTGCATCTTGGGCCCGGGCGTCTTGCCCGCCTCGATCCACTTGCGGACCTCGAGATCCGTGTACGGCTCGATCGAACCGGTCGTGCGGATCGTCGTCACCCCGCACGCGAGGTAGAGGCGCGGGAAGCTGAACGCCATCTCGGCGAACGCACCGCGTCCGGTCGGATAGAAGAGGTGGTCGTGCATCCCGACGAGGCCCGGGATCACGGTGCGGTCGTGCAGGTCGAGGACCTTGGCCTCCTTGGGCACGTCCGCCGAGGCGGCGCTCCCGACGGAGCGAATTCTGCCCTTCTCGAGGACGATCGTCTGGTCCTCCCGGGCTGGCGCTCCGGTGCCGTCGACGATGCGAACGTGGGTCAGCGCGAGGACCGGCGCATCCACCTGGACGTAGGACTTTGCCTGGGAAACGAGGAAGGAGGCGAGTGCGAGCAGGTGCATGGCGGGGAGCCTAGCATGCACGCTCGCCCCGGAACCGCGGTCACGATCCATCGATCGCCATTGAGCGGTGATCGAAGGCGTGACGGCGGCGAGCCAGGCGACATTTCACCGCGATTCATGCATTCATGGCACTTCGATGATCGTCGCCTTGCCTTCCTCGATCTTGATGTCCCCCTCGAAGGAACGGCCGATCGCGATCGAGATCCAAGCCTCCTTGCCCGGAACGTCCCGCTTCAGAGCACGGTGCTTCCCGACCGTCGCGTGATACTCACCAACGCGAAGTTTCCCCAGTTCCAACCGATGCTCCTTCCACATTGGAGCACCGGGACTCTGATCGGGGGATCCCGGCGTGCAACACTTCACGTTCTGGAGTTCATTGCTCTCCGTCTCTTTGGCTTCCAGCAGGACGTCCACGCAGCCTGACTCAGGAACCTCGAGGTTGGCGGGAAGGACAATCGACAATGTTCCAACCTTGAGATCAATGGTTTCCGAACAGGACCCGCCTGCTGACAGCGACGGCGTGTCACGTGATCGCCCCAGTCTCAACCCCGCCGGGCTCAGCACGTCGAACCGCACGTTGAAATCGTTCGGGCAGGTACCGCGAGCAAGTCCCTGCGAATCGGATTTGCCCAGATCCCCGTCGTCGACGTCGAATCCGTCCGTCGCGACGACCCATCGAGCAGTGAGTCCGGATGCGGCTCGGCCGCTTTCGAGAATCGTGAGCTCGACTTTGCAAGGCGCACTGGCGGTCAGGTCGAACACAACCTCCGCGGAAGCGCCTGGAGCGACGGTCACCGACCTACTCACCGACTCGAGTACCTCGGGCGGATGTGTTACGAGCCGCAAGACGTGCTCGCCAGATTCGACACCCTCGAACGAGAAGCTCCCGTCGAGGGATACGCTTGTCATCCGGTCGCCGCTCTCGAGCCAGACCCTCAATCCTGGAACAGGCAAGCCCGGTTTCAGAACCACTCGCCCGTGGATCGTGCTTTCCGGTTCGAGTTGGATGTTCCCTAGATCCCTGGTCCTCGCTTCTGCCACCGCGATTCCCCGAAGCTCCCGATGTGCGGCGCCGCGGGCCGTGATCGTCAATCGATACGTCCCAGCGGCCAGCCCATCGATCCGGATCGCACCTTGCGTGTCGGTAGCGAACTGCTGCTCTCTTGCCGCCAATTCGCTCACGTCGAGTCGCTTGTTCGTGTCGAGCAGCTCAAAGTCAGCGTCAGGCAGCGAGGGATCGATTTTCACTCGATCGCCCGCCAAGAGGAGCACTGCGTTCGGGAGCGGTCGGTCGGAGACGGTAATGCGACCGGAGATCGTTCCGCCCCGGGCGAGTCGCAGGGTCTGCACCAACGATGCTCCGGGATCTGACGCTACCGGCGCTTGGAGTGGCGCGTATCCCGGCGCTACGATGCCCACTTCTTGCTGGCTCGGGGTCGCGCCCCGCTCCACCGTCCCGCCGGGATGGTCCTCGAGTTCGGGTGTCTCCGAGAAGCGACCCCACGTGAATCTCTGGGTGGGAATGCGCTCGATCGCGATCCCGAACCGCTCGACCGGTGCACCTGTCCCAGCATCGACGACTCGAAACGTGAACCGGGCGGCGCGCTTGAGGACGATGCGCACGTCACTTTGTCCAGCCTCGAACACCGCACCGGAGGAGCCGAGTCCTCCCCAGGGCTCGTAATCGGATTGATCTCCCACCTCGAGCAGGTGAGGCCCGTTCTGCATCAGGAACAGCGTGAACGTGCCATCGTCCTTCGTCTGGGTGATTGCGCCGCGGCCCGAATCCACAGGTCGACCTGTGACGTGAACCCCAACTTGAGGCACACCGGCTTCGTCGACGGCGATACCTGAGATCGCGGGGGCTCGGTCGAGTTTGAACTCGAATCCTCCGGTGGTCGCTCCGCGGCGAACTTGAATCCCTCGAACTGCGCCTGGGAGCCATCCCTCCTTCTGTGCAGTCAGGTCACAGGTTCCCTCGGGTATGTGCCCCAAGACGAATTCACCGTTCGCATCCGTGCTCGTGAAAGGGTTCAGGCCGGCGGCTTGACGACTGTCGAAGATCACGCTGGCCATCGCGAGCTTCGATCCGTCGGAGGCCACGACTCGCCCGCTGACGGCACCCGTGATGGGCAGGATCAGGTCGCCGAGATCGTTCAATCCGAGGATGAGTCGAGGCTGATTCCGTCCTCCAGCAGGGCCGAACCGACGCCCTTCGAGCCCGTAGTATCCGGTCGGTTCAACTCGGAGCGAGATCCAATCGGACGTGGGCAGCGGCGTGTGAAACTCGAATCGCCCGTCGGCCGCCGTGGTCATCTGGAATCCGTGGACATCGACGTCCAGGAACTTGATCGATGGACCCTCGTACCCATGGCCCCAGTTCCCGCGCATGCTGAACAAGACCACTGACGCGCCCGAGACAGGATTCCCGTTCTCCTCGACAAGCCTCCCACGGACGATCGTCTCGTCGGATAGGTGCGACCGTTCAACCTCCGATCCTGGCGAAGCTGTGACGCCTGATCGAATTGCCTCCGCGCTGTCCGCGGGAGAAGCGTCCATCGCCGCACCGGGATCGTCGTGCCTGTGCTCACTTGCGGACGGAACCGCGTCTGCGGGGGCCGGACGAGCGGCCGGGGTCTCGCTCGTTCGTAGTACCAACCACGCACACAAGCCGATCGCCACCACCACCGCGGGCGCGAGTAGCCTTGATCGCACAGCGTTCTCCTCTAGGAACTCACGAAGCCGCGGGGACGAAGCATGGTGGCTCTCTTGCCGCAGCCTAGCACGCGCGTGGGCTCGACGATGGAATGGCGCCCGTCGTGAAGAACCGCCCCTACTCGCTCCTCGCGCGCTTCTACGACCACCTCACCGACGGTGTCGCCGAGATGAACCGCCACGCGCGGCGCGAAGTTCTCGGCAAGGCGCTCGATCGGGCGCGCGTCGTCTGTGACCTCGCGTGCGGAAGCGGTGAGACCGCGATCGAGCTCGCGAAGCGCGGGCACGATGTCCACGCCGTCGATTCGTCCGCCGTTTTCCTGCGCGACGTGCGTGAGAAGGCCGTGCGCGCCGGAGTGCGCGTGAAGACGCACCGTGCCGACATGCGGACCTTCCGGTTGCGGCAGCCCGTCGATCTCCTCCTCTGCGAGTTCGCGGCGCTCAACAACCTCGACCGCCGTTCCGATCTCGCGAAGGTCTTCCGTTGCGTCGCGCGCGCACTCCGTCCGGGCGGACTCTTCGCTTTCGACGTGAACACGCGCCTCGCGTTCGAGACGCAGACACCGAGGGGGGAGTGGGTCGAGCGCAAGGAGTTCAAGCTCGTGATCCACGGCGTTCCCGAGGATCACGGCCTCAGGACTCCGCTCCATCTCGAATGGTTCGTCCCTGAGCGCGGCCGTTACCGGCACGTCCGCGAGACCATCGTCCACGTCTGCTGGACCGAGCCCGAGATCCGCCGGGAGCTCGCAAAGGCCGGTTTCACCCGCATCCGCACCTTCGACGGCGCGGACGTCCGCCCGAGGAAGATGAAAACGCCGCGCGGGACGGATCTCTACTTCGTCGCCGAACGCCGCGCCTGAGCTCGGCACGCGCCGACCCATCTCGACGAAGCGCGCGAGCGACAGATACAATGCCCGCGCGCCCGCTCCCGAAGATCTCGACTCCCCGCGACCTCTCACTCACCGGAAGCTTCCACCTCCATGCGCATCCAGCTGTCTCGTGTTCTCCCTCTCGCGCTCGTCTCGCTGACCTTCGCTCTCCCCGTGCTCTCCCAGGGTCCGCCTCCGTGCGGCGGCAGCACCGGTCCGGACGTCATCGTCGGCGATCTGAATGGCGTCATGAACGTCGGTTCGTTCGGAGGCATCGACGCGATCGCCATCGGCACGACGTCCTGCAACGTCGGAACCTCGGTCGTGAACTGGCTCGCGAACACGAACGACCATCCCGTCATCCGCCAGAACCTCTACCGCTACAAGCTCGTCGACGGAGCGGGACGCTTCGAGCAGGTCGGACTCAGCTGGGTCAAGCACGGCTTCGGCGCATCGCAGGAGAGCTTCTGCTGCAGCTGCTCGGGCAACGGCGATTTCCAGCACCTCGGAGTCGGCTGCTCGGATCCGTACGACGCGAACACCAACGGGTACCAGCCCATCGCCGGTCCGAACTGGCAGGTCAACGCGCACACCGGCTTCTTCGCGTACCCGCCCGCGGATCCCGCGCACGGCTCGGACTGGCTCTACAGGCGCTGTGAGATCGCCGTCTCGGATCTCGAGGTGACCGGCGGAGGCAGCACGACGCGCTATTTCGGCGAAGGCCACTACGTGACGAAGGACGACGCCGTCGCCGGCAACCAGAACAACAACGCTTCGTGGCGCGCGATGAACGTCAGCGGTGGCCCGACCGACTTCGACGTCTCGCTCGCGGGCACCACGCAGCAAGGACAAGCGGCGATCCGCGCGTGGGCGCAGATGGACTCCGGCGTGCAGCTCTCCGACGTCCAGATCCCCGGCGACGGACTTGTCGTGGTCGGCACGCGCGCGACCGACATCGGCGGCGGTCTCTGGCACTACGAATACGCCCTCTACAACATGAACGCCGACCGCAACGTCGGAGCGTTTACCGTCCCCGTTCCCGCCGGCGTCACCCTCACGAACATCGGCTTCCACGGCGTCCGCTACCACGACGGCGACGGACCCGGCGACGTCGACTTCTCGAGCGCCGCCTGGACCACGACCCAGATCGCGGGCTCGCTCGCCTGGGCGACGAAGACGGAGCTCGAGAATCCGAGCGCGAACGCGCTCCGCTGGGGGACGCTCTACAACTTCCGCTTCGACGCGAACGCGGCACCCGTGAGCGGGACGATCACCCTCGGAATGTGGAAGGCGGGTTCGCCGCCCTCGGTCACCGCGACGGGCGATGTCCCCGGCGTCGGAACCCCGATCGCGAGCTTCTGCTACGGCGACGGAAGCATCGGCACGTGCCCGTGCTCGAACAGCGGGACGGCGGGCCGCGGCTGCGAGAACTCGGCCTCGACCGGCGGCGCGCAGATCGCGGCGACCGGCAGCCCGAGCCTCTCCGCCGACACGCTCGTGCTGACGTCCGACGGGGAGCGCGCGACGTCGTTCTCGCTCTTCATCCAGGGCGACGCCGAGATCGCACCGGCGTCCTTCGGCGACGGCCTGCGCTGCGCCGGCGGGAACCTCAAGCGCCTCTACGCAAAGAACGCGGTCGGCGGCGCGGTGACCGCTCCCGAGGGCGCCGAACCGTCGGTCTCGGCGCGCTCGGCCGCGCTCGGAGACTCGATCCCGACGCTCGCGACGCGGATCTACCAGGTGTACTACCGCGACCCGGATCCGGCGTTCTGCCCGGATCCGCAGGGCAGCACGTTCAACGTGTCGAACGGGCTGCGCGTGCTCTGGGGACCTTGATCCTCAGGGCGCCCAGACGATCCGTCCCATCTGCGTCGAGTTGAACGTGCGGACGGGTGAGCACCCGCCGAGCAACACCGGATCACGGTAGTCGATCGCGTACCACCGGACCGCGCCCGGCGTGATGAAGTCGGCGAGCTGCATGCACCGATCCGTGATCCGCGACTCCCCGAGCACGAGATCCGGGAACGAGATGCTCCCTCCCGTCGCTTGTCGCGTGTAGAGCCGCCGCACGTTCCCGGTGAGGCAATGCACGCCCTGGCCGTACACGGCGCCTCCGGAGTTCGTGTGCCGCGACTGCCACACGATGTTCAGCGTCGACCCGACTTCCCCGTTCGCGGTCAGCACCAGGCTGTCCGACGACACGAAAGCGCCGCCCGACGCGGAGAGCACCGCTCCGCCCGTGTTCGCCGAGTTGTTGCAACCGCGTCCCGGCCCGCTCGGCGGGTTCCCGCAGGGGCAGGGGATCACGCCGTCGAGGCCGGGATTGCACCAGCTCGAGAAGGGCGGTCCGCCGGTGCGGTCGCGCACGAAGACGTCGACGAACAGTCCAGAGTCGCCGTAGTCGAAGTTCGACGCGAAGCTCGAGAACGACACGAACTCGCCGTCGGCGGAGATCCACGGGTAGTCGCTGTGCGCGTTCCCCTCGTATTCCAGCGGGCCGACGCTCACTCGCTCCGTCGTCGCGTTGCGCAGGTCGCGCACGAACACGTCGTAGTATCCGTTCGAGTCGCCCGGGACGAGGTTCGTCGACTCGCTCCAGAACGCCAAGAACCGGCCGTTCGTGGAGAGCATCGACGCGAAGCTGCCGAGGTCCGCCTGCGCGCCGCTCGACGAGACGTTTGCGCGCACCGTCGTGCCCGTCACCCGGTCGTGCACGAAGTTGTCCGAGGCGAAGTTCGTGTCGTTCGGGACGAGGTTGTCGGCCAGCGAGTCGAAGGCGACGTACCGCCCGTCGGCCGAGACCGAGGGCGTGTTGGAGATCCCGTTCCCCTGCAGTCCGCCCGAGCTCAGGCTGACGAGCTCGGTCGCGCCGGTCTGGCGGTCGTGCAGGAAGATGTCGCAGTTCCCGTTCGTGTCGCCGGGCACGAGGTTGGCCGCGTAGCTCGCGAACACGACGTAGCGCCCGTCGGGGGAGATCGAAGGGTAGCGGCTGTTGCCGTCGGCCTCGCCCCCGTTCGAGTCGACGCTGACCCTCTCCGTCGTGGCGAGCAGGCGGTCGCGCACGAAGATGTCCGACGACCCGTTCAGGTCGTTCGCGACGACGTTCGGAGCGTAGCTCATGAACGCGACGTACCGGCCGTCGCCCGACACCGACGAATCGATGCTCGGTCCCATCGCTTGCGCGCCGTTCGAGTCGACGCTGACGCGCTCGGTCGTGCCGTGCAGGCGATCGCGGACGAACACGTCCGCCCAGCCGTTCGTGTCGCCGGGGACGAGGTTCGACGCACGCGTCTCGAACGCGACGACCTGGCCGTCGGCGGAGATCGAGAGGACGATGCTGAAGAAGTCGTTCGGATCCTGGTTGCTCTGATTGCCGTTCGAATCGACGCTGACGCGCTCGGTCGTGCCGAGCCGCCGGTCGCGGACGAAGACGTCGCGCGCGCCGTTCGTGTCGTTCGGGGCGAGGTTCGCCGCGTTGCTCTCGAATGCGACGTACCGGCCGTCCGCGGAGATCGCATTGAGGATGGAGTAGCCGTGCCCCTCCATGCCGTTCGCGCCGTAGCTCACGCGCTGCGTGATCTGCGCGGACGCGGGCGCGCAGAGGATCGAGACGACGATCGAAGCCCTGAAGCACAATCTGCCGCGTTCCATGGAAACCTCTTCGAGGGGAGCCGCTCGACGGGCGCGATTGTACGGCGATTCGCTCGCGGTGGGATCACCGCGCCGGCAGCGCCGACGCGCGCATCGCGCCCGAGAGCGCGATCAACGCGAACGCGGTCCCGTACGGCTTGTGGTAGCTGTACAGCGGATAGTCCCAGTAGGAGCCGTCGGGCTCGCGGCAGTAGTTCGCGGCCTCGACGAGCACCGACCAGTACTTCGCCTGCTTCTCCGGCGGGAGCCCGGCGATCACGTACGCCGCGTACGCGTGCCCGTAGAGGTAGAAGTATCCCGAGACGTTGTACCAGGCCTCGTGCGGGATCGGCCGGCGCACGGCGATCTTCTGGAAGCGCGCCTGCTTGAAGAGCAGCGCTTCGAGCCCGTCGATGCGCTCCTGTTCGCTCACTTTCTCGCCGAACAGGAGGAGCGCGTACTGGCACGCCGGCGTCCGGCACGCCGAGCCCTTGACCTGGTTGATCGGGTGCCGCGGCCGGTACTTGAGGTACTCGCCGTAGAGGAACGCGCCGTCGGAGAGGCGCGAGCGCTCGAGGTGGTCGATCGCGCGCTTCACGATCGTGTCGGGCACTTCGATCCCGGCCTTGCGCGCGCGGTCGAGGCCGACGACGCACGTCGCCGTCGTGAAGCTCATCGACGTGTACGAGGGCTGGAAGGTCGGGACTTCGTCGAGCGACAGGTAGCCCCAGCCGCCGTCGAGCGTCTGGTACATCCCGAGCTTCTCGACGAGGCGCTTCGCGGCCGCGCGGATCTTCTCCGCGCGCGGATCCTGGGGTTTCGCGAGCAGGTGCTCGCCGAAACACTGCAGCCCGTAGCCGAACGACCACACGTTGTAGTGCTCGAGGCCGCTCGGCCGCTTCACTTCGTAGTGCTCGAGGAGCCAATCGATCGCGCGGTCGACGGCGCGATCCTTCTCCGCGAACGCGAGCGGGCAGCCTTCGACCGCGAACGTCGCGAGCGCCGTCGTCGCGAACTGGAACGCCTGGTGGGAGCCCGGGACGTCGGCGAGCACCTCGATCGGCCGCGGGGACTCGTGCGAGCCCCACGAACCGTCCTTGTTCTGGTGCTCGACGAGCCACGCGATCGCCTCGGAAGTCGTCTTCTCGAGCGCGTGCTCGGCTTCGGTCGGCTCCGCGCGGCGCGCCTCCTCGACGTGCGCGGCCGCGCCGGCAGCGGGCGGTGCCGTCGACGCCGCGGGAGCGGGTTTCTCGCGCGAGCACGCCGCTGCCGCGAGCGCGACGAGGAGCGGGAGCGTGCGACGCCGTGTCATGACGTCGCTCAGGGAGCCGCTTTCGCCGGCGGCGCGGAGGCCGCGGCGGCGCCGCTCGGCAGCGTGACGCGCGCGCGCATGCCGAACAGCGCGCCCGGGATCGGGCTCGCGAGCTTGACGGTCGCCTCGTAGCCGTTGTCCTCGCCCACCTTCGTCGAGGCGTAGGTCTCGAGGTGCAGCGTGCCGCTCGCGTTGGCGCCCGCGATCGCGACCGCCTTGACGTCGACCGCGGCGCCTTCGCGCGCCTCGCCGAGCATCGATTCGGGGATGTCGAAGGCGACGGCGACCTCGGCGGGATCCGCGACGAGGAACACGTCCGTGCGGGCCGCGAGCTGGCTGCCGCGGTCGTACCGCGCCGGGGTACGGCCGGGCCGGTAGTCCTTCTCCTTGCCGTGCAAGAGGACGCCCGCGCGCGGCGCGTGGACGACGAGCTTCTCGCGGTCGCGCTTCAGCTTCTCCAGGCGCTGGTTCTGGAGATCGAGCGCGTCCTTCGAGCGCAAGAGCGCGTCCCCGCGCGCGCGCTTCTCGATCGACTGGCCCCGGACGAGGCGGTCGAGCGCCTGCTCCTGCGTGCGCGCGTTCTCCTGCTTCACCTCGGTCTGCATCGCCTCGTCGTAGCCGACGCGGTACGTGCGCCGCTCGCCGCTCAAACCAATCGCCTTTTCGGTGATGTCGAGCCGGCGCTTCGAGCGCTTGAGGACGATCTCCTCGGTGGCGTCGACGAGCTCGTCCGCCTTGTACATCTTCTCGAGCTGCGAGAGCTCGTCCTTCTGGTCGTCGATGTTCGCGTCCTCGTTCTGCTTGGCGATCTCGTCGCTGCGCTTCGCGAACGCGAGCTCGAACTTCGTCCACCCGTCGAGCGAGCGCTTGGCGCGGTCGAGGCCCGCGCGCGCGACGACGAGGGCCGACGCCGCCGCGTCGTCGTCGATCTTGTTCCGCTCGACGACGCCCTGGTGGCGGATCGCGCCGGAGCTCGCCTCGAGCTCGGCCTGGTGCACCTGCTCGTCGATCGAGCGCGTCTCGAGCTTCGCGATGACGTCGCCTTCCTTCACTGTCGAACCTTGCGGCATCACCTCGACGACGAGGAGCTCGCCCGAGTACGCCTCCGGCCAGATCGAGACGACCGCCGGCGACGCGGGAGCGAACACGCCGCTGCGCTCCGAGGACGCCGGGGGCGCCGCGGGTGCCGCCTTCGGCGCCGGCTCCGCGACCTTCGGCGGCGCGGATGCGGCGGGCGCGTGCGACTTGCACGATGCGGCGAACGACAGCGGCAGAGCGATCACGAGAGAGAGGGCGGATCGCATGACAGGCTCCTTTGGAAACGGAGGCAGGGGAATCAGCGGGGATTCTCCGCCTCCGGGAGGCCGGGGGCAACCGCGACGGGGTAAGCGCCCTGAAAAACCCGGCGAAACGTCGAGCGTCGCGCGCCCCGATCGCGGAGGATGCACGGCGGAGGTTCTCATGCTGGCCATCGCATCGATCGTGTTCGCCCTCGCGCCCTTTCCCGTCGCGCAGAAGGCGCCGCAGACCCCCGCGGCGCAGGAAAAACCCGCCGCCGGCTCCCGCGCCGACGCCGTCGCCGCGCTCCGCAAGCAGTACGACGACGCGCAGAGCGAGTACTACACCGCGATGCGCGCGGCGAAGACTCCCGAAGAACGCGAGAAGCTCAAGGGCCCCGACGCGGGTGAATGGGCGCCGAAGTTCTGGGACATCTGGCGCGAGGATCCGAAGGACGCGGCCGCGCTCGACGCGCTCTCCTGGATCGTCGAGGAGTCGCCGACGCCGAAGGATCGCGACGACGCGCTCGCCGCGGTCGAGAAGGATCACCTGAAGAGCCCCGGCCTCGCGCCGCTCTGCGTCCGTCTCGGCAACACGCTCCAGATCGGGACGAAGCTCCTCGAGCGCATCTTCGCCGAGAATCCGGACGCGACCGTCCGCGGCACGGCGCTGTACCAGATCGCGAACCACCGCCTCGAGTCCGTGCGCACCGCGAAGGAGATCGCCGGGCTCGACGAGGCGAAGCGCGGCCCCGTGCACGGCTGGCTCGGCGAAGAGCGCTACCAGGAGCTCCTGAAGCTCGATGCCGCCAAGACCGAGGCGGAGGCGCTCGGGATGCTCGACCGCGTGGTGAAGGAATTCGCCGACGTGCCCACGCAGCGGGGCTCGACACTCGGCGAGACCGCGCGCGCCGACCTGCACGAGATCCGCGATCTCGTCGTCGGCAAGCCCGTGCCCGACATCGAGGGCGAGGACCTCGCCGGCGTGAAATTCAAGCTCTCGGACTACCGCGGCAAGGTCGTCCTGCTCGATTTCTGGGGCAATTGGTGACCCCCCTGCCGGGCCATGTACCCGCACGAGCGGTCGCTCGTGGAGAAGAACAAGGACCTGCCTTTCGTCATCGTCGGTGTGAACAGCGATTCCGATCGTGAGAAGCTGAAGCCCGCGCTCGAGAAGGAAAAGATCACCTGGCGCTCGTTCTGGAACGGCGAGAAGGGGACCAGCGGCCCGATCTCGAAGACGTGGAACATCAAGGGCTGGCCCACGCTGTACGTGATCGACGCCCAGGGCATCATCCGCTACAAGGCCGTCGGCGCGAACGAAGAGGAGATCGACGCGGCGATCGAGAAGGCCCTCGCGGACGCGACGGCGAAGAAGAAGTAGCTACGCGAGGATCGGCAGTCCGCCGCTCCCCGGTCCGAAGCTCCGCACCGCGAGTCGCTGCGCGACGCGGCCGGCGACCTCGCCGAGCCGTTGCGCGACGACCGAGTTCGGCTCGGAGACCACGACCGGATCGCCCGCGTCGCCGCCGATGCGCACGACCGGATTGAGCGGGATCTGGCCGAGCAGCGGGAAGTTGTATCTCGCGGCGAGACGCTCGGCACCGCCCTTGCCGAACACGTCGACGACCGTCGCGAAACGGCCGTCCGCGTCGGTCTCGAGGTCGACCGTCTTCCCGCCCGTCGCGAGCGCGACCTTCGTCCCTGCGCGCGCGCCGTCGACCTTGCCCTCGATCGCGTAGCCGGACATGTTCTCGACGATGCCGAGGATGTCGACCTTCACCTGGCGGAACATCGCGATCGCCTTCGAGACGTCGTACGTCGAGACCGCCTGCGGCGTCGTGACGAGCACGGCGCCCGAGAGCGGCACGATCTGCGCGAGCGAAAGCTGCGCGTCGCCGGTGCCCGGCGGCATGTCGACGATCAGGTAGTCGAGCGCGCCCCACTGGACCTGGCTCAGGAACTGCTCGATGAGCTTGTGCACCATCGGCCCGCGCCAGACGACCGGCTTGTCGTCCTCGAGGAGGTAGCCGATCGACATCGTCTTCACGCCGTGGCGCGACTTCGGGACGAGCCGCCGGTCCTCGGGGCCCGTCGGCCCCATCGCGACCTCGGGCTCGCCGGAGAGACCCATCATCATCGGGATGTCCGGCCCGTAGACGTCGCAGTCGAGGAGTCCGACGCGCGCCCCCGACTTCGCCAGCGAGCAGGCGATGTTGACCGCGACCGTGCTCTTGCCGACGCCGCCCTTGCCGCTCGACACGGCGACGATGTGCTTGATGTCCGGCGCGATCTGGCGCGGCGGTCCCTGCTCGGCGCGGACGACGGCGGTCATGTCGACGACGACCTCGCGGACGCCCGGTAGCTTCCGGAGCAGGTCCTCGGCCTGCTTCTTCATCTGATCCTTCACCGGGCACGCGGGTGTCGTCAGGTTGATCGTCACCTTGACCTGGCCGTCGCAGATCGCGGTCTGCGTCACGAAGCCGAGCGACACGATGTCGCGATGGAGGTCGGGATCCTGGACCTGGCGCAGGGCGTCGAGGATCTGCTCTTTCGTCGCTTCGGGAACGGGTTTCGTTTCGGGCACGGGGGTGGTTTCCAGGGATCGACGCTGGAGTTTCGGGGCCCCTACTCTAGGTCCGAGCGCCGGCAAGACAAGCGCAGCAACGCGTCCGCCGCCTCGTTAGGCTCTCCCGCGCGATGAAACGACACGCGAAAGCCCGGCCCCGCGCCGTGTGCCTCGTCTCCGGCGGAATGGACTCCGCCGTGGCGCTCGCCGAGGCGTACCACGTCGGCTTCGAGACGTACGCGCTCTCGTTCGACTACGGGCAGCGGCACAAGGCCGAGCTCGACGCCGCCGCGCGCGTCGCGAGCTCCCTCGGAGTCGAGGAGCACCGCATCGTGAAGATCGATCTCGCGGGCATCGGCGGCTCCGCGCTGACGGATCGGATCGCCGTGCCCAAGGACCGGCCGCGCGCTTCGATCGGGAAGAAGATCCCGGCGACGTACGTCCCGGCCCGGAACACCGTGTTCCTCGGGGTCGCGCTCGGATGGGCGGAGGTCCTCGGCGCGCGCGATCTCTTCCTCGGCGTGAACGCGCTCGATTATTCCGGCTATCCCGACTGCAGACCGGCGTTCCTCGAGGCATTCGAGCGCCTTGCCCGCGTCGCGACCGCCGCGGGCGTCGAGCAGGCGGCCGAGTTCCACGTCCGCGCGCCGCTGCTGCAGATGACGAAGGCGGACATCGTCCGCCGCGGGATCGAGCTCGGCGTCGATTTCGGGACGACGCACACGTGCTACGACCCGGTCCGCAGGGCAGGAAAGGTGCTGGCCTGCGGGCGCTGCGACGCCTGCAAGCTGCGGCTCAAGGGATTCCTCGAGGCCGGGGCGGCGGATCCGCTGTCGTACGTGCTCCACAGGAAGAAGCGCTGACCCGGGTCGTCGATCCCGCTCGACAAGGAAAACCCATGAGGTCCATCATGCTCCTCGCGCTCACGCTCGCCAGTTGCGCCACGGCGCCGATCCAGAAGCCCGGCTCCGAATTGTTCCCGACGCCCAGCGCGGGGATCTCGATCTCGGACGACACGAAGCTCGAGAAGCTCGTCGCGGAATTCTCGAAGGTCACCGGGATCACGGCGATCGCCGATCCCGAGACGAGGACGCTGCTGCAGAAGTCGACCACCGGGCTGAACCGCGCCGTCGAGGTTCCTGCGGCAGAGGTCTACTCGTTCGTGGAGAGCGTCTTCGTCCAGAATGATCTCTACCTCACGGTGTTGCACGAGCGCGAGCCGCGGCTCTTCGCGATCCATGGACGGGGCGTGTCGCGTGCGTCACGCGAGATGCCTTTCGTCGTCGCATCCAACGACCTCGCGACTTTCACCCAACATCCCGCGGTCCTGATCACGACAATCCTCGACCTCGCGCACACCGACGTCCGCACACTGTCGAATTCGATGCGCACGATGTTCACCGACGCGAACACGCAACAGATGATCCCGGTGGGGAACTCGAATTCGCTGATCCTGACTGGTTTGGGCGGAACCGTCGTCTCGATCGCGAAGATGCTCCAGGAAGCCGACGAGTCCGCGAAGCGCGCGGAGGAATCGGGTTCGCGCCCGGCCGGCACCCAGCCGCCGGCGAAGGACGAGAAGCCCAAGTGAGCTGAGCTGCCGCTGCCGTCCCTTCCCAGGTGCACGGCCAGACCGCATCCTCTGTGCGTGGAATCCGCACCTGCGAACGATCCGCGCGTCGTCGCCTTCGCGCGTCTCGTCGGCATCGTCGATCGGCTGCGCGCGCCCGACGGATGCCCGTGGGACAAGAAGCAGACGCTCGCGAGCATGGCTCCGTGCCTCGTCGAGGAGGCGTACGAGACGCTCGAGGCGATCGAAACCGGCCGCGACGTCGACGTCGCCGAGGAAGCGGGTGACGTGCTCATGGTCGTCGCGCTCATCTGCAGGATCGCGCAGGACGAAGGTCGTTTCGACCTCGCGCGCGCGGCAGCCGCGGTCGCGGACAAGCTCGTGCGCCGGCATCCGCACGTCTTCGGCGACGTGCGCGCGGACTCGGCCGAAGCCGCGATCCAGAGCTGGGAGGCCGTCAAGAAGAGCGAGCGCTCGGCGAAGAAGGAGGACGACAGCGCTCTCGCCGGCGTGCCCGCGACGCTCCCGGCGCTCCAGCGCGCCCGGCGCGTCGGCGCGAAAGCCGTCGCCGCCGGCTTCCGCTGGGACGACGCCGACGGAGCGATCGCCAAGGTCGCGGAGGAGGTCGCGGAGTTCCAGGAAGCGCTCGCCGGCGGCGACCGCGCGCACATCGAGCACGAGCTCGGCGACGTGCTGCTCGCGGCCGCGTTCGCGGGCGTCTACCTCGACCTCGATCCCGAACGACTCTGCCGCGAGGCGATCCGGCGTTTCGAGCGGCGCTTCCGCGCGATGGAGGCGTCGATCGCGAAGCCGCTCGCCGAGCGATCCCTCGAGGAATTGCTCGCGGCCTGGGCTCGCGCGAAATCCTCCGAGTCCGGCGCCCGCCCCGCGGGTTCAGGCTGAAATGGCCCCGACGGCGCCTCCGATCGCGCGCGTGCGCGACCTCTACCGCTTCTACGAGGCCGACGGCGCGAAGGTCGCGGTCCTGCGGAACGTCAGCTTCGAGGTCGCGCCGGGGGAGTTCGTCTGCGTCATGGGCCCGTCGGGATCGGGGAAGACGACGCTCCTGCACCTGATCTCCGGCCTCGACCGTCCTTCCGCGGGCAAGGTCGAGCTCGGCGGCGACGACCTCGAGAACCTGAGCGAGGCGCAGCGCACGCTGAAGCGGCGGAACACCGTCGGATACGTGTTCCAGTTCTTCAACCTGCTGCCGAACCTCACCGCGATCGAGAACGTCGGTCTCCCGCTCGCGATCGCGGGGAGGGATCCCGACGCCGCGTCGCCGGACCTCGACGCGATCCTCGACCGCCTCGGCATCGCGGGGAAGAAGAAGAGCTTCCCGCACCAGCTGTCGGGCGGGGAGATGCAGCGCGTGTCGATCGCGCGCGCTCTCGCCGGCGGACAGCCGCTGCTGCTCGCCGACGAGCCGACCGGGAATCTCTCGCAGAAGGCCGGCGCCGAGGTGATGACGATCCTGCGCCGCTGCGCCGACGAGGACGGCCGCGCCGTCCTGCTCGTGACGCACAATCCGCGCGACGCGGCGTTCGCGGACCGCGTGCTGTTCCTCGTCGACGGCGAGCTCGCGCGCGAACCGGTGCTGCGCGGGCCCGCGATCCCGGTCGAGGACGTCCACGCCGCCCTCGCGGCGCTCAAGATCTGAGCCGGCCGCGCATGCGCCTCGTCGCGACGATCGCAGGGCGCAGCCTGCTGCAACGGCGCGCGCGCACGCTCTTCTCCGCGTTCGGTGTCGCGCTCGGCATCGCGGTGTCCGTCGGCGTCTTCACGCTCGACCACAACACCGTGCTCGGCCTCTCCCTGCCCGGGCTCTCGGACTGGAAGCCCGAGCTCGAGGTCCACCCCGCGCCGGGCGTCGCGGACCCGCGCGACAACCTGGCGGCGACGCCGGGAGTCGCGGGCGTCACCGCCTTCTTCCAGGACGACGTCTCCGTGCGCCGATCCTCGGACGCGGGTCCGCGTCCGGGACGCGTCGTCGAGAGCTCGGGCGAACCGGCGCAGGCGCGCCTCTTCGGCCTCGAGGCGTCCGCATTGGAGCGCATGGGCGCCGTGCGGATCGCCGCCGGTCGATCGATCGATCCCGCGGCGACGGAGCGCGAGGTCCTCGTCGGCGAGGGCCTCGTCACCGCGCTCGCGCTGCGCGTCGGGGACACCGTGCAGCTCTCGAAGCGCTCGAACTCGACGAGCAAGGACTGCGTCGACGGCGTGCTGCGCAAGAAGGACACGGAGCCCACGCTCGAGCTCTCGGCCCCGATCCTTCCGTTCCGCGTCGTGGGCGTGCTCGCGCGCGAGAAGCTCGGGCGCCGCTCGCAGGGCATGGTCGCCGTCGTCGACTACGAGGCCGGGCGCGAGCTGCTCGCCGAGTCGCGCATCGAGCCCACGTACTGGGTCCGCCAGGATCCCGCCGTCGACATCGAGCGCCTGCGCACGAGCATCGCCTCGAGCTTCTCCTACGACTTGAACAAGAGCGTCCTCGTCGGCGCCGCGGCCGACGAGCGCGCGTTCCGCAACGGCGTGCGCATGGCCGGGCTCCTCGCGCTCGTCCTCGGTCTCTACGTGATCTTCCACACGCTCTCGATGGGCCTCGTCGAGCGCGTCCGCGAGGTCGCGACGCTCCACGCGCTCGGATGCACGCGCGGCCAGGTCGCGGCGATCTTCCTTGCCGAAGCCGTCGCGATCTCGGCGCTCGCCGCCGTGCTCGGGATCGGCGGCGGTCTCGCGTTCGCGCGCGTCCTCCTGCGCCTCGGCGTCACGACGCTCGGCACGGGACACCGCATCGACGTGTTCGACGTCCCCGGCACCGCGGTCCTCGGCCTCGCGGGCCTCGGAGTCGGCGTCGCGCTGCTCGGCTCCGTGTACCCGCTGTTGCGCGCGCGGCGCAGCAGCCCGGCCGCCGTCCTGCGCGGCGAGGAAGTCCTCGACAGCAAGGCGCTCTCGCGCGGATTCCACACGTTCGCGGCGATCCTCCTCGCGCTGCTCCTGCCCGGCCTCTACTTCGTGATCGTGCCGGTCGTCGGCGAGGCGCAGGGCGTGCTCGTCGGCGCGATCCTCGCGGCCGTCGGCATCCTCGCGCTGCTCGTCGTGATCCCGATGATGATGCCGTCGGCGCTCGGCGCGCTCTCGCGGGTCATCGCGCGGCCGATGCGCCTCCTCGCGCCGCTCTCCGGTCGGCTCGCGGCGCGGTCGATCGCCGAGGCGCGCTCGCGGATCGGCGTCTCGACCGCCGCGATCGCGCTCGTCGCGGCGGCGTTCACGGGCCTCAAGGGGATGACCGCGAGCCTGCGCGGGGAGATCGAGGTCTGGGCCCGGGACGCGCTCGTCGACAAGGTCTACGTCGCCGGACTGCCCAAGGTGCCGCGCGACGCCTTGCGGAAGACGCTCGAGCGCTTCTACGAGGGCCAGAAGGCGGGCTTCGTCGCGATCGAGAGCGGGAGCGCGCGCACGTACGTCCCGTTCCTGACCCTCGGCATGAGCACGAGCGAGCTCGAGCGCGTCGGCCCGTGCCGCGAGGACCCTGGCGTCGCCGCGGCGCTCGATCGCGGCGACGGCGTGATCCTCTCCGTGCGGCTCGCGCGGCACCTCGCGTACAAGATCGGAGACCGCGTCCACATCGCGAACGCGGCGGGGGCCGTGCAGGAGCTGACCGTCGCCGCGATCTCGGACGTCTACGGCTACTTCCCGCATCCCGACGAGCGGCTCTACGGCGTCGTCGGAGAAGGGTTCACGAAGCGCGCATTCTGCCTCGACGCCAGCGCGATCGACGAGTGCTCGATCGTGCTCGAGCGCGGCGCCGATCCGGAGATCGTGCGCGCCGCCGTCCGCGACCTCTGTCCCACGCTGCAGTCGTTCCGCTTCGAGACCGGCCGCGGACTCCTGCGCGCGCACCTCGACGACATCGACCGCGACTTCCGGCTCTTCGACATCATCCTCGGCCTGACCGCCGCGCTGGCGGGACTCGGCGTCCTCAACGGGCTGCTGCTCTCGGGGCTCGAGCGCACGAAGGAGCTCGGCGTCCTGCGCGCGCTCGGCGCGAGCAGGGGACAGATCGCCGGGATGGTGCTCCTCGAGTCGACGGTCGTCGGGCTGCTCGGCGGGATCCTCGGGACGGCGCTCGGCGCCGCCCTCACTCCGGTCATCGTGCGCGCCCTGGAGGGACTTTCCGGCCTCGATCTGCCCGAGCGGACGGCGGGCGTCTGGCTCGCCTTCTGTCCCGTCGGCGCGCTCGCGGTCGCCGTCTTCGCCTCGTTCTACCCCATCCGTCGGATGAACCGGACGAGCGCCGTCGCCGCGGTCCGCAGCGGCTGACGGGCGCTTGGCGCGATCGCGGACCGCCGCTATACTCCGCGCCCTCGAAAAGCGGGGACGTAGCTCAATTGGTTAGAGTACCGGCCTGTCACGCCGGTGGTTGCGGGTTCGAGTCCCGTCGTCCTCGCCACTCCGCTCGTAGCATCTATGAGCGCGCGCCGCGGCCGATTTGCGCGCATGGGGATTGCCGCCTGGGGAGGTGCTGCTACGCTACATGACTTCCCACTTTCCTGTACGAGTCGCACTAGATAGACGAAGTCCCCTCGCATGGACCTCGAGTTTCCGCCGCCTACCCTCGTCGAGGGGGATCAGGAATTGGCTGCACTCCTCCGCGTTCTCGAGAACGCGGTGGAAATCGGCATCGACACCGAAGGCGACTCCTTCTTCTCCTATCCGGAGAAAGTCTGTCTGATCCAGATCACCGCGCTCGAACGCGACTGGCTCGTCGATCCGCTGGCGAAGATCGACATCTCCGGACTCGGTCGCGTGATGGCCGATCCCTCGAAGCTGAAGATCTTCCACGACGGCGAATACGACGTCACGAGCCTCAAGCGCGACTACGAGTTCGAGTTCAAGAACCTGTTCGACACGCGCGTCGCTGCGGCCGCGCTCGGAGCGCCGAATCCGGGTCTCGCGTCGGTGCTCGAGGAGCGTTTCGGCATCCGGCTCGACAAGTCGATGCAGCGCTCGGAGTGGAGCCGGCGGCCGTTGACGGCGCGCCAGATCAAGTACGCGCAGCTCGACACGCACTTCCTCGTCCCCTTGATGCGGGATCAGCGGAAGGAGCTCGACGAGCGCGGCCGGATGATGATCGTCGACGGCGAGTGCCGGCGCCTCGAGCGACTCGTGCCGCCCGAGATGACGTTCGACCCCGACGAGTTCGTGCGGCTGAAGGGCGCGCGCGAGCTCGCGCCGCTCGAGCGGCAGGTCCTGCGCGAGCTGTTCATCCTGCGGGAGCGGCTCTCGCTCGAGTACGGGCGTCCGCCGTTCAAGGTGATCGGCAACGACTCGCTGGTCGCGATCGCGGCCGGGATGCCGAAGACGACGTTCCAGCTCCGCCGGATCAACGGGTTCTCGCAGGGGCAGATCCGCAAGCTCGGCCACGAGGTGATCGATGCCGTCGCGCGCGCGAGCGAGCTCGGTCCGATCACGAAGCTGCCGCGGCTGCCGAACCGCGAGGGGACGAGCGGGTTCAGCGACGAGGAGGTCGAGCTCCACGAGCGGCTGAAGCAGTGGCGCAAGACCGCCGCCGCGGCGATGGGGATCGATTCGGCGTACCTCGTGAACCGGCACGTCCTGTTGCGGATCACGAAGAGCCGGCCGGCCACCACCGCGGCGCTCGAGAAGACCGCGGGGCTCGAGCCCTGGCAGGTCGAGAAGCTCGGCGAGCAGATCCTCGAGGTCGTGCGGAGGTTCGAGGGTGACCTCCGCGAGGGGAAGATCCAGTTCAGGCGACCGCGAGGACGCTCGCGCGCCGAGTGATCGGGGCTGTGGTGGAGACGAAGGGGATCGAACCCTCGACCTTCGCATTGCGAACGCGACGCTCTACCAACTGAGCTACGTCCCCACGAGCCCCGGGGGCGGGGATTCTAGCCGCGTGCCGGAGGGGTGGGAAGAGCGGGGCCGATGAGTCAGAATGCGGCTTCCAGCTCCCAGGCCGATCGATCCCCACCCGATGAGCCAAGACCCCGACCTCCTCGCGATCGACACGATCCGCACGCTCTCGATGGACGCGGTCCAGAAAGCGAACTCGGGCCACCCCGGGACGCCGATGGCGCTCGCGCCCGTCATCTACACGCTCTGGCAGGAGTTCCTGCGTTTCGATCCCGAGGATCCCGCGTGGCCTGACCGCGACCGGTTCGTGCTCTCGTGCGGGCACGCGTCGATGCTCCTGTACTCGATGCTGCACCTCTCGGGCGTCCAGCAGCTCGACAAGAAGGGTGCGCGGACCGGGAAGCTCGCCGTTCCGCTCGAGGAGATCCAGCGCTTCCGCCAGCTCGACAGCCGCTGCCCCGGTCACCCCGAGCACGAGATCACGTCCGGCGTCGAGACGACGACCGGCCCGCTCGGGCAGGGCGTCGCGAACTCGGTCGGCATGGCGATCGCGCAGCGCTGGCTCGCGACGCGCTACGCGAAGCCGGGTCACGACCTCTTCACCTGGCGCACGTGGGTCCTCTGCAGCGACGGCGACATGATGGAGGGCGTCGGGGCGGAGGCCGCGTCGATCGCCGGCCACCTCCAGCTCGCGAGCCTGTGCTGGATCTACGACAACAACCGCATCACGATCGAGGGCAAGACCGACCTCGCGTTCTCCGAGGACGTCGCCGCGCGCTTCCGCGGGTACGGCTGGAACACGCTGCACGTCGCGGACGCGAACGACACGGCCGCGTTGCGCAAGGCCTTCGAGGCGGCCCGCGCCGAGAAGAGCCGTCCCACGTTCATCGTCGTCGACTCCCACATCGGCTTCGGCGCTCCGCACAAGCAGGACAGCGCGTCCGCGCACGGCGAGCCGCTCGGCGAGGACGAGATCAAGCTCGCGAAGAAGGCCTACGGCTGGCCGGAGGACGCGAAGTTCCTCGTCCCCGACGGCGTCAGGGAGCGCGTGAAGGCCGGCGTCGGCGATCGCGGGAAGAAGCTGCACGCCGAGTGGACGGCGAAGCTCGAGCGCTACCGCCGCGAGTTCCCGAAGCTCGCCGAGGACCTCGATCGCATGGCGAAGGACGAGTTCCAGGCCGGTTGGGACAAGGGCTTGCCCGTCTTCCCCGCCGACGCGAAGGGGATCGCGACGCGCGAGGCATCCGGGAAGGCGCTGAACGCCGTCGCGCCGGCGATCCCGTGGCTCCTCGGCGGCTCCGCAGACCTCGCGCCGTCGACGAAGACGCTCCTCTCCGCGCCGGACGCCGGCAACCAGAGCGCATCGATGCCGGGCGGCCGCAACTTCCACTTCGGCGTCCGCGAGCACGCGATGGCGTCGATCGCGAACGGGCTCGCCTTGTGCAAGCTCCGGCCCTACGTCGCGACGTTCCTCATCTTCTACGACTACCTGAAGCCCGCGCTGCGCCTCGCGGCGCTCATGGAGCTCCCGGTCGTGTACGTGTTCACGCACGACTCGATCGGCGTCGGCGAGGACGGTCCGACGCACCAGCCGATCGAGCAGCTCGCCGCGATGCGCGCGACGCCCGGCGTCGTGACGATCCGGCCCGGCGACGCGAACGAGACCGCCGAAGCGTGGAAGGTCGCGCTCGAGAATCGCCACGGCCCGACGTGCCTCGCGCTGACGCGTCAGGCGCTGCCGACGCTCGATCGGACGAAGGTCGCCGCCGCGTCGGGCCTCGCCCGGGGCGCGTACGTCCTCTCCGACGCGGCCGGCGGATCGCCGCAGCTCGTCCTGATCGGCACGGGCAGCGAAGTGTCCTTGTGCGTCGCGGCGCAGGAGAAGCTCGCGGCCGAGGGGATCGCGGCGCGCGTCGTCAGCATGCCTTCCTGGGAACTCTTCGAGCGGCAGAGCGCGGCCTACCGCGACTCCGTGCTGCCTCCGGACGTCACCGCGCGCGTCGCCGTCGAGCAGGCGGGATCGTTCGGGTGGTCGCGCTGGGTCGGCGAGAGCGGCGCCGTCGTGTGCATGAAGGGATTCGGCGCGTCGGCGCCGTTCGGCGACCTGCAGAAGCGGTTCGGCTTCACAGTCGAAAACGTCATCGCCGTCGCGAAGAAACAGCTCAGCCTGGCGACTGCATGAACCCTCTCCTCGAGCTCTCCGCGCTGGGACAGTCGATCTGGCTCGACTCGATCAGTCGCAAGCTGCTCGACGGCGGAGGGCTCGCGGCGCTCGTGCGCGAGGACGGCATCGCCGGCGTCACGTCGAACCCTTCGATCTTCGAGAAGGCAATCGGCGAGGGCGTCGAGTACCGGCCTGCGATCCAGAAGCTGCTCGCCGAGAGCCCGGGCGCGAGCGCGTTCGAGCTGTACGAGCGCCTCGCGGTCCGCGACATCCAGGACGCGGCGGAGGTGCTGCGACCCGTGTTCGAGAGGACGCGCGGGCGCGACGGCTTCGTGAGCCTCGAGGTGACGATGAAGCACGGCGAGGACCGCGGCGCGATCCTCGCGGAGGCGCGGCATCTCGCGCAGATCTGCGCGCGCCCGAACGTGCTGATCAAGGTGCCCGGGACCGCCGAAGGCATCGCGGCGTTCGAGACGCTGACCGGGGAGGGGCTCAACGTCAACGTGACGCTCCTGTTCTCGGTCGCGACGTACATCCGCGTCGCCGAGGCGTATCTCGCGGGTCTGGAAGCCTTCGCGAAGAAGGGCGGCGACCTGTCGAAGGCCGCGAGCGTCGCGAGCTTCTTCGTCAGCCGCATCGACACCGCCGTCGACGCCGAGCTCGAGAAGCAGTCGCCGCCGCGGGACCTGCGCGGCAAGGCCGCGATCGCGAACGCGAAGCTCGCCTACGCGAAGTACCTCGAGCTGTTCGGCGGGGCGCGCTGGCAGGCGCTCGCCGCGAAGGGCGCGCGGACGCAGCGCGTCCTGTGGGCGAGCACGAGCACGAAGAACAAGGCCTACCGCGACGTGATGTACGTCGAGGAGCTCGTCGGCAAGGACACGGTGAACACGGCGCCTCCCGCGACGATCGACGCGTTCCGCGACCACGGTCGCGCGCGGCTCTCGATCCAGGAGGATCTCGCCGGCGCGCGCGACGATCTCGCGGCACTCGGCAAGATGGGGATCTCGCTCGAGCGCGTCACCGACCAGCTGCTCGCCGAAGGTCTGGCGGCGTTCGCGGGCGCGTTCGACAAGCTCCTCGCCACGATCGACATGCAGCGCCGGAGCGCCGGCGTCGCCGCGCGTGCGTCCAAGTAGGCGAAGCTCGCATGGAACTCGGAATGGTCGGTCTCGGCCGCATGGGCGGCAACATGGTCCGGCGCCTCGTCCGCGGCGGGCACACGTGCGTCGCCTTCGATCGCGACGCGTCGAGAGTGGCGGAAATCGCTGCGGAGGGTGCGAAGGGCGTCTCCACGCTGCATGAGCTCGCGGCCGCTCTTCCGAAACCCAGGGTGGTATGGGTCATGCTTCCCGCGGGGGTGATCACGAGTGAATGCATCTACGATCTGCGCCCTCTTCTCGAGGAAGGCGACACGGTCGTCGACGGTGGAAACACGCTCTGGACAGACGATCGGATCCACGCAAGCGAGCTGGGCGTGAAGAAGATCTCCTTCCTTGACGTCGGCACGAGTGGAGGTGTCCTCGGCCTCGAACGCGGGTACTGCCTGATGATCGGCGGCGACGAGGACGCTGCTCGGAGACTCGCGCCGATCTTTCGCACACTTGCTCCCGGCCGCGGAAGCGTGCCTCCCACACCCGGGGGAAGAGGCGGGACCGCGGAGGAGGGTTTCCTCTACTGCGGTTCTTCGGGCGCGGGCCACTTCGTGAAGATGATCCACAACGGCATCGAGTACGGATTGATGCAGGCCTACGCCGAGGGCTTCGAGATCCTCGAGAAGAACTCCACGGTCCACACCCAGATGGCCGACGTCGCGGAGGTTTGGCGCCGCGGGAGCGTCGTGAGCTCGTGGCTGCTCGACCTGACGGCCGCCGCGCTCGCGAAGGACCCCGACCTCGCCGCATTCCAGGGCCGTGTCTCCGATTCCGGCGAGGGGCGCTGGACGCTCTCCGCCGCAATCGAGGAGGGTGTCGCCGCTCCCGTGATCGCCGCCGCTCTCTTCGCCCGCTTCCGCTCCCAGAACGATCACACCTTCGGCGAGAAGCTCCTCTCCGCGATGCGTTTCCAGTTCGGCGGCCACGTCGAGCCGCCGCCGCGCACTTGAGGACGCCGATGCCCGATCCCGAGACGCTCGTCGTTTCCGATCCCGAGCAGCGGCTCTCGGATCCCTTCGCGCCGCCGGTCGGTCCCACGGCGATCGTGATCTTCGGCGCCGCCGGCGATCTCACGCGGCGCAAGCTCCTGCCGTCTCTGCACAACCTCGCCGCGTCGAATCTCCTCGACGACGGGATCGCGATCGTCGGCATCGGGCGCGCGTCGATGGGCGACGCCGAGTTCCAGGCGAAGATCCGCGCCGATCTCCAGACGTTCGCCACCGGCGCCGTCGACACGCGCGCCGCGAACTGGCTCGTGGCGCGATCGCGCTTCCTCTCCGGGACGTTCGAGGATCCGGGGACGTACACGCGGCTCGCCGAGACGCTCGCGAAGCTCGAGAAGGACGCGGGCACCGGCGGGAACGTCCTCTTCTATCTCGCGACGGCGCCCGAGTACTTCGCACCGATCGTCGAGCGCCTCGGCGCCGCGGACCTCGTGCGCGAGGAAGGCGGCCGATTCCGGCGCGTGATCGTCGAGAAGCCCTTCGGTCACGACCTCGAGTCCGCGCGCAAGCTGAACTCCGACCTGCGCAAGTCGCTCTCCGAGCAGCAGATCTGGCGCATCGACCACTATCTCGGGAAGGAGACCGTCCAGAACATCCTCGTGTTCCGCTTCGGGAACGGGATGTTCGAGCCGATCTGGAACAGGCGCTACGTCGACAACGTGCAGATCACGGTCGCGGAATCGCTCGGCGTCGAGGGCCGCGGCACGTACTACGACGCCGCGGGCGCGTTGCGCGACATGGTGCCGAACCACCTGACGCAGCTGCTCGCGCTGGTCGCGATGGAGCCGCCGACGTCGTTCGAGGCCGAGGCGATCCGCGAGGAGAAGGCGAAGGTCCTGCGCGCGATCCAGCCGCTCTCGCCCGAGCGCGTGATCACCGAGACGGTGCGCGGCCAGTACGGAGCGGGCTGGTGCGAGGGGAAGCACGTGGCCGCGTACCGGTCGGAGCCGGACGTCGACAAGCACTCGACGACGGAGACGTTCGTCGCGATGAAGCTCCACGTCGACAACTGGCGTTGGGCGGACGTGCCGTTCTACATGCGGACGGGCAAGCGCCTGCCGCGGCGCGTGTCGGAGATCTCGATCCAGTTCCGGCGACCGCCGCTGCTCCTGTTCCGGAAGACGCCGGTCGAGCACCTCTCGCGCAACGTGCTCGTGATCCGGATGCAGCCCGAAGAGGGGATTTCGCTGCGTTTCGGGGCGAAGATCCCCGGCCCGATCGTCCGGATGGGCAACGTGGCCATGGATTTCCGCACGAAGGACGCGTTCGGATCGAATCCGAGCACGGGATACGAGACGCTCCTCTACGACGCGATCCAGGGGGATGCGACACTGTTCCAGAGGGCGGACATGGTCGAGGCGGGCTGGAAGATGGTCGAGCCCGTGCTCGACGTGTGGAAGGCGCTGCCGCCGAACACGTTCCCGAACTACGCGACGGGGAGCTGGGGCCCGAAGGAGGCCGACGAGATGCTCGAGCGCGACGGACGACGCTGGCGGAGGATCGAGGAATGATCCTCTGTGGCGACGTCGGCGGCACGAAGACGCGCATCGCGCTCGTCGATGCGGCGTCGAACGGGCTCCGCATCACCGCGGAGGAGGTGTACCAGAGCGCGGACCACCCGGATCTCCTCGAGATCGTCCGTTCGTTCCGGCGCTCCTACCGCGAAGGCTTCGAGCGCGCCGGGTTCGGCGTCGCCGGGCCGATCCGCGACCAGTCCGTGCGCGCGACGAACCTGCCGTGGACCGTCGACGCGCGTGAGCTCGCCGCGGAGCTCGCCCTTCCGAGCGTCGCGCTCGTCAACGATCTCGAGGCGATGGCGAGCGGCATCGCGGCCCTCGCGCCTCCCGATCTCGTCTGCCTGAACGCCGGCGTCACGGACGTGCGCGGCAATCGCGCGGTGATCGCGGCGGGGACCGGGCTCGGCCAGGCCGGGCTCTTCTGGGACGGACGCGAGCACCAGCCGATCGCCAGCGAAGGCGGACACGCCGACTTCGCGCCCGCGGACGACCTCCAGGACGAGCTCGCCTGGTTCCTGCGCGCGGATCTCGGGCGCGTCGAGCTCGAGCACGTTCTCTCGGGCCACGGTCTCGTGCGCATCTATCGCTTCCTCGAGCGAACCGGCCGCGGCGAGGAGCCCGACTGGCTCGCGAAGGAGATCGAAGCCGGCGATCCGGCCGCGGCGATCTCGCGCGCGGGGATGGCGGCGAGGTCGAAGCTCGCGGAGGATGCGATCGACCTCTTCGTGAAGATCTACGGCAGCCAGGCGCGGAATCTCGCGCTGACGCTGCTCGCGACGGGCGGCGTGTACATCGGCGGCGGGATCGCGCCGAAGATCCTGTCGAAGCTGCAGAGCAAGCCGTTCCTCGACGCGTTCCTCGGGAGCGGAGCGATGCGGCCGGTGCTCGAGGCGACACCGGTGCACGTGATCGTCAACGAGTCGTGCTCGATCTTCGGAGCGGCACGGAGCGCTGCGCGGACGATTCGGTGGGGGAAGGACGGCTCGCGGCGCGACGTCCGGGTCTACGCGGGGCCGGCGGAGCTCGCCCGGGCCGCGCGCGAGGAGTTCCTGGCGGTCGGCCGCGTCGCGATCGCGTCGCGAGGGAAGTTCACGGTCTCGCTGGCGGGTGGCAACACGCCGCGGCTCCTGTACGAATCCCTCGTGGATGCGGACATCGCGTGGGATCGCGTGCACGTGTTCTTCGGCGACGAGCGCTGCGTCCCGCCGGAGCATCCGGGGAGCAACTACCGCATGATCCGCGAAGCGCTGCTCTCGAAGGTGGCGATCCCGGAGAAGAACGTGCACAGGATCCGCGCGGAGCTCGCGACGCCGGCGCGCGCCGCGTTCGAGTACGCGGCGGAGCTGCGCGAGTTCTTCGAGGTGGGCGAGAGCGAGACGCCGCGGTTCGATCTCGTGCTCCTCGGGATGGGTGCCGACGGACACACGGCGTCGCTGTTCCCGGGGACGACCATGCTCAAGGAGCGCGAGCGCCTCGTCGTCGCGGACTGGGTGCCTCGACTCGAGAGCCAGCGCATCACGATGACGTTCCGCGTGCTGAACGCGGCGGAATCCGTGTGCTTCCTCGCCGCGGGCGAGGAGAAGGCCGCGGCCGTGCGGACGGTCCTGCAGCCGGCCGCGGGAGAGGCGGTGCCGCCCGCGCGGCTCGTCAACCCGACGGACGGGCGGCTCGTGTGGATGCTCGACCGCGCGGCGGCGGCAAAGCTCGAGCGGAAGAGCTAACGAGCCGGGGCACACCGGTTGCTGAGTCACCCGCCACGCGCCGGACGCATTCGTCGGGCGCGACCACGGGCGAACACTCGGGAGACGACCATGAACTGGGATCGCGCAACGGGCAACTGGAAGCAGCTCAAGGGCAAGGTGAAGGAAAAGTGGGGCGACCTCACCGACGACGATCTGGATCGCATCTCGGGCAGGCGCGACCAGCTGATCGGGAAGATCCAGGAGCGCTACGGCATCCTGCGTGACGAAGCGGAGAAGCAGGTCCGCGCCTGGGAGAAGGAGTCCCGGGAAGAGGAAGAGGCCACGAATCCGCGCGGGCGGCCGTAGGGCATTTCTTCAACGCGGCACAATCAGACGTCTTTTGGTTCACGAGGAAGCCGCCCGCGGCGCCTCGTGAACTGCGTGAGGCTGTAGCAGCGGACGTCGTCGTCGTCGGAGGCGGCGTCGCTGGCCTCTCGTGCGCCCAGCGACTGCTCGACGTCGGTGTCCACGTCGCCGTCGTGGAGGCGGACTTCTGCGGATCGGGCGCGAGCGGTCGATCGTCGGGCTTCGTCACTCCCGCATCCGAGATCGAGCTCGGATCACTGGTCTCATCGCGCGGCGCCGCGGACGCGAAGCGTCTCTGGGAGTTCGTGCTCTCCGGAGCCGAGGCGATCCGCCGCAACATCGAGCAGCACGCGTTCGCATGCGACTACCGCGAGCAGGATTCGCTCTTCGTCGCGACCGGGACGCGCGGCATGCGCGCCGTCGAGGAGGAACACCACGCGCGCGCCACGCTCGGGTACGCGAGCCAGCTCTACCGCGGAACGGCGGTCGGGAGCGTGCTCGGGGCCTCGGGTTTCCCGGGTGCCGTCCGCTACGGACGCACGTTCGGGATCGACGCCTACTCGTATTGCCAGGCGCTCCGCGACTGGCTTGCGGAACGAGGAGTAGGCATCTACGAGCGGAGCCCCGTCGTCCGGATCCGCAAGGACGGCGTGGACACAGCACACGGGAGCGTGGACGCGCGCAACGTGATCGTGTGCGCCGATCGTTTCATCCCGGCGCTCGGCGCGCTCGAGAAGGAGATCTACCACGTCCAGACGTTCCTCGGGATCTCGACACCGATCGCATCCTCGGAGCTCGAAGCCCTCTTCCCCGCGGCGGAGATGATGGTCTGGGACTCGGACCTCGTGTACGGCTACTTCCGCAGGGTGGGGGAGAACCGCGTGCTCGTCGGAGGCGGGAACGTCCTCCAGACGTACGCGCGCGAGCCTGTGCGCGACACGCTCCGCGCCGCCGATCAGCTGAAGAACTACATGAGCATTCACTGCCCGCGCCTGTCGCTCGCGTTCGACCACGTGTGGTCCGGGATGCTCGGCGTGAGCAAGGATCTACTGCCCATCATGGGCCCTCACCCGCGCCACGACACGATCTGGTACGCCGGCGCCGCGACGGGTCTCCCTTGGGCCGCGGCGATCGGCACCTATGGGGCAGAACGCATCGCCCACTGCCGGAGCGAACTCGACGCGATCCTCTCGCCCTCGCGCCGTTTCGTGATCGGACGACGGCTTCAGGCGATCCTGTCGACGCCCGTGACCTACGCCCTCGCGCACGCCGTGGCGAAGCTCGCGTGATCGCGCGCGGGGCGAGTATCATCTCCGGCGAGACCCCACGCCGCCATGAAAGACTCCTTCCAGACCAAGCGCTCGCTCTCCGTCGGCAACCGCACGTACTCGATCGCGAGCCTCCCGGCTCTCGAGGCGAAGTTCCCGAGCGCCGCGCGCCTTCCGTACTCGCTCAAGATCCTCCTCGAGAACCTCCTCCGGACGGAGGACGGCGAAGCCGTCACCGCCGCGGACATCGAGGCGCTCGCGCGCTGGAACGCGAGGGCGGCGCCGTCGCGCGAGATCCAGTTCACGCCCGCGCGCGTGCTGCTCCAGGATTTCACCGGCGTCCCCGCCGTCGTCGACCTCGCCGCGATGCGCGACGCGATGAAGCGCATGGGCGGCGACCCGAGGAAGATCAATCCGCTCCAGCCCGTCGAGCTCGTCATCGACCACAGCGTCCAGGTCGACGCGTTCGGCACGCTGAACGCGTTCGCGAGGAACGCGGAGCTCGAATTCGACCGCAACCGCGAGCGCTACGCGTTCCTGCGCTGGGGCTCGACGGCGTTCGAGGGCTTCCGCGTCGTCCCCCCGGACACCGGGATCGTGCACCAGGTGAACCTCGAGCACCTCGCGCGCGTCGTCATGGACGCGCCCGCCCTCGGCGCGAAGTCGAAAGAGCTCTGGGCGTTCCCCGACACGCTCGTCGGCACGGATTCGCACACGACGATGATCAACGGCCTCGGCGTCCTCGGCTGGGGCGTCGGCGGGATCGAAGCGGAGGCCGCGATGCTCGGGCAGCCGCTCTCGATGCTCATTCCGCAGGTCGTCGGCGTCCGTCTCGTCGGCCGTCTGCCCGAGGGAGCGACCGCGACGGACCTCGTGCTGCGCGTCACCGAGGTGCTCCGGAAGCACGGCGTCGTCGGGAAGTTCGTCGAGTTCACCGGTCCGGGGCTCGCGGAGCTCCCGCTCGCCGACCGCGCGACGATCGCGAACATGGCGCCCGAGTACGGCGCGACGTGCGGCCTCTTCCCTCTCGACGAGAGCACGATCGCGTACCTGCGCCTCTCCGGCCGCGACGAAGCGCGCGTCGCGCTCGTCGAAGCGTACGCCCGCGAGCAGGGCCTCTTCCGTGCGGACGGAGATCCGGAGGCCGACTACACGGAAGTGCTCACGCTGGATCTCGCGACGATCGAGCCGAGTCTCGCGGGCCCGAAGCGCCCGCAGGATCGAGTCGCCCTCGCCGACGTCGGATGCTCGTTCGAAGCGGCGCTCGAGTCGCTGAAGCCGAAGACAGTCTCACCGACGTCGCCGAAGGCGCCGGCCGTCGCGCGGCTCGAGAGCGAAGGCGGCAAGCCCGCCGTCGCGGTCGCCGAGCCGGAGACGGAGCGGCACGAGCCCTACGCGCTCGTGCACCAGGACGGCGCCGAGTTCACGCTCGAGCACGGATCGGTCGTCATCGCGGCGATCACGAGCTGCACGAACACGTCGAATCCGTCCGTGATGATCGCCGCGGGCCTGCTCGCGAAGAAGGCGGTCGAGCAGGGGCTCGCCCGGAAGCCGTGGGTCAAGACGAGCCTCGCGCCGGGTTCCAAGGTCGTCACCGAGTACCTGGCGAAAGCCGGTTTGACGCCGTACCTCGAGCAGCTCGGCTTCCACCTCGTCGGCTACGGCTGCACGACCTGCATCGGCAACAGCGGTCCGCTGCCGCGGAACATCGCCGCCGCGATCGACGAGACGCAGCTCGTCGTCGCCGCCGTCCTCTCCGGCAACCGCAATTTCGAGGGCCGTGTGCACGCGCAGGTGCGCGCGAACTACCTCGCGTCGCCGCCGCTCGTCGTCGCCTTCGCGCTGGCGGGCCGCGTCGACGTCGATCTCACGAAGGAGCCGCTCGCCGAGCGCGCCGACGGCACGCCGGTGTTCCTGAAGGACGTGTGGCCGAGCGCGCGCGAAGTGCAGGACGCGATCGCGGGCAGCGTCGGCGCCGACATGTTCTCGAAGAGCTACGCGGACGTGTTCGCCGGCGACGAGCGCTGGCGCGCGATCCAGGTCCCGAAGGGCGACACCTACGCGTGGGACCCGAACTCGACCTACGTGAAGCACCCGCCGTACTTCGTCGCGATGCCGCGCCATCCCGGGCCGATCGCGGACTTCCAGGGTGCGCGCGTCCTGTGCGCGTTCGGCGACAGCATCACGACGGACCACATCTCGCCCGCCGGCTCGATCAAGCCGACGAGCCCCGCGGGGCGCTACCTCCAGGAGCTCGGCGTGAAGCCGGAGGACTTCAACTCCTACGGCGCGCGGCGGGGGAACCACGAGGTCATGGTCCGCGGAACCTTCGCGAACACGCGGATCCGCAACAAGCTCGTGCCCGGCGTCGAAGGCGGCGAGTCCGTGCACCTGCCGGACGGCGAGCGCATGTCGATCTACGACGCCGCGGTGAAGTACGCGACGGAGAGGGTTCCGCTGATCGTCCTCGCCGGCAAGGAATACGGCTCGGGCTCGTCGCGCGACTGGGCGGCGAAGGGTCCGTTCCTCCTCGGCGTCCGCGCCGTGATCGCGGAGAGCTTCGAGCGCATCCACCGCTCGAATCTCGTCGGGATGGGCATCCTGCCGCTGCAGTTCCTGGCGGGAGAGACCGCGGACTCGCTGGGGCTGACGGGCCGCGAGGTGTACTCGATCGCCGACCTCGCGCGCGCCGTCGAAGCCGACTTCAGCCCGGGTGCGCGCCTCTCGATCGTCGCGCGCGACGATGCCGGCAAGCAGAAGAAGTTCCAGGCGCTGCTGCGGATCGACACGCCGAACGAGGCGCAGTACTGGCGCCACGGCGGGATCTTGCAGTATGTGCTGCGGAAGCTGCTGCCGCCCGTGCGCTAGAACCCGGCTGCCTTGAGCGGCGTGAAGGTGTCGGTCGCCGCCTGGTTCACGAGAGCGACGACGCCGACAAAGAGCACGCAGCCCGTCCACACGAGCATCACGGGAGCGAACCGACCCGAGCCGTCGTGGACTTCGCTCCGGTCGAAGGCCGAGCTCCGCGCCCAGCCGTACACGTACGCGATGAGCATCGAGGCCGCGAACCAGCCGCCGACGAGCCCGACGACCGCTCCCAGGACGGGCGTGTCGCAGGTCATCGCAAAGCGCGTCGCGAGGACGATCCCGGCGACGATCGGGACCCATTCCGCGCTGCGCATCTTGCCGTGGTGGATCGCGATGAGCGCGAGCACCCAACACGCGAGAGCGCCCGCGAGCGCGAAGACGGCGAAGACGTTGAGTGCGATCAGCCAGAAGTGCATCGAAACCCTCCCTTGGGGGCCGCGACGGTACCGACTGGTCGCGCGGCCTTCAACCGCGCAGAGCGCGGTAGGCGTCGCGATCGAAGGCGTCGACTTGCACGGCGTCCCAGCGCGCTTCCGCCGCTTCGCGCAGCCGTCGCTCCTGCTCGGGCGTGATCACGCTCTTCTGGACGGCGAGGCCGTACAGCTCCTTCTCCTCGAGCCGCGGCAGCACCTTGGCCTTGATCGCCTCGCGGATGCGCTCCCGCGAGAGATGGCATTCGGCGGTCAATCGCAGCGCGCGCTCGAGCCGGCCGAGCGCGGGATCCGTCTCGGGCGGCACGAAGATGTCGCGCGACAGGGCGACGCGGGTCTCGCCGCCGTCGAGCAGCGAGCGCGCGATGCGGGCCGAGAGGCGGTCGTTCGGCTGCTTGAGACACGCGCCTAGAGGGAAGACGAGCGCGCGGAGCATCCACGCCGCCGGCCGGTTCGGGAGGTTGTCGATCACTCCGCGCAGCGCTTCCTGCGTGCGCCACGCCGCTTCGGTGGTCGCCCAGCGCATCAGGTCCCGATCGCGCGCGGGCTCGCCCTCGTCGACGAACTTCTTCACCGCCGCGGATCCGATGTACATCCACGCCAGCGCGTCGGCGAGGCGTCCGGAGAGCATCTCCTTGCGCTTGAGGCTTCCGCCGAGCGTTCCCATCGCGAAATCCGCCGTCAGCGTGAACGCGGCGGAGAGGCGCGAGATGCGCTTCAACGCCGCGCCGGCGGCCCCGCCTTTCGGCGCGCCCGCGAGCCAGCCGCCAGTCAGTCCGAGCAGCAGCGACCGCGCCGCGTTTCGGAAGATGAATCCGACGTGCCCGAAGAACGACTCGTCGAAGCCCTCGACGTCCTTCGCGTGCGCCGCCTGCATTTCCTTGAGCGCGTACGGGTGGCAGCGGATCGCGCCCTGTCCGAACACGATCATGGAGCGCGTCAGGATGTTCGCGCCTTCGACCGTGATGCCGATCGGGACCGCCTGGTAGACGTGCGCGAGCATGTTGCGCGGCCCGCGCGAGATCCCGGCGCCACCCTGGATGTCCATCGCGTCGTTGACGACGTGCCGCATCGCCTCGGTCGACCACGCTTTCGCGATCGCGGAGATCACCGCCGGCTTCCCGCCCGCGTCGACGGCGCCCGCGGTGAGCCAGCGCATCGCGTTGAGCCAGTACGTCGTACCCGCGATGCGGGCGAGCGGCGCCTCGATGCCCTCGAAACGCCCGATCGCGAGGCCGAACTGCTCGCGCACCGACGCGTAGGCGCCCGTGACGCGCGTGCACCACTGCGCGGCGCCGGTCGCGAGCCCGGGGAGCGAGATCGAGCGCCCGGCTGACAGGCACTCCATGAGCATCCGCCAGCCCTGCCCGGCCATCTTCGGTCCGCCGATGATGTACTCGAGCGGCAGGAACACGTCCTTCCCGAGCGTCGGCCCGTTGATGAACGGGATCGAGAGCGGATCGTGGAGCCGCTGGTGGTCGACACCCGCGAGCTTCGACGGCACGAGAGCGACGGTGATGCCGAGGTCCTCCTGCGCACCGAGCAGCTTCTCCGGGTCGTGCAGGCGGAACGCGAGGCCGATCAGCGTCGCGACCGGACCCAGCGTGCTGTAGCGCTTGTCCCAGTTGAGCCGCATGCCGAGGACTTCCTTGCCCTCCCACGTGCCCTTGCAGACGACGCCGGTCGACGCGAGCCCGCCGGCGTCGCTCCCGGCGCCGGGTTCGGTCAGCGAGAAGCACGGCACTTCCTCGCCGCGCGCGAGGCGCGGAAGCCAGCGCGTCTTCTGCTCTTCGGTGCCGTAGTGCCGCAGGAGCTCGGCCGGGCCGAGCGAGTTCGGCACCATGATGATCACGGCGGCGGTGACGCTGCGGCTCGAAACCTTCGTGACGACCGAGGAGTTCGCGATCGCCGAGAAGCCGAGCCCGCCGAACTCCTCGGGGATGATCATCCCCATGAAGCCGTTCTTCTTGATGAAGTCGAAGATCTCCTGCGAGAGACCGGCTTCCTGGTGGACCTTCCAGTCGTCGATCATCCTGCACAGCTCTTCGCAGGGACCGTCGAGGAAGCGGCGCTCCTTCTCCGAGAGGGGCTTCGGGTGGAAGTCGAGGAGCTTCTTCCAGTCGGGCGAGCCGGAGAAGAGCTCGGCGTCCCACCACACGGTCCCCGCTTCGAGCGCGGTCCTCTCCGTGTCGCTCATTCGCGGAAAGATCGGAGCGAGGAGGCGCAGCACCTGGCCGGAGACGAGCGCGCGGCGCACCGGCACGACGCCGAAGAGCAGCGCGAGAATCACGAACGGCACGGCGAGGCACGCGAAGAGCAGCGGCGAATCGATCCCGCGCCACGCCCAGACGCCGAACAGGAGCGCGATCGGAGCGACCCAGCCCCAGAACGCGAGGCCGCGGTAGAGGAGAACGAGGGAGAGGGCCAGTGCCGCGGCGAGTGCGAGGAGGATCATCGTTCGCGAGGAACTTGGCCGAGGGGACGCCCGGAAGCAAGGGCGGACGTCGAGCCGTGAAGGTGGATCGGCGAAAAGGGGCGCCGAACCGAATGCCGGGAGCGGGAAAAGGAGCGGCGCCCTTTCTGCGGCGCCGCTCCGGAGAAAAACGTGTGTTGCGCGTCTACCAGTCGATCTGGAGCGCGTTCGTGGCGTTGAAGGTCGCGACGCCTCCGCAGGCGTAGTTCAGCGGATCGCGGTACTGGATCTGGTACCAGCGCGTCATGCCGGGGCTGATGGAGTCGCCCAGGGCGGCCGAGCGGGTGAGGATCGACTGCTCCGAGCCGGTCGGCGCGTTCGCGGCGCCGCCTGGCACGTGCTCGATGTACAGACGCTTGAGCGGGATCGCCGTGCAGCGCCTTCCGTCGCCGAAGATGATGCCGTTCTGCGCCAGGTTCGCGCCCTGGAAGAAGATGCAGAACCCGGTCGTCGTCGGCCGCATGTCGTAGCCGTGCAGCACGACGCTGTCGTTCCGCGGCACGCCCGTGGCGTAGAGAACTGCTCCCCCGGTGTTGCTCGAGTTGTTGCATCCGCGTCCGATGCCCGACGGCGGGTTGCCGCACGGGCAAGCGCTCGCGTCGAAGCCGGGGAAGCAGAACGGCTGGAACAGCGGAGCGTCGTAGAGTCCGCCGTACACGTCGCCCGAGCCCCCGACGAACAGATCCCACGCGGCCATGAACCGGCCGGGGTTGGCGTTGCCGCTGTGGCGCGACGTGACGCCTGAGTCGAACGAGCCGTCGGACGAGAAGTCGAGGTTCTGGTGGCCCTCCGCGATGCGGAAGTTGATCCCGACGAGGGAGAAGGTCGCGATGTACATGTCGTAGTCGGTCGCGCTGCCCAGGTAGCTCTCGGCGTACGTGATCGCGAACTTCGAGCCGTCGCAGTCGGTCTGCGGATACAGCTGATTCTCGAAGTAGGTTCCCGATCCCGCGTCGCTCTCGAGTCCCGAGAGAGTCGCGAACGCGAACGTGGATCCGCCGTTGAGGGCCCACGCCAGCACGTCCCAGTCGCCGCCGACGAGCTCGTTGAACGCGACCATCCAGTTGCGCGTCCCCGACGCGGCGTCGTGCGGCGAGGATGCGACCGCGAAGTAGTCGTCGGCCGTCGACGTGTCGAGGCCGAACGAAGGCGTCGTGATCCCGCCGTCCCAGTGGATCTGGGCTCCGTAGATGTCGTGGTCGGTCGAGCTGAACTCGCGCGTCCAGACGACGTTCCACTCCTGCGTCCCGAACGGCTCCGTGCCGTCGGACTTGGAGACAGAGGGGGAGTAGTCGAGCGTAGCCGCCGAGTCGTCGATGTAGTGCGTCGAGCCGAACAGGAGTCCGCCGCTCGAATCGACGAGCTGGTAATGGATGTCGTCGTCCCCGGACGCGAAGATGCGCGTCCACGCGACGCAGTAATACGTCGGCGGGTTCGGATTCGGATCGCCGCCCACGCTCGGAAGGATCTTGTCGCCGGTCTCTCCCACGCTGATCGTGAACTGCCCGCTCATCGCGAGCGCCCCGGCGTCGACGGTGCGGCCGCGGATGTTCCACGGACCGCTGCCCGAGGGGCTGACCTCCGCGACGACCAGGAACTGGTTCGCGATGTTGTTGTTCGCGACCTTGGGCAGCGCCCAGTAGTCGCCCGAGCTGTCGACGTAGCCGGCGTTGACGAAACCGCCGGTCGAATCGAGCAGCGTGGCGTACACGTCGTGGTCGGTGCCGCTGAACGTCTCCTCCTCGACGACGAGGTAGCGGTTGAAGCCGAAGTCGTAGGCGGTGTCGGGCGAGTAGTCGCTCGGTGACGTCGTGTCGACCGGGAACGTCGAGATCACCGGGTCGATGACGACGGGGTAGGCCGCCGAGGCGAGGAACGCGCCCGGCACGACGAGCTCGAGCGACGTCCCGTTCGAGCTCGCGGCGAGCGCGGCCGAGCGTCCGTGTGCGTCGACGACCGTCGCGCCCGTGTAGGTGACGGAACCGAGCTCGTTCGAGAACCGCACTCCGTCGGCCGCGCCGGCGACCGAGAGGTCGGTGGTGACGTTCATCCGCACGACGAGGTCACCCGCCGCGGGGAGCTCCGAGAACACGAAGCTCTGCTCGACGGAACGCGCCGCGAGGTCGTAGACCTCGACGACGCCGCCACGATCGAACTCGACGCGCTGGGCCGAATGGGTGGCGGCGGCGTGGCCGTCGAACCGGACCGGCTCGCCGCCGGCCGTGATCGCGTCGATCGAGAACGCGATCGGATGGCTGGTCGCGGCGCAGGAACCGAGGAAGGGGACGTACGTCGCTCCTTCCTCCCCGAAGCTCGCCTTCCAATCCGCTCCGCGTGCCCAGATCCGGCCGTCTCCCGGCTCGGAGACGTCGACGCGTTCGCGATCGGGACGCGCGTGCGGCGCGAGGCCAGCGGGAAGCTTCGTGGGCGCGGTGGCGCGCGCCGGAGGCGCGGTCTTGGTGATCGCGCCGGGTGTCTCGGGCCGCGGCGTCTTCACGACGGGCGGTGCCGTCGGTTTCGCCTGCGACGGGAGCGCGGGCGGGTGCGGAATCTTGGCTTGCTGACTCTGTTGTGCCGAGGCGACCACGCACAGAGCGAGGCTCGCGAGCACGGCGGACGAACTCCGCTTCAGGAATACGGCAGACATGAAAGAGGGGCTCCTTCCGGAGCGTTGAGATCTCCCCGCGGACCTGGGCGAGCAGGAGACATCCCCGATTCGCCGGCAGGAGTTCGGAGCAGCACGCTCCTCGGATCTGCTTCCACCCCCAGCCGGCGCCGAGCCGCGGACTTCGACGGAAGGTCGAAGCGGGTGCATTCTATTCGCGGGTGAAGAAACGTGTCCGGCCGCTGCGGGACGAGTACGGTACTTCCCAGAACATGGAACGGACGAGGAGAAGACGTCGTGGGATCGCGTTCCTCGCCGCGGTCGTCGCCGCGGTGCTCGCCGATCCTTCCCACGCCTCGGAAGTCCGCTGCACGACGGCGCGCTACGACATCCGCGTGAACGGCGCGCAGGCGACGCAAGAAGAAGCAAACTCGTACGGCAAGGTCCTCGAAGCCGCGTGGCCGACGTTCCGCGAGTTCTTCCACGCGGAACCCCCGCTGAAGGAGGGCGAGCGGCTCGCGATCCGGATCTTCGACACACGCGAGGCGTGTCTCGTCGGGGCGATGAATGACAAGGCGGACATGCCGCCGATCAAGCACCCTTCGTGGTTCTCGCCGAGCAACCGGACGGTCTACCTCTACCGGCACGAGAGCGACTGGTTCACGCGGTACCTCGTCCTCTACGGCGCCTGTCTGCAGTTCCACGGCGTCTCGAAGCCGAAGAACCGCGATCTCGACGAGTGGTACACGCACGGCATCGCGGAGTCGTTCGCGGTCCATTCGTTCGACGGGGAGCACCTCGAGCTCGCGACGAGTCCCCCCGTCTCGTGGATCGACCATCCCGCGCGCGCGTTGAAGCTGCTCGGCGGCAAGCAGATCGGCCTCGATCCGTTCACGGACGAGCGCCTCGCGGATTCCTCCGTCCGCTGGGCCGTCGTTCGCTTCGCGACCTCTTCGTCCGGAGGGAAGTACCGGGAGCGCTTCGAGAAGCTCGCGCTCGGCGCCACCGGGTCGCGGACCTCCGGGCACGACTTCATGCGTTCGCTCGGGGAGATGGAGCGGATCTCGCAGGAGTTCAGCGCGTGGCTGCTCGCCGCGCAGATGCCTCTCGAGGTCGCGTCCTCGGACTGGGAGGCGTTCTCCGACGGACGCATCCTCGGCCGTTCAGGGAAGGACGACCAGGCGCTGTGCTCGGCGAAGCCGGAGTTCCACTCGATGCGCGTGACGATCGACGCTGCGGATGGACCGGATGCAGGCGTGCCGGGAATCCTCTTCGCGTTCCAGGACGACCGGAACTACGTCGTAGCGCGGATCGTCTCGCCCGTCGTGTTCTTCGAGAACGTCGTCGGCGGCCGGCAACGCGGCATCGATTCGCGCCCGCTCGAGAATCCCGGCGCGAAGACGTTCGTGTCGATCGAACGCACGGGCGAGGGCGTCGAGCTCGAGATCAACGGCAAGGTCTACGATCGCTTCGCGGTGGCCGAAGGTCGACTCGGGCTCGCAGCGATCGGCGGTCGCGTGACGTTCCGCGACCTCAAATGCCGCTGAGCCGCTGTCGATGACCTTGACCCCGAGCAGAGTTCGGGCTACAACGCAATGCGTGCTCGATGCGCGAGATCGATCTTTGATGAAGGATTCTCAGCTCAATGTCTACAATTTGAAGCAGATGCGTCAGCTCCAACCGGAAAGCTTCGACTTCGTCCGCTTCGATCCGAACAACGACTGCAACGTCCACTGCGTCTATTGCCACAACCACCGCAGCAAGGACGCCATCGACACGGGAGAGCTGCGCGCGTTCCTCGACGAGAACGTGCTCACGATCGAGAACTTCCAGATGGGATGCGTCATGGAGCCGACGCTCGACAAGCGGCTTACGGATCTGATGCTTCTCATCTCCCGATCGAAAGGTCGGCCGAAGCAGCGGTTCATCCTCCAGACGAACGGGATCCAGCTCCACATGCACGATCACGCGCGCATGCTGGAGGCGGGCTTGAACGAGGTCTCGGTGTCGATCGACGCGGCCGACGTGCCGACGCACAAGGCCCTCCGCGGCGGCACGAGCATCACCCAGGTCGGTTCGAACCTCGCGGCGTTCCGCCAGGCCTGCCCCGACGTGCGCGTCGTGTTCATCACGACCGTGACGCGGATCAACCTCGCGGCGGTGCGTCCGCTCGTGGAGTTCGGCCTCGACCTCGGAGTCACGCACTTCGTGATGCGCGAGGTCTTCTATCGGCCGGACAGCGATGTGGTCAACCACGCGCGGATGCCCGAGCTGCTTCTCGAGGAAGGGGAGTTCGGCAGGATGGCCGCCGAGATCCACGCCACCTTCGGACGCCGCGCGGAGTTCGACCTCGCGGACAACGCACAGCTCGAGCGCGTCAACACGCGCATGAAGAACGACTCGTTCCGCTGACGATGCGCATCGCGGCGGGATGGGCCGTGGCGGCGTTGTGCGCGTTCACGGCGTGCGGTCGTATCGAGCAGAGCGCACCTCCGGAAGTCCGGGCCGCGAGCGCCTCGCGCATCGTCCCCGGCAACACCGCGGCCGCCGAGTTCCTCGCCGTGCTCCTCGGTGAGGCGGGCGCCGGGCGGATCGCAGCCTTGCCCGAGCAGGTCGACGGCTACTCGAGTTTCGACTTCCACCCCGCGCCGTGGTCGACGCCCCCACGGTTTTCCCGCTACGCCGCCGAGACGCTGATCGCGCTCCATCCCGACCTCGTGCTGACGCACGAGTGGCAGGCCGCGGAGACGACGGAGCTCCTGCGCGCGCAGGGCGTGCCGATCGTCGTCCTCCGGTCGGCGAGGAGCATCGACGACGTGCGCGAGACGCTGGCGATGCTCGGAAGGACGCTCGGCTCGGAAGCGCGCGCCGCGGACGCGATCGCCGACCTCGACCGGCGCATGACGAAGCTGCGCGAGGGAGCGGAGCCGCGGAAGGGGCTGCGTGCGCTCGAGTACTCGAACAACGGCACGGGCGGCTGGACCGCGGGTTCGGATACGACCGCCGACGCTCTGATCCGTCTCGCGGGAATGCGCAACGCCGCCGCGGAGGCCGGGATCGTCGGCCACGTCGTGCTCGACTTCGAACGACTGATCACGATCGACCCCGAGGTCATCGTCGTCGGAGCGCCGGCCCGCGACGAGGTCGGGAGCCCGACGAAGGGCGTGCTCGAGACGACCTCCGCGCTCGCGGATCTTTCCGCGGTGAAGAACCGGCGCATCGCGGTGCTGCCCGCGGCGCTTCTCTCGTCCGATTCGCCCTGCCTCGTCGATGCCGCGGAACGTCTCGCGAAGGAAGTCGACGCGCTACTGGGCCATTGAGCGGACCGGGACCGGCGCGCGCTCGGCGATGTGCGGCGTCGCTCCGTGGCGCGTGAATCGCCGCTTCATCCGGTCGAGCAGCACGTAGAAGACCGGCGTCACGTACAGCGTCACGAGCTGCGAGAAGAGCAGTCCGCCGACGACCGCGAGGCCGAGGGGGCGCCGCGATTCCGCGCCGGCTCCGAAGCCGAGCGCGATCGGCAGAGTCCCCATCAGCGCCGCCATCGTCGTCATCATGATCGGGCGGAAGCGGACGACGCAGGCACGGTGGATCGCCTCCTCCGCCGAGAGACGCTCGTCGCGTTCCACCTCGATGGCGAAGTCGACCATCATGATGCCGTTCTTCTTCACGAGTCCGATCAGGAGGATCAGGCCGACGAACGCGTACAGGCTGAGCTCGACGTGGAAGAGCGCGAGCGTCGCCAAGGCGCCGAATCCCGCGAAGGGGAGCGCGGAGAGGATCGTCAGCGGGTGGACGAAGCTCTCGTAGAGGATCCCGAGCACCATGTACATCACGAACATCGCGACGACGAGCAGGAGTCCGAGGCCCTGCAACGACGACTGGAACGCCTGCGCGGTGCCCTGGAAGCTCGTCGTGATCTGCGGCGGAAGCATCGTGCGCGCGAGCCGGTCGACCCCGTCGACCGCCTGACCGAGCGCGGTTCCGGGCTGGAGATTGAAGGAGACCGTCACGGCGGGGAGCTGCCCCGCGTGGTTCACGGTGAGCGGCCCGACGTCCTGCGTGATCGCGGCGACGGCTGTCAACGGCACGAGCCGGCCCGACGACGAGCGCACGTACACCAGATCGAGCCAGCTCGCGTCCGTCTGGAACTGCGGCGCGAGCTCGAGGATCACCTGGTAGGCGTTGTTCGGCGCGTAGATCGTCGAGATCTGCCGGGAGCCGAAGCCGTCGCCGAGCGCGGTCTCGATCTGCTCGGGCGTCACGCCCATCGACGCGGCCTTCTCGCGATCGATCGCGACCTTGACCTGCGGATTCTTCAGCTGCAGGTCGGTCGTCACGTCCTGGAACCCGGGCAGCTCCGCGATCTTCGCCGCGAGCGCCGGCGCCGCCTGGTACAGCACGTCCGTGTCCGGCGCCTGGAGCGTGTACTGGTACTGGCTCTTCGTGAGCTGTCCGCCGATGCGGATCGCAGGGGGATTCTGCTGGTAGACGCGCAGGCCGGGGATCTTCGCGAGCTTCGGGCGCAGCTCCTGGATCACCTCGTCGACCGTGAGCTTGCGTTCGCCCTTGGGCTTGAGCTTCAGGAAGAAGCTGCCCGTGTTCACGGCCGTCGCCTGCCCGCCGCGCGCGCCGATGCTCGACATGTAGGCTTCGATGTTCGGGTCCGCGGCGACGATCTTCGCGGCCGCCTGCTGGTACTCGACCATCGCGGGGAAGGACACGCCCTCGCCGGCCTCCGTCGACGCGCTGATGCGCCCCTGGTCCTCGCTCGCGAGGAAGCCCTTCGGGATCGCGTCGAACAGCCACGCCGACGCGACGAGGATCGCGGCGGAGAACACCATCGTCAGCGCGCGGTGCCGCAGCACCCACGAGAGCGAACGGCCGTAGACAGCGAGCGTCCCCTCGAACATGTTCTCCGTGGTCGTGTACAGCCGGCCGTGCCGGACGCTCCTCGGATCGCGGAGGAACTTGCTGCACATCATCGGCGTCAACGTCAGCGACACGAATCCCGAGATCAGGATCGCCACGGCGATCGTCACCGAGAATTCGTTGAGCAGGCGACCGACGAGTCCGCCCATGAACAGCACGGGGATGAAGACCGCGACGAGCGACACGGTCATCGAGAGGATCGTGAACCCGATCTCCTTCGAGCCGTCGAGCGCGGCCTGGAGCGGCGGCTTGCCGAGCTCCATGTGGCGCACGACGTTCTCGAGCATCACGATCGCGTCGTCGACGACGAAGCCCACGCTGAGCGTCAACGCCATCAGCGAGAAGTTGTCGAGGCTGAACCCGAGCGCGTACATGATCGCGAACGCGCCGACGATCGAGAGCGGCATCGCCAGGCTCGGGATCACCGTCGCGCGCACGTTCCGGAGGAAGAGGAAGATTACGAGCACGACGAGGACGAGCGTGAGGACCAGCGTGAACTGGACGTCGCCGACCGACGCGCGGATTGACTGAGACCGGTCGTACAGCGTGTCGATCGAGATCGACGCCGGCATCTCCTTCTGGAATTCGGGCAGGAGCTGCTTGACCGAGTCGACGACCGCGACCGTGTTCGTGCCGGGCTGGCGCTGGATCGCGAGGATGACGCCGCGTTGGCCGGTGTACCAGGCCGCGGTCTTGTCGTTCTCGACGCTGTCGATCACGTGCGCGACTTCCTCGAGGCGCACCGGCGCGCCGTTGCGCCACGCGATGATCGCCGGTCGGTACGCGGCGGCGTCGAACAGCTGACCCGCGCTCTCGATCGTCAGCGAGCGCGAGGGGCCTTGCATCGCGCCGGTCGGCAGATTGACGTTGATGCTGTCGACGGCGTCGGCGACTTCGTCGATCCCGATCCCGCGCGACGCGAGCGTCCGCGGATCGACCTGGATGCGAACCGCGTACTTCTGCGCGCCGAACACGCTGACCTGCGCGACGCCGCTGATCATCGAGATGCGCTGGCTCATCATCGTCTCGGCGTACTCGTCGATCGTGGAGAGCGTCAACGTCGGCGAGGTGACGGCGAGGAAGAGGATCGGCTGGTCGGCCGGATTCACCTTCTGGTACGAAGGCGGCGTCGGCATCTGCGGGGGGAGAAGCTTCGCCGAGCGCGCGATCGCGGCCTGGACGTCCTGCGCGGCCGCGTCGATGTCGCGGCTCAACGCGAACTGCAGCGTGATCTGCGTCGATCCCTGCAGGCTCGACGACGTCATCGAATCGATGCCCGCGATCGTCGAGAACTGCTTCTCGAGCGGCGTCGCCACGGAGCTCGCCATCGTCTCGGGGCTCGCGCCGGGGAGCGCCGCCGTCACCTGGATCGTCGGGAAGTCGACGTTCGGGAGGTCGCTGACCGGGAGGAGGCGGTACGCCATCGCGCCGAACACGGCGATGCCGATCACGACCAGCGTGGTCATGACGGGCCGGCGGATGCACAGCTCGGAGACGTTCATCGCGCAGCGTCCGCGGCCGGCTGGTGCGCGTCGACGCGCGAGCCCGGCACGAGCCGCAAGTGGCCGTCGGTGACGACGACGTCGCCCGCCGCCAGGCCCTTGGAAAGGATGCTGCCGCCGCTCGTCGCCCGCTTCACGACGACGGATCGCATCTCGACCGTATTGTCGGAGCCGACGACGAAGACGAACGAACCCTGCTGGCCGGTCTGCACCGCGTTCGTCGGCACGACGACGACGCTCCGGTCGATTCCGACGCGGAGCACGACCTGCACGAACTGGCCCGGCCAGAGGCTCCGATCGGCGTTCGGGAACGTCGCGAGGAGCGCGATCGTCCCGCTCGTCGTCTCGACCCTGTTGTCCATGAACGTCAGCGCGCCCTGCACGCGCGCGTCGGATCCCGGGACTTGCACCTCGACTTCGAGCGCGTGCTCCGCTGAGGCCTTGCGGATGTCCGGGAGCTGACTCTCGGGCACGGCGAACGACACGCGGATCGGGGAGATCTGCGCGAGAGTCACGAGCTCGGTCTCGTTCGCCTTGACCACGCTGCCGCGGCGGACGGCGGTCCGGCCGGTCCGTCCGTCGAACGGCGCGCGGATCGTGCAGTACTCGACGTCGAGCCGCGCGTTCTCGACCGTCGCCCGGTCCTTGGCGACGACCGCGTCCGCGGCGGCGGCGGCGGCCTGCGCCTGCTCGGACGAGCGCTGGGAGACCGCGCTCTTCTCGAGGGCGCCCGCGACCTGCGCCGCGGCCTGCTTGGCGTCCGCCGCGAGCGCCGTGTCGCGCGCGAGATCCGCCTCCGCCGAATGGAGCGCGGCATCGAACGGGCGCGGATCGAAGAGCACGAGCGGATCGCCCTTGCGGACGTCCGCGCCCTCCTCGAACGGGAGATCGAGCACGATGCCGGCGATCTGCGGCTTGATCACGACCATCGAGGGGGACTCGAGCGTGCCGATCGCGCGGATCTCGATCGGGACGTCGGACGTCCCGGCGGTCGCGACCTTGACGGGCACCGCGGGAGGGCCGGCTGCACCGGCGCCCGCTTTCGCGTCCTTCGCGCTGCAGCTCGAGGCGATCGTCGCGACGAGGAGGAACCCGGCTCGCAGGACGTGTCGTCGTTCGGTCATGCTCGCTCCTTCCGCTGCTTCGAATTCCGCCGCGTCCCGTTCGGCTGCTCCGGCGGGAGGATCCCGTGGAACACGATGTCGAGGATGTCCGTCGCCTGCTCGTCGAACGATTTCGTCCGGCCCGCGAAGTGGTTCGTGAACATCGTTCCGTACACGAGATTGCTGATGACGTCCGTGATCCGATCGATCGGCATGCGGCGGACGCGCTTCTCGTCCATCAACCGCGCGTAGAGCAGGCGCCAGCGTTCCACGTTCACCTCGCGGTGCTGGAAATACGTCGGCTTCTTGCGGTCGCGGAACTCCGCGCGCTCGAGGATCACGAGCTCCGCGAGCTGCGGCTCCGCGTCGAAGAACGCGAGGTACGCGCGCACCGCGCGCGCGAGCCGATCGAGGGGATCGTCGACGCCCTCGATCGCCGCGTCGACGCACTCCTTGAGGCGCCGCATGCCGTCGTCGACCGTCGCGAGGAAGAGATCCTGCTTCGTCGGGAAGCGGCGGTAGACGCTGCCCTTGCCGATCGCGAGGACGTCGGCGACGTCCTGCAGATCGGTGTTGCGGTAGCCCTCGCGCGCGAAGATCTCGGCGGCGGCGGCGAGGATCCGCGGGCGCTGGGCATCGGCGGCGACGGGATTCATGGGGGAGATCGTAGCGGACGGACGCGTCCGTCCGATCGGCTTTTCAGAGCCCGAACTGGCGATGGATCCAGCGCGGGCGGCTGAATTCCCAGGTTCGCTCGGCCATCGCCGCCACGAAGACCGGGTAGGCGGCCTCGATCGCGCTCCGCGTCTCCTCGTCGATCCCGACCGCCGCCGCGTACCGCTCCAGAGGCTCGCGCTCGTAGGCGAGCATGGCGCTGCGTTCACGCACGACGCGCCACGCTTCGCGGATCGGCACGCCGGTCGCCTGCCGGCGCTCGTGGACGACGAGGTTCAGGAGATCCTGGTACGGGAGGAACTCGTCCTCGGACGTGCTCCAGTCGAGGTAGCCCGCGACCGCGCCGTCCTCGCCGATCTGGACGTGCTTGTCGCGCAGGTCGGAGTGGTACAGCACGCGCGGGATCGCGCGTCCGACGAGTCGCGCGCGCGTCGTCTCGCACAGGCGCTCGAGCGCCGCGACGGTCGACGGCACGTTCGCCTTCGCGGCCGCGAGCGCGAACTTCGGAGCGACGAGCGCGTCGAAGTCGCTCTCCGTGAAGACCGCGGTGGGCCGCACGACGAGCCTCGAGAAGTGGGCGGACACCTCGGCGAACATCCGTGTCACCCGGCTGCGATCCCCGGAGTGCTGCGGTGCCGTCCATCCCGGCAGGCGGCGCTCGCACGAGAGCAGCACGCCGTCCGCGCGCCCGTGGAAGAGCGGCTCGGGAGTCGGCAGCCACGGGAAGCGCGCGCGGACGCTCGCGAGCGTCTCGTTGCGGCGCGGGGCGCGCTCGATGTTGCGCGGCGAGAGCGGCACGTGGAGCGTCCAGCGTCCGGCGGGCGCCTCCGCGCCGTCGCGCGCACGCGTGTGCACGACGACGTACTGGCCCCGCGTCGCCACGATGTGCTCGACCTCGGGCGATGGCTCGCCGACGCGCTCCGCGATCTCCGCCAGGATCCGGTCGATGCGCAACGGACCCGGCGCGGCCTCCTCGCGCCGCGCGACGAGCAGGAACGAGGGCGCGAGCACGGGGAAGAGTCCGGCGTTCACCGCGGCGAGCTTCAGGCGGTTCCGGCGCTCCTTCGGCCCGATCGTCAGCGCGGGGCGCCGTGCCTCGAGGGCGACGACGTGCGTGAAGTCCGTCGCGTGCGGATAGAGCGCGAACGCGCGCGCGCGCGCGAACCCGGGCGCGGCGAGCGCCCGCCGGAAACCGCCGAGCGTGCGCTCGCCTTCCCGCGGCAGCGCGGCGTCGAGCGCGTACCGCAGCGGTCCAGGGACGTAGTGGATGCTGCGCCGCCCCGTCGAGCGCTTGTAGCCGAGGCGGTTGTTGCCGACCAGGACGATCTCTCCGCGCGCGACCCGGCGACACTCCGCGAGATCGTGCCCGAACTCGGGCGTCGCGCCGGGGAAACCGCGCTCGACGACGACGAGGTCGAACCTCTTCTCGCCGAAGGGGAGCAGGCGCGTCGCGCCGGCGACGATCGCGCGCACGTCGAGCGGTCCGTGGAACGCATTGCGCCACTGGCCGAAGCGCGCGCGCTCGGGCGAGACGTCGATCGCCGTGACCCGGAATCCGGTCCGTGCGAGCGTCGGCACCGTCCCCGAGAGCGCGTTCCCGAGGAAGAGCGCGTCGCCGCCGGCGCTCGCGAGGACGGTGAACCACGCGCCGCGCGCTTCGCCGAGGAGCTGCATGAAGCGGTCGGCCGCGACCGTCTCGAGCGTCGGAAGAAGCGCTTCGAGGGACTCGCGGAACGGAAGTGCCGCGTCCTGCGCCCGGAAAGCGGCCTCGAAATCCTCGCGGCGCAGCGGCGACGGCGCGCTCGGCAGCTCGACGCGGAGTCGGAGATCGAAAACGTCGTGCGCGCGGGGGAAGCCTCCGCCGTGACCGGAGCACCAGAGACGCGCGGGATCGGCGTCGTCGAGCGCGCCGCCGCAGACGGGACAGCGCAACGTGACCGAGGAGTGCATCAGCCCGCGGCCCGCGGCTCGGGGCGGGCAGGAGCGGAGGCGGCGAACGGCGACTCGTCCGGCGCGAGCAGCAATCCGAGGCCGACGGCGACGAGCGGAGCGAGGGGCAGCAGCGCATCCACCGCGCCGGTGAGCGATGCGAACTCGTCGCGCGTCGCGAACAGGACGATGCAGAGGACGGCGATGTCGCGGGCGATCCCCGCCTGGGGCCGGGAGGGATCGATCGCGCGCGGCGGCGCGGGAACCGCGTCGGCAGACTGCGATCGGGCGAGCGCGAGGCGTCGACGGGTCGAGAGCGCGAGCGCGACGACGAAGAGCGTCGCGACGCCCATCGGCGCGAGGACGAATCGGGCGGACGGCGAACCGGGCAAGGCGTAGCCGACGGCCGCGCAGGCGACGAGGACGATCATCGCAGCGAACGTCAAGCCCGGACGCGCGGGCGCCGGCGTGTGCACGCGGAGCGCGAAGAGCCCGGCCGCTCCGATCAACGTCGGGCGCGGACCGAGCAGAGCCAGGCCCCCGAACGCGACGACCGCGATCGCGACCGCGCGTCGATCGCCGCGGCGGAGCCAAGGGACGGCGAGCGACGCGCCGCCGCCGAGCAGGAGAGCGAGTGCAATCGGCTCCGTACGGTCGGTCGCGATCGCGGCAGCGAGGGCGGCAGCGAGCGCGAGGACGCAGAGCGCGCGCGCGACCGGAGCCCGCCGCGCGGCCGCGAGGCCGAAAGCGGCGAGAGCGAGGAGCGAGAGCGCATTCGCGGCGGACACCGTGGCACCCTGATCGAAGTCGGCGTGCCGCAGGGCGACGGAACCGAAGACGCAAGCCGCCGAGATGAAGAGAAGGACGCGCGCGAGCGTGCTCGGCCGATCCGAGAGGGGCTCGTGCCTCGGGACCATCGCGCCGGGCAGCGTGATCCACCGCGTGAGCGCGAGGAGGAGCCACGGCGCGAGGAAGAGCGCTGTCGTCGGGTTCACGTCGACGCGCAGGAGCAGCTCCTGCTCGAAGAGAAGAGCGACGGAGCCGAGCAGGTGGCTGGCGGCCCAGGTCGCCGGGAGATCGCGCGGGCCGTGGCGGCCTGGGAGACCGGGCGGGAGGAACGAAAGGAGGACGCGGCCGGCGAATGCGCGCTCGGCCAGCACCGCGAGAGCACCGAGGGCTTCCGAGGGAATCATCGCGAGTGGGACGCGACCATCCTCGTGCGCGGCGCGGTGGAAGCGCAAGGGCGGCCTCGAAGGCAGCCCGGAAAAGGGGAAGAGCCGGCGTCGCGGGGACGCCAGCTCTTCACACCTTCCGTCTCTCTAGGAGAACGCCGACTCTCACATCGGCAAGGGTGTCTTGGGAGCGCCTCCGGTGATCACGCCGCCCGTGGGCACGGCGATCGGGGCTTGAATCATGAAGTTCGCGCTGCCGTCGCCCGGTCCGATCGCGCCGAGGTACAGCGGCAACATGCTGCTCACCGGATTCGCGCGGACGACGTTGCAGCCGTTCTGCTGCCAGGTCACGAGGCCGAGGATTCCGGGCACGAACCAGAAGCTCTCGTCGACCGATCCAGCCGGCGGAGCGAGGACCAACGTCCCGCTCGTCGCGAGAGAAACCGGGCTCCTGACCGCGACGACTTCGACGAAGACTCCGGGAAGCGCCTCGGGCGCGAAGTCGTAGTGGACGCTCGCGCCGCCGTGGAGGACGACGGTGACCGTCGAGCTCACTCCGGAGCGACCGAAGACGAGGAGGTGATCGAAGTTCGAGAAGTTGCGGCACACGAGCGCCGTCGAGGTCACGTAAGTTCCGACCTCGACCGGCGCTTGATTCGTCGGCATTTGCGCCGGCGATTGCAGCGGATCGGAAACCGTAAAGGTCGCGCAGGTCAGGAACGCAAGGACACTGGACAGCATCGTGACTCCCTCCTTTGGTGAACCGAACTCGTGGCTCGGTACGCCGGACTATCGGGAGGAGCACTGCCGCCTCTTGAGGTGGAAAAGAACTTCCGAGCGAGACCCTTCGCAGGGCGAAGCGAACGCGAAACGTTTTCCCGATCGACGGAAAACGCGCTGGACTCAGTCGCGGCCCAGGAACCGGAACGCCGCCCAGTCCGCGGCAGGGAATCCCCTGTCGCGCAGGACGGCTCGCGCCGACGCCGAGGCCTCGGACGGACGCCGTCCGGCGAGCAGTTCGCGGTGGAACGCTTCCGCGAACGTTCGAGCAGCCTGGTCTTCCACGGGCCAGAGCGTCACCAGGAGATTGCGGGTACCGGATTCGAGGAAGGCACGGGCCACGCCCTGCAGCCCTTCCGCGTCGACGACTCCGCCCTCAGCCGTCTCGCAGGCATCCAGGACTGCGAGAGGCAGGCGCGGTCTGGAAGCGACGATCTCCTGCGCGCAGAAACTCTGTCCCGCGGAGAGTTCCAAGCCGACGTCCGCCATGCGCTTCTGCTTCCGACCGCAGCCGCGGACGAGGTGCGTCGCGACATGGATCGGATGGTTGCCCGCGAGGGCGGACATGAGAGCTGCACGATTGAACGCCGTGCCCGTACTCACCTGGATTCCGGTCGCCGTGGGTGCCCGCGCCTGGACATCGTTCCCGTCGGTTCTCGTTTCACCCTCACCGTGAAGCGCGGCGACGACGGCGAGCTCCTCGCGCGCACCGGGGAGGAATGCTCGACCGTCCGTGTCCACCGGATTGCCAAGGAGATGCCACGCGGCGAGGTCCGCCGATGCGATGGAATCCCCGGGCCGCGGTTCGGGAAGGCCGGGGAGGACGAGCGGCACGACCGAGTCGTCTCTGAACAGGAATTCGAACGGCAGCCGCTCGATGGGTCCGTGGACGAGGAAGAGGATTCGAGCGTTGCCCGCGCGTTTGGCTTCGTCGACGCGTCGCGCGATCGAAGGCGGCATGACGCCGGCACTGACCTCCGCGGCGAGTCGCTCGGCCTGTGTTCGATCGTTTCCCCGCACCGCATCGTTCAATCTGCGGACTGCGGCCTCGATCGCGCGTCGGCCGCGGGGAATCGGGACTCCCTCTGCGGTCCCGTCCGGTGCGACGAAGACGACGACGCTCGATTCGGCACCGACGACCCACGTCACGAGGCCCGAGCCGGCGAATCTCGCCCAGGAAACCAAGTCGTCGGTGGAGATGTCCTCGCTGGAGGCGGACTGCCGTCGCAGCGTCCGCGACTGCCAGCTCTCGATCGATCGAGCCGCCTCGAGCGCGTGTCCGCTCCTGACTTGAGCTTCCGCCAGCAGCGCGATCGCATGGACGCCGACACCCTCGCCGATCACGCTCGTTGCGGCACCGAGCAGATCACGGTCGGGTTCGAAGTGGGACTGTAGGCGACCACCGATCCCGAGTGCCTTTTCGAGATCACGAGTGGCCTCTTCGTACCGCTGCAGCTTGACGAGCGCGTCGCCTCGGAACTCCAGCGCGTACGCCTGAGCGAGAGGGTGCGGATCCTCGAGGAACTCGGGCTGTGAGAGCTGCTCGAGCGCGCGTTCCGCATTGCCCGAACGGATGTCGATCAACGCCATCCCGAAGCGGACGTTCGGTCCCCAAGGCGGCGGCTCTGCCGTGGCGTACGCGTCCCTTGCAGCCGCCAGGTCGCCCTGCCGCAGATAGGCACCTGCGAGAAGGATCTGCGCTTCGCGTCGCTGGGACGGGTCCGAACGCGGATGGTCGACGAGGAACCCCACGGTGGAGGAACCCAGATCCTGTTCGAGCAGGAGGAGAGCGTGCTCCCTCGTCAGGACCCAGCTCTGCTCCGGCGTGCGGATGGTCGCGAGCTCCTCGAGGAGCTCCGCTCGTTCCGCCAGGTCACCCGCGCGTCTCGCGAGATTCAGCAGACCGTAGAAGATCTTTTCCTGTGGTTCCGTCTGCTTCAGCTTGCGCGCCAGCGCGAGGCACTCCTGGAATGCCGCGTAGGCCTCGCGATCCTCGCCCGCTTCCGTGTGCAGGTGCGCGAGCAGGTACATCGGCTGGATCTTCGGCACCACCATGCCGCACTTCGCGAACGCGGCTAGCGCTCGCTGCGCGTCCTCGCGAGCCGTCGCGAGCACCTTCGCGCGCTCCGTCTCGCTCATCCCGAACTCGCGCTGCAATCGATCCGTCTCGACGAAGGCGAGGCAGCTGAGCGCCGTCGCGCCCGGGAGGATGTCGGCTCCGTCGTGCATGCGATCGGCGATCTCGCGCAGTCGCTCCGTCGCTTCCTCGCGCACGCGATCCCAATCCGGATCCGCGCTTCCCCGCTCCAGCTTCTCGCGGAAGCCGCTCCAGATCTCGTTGACCGCGTCGCTCTCCTCCGCGCCGCGCGCGCGCGCCTCGGGCGCGATCGACACGTAGTACGCGAGGATGTCCTTGCCGTCGCACCGCTCGTACGCCGTGCAGAGCTTTTCCGCGAGCTCGCGCAGCGCCGGCACGACGCTCTCGTCGTTCGCGCGCAGCTTCCCGAGCAGCACGAGGAACTGCTGGACGTCCGGTCCCGCGTCCGGCGCCGCCACCGGCTCGCGCTTCGCTTGCGAGCTCTCGCCCGCGTCCAGACTCTCGGCCCTCCGACTCGACGCGCCTTCGGCCTGCGACGTCGCGGTGTGGAGGCTGTTCAGGAACACGAAGAGCAGCCCGACTCCGAGGCTGCCCATCACGACTCGCGCGGCGCGAGCCATGCTCTATCTCCCCGGAACTTGGGCGAGGTACGCGTCGCGCTCGGGACTCGCCGGCATCGTCCGTGCGATCGCGCGCGCCTCCCCGAAGTAGCCGCGCTCGTGCAGGAGCTTGATCGCCGCGAGGCTCCGCCCCGGCTCGGCGCGCGACGCGAGTCCCTCGAGCTGGCTAGTGACGTCCGCGTCTTCCACGAGCGCGAAGTCGCGTTGACCGAGATCCTGGTCGAGCCCGCGCACGACCGCGCGCGCGGTCCACGTGTACTGCCCCGGCGCGATCTCCGCCGTCGCCTGGATCGTCGATGAAGTTCCCGCGAGCTTCATCAGGCTCGCTTCGTCCGCCGCGAACGCGTCGCCCGCGTGCCGTGCGACGTCGACGCGGTAGCTCGTGGCCTCTGCCTGCGGCTCGATCTCGAACGCGACTCGGCCGTCGAGCGCGGGGAACGCCGCGCGCACCGCGGGCGTCGCGTGCAGGACACGGTCGCGCGGGAAGAAAAGGGGCCCGCCCGCGCTTCCGCGCAGCAGCGGAGCCTGCGGGAATCCGACGGCACCGGTGTCCGAGGGCGAGAACGCGATCCAGAGCCCGAGGCCGATGACGAGCGAGGCCGCGACGGCGATCGGCGCGAGACGCGGCAGCGCGCGCAGGCGGCGCTTCTGCTGCGCGCGTGCGAACGGCTCCGCCGTGGCGAAATCCGCGGGGAGCGAGTCCGGGACGATCGTGGGCCGCGCGCTCGGAGCTGCGCGGCGACCGCCGGTGTCCTCGCCGTTGCGACCGGCGTCCTGCTTGCGCCGCGCCGGCGTTCCGTCTTCGGAAATGGACGCCGTCGCATCCGACGCCGCGCGCGCGGGCATCCGCAGCGGCCCGCGAGCCGGCAGCTCGAGCGGCACGGGTGGGGGAGCGGCGAGAGTCTCGACGAGCTTCTCGCACGCGGTGCAGCTGCGCAGGTGGCGCTCGAGCTCCGCCCGGCGCGCGCTCACGATCGGGCCGAAGCCCGGTCCGCGGCCGAAATCGTACAGCTCCTCCGCGCTCGGACAGCCCGCCGGCGCGCGCGAGCCCGCCGCTTTGGTCTCGAGCCAGTGGTCAGCCCGTCGGAGCATCGCCAGGCGCGGGCCGTGCTGCGGATGGGCCTCGATCGCCGTCAGGAGAGCCGGTTCGAGTTCATCCCAATGGGTCAGGGCCTCGGCGACCCTCTTCGGGTCGTCGAGATCCTCGATGCTCAACCGTCGGGGATCGAAGTCGGACCCGTTCGGCGCAGCCTTCATGGTCGCGCCCGAATCCGAGGGGGTCCCGGGCACCGGTGCACCTTCAGTCGGTTTTTTTTGGGGGTCGGGGGTCATTCCGCCGCCTTCTCCAGCGCGAGGTCGTTCAGCAGCACCTTGCGAAGCGCCACGGAAGCCCGTTTCAGCCGGTACTTCGTCTGCTCGAGGGAGATCGAGAGGACCTCGGCGATCTCACCGATTGTACGCTCGTCGACGAAACGCAGCTCGAGGAGGGCCCGCTCCTCCTGCTCCAGCGTCGCGAGGCCCTTCCGGACCATGTCGCCGACCTCGTTCTCTCCGGCGACGTCGCCCGGCCCGAGGTTCGCGTCGATGCGCTCGGGGATGCGCTCGCCCGCGGGCATCAGCTTCGGATTCCGCCGCGCGCTCTCCTTGCGCTTCAGGTCGACGCAGCGACACCACGCGACGCGGTAGAGCCACGTCCCGAACGAGCCCTTCGACGGATCGAACGAATCGCGATCGAGTCGCTCGAGCACGTAGACGACGACCTCGTTGCAGAGATCCTCGCGCGCGTGCTGATCCGTCTCGAGCTGCGCGATGCAGTGGTAGAAGAGTGGCCGGTACCGTTCGAGGAAGACCTCCACGGCCAGATCGCGCCTCGCTCGCGAGCCGTCGCGGAGGCCGGCTACCAGTTCTTGATCGTCCAACGGTCCAGGCCCCTGCGGCGGCCGGACGCGGGGGGAAGCGCCGCTCGCCACGCTTGCACCAGGCTGCGGGATATAGCTTACCCGGCTGCAATGCAAGGGACGGGACGCGCTCGGACCCGCCTGAGTCTGGCCCGGTTGGCTGTGCCTGTGCCCGGCACAAGTCCCGACATGAAAGAGGTTTGGAGCGATTCTGGGCACCCGGGCTCGGGCCGGGTTCCCCAACGCCGCGCGAGCCGTTGGCAATCCACGGGTTGCGCGCAGGTTCGGCACAATCAACTGGGCCAGATTCCATGCATGTACATGGCGTTTGCGGGGTCGCCGCGCCCACCTTGGCGTCCGCCGCCCTAGGACGCCTGTCCGGGCATCCTTATACTGGCTCGCCTCTTCGTCGGTCCGGCCGCGGCGAGGGTCCGGTTTGGGCCCGTGGTCCCGGCTCCTCTCTCCCGGAGTGCTCCCGTGAAGGATGTCGTCATCGTCAGCGCCTGCCGGACCCCGATCGGGAAGTTCCAGGGGGGGCTCGCGTCGTTTTCGGCCCCGGCGCTGGGGGCTCTGGCGGTGGCGGAGGCGCTGCGGCGCGCGGGGGTGCCCGCGAGCGCGGTCGAGGAGGTGATCCTCGGGAACGTGCTCACGGCGGGGCTCGGGCAGAACCCGGCCAGGCAGGCGGCGATCAAGGGGGGGATTCCGAACACCGTCCCGGCGTTCACCGTGAACAAAGTGTGCGGGTCGGGCCTCAAGGCGGTGATGCTCGCGGCGCAGGCGATCCGCGCGGGCGATGCCGACGTCCTCGTCGCGGGCGGGCAGGAGAGCATGACGAATGCTCCCTATCTCCTTCCGGAAGCCCGCGCGGGGGTGCGCCTCGGTCACGGGAAGCTGATCGACTCGATGGTCTTCGACGGCCTGTGGGACGTCTACAACGACTTCCACATGGGCGTCACCGCGGAGCTCGTGGCGAAGAAGTACGAGATCACGCGCAAGGACCAGGACGAATTCGCCGTCGCCTCGCACAAGAAGGCGGCCGAAGCGACTGCCGCGGGCAGGCTCGACGCGGAGAAGTTCGCGGTGAGGATCCCGCAGAAGAAGGGCGATCCGATCGCGTTCACGACCGACGAAGGCGTCCGCGGCGACTCGACCGTCGAGGGGCTCGCGAAGCTGAAGCCGGCGTTCCAGGAAGGCGGCACCGTCACCGCCGCGAACGCGTCGCAGATCAACGACGGCGCCGCGGCGCTCGTCGTGATGAGCGCGGAGAAGGCGAAGGCGCTCGGCGCGAAGCCGCTCGCGCGGATCACCGGCTACGCGACCGGCGGGTGCGCGCCGGAGTGGGTGATGATGGCGCCCGAGCTCTCGATCAAGGCCTGCTCGGCGAAGCTCGGCAAGAAGCCTTCGGATTTCGAGCTCCACGAGATCAACGAGGCCTTCTCCGCCGCGGCGATCGCGCTGACGCGCGTGCTCGACCTCGACCCGACCAAAGTCAACGTGAACGGCGGCGCTGTCGCGCTCGGACACCCGATCGGGGCTTCCGGCGCGCGCGTGCTCGTCACGCTGCTCCACGCGATGGCGCAGAGGAACGCGAAGACCGGCATGGCTTCGCTCTGCCTCGGCGGTGGCAACGCGGTGTCGCTCGCGGTCGAGAGGCTGTGAGCCGGATGAGTCCGGGCGCGAAGCCGTTCTTCGAGAGGGTCGCCGTCGTCGGCGCCGGCACGATGGGCAACGGGATCGCGCAGACCTTCGCCGCGTTCGGCTCGGACGTGGCGCTCGTCGACGTCGACGAGGCGGCGCTCGCGCGCGGCATGACGGCGATCGAAGGGAGCCTGGCCCGACTCGTGAAGAAGGGCGCGACGTCCGAAGGCGACGCGAAGGCGACTCTCGCGCGCGTGAAGGCGTCGAAGGACCTCGCGAGCCTCCGCGACGAGGCGCTCGTCGTCGAGGCGATCGTCGAGAAGGTGGACGTCAAGCGCTCGGTGTTCGAGAAGCTCGACCGCCACCTCGCTCCCGCGGCCGTCCTGGCGACGAACACGTCGTCGATCTCGATCACGAAGATCGCCGCCGCGACGAAGCGCCCCGACAAGGTGATCGGGATGCACTTCATGAACCCGGTCCCGTTGATGAAGCTCGTCGAGGTCATCCGCGGCCAGGAGACGTCCGACGAGACCTGCGCGAAGGTGAAGGCCTGCGCCGAAGCGCTCGACAAGGTGCCCGTCGAGGCGAACGACTACCCGGGGTTCGTCTCGAACCGCGTGCTCATGCCGATGATCAACGAAGCGGCCTTCTGCCTGATGGAAGGCGTCAGCTCGCGCGAGGGGATCGACACGGTGATGAGGCTCGGGATGAACCACCCGATGGGTCCGCTGGCGCTCGCGGACCTGATCGGCCTCGACGTGTGCCTCGACATCCTCGAGGTGCTGCAGCGCGAGCTCGGCGATCCGAAGTACCGTCCGTGCCCGCTGCTGCGGCGCATGGTGGCGGCGGGGCGACTCGGGAAGAAATCGGGCAAGGGCTTCTACGACTATCCCGCTCGTTGAGAGCGCGCTGAGGAGACCGATGCATTTCGAGCTGAACGAAGAGCAGGCGCTGATCCGCGACATGGCGAGGAGCTTCGCCGAAGCGGAGCTCCTGCCGCGCGCGACGATGCACGATCGCCAGGAGAAGATCGATCCCGCGGTCTTCGAGAAGATGAAGGAGCTCGGGCTCTGGAGCCTGACGGTTCCCTCGGAGTACGGCGGCGCCGGGCTCGGCAACATGGAGCTCAGCCTCGTTCTCGAGGAAGTGAACCGCGCCTGCGCGTCGACGGGCGTCACGCTCTCCGTGCACAACAGCCTCGTCGTCGGCCCGCTGAAGAAGATGGGATCGGCGGCGCAGAAGAAGGCCTGGCTCCCGCGCCTCGCGTCGGGCGAGATCCTCGGCGCCTACTGCCTGACCGAGCCGAACGCGGGATCGGACGCGGCGTCGCTGCGGACGAGCGCGCGCGCGGACGGCGACGAGTGGGTGCTCGACGGGACGAAGGTGTGGGTGACGAACGGCGGGATCGCGGGCGTCTACATCGTGTACGCGCGGACGGACACGAAGGTGTCGAAGGCGAAGGGCATCAGCGCGTTCATCGTCCCGCGCGACACGAAGGGGCTCTCCGTCGGCAAGCACGAGAAGAAGACCGGGATCCGCGGCTCGTCGACGACCGAAATCGTGTTCGAGAACGCGAGGATCCCGAAGGACAACCTGCTCGGCGAGCTGAACAAGGGGTTCATGATCGCGATGGACACGCTCGACGGCGGGCGCATCGGGATCGCGAGCCAGGCCGTCGGCATCGCGCGCGCGTGCCTCGAGGCCGCGGTGAAGTACAGCAAGGAGCGCGAGCAGTTCGGGCAGCCGATCGGGAACTTCCAGGCGATCCAGTGGAAGCTCGCGGACATGTCGACGCGGATCGACGCGTCGCGGATGCTGACGCTGAAGGCCGCGTGGCTGCGCGACCGCGGCGACAAGTGCACGCAGGCGGCGAGCGAAGCGAAGCTGTTCGCGTCGCAGACGGCGAACTTCTGCGCGGACGAGTGCCTGCAGGTCCACGGCGGCGCCGGCTACACGGACCACTTCCACGTCGAGCGCCTCTTCCGCGACGCGCGGATCACCGAGATCTACGAAGGCGCGACGGACGTGCAACGGATCGTGATCGCGCGGAGCGTGCTGGCGTGAACGCGGCGGTCGACTCCGTCGGAATCATCGACTGTCCGCCTCCGCGCGGAAGGGGTAGGTCCCTGACCCCGGCCAGAGTGGTGTGGTGGGTGCTCCTCTCGGGGGTCCTGGCGAGCATCGTGCTGACCTGGCCGATCTACAGTGGGATCATATTCGAGGTCGTGCCTACGCCCGGGTACTTGCTGAACGGATCCTTCGAGGGTCGTTGGCGGGCCGACAGCCTGGAAGCAGGGGAGTCGCGGGCCGCGTCCCATCCGCAGCGCCTCGAGTTTCGAATCTCCGAGGATGTGAAGTTGGCCCGATGGAGAATCCATCCGCACGAGCTCTCGCTGGAGCCCGGTGTCTTCGCCCGAGGGACCGCTCGATCCGATGGAGTCGAGCGCCCGTGCGAGTTCACCGTTGAGAATGGGGAATTCCTGATCCGGAGCCAGGGTCCGAACCGGACCGAGGACGTCAGGATGTGGATGTACGCGAGTGAGTCTTCGTTCACACCGACGCTCTGGAGGACGCCATCGAGCGACGAGCTCGACCTCTGGTTCTCGCCGGATCAGCCGCCGATCCACTACGTGCGAGACAACTGAACGTGCCGAGACGATGAGGCGTGATTGCGTGAAAGCGGAATCCAAGATCATCAACTGCCTGCCGCCGCGAGAGGGGGAGCTCGTCGGACCCTCTTTCCGCCTGACGTGGTGGGCCTGGCTCTCGCTCGCGGCGGCGATCGCGATCGAATTGATCCTCGGGTGAGCGCACCTCAGAACATCGCCGACCGAGGCGCGGAATACCGTACCGCGTCACTTCTTCCGCTCTCCAGTGGTGGACGATTCACCGGAAGATCTCACCCGGTACCGTATTCCGCTCCGGGATTGCGATTAGGTGCCGCGCTCGGAACCGTGGTCCTGGGTTGTTCGCTCATTCCGGCCGACCGCTCGAACCCGAGGACCGCGTCCTCCAACTTCGCAGAGGGTCCCTACTCCTCCTCGCCGAACCATCCGTGGAACCGCGTGCACCGCGCGCTCTTCGTGCGTACCGATGCGAATGGACACGAGGAAGGCCTCGCGGCGCTCGATCCGCTCCTCTGGCCGGCGAGCACCTTCCTCGTCCGGGATCCGAGGCGCGCCGAGGTCGCCGACGCGCTGCAGGCGTTCGTCGACGCGAACGCCGCTGCGCTCGTCCGCGATTCCGTGCGCCGCGCCGTGTTCCAGCGCGATCTCTGGACGGTGTTCGACTGGCTGTCGCAGCCGACGCGCGACGCATCCGAGCGCGCGACGCGCGCGGACCTCGAGCGCCGTCTCGCGCGCGTGATGGGACAGGTCGCGTTGACGGAAGAGGAGATCCGCGCGCTTCCGGACAACCTCGCGCAGGCGACTGCCGCGGGGAAATACCCGACCGACGCGGGAGATCTCGCCGCAGACGGGCCCTTCCTCCCCGCCGATCTGCTCGGCGCCGCGGGGGATTGGGTCGCGCTCGAGGCGCCGTGCGATCCCTCGTTCTTCAGTGGCTCGCTTGTCCCGATCCACGCGGAGCAGTTCGCGGGCCGCTCCGCGCTCTCGGTGCACCTGCGCGTCCCGGGCGGCCGCGCGAAGGCTCTCGAGTACCTCGAGCGCCTCGCCGCCGTCGACGCGCCGCGCGTCGCGGCCCCGCCCGACGTCGTCCACTGGTTCGAACCCGGCGAGCTTCCGAAGCCCGTCCTCGTGCTCAATCCGGACACCCCGCAGCTCCCGGCGGGCTCCGCGGTCGCGCTCGTGCGCCGGATGCTGCTCGTCGATCGGCAGGGACGCCTCCTCGTGTCCCCGCTCGTCGAGAGCGTGCAGATCCGGCTCTTCCGTTCGTTCGGCGGCGACGGCCGCCCGGAGTTCCGGAAGCAGCAGCGCCTCGTCGAGTTCGTCCTCGACCGCGAGCGGCTCTTCGCGGGCGACGCCGGCGGCCTGCGCGCGATCGGATCCGACGAGAGCGTCTTCGAGACGTTCGCGACGAAGGGCTACGACCCGTTCGAGTCGCCGATGGACCTGCACCAGCGGAGCCCGCACTTCGACCGTTGCGTCGGGTGCCACGGCGCGCCGGGGATCTTCTCCGTGCAGAGCTACACGCGCATCAACTCCGGTCCCGGCACGCAGCTCACCGCGCCGGCCCTGCTTCCGACCGCGCGGCTCCGCGCTGCGCGGCTCGCCGACGTCGACGCGGCGGCGATCTCGTTCAAGTCGCAGCGCCACGACTGGGGCGTGCTCGAGACGCTGCTCGCGTCGCACTAGACGAGACCCATGCCCACCCGCGCCGACATCACCGACCGCATCCTCGCCGGCGACAAGGGGGCGATCGCTCGTCTCGTGTCGTGGGCGGAGAACGCCGACGCGCGTTTTCCGGCGGCGGTCACCGCGCTCCACGGAAAGGTCGGCAAGGCCTGGCGCGTCGGCGTCACCGGACCTCCGGGCGCCGGGAAGAGCACGCTCGTCAACGCGCTCGCGAAGCACGAACGCGAGAAGAAGAAGACCGTCGCGATCCTCGCCGTCGATCCCTCGAGTCCCTTCACCGGCGGCGCGCTCCTCGGCGACCGCATCCGCATGGAGGAGCGCACGCTCGATCCCGGCGTCTACATCCGCTCGATGGCTTCGCGCGGCAGCCACGGCGGGCTCGCGCGCGCGGCCGTCGACGCCTGCGACGTCATGGACGCGGCGGGCTTCGACGAGATCCTCGTCGAGACCGTCGGCGTCGGCCAGGCGGAGTTCGACGTCGTCTCGGCGGCGGACACGGTCCTCGTCGTCCTCTGCCCGGGCGCGGGCGACGGCATCCAGGCGATGAAGTCGGGACTGCTCGAGGTCGCCGACGTCCTCGTCGTGAACAAGAACGACCTCCCCGGCGCGGATCGGCTGCTCGTCGATCTCGAGGAGGCGGTCCACGTGCGCGCATTCGGACGCGGCAAGGGCGAGTCGCAACTCGCCTGGATTCCTCCGGTCGTCGGGTGCAGCGCCTCGGCCGGCAGCGGCGTCGCCGACGTCGCGAACTCGATCGAAGCGCACCGCGCGCATCTCGCTTCGAAGGGCCTGGACGCGGTTCGGCGCGAGAAACGCCTCGCCCACGTGCGCCGCGCGGTCGAAGAGCGCCTCGAGGAGCGCCTGTGGGGCCAGGGCGGCCTCTCCGAGCGCGCGCGCACCCTCCTCGATTCCGGCCGGCCGCCGTACGATGTCGTCGAGGCGCTCGTCGCGTCGATCCTCGCGGGTTCCGCGGGGTCGCCGGGCGAGCGACAGGGCGAGCGGCAAGGCGAAACGAAACGCGGAGCAAAATCGGCATGAGCGCACCGAGGACCGTGAAGGTGAAGTCCGTGGACCCGCGCGCGCTCTGGCAAGAGGCGATCGCGGAGTCGAAGCTCCGCGGCGTCGACTTCACGACGATCTCGGGCCACGCGCTGAAGACGCTGTACGGTCCGGAGGACGTGGACGTCGATCCGGCGCGCGACCTCGGCTACCCCGGCCAGTTCCCGTTCACGCGCGGCGTGCACGCGTCGATGTACCGCGGCCGCCTGTGGACGATGCGGCAGTTCGCGGGCTTCGGCAGCGCGAAGCAGACGAACGAGCGCTTCAAGTTCCTCCTCGCGCACGGGCAGACCGGTCTCTCGACCGCGTTCGATTTCCCGACGCTCATGGGGTACGACTCCGACCACGAGCGCAGCCTCGGCGAAGTCGGCCAGGTCGGCGTCGCGATCTCCTCGCTCGCGGACATGGAAACGCTGATGGACGGCATCCCCATGGGCGAGGTGTCGACGTCGATGACGATCAACGGGCCGGCGCCGGTCGTGCTCGCGTTCTACATCGCGTGCGGCGAGAACCAGGGCCTGGCCGCGAAGGATCTGCGCGGCACGGTGCAGAACGACATCCTGAAGGAGTACCAGGCGCAGCACGCGTGGCTCGTTCCGGCGGAGCCGGCGCTGCGGATGATCACGGACGTGATGGGGTACTGCGCCAAGCACGTGCCGCAGTTCAACACGATCTCGATCAGCGGATACCACATCCGCGAGGCGGGCTCGACCGCAGCGCAGGAGCTCGCGTTCACGCTCGCGAACGGCATGGAGTACGTGCGGCGGGGGATCGCGGCCGGTCTCGACGTCGACGACTTCGCGCCGAGGCTCTCGTACTTCTTCGACAGCCATCTCGACTTCTTCGAGGAGATCGCGAAGTTCAGGGCGGCGCGGAGGATCTGGGCGCGGAAGATGCGCGACGTGTTCCACGCGAAGGATCCGCGCTCGTGGATGCTGCGGTTCCACACGCAGACCGCGGGGGTTTCGCTGACGGCGCAGCAGCCGGAGAACAACATCGTGCGGACGGCGTTCGAGGCGCTGGCGGCGGTGCTCGGCGGGACGCAGTCGCTGCACACGAACTCGATGGACGAGACGCTCGCGCTGCCGACGGAGAAGGCCGTGAAGATCGCGCTGCGGACGCAGCAGATCATCGCGGAGGAGACCGAGGTCGCGCACGTGATCGATCCGCTCGCGGGCAGCTACTTCGTCGAGGCGCAGACGAACCGGCTCGAGGAGGAGGCGGAGAAGTATTTCGCCGAGATCGAGCGGCGCGGAGGCGTCGTGGCCGCGACGGAAGCGGGATGGATCCAGCGCGAGATCCACCGCTCCGCCGTGATGTACCAGATGGCGATCGAGCGGAAGACGAAGCGCGTCGTCGGCGTGAACTGCTACGAGGAAGGCGAGGGTGGCCCGACGATCGACGTGCTGAAGATCGACCCGATGGTGGAGAAGGACCAGCACGCGCGGCTCGCGGCGCTGCGGAAGAAGCGCGACGCGAAGAAGGCGCAGGCGGCGCTCGACGCGGTGCGGAGCGCGTGCCGCGGGAAGGACAACCTGCTCGAGCGGTTCGTCGCCGCGGCGCACGCGTACTGCACGCTGGGCGAGATCACGGGAGTCTTGCGCGAGGAGTTCGGCGAGTACAAGGAGCCGAAGACGCTGTGAAGACGGGATCTCGAAATTCGACGATGCGCATCGAGTCGCCGGCTTCCGGGTGCACGGAGGTGAGCAAGGCATGAGCGGTTCGCTCGTACCCACTCGGCCGACTGCGCGGCGCCGAATCAGCGCCGAGGACAGCGCTCGCTGGGATCTCCCCGTGGGGATAGCGACCTGGAAGCTCGAGGCGCTGTGGTTCGTCGTTCCTGCAATCACCCTGGCGAGTGCCATGACCGCGCTGTTCGGAGTGTGGAATCTGGTTGCTGCGTTCGGCGGCACCGTTCCCGTCGTGCCGCTCACGCATGCGTCCCTCCACCTCCTCATCGGCGGGCCCTGCCTAGTCAGTGGGATTGTCGGATTTCGAACTGGTGTGAGCCTCAGAGAGGTCTCGCGCCGTTGGCTACTCGCCAAACGTTGGGAGAGCGCGTCCGAGGTAGACAATCGGCAACGCGCTGGTCTGTCGATCCGGAACCGCGCGGCGGCCAATGTTCAGGACACGAAGCATCGGAAGGACGGATGAGGGAGCCGAATACGCTGTGATCGCGCGTCTCCTCAAGTTCGGCAGCTGGGGCCTGATCGGTCTCGGTGTTCTCGGCGTGATCGGCTGGGCTTTCTCCGTGCGCACACTCTCGGACATCGGTCCGCTGGGAGCGCTCGTCTCGGTCTGGCTGGGTGTCCTCGGTTGGATGAAGGCGAACCGCCTCGCGAACGCACCCCAACTCGGCGAGCACCGCAAGCCGGAGGCGCGATGAACTCGGACCCGAAGACCCTCCGCGAGATCGCGCGCGCCTCGTGGCAGGACTGGTCGGGGTTCCTCAGGTTCGTCCTCCTGTCCGCCCTCGCCGGTGGCGCGTGGTTCGGGGCGGCGGCGCTCGCGGATTGGGCCGTCGGTCGCATCTGGGGAACCGAGCATGTCGGCACGGTCGTCTCTCTGACGGCGGGTTTCGCGCGTGGCGCGCTCTTCGCCAGCTTGGCGTTGCTCGGCACCTCGCTCCTCGGCTGTGTGCGCAAGGAACGAGGGTCTCGCACCGCTGCGTGGGTCGAGCTCTGCTGTGTCGGCTTCGTCTTGAGCTCGTGGAGCAGCGCGTCGACTTCCGGCGCTCCGATCGCCATCGCCTGCGTCGCGGCGGGAGCGATCGCGTTCTACGTCGCCGCGAAATGGACTCCCTGGAACGTCTTCTGGCCTCTCGAGGACCCGGAGGAGGAACCTCGTGGGTGATCCGAAGCCGCGCGCTCGCTACGCCAGGATCGGACGCATCGACGCGGGCGTCGCGAAGCAGGCTTTTCGGCGCTCGCCGCCGCCGACGCCCGCTCCTTCTCCCGAGTTCGGCAACCGCGCGAGCGACGACACGATCGATCGCATCTGCCTCTTCGTCATGATCGCGAGTGTCTGTGTCGGCGTGCTCGGGCTCGCGCTGTTGTTCCTGCCCATATTCGGATCGGACCCCGAACAAAACCGTCGGTTCCTCGGCGAGTGGATCGCCAAGATCGCCTTCGCGACGACGGCTGCCGCCGGGTGGATCCGCACGCATCACAAGAAGTGGCTCAACGAATCTCCGAGGCCCGGCGGACTTCCCATGCTGAACTCCGAGTCCAAGGCGCAGTCGCTCTGGCTCCTCGGGTTCTCCATGGTGGTCCCGTACTTCGCGGCGGTCGCGGGCATCGGGTCGATCGCGATCCTGGTCGCGACCTTCGGTCCGAACTCGCGCGATGCGTCGGCGACGCCGGCCTGGGTGCCGATGGCCGGCGCGGGGGCGACGCTCGTGACCGCGCTGTACGCGCTGATCGTCGCCAGGAATCGGCAGGCGACTTCCAAGGGCAGCTGGATCGACGCCGCCGTCGTCCTCCCGGCCTTGATGTCGCTTCTCTCCTCGGCGTTCGTGCTGCTCTCGCGTTCGCGCATCGATCTGGTCCTGCCCGCGCACCCGATCGTCGCCGTCGTCGGGAGCGTCGCCGTCCTGCTCACCGTCGTCTACGCCGGCGTCCTGTCGAACAAGTTGAAGCCCCGTGACAAGTGGGGGCGCGCCGCGGACACCGGTTGGTTCAAGGGAAAGAAGCAGCATGCCTGACCGCAAGATCCGCGTCCTGATCGCGAAACCCGGCCTCGACGGTCACGACCGCGGCGCGAAGACCGTGGCGTCGGTCCTCCGCGATCACGGCATGGAAGTGATCTACTCCGGCCTCCACCAGACGCCCGAGATGATCGCCGAGACCGCGATGCAGGAGGACGTCGACGTCGTCGGCCTCTCCATCCTCTCCGGCGCGCACATGGCGCTCTTCCCGCGCGTCAAGGACGAGCTCGAGAAGCGCGGAGTCAAGGACGTCCTTCTCGTCGGCGGCGGCATCATCCCCGGCGACGACATGACGAAGCTCGAGAAGGCCGGCTACGCCAAGCTCTTCGGCCCGGGCACGACCACGGACACGATCGCGAACTACATCAAGGAAGAAATGGCTCGCCGCTGGGCGGCCGAGGGGGCATCTCGCTAGCCACGTGCGCACTCGCACATCCGTGACACGCAAGCACGGATGCAGCGCCCGCGCCGACGAGATGCGTCGACACGCAACGACGGAGACCACCTGGAGGAGAGAAGCGATGACCGAGAAGAACGGGGAAGTCCAACGCGACATCCTCAACATCGACGAAGCCGCCGAGCTGCTCGGCGTGAGCGTCAAGACCTTCAACAAGGTCTTGCACGCGGAGGACATGCCCGCGCGCAAGATCGGCCGCGAATGGAAGTTCTCCCGCCGCGCGCTGATCGAATGGGTCGGCAGCGGGCGCAGCCGCGAGTTCTACCGCGAAGGCAACCACGCCGATGCCGATCTCGAGATCACGCCCGCGCAGGCTCCGAAGCCGAACGAGCGCGCGCCCGGCGAGAGACCGCGAGGCCGGCGCACTGCCGGCTGGGCGATCGAGCTCGATTGACTATCCGCACCGCGAACATCCGACGATCCGCCCTGCCAAGAACCCCTAGATGAACCCGACGACATCAGCCCAGCCGCGCGGCATCGCTGCGCTTCCCGACGTGAAGCACGGCCTCGATCTCACCGAGGACCAGCGCATGATCCAGTCGATGGTGCGCGACTTCGCGCGCGCCGAGGTGGCGCCGATCGCCGCCGAGATCGACGAGCACCATCGCTTCCCGGTCGAGACGTGGCGCAAGATCGTCGACCTCGGGCTGACGGGGATTCCTTTTGCGGAGGAGTACGGCGGCAGCAACGGCGGCACGCTCGCGTACTGCCTCGCGGTGGAGGAGATCTCGCGCCTGTGCGGATCGACCGGGCTGACGCTCGCCGCGCACGTCTCGCTCGGGACGTTCCCGATCTACAAGTGGGGGAACGAGAGGCTGCGCGAGCTCTACGTGCGCAAGCTGATCGCCGGTGAGTACATGGGCGCGTACGGGCTCACGGAGCCGGGCGCGGGATCGGACGCGGGCGCGACGCGGACGACGGCCGTCCGGAAGGGGAACGAGTACGTCCTCAACGGCGCGAAGTGCTTCTGCACGAACGCGAACCACGCCGGGACGTTCATCGTCACCGCGGTGACGCAGCCGGGGATCGGCGCGAAGGGCATCAGCGCGTTCGTCGTGCCGCGGGAGACGAGCGGGTTCCGCGTCGAGAAGGGCGAGGAGAAGCTCGGGATGCGCGGATCGGACTGGGCGAGCCTCGTGTTCGAGGACGCGCGGATTCCGAGCGATCACCTGCTCGGGCCGGAGGGCGAGGGGTTCAAGACGTTCATGAAGACGCTCGACGGCGGGCGGATCTCGATCGGCGCGCTCGGACTCGGGATCGCGCAGGGAGCGTACGACGTCGCGCTGAAGTACGCGCAGGAACGCGAGGCGTTCGGAGGGACGCTGGCGGATCTGCAGGCGGTGCAGTTCAAGCTGGCGAACATGGCGCTCGAGATCGAGGCCGCGCGGCACTTGATCTACCACGCCGCGCGGCTGAAGGACGCCGACCTCCCGTACGCGAAGGAGGCCGCGATGGCGAAGCTCTATTCGTCGGAGGTCGCGATGCGCGCGACGTACGACGCGATCCAGATCCACGGCGGGTACGGCTACAGCCGCGAGTACCCCGTCGAGCGCATGTGGCGCGACGCGAAGCTGTGCACGATCGGCGAAGGCACGAGCGAAGTGCAGAGGCTCGTGATCGCGCGACACATCCTCAAGGGCGATTCGAAGGAATGATCGGCATGAAGCCGTTCGCCGCCTTCGTCTTCTTCGTCGCCGTCTCGGGCTGCGCCGCGACAGCCGACTCCGGGAGCGCGCGAATCGACGCGAAGTCCGCGTTCGAACAGCTGCGCGGCGTCGAGGGCGATTGGCGCGGAGAAGTCATCGAGGGCGCCTGGATCCGCGAGGGCGACCAGGAAGGAGTCCACCAACCTGGTGGAGTTCGTCCCGTGGAGGGACGCTACCACGTGACATCGGGAGGCAGCGTCGTCGAGGCGACGATGTTCCGAGGCATGTCGCGCGAGATGGTGATGATGTTCCACTTCGACGACGGCAAGTTGATGCTCACGCAGTACGACGAGGGTGGAAACTCGACGAGCCTGGTGGCCGATTCCATCGAGCCGGCGTTCCCGGACGACGTCGTCGCTCCGGATACGACTCGAGAGCCGGACGGCATCGTGATCCGGTTTTCTCCCCCTCGAGCGACGAACCGTGCTCGCTGGGACGACGAGTATCTGCACGACGTGATCGTGCTCGTCCTGAAGGACGGAACGCACACCATCTGGCGGTTCTACAGGGATGGAGCGCCGACCAGGGGCGTCTTTGTCGAACTCACGCAGAAGGATGCGCCACGCGCGCTCGCAGACTCACGATCGAAAGGAAACTGAACATGCAACGCACGATCTTGATCTCCCTCCTCCTCACCCTCGCCCCCGCCTGCGCGACTCTCGAGTCGACGGGTTCCGGCATGTCCGACGCCCACGTGGCGCAGTCCCAGTTCGAGCGCATCAAGTCGCTCGCCGGCGAGTGGACCGGCCCGGGTCCGGCGGAGATGGGCGGCGCGCCCATGGAAGTCCACTACCGCGTCACGTCGGGCGGGAACGCCGTCGAGGAGACGATCATGCCCGGGTCCGAGCACGAGATGGTCTCGATGTACCACCTCGACGGGAACCAGGTGATGATGACGCACTACTGCGCGGTCGGGAACCAGCCGCGGATGGTCGCGGTGCACGACAGCTCGGCCGGCGGGAACATCTCGACGATCCGCTTCGAGTACGCGGGTGCGACCAACCTCGCCTCTCCGCAAGCCGGACACATGCACCAGATGGAGATGACGATCGACGGCAAGGACCATCTGACGACGCACTGGACCTACTTCGAGGGCGGCAAGGCTTCGCACGACGCGACGTTCGACCTGAAGCGCAAGTAGGCGGCGAGCATGTCCATCGCGCCCGCGAGCCTCGAACCGCCGCGGTACGCGCCGCGGAAGCTGCGCGCGGGCGAGTGGGAGATCACGGCGCTCTCCGACGGCCACATGCGCCTCGACGGCGGGAGCATGTGGGGCGTCGTTCCCGCGGCGATGTGGCGCGCGTGGACGCCTTCTGCTCCCGACAACACGATCCTTCTCGCGCTGCGGCCGTTCCTCGCCGTGCGCGGGAAGGACGTCGTCGTGATCGAAGTCGGGATCGGTGCGCGCTGGGAGCCGAAATGGCGGCGGATCTACCAGATCCTGGCGACGGAGACGCTCGCGGGTTCCTTGCGCGCCGCGGGCGTCGCGCCCGAGGACGTGACGCACGTCGTCGCGAGCCACTGCCACTGGGATCACATCGGCGCGCAGGTCGTCGAGCGCGGAGGGAAGCTCGCACCGCTCTTCCCGAATGCACGCCACTTCGCGCCGGCGGTCGAGATCGACGTCGCGAAGAAGCCCGGCCACGCGCGCGCGCCGAGCTACCGCGCGGAGGACGTGACGCCACTCGAGGAGCGCGGGATGCTGACCGCGTACACGGGCGTGTTCGAGCCGCTGCCGGGGATGCGCTGCCACGTGCTCGGCGGCCACAGCGACGGCGTGTCGGTGATCACGTTGAACGAAGGCGGAGAGGGCGAGACCGCGATCTTCTGGTCCGACGTCGTGCCGACCGCGCACCACATCCAGCCGCCGTACATCATGGCGTACGACCTCGACGTCGTGCGGAGCTTCGACGTGCGCTCGCAGTGGATCGAGCGAGCGGCGAAGGAGGGCTGGATCGGCCTCTTCTATCACGACGTCGACCACGCGTTCGGGCGGGTTGCGCGCGACGGCAAGCGGTATGCGCTCGCGACCTTGTGAGGAGCCCCCGCGCGTGCGCATCGTCTCCCTCTGCCCGAGCCTGACCGAGCTCGTGTTCGATCTCGGACGCGGCGGCGATCTCGTCGGGATCACCGACTTCTGCGTGCATCCCGCGGACAAGGTCGTCGCGATCGAGAAGGTGGGCGGCACGAAGACCCCGAAGATCGACCGCATCGTCGCGCTCGAGCCCGATCTCGTCCTTCTGAACGAGGAGGAAAACCGCGTCGAGGATGCCGAGGCGCTCGCGCGCGGCGAAATCCATTGCCACGCGAGCTTCCCGCGCGACGTGCAGGGGACCGCCGACATGGTGCGGTCGATCGGCGCGGCCCTCTCGCGCCCCGATGAAGCCGAGCGGATCGCGCGCGACATCGAGGATCGAGCGGCGCGTGTGCGCAGGGACGCGGTGGGGAAGCGCGCGGTCTCGTTCGCCTACCTCGTGTGGCGCAAGCCGTGGATGGCCGTCAACGGCGACACGTTCGCGCACGCGCTGCTCGCGCAAGCGGGCGGGATCAACGTCTTCGCCGATCTCCCCGTCCGCTATCCCGAGATCACCCTGGCCGACCTCGAGCGCGCCGCTCCCCGGCTCGTGCTCCTCTGCACGGAGCCGTTCCCGTTCCAGGAGAAGCACATCGACGAGATCGTGCTCGCGACGGGTCTCCCTCGCGATCGCTTTCGCATCGCCGACGGCGAGTACCTCTCCTGGCACGGATCGCGTACACCCGCGGGGATCGACTACGCCGAGGGTCTCGTGGCCGGCGCTCGGGCGGCCTCGACTCCTGCTTGAGTTTTTCGGGCAAAGGCTTCCACGCCCCGTCGTGACGGGCACTTCGAACGTGTCGGAGCCGTGCCGGTTCCGCGCTCGAACCCCGTTCACTCCCTACGGAGCCGAAGCCATGAAGATCGCACCCACGTTGCTCGCCGCCTGGATCCTCCTGCAGACGCCCGCGTTCGCACGCGACAAGCAGGACATCACGACCGGAGTCCCCACGGCGACCGGCAACGTCGTCATCGACGTCATCGACAAGGCGACGAACTTCCTGATCAAGACGACGACTCTCGTTCCGGCCGGCATCACGCCCGCGGCGAAGGCCGCCCTGATCGGCGCCGACATCGTCGCGGGAATCAACGCGTCGCCCGCTCCGTTCAACGCGCAGTTCACCTGCGCCGTGAACGGATCCGTGATCACCGTGACGAACGCCGCGAAGGGCGGCTCCCTCATCCAGGTGATCTTCGACGGCACGAATGAAGGCGACGAGCTCAAGGTCTACCCCGACGGGCTCTCGTGGTGGCAGAAGTTCATCCGTTGGATCCGGATCTGGAAGGTGTCGACGGACGCCGCGATCGTCATGGCCGGAGAGACGGCGACGGTGTCCTTCGATTCACCGGCCGGTTCTCAGACCCGCACGGTGACGGGCGACGGCGTCAAGACCGTCGGCCAACTCCAGGCCGAGCTGACCGCCAGCCTCGCCGCGGCGGGATTCACCTTCACGATGAATCTGGTCCACGATCCGATCGACGGAGACCGGTACGAGCTCGTTTCGCAGGCGATTCCGGCGGGAGCGTTCGGTTCCTTCAGGATCCTGACGAGCCCGGGGTGGCCCGCGATACTCGGGACGATGGGTCTCGTCACCGAGCCGGGCCCGATCGGCTCGCTCTACTGCTTCGGAGACGGATCGACCCCGACTCCCTGCCCCTGCGGGAACTTCGGAGCACTCGGGCACGGCTGCAACAACTCCGCGAACACCGGGGGCTCGCGTCTCGAGGCCTTCGGCGAGGCGAACCCGGATTCCGTCGTGCTCGTCGCAACGGGGGAGCTCCAGAGCGCACTGAGCATCTTCCTGCAGGGCACCGCGAGCAACGCGCAGGGTCAGCTGTTCGGCGACGGCGTCCGCTGCGTCGGCGGAAATCTGAAGCGCCTGTACGTGCACAATGCGAACGGCGGCCAGGTGAGCGCACCGCACTGGAACGAGCCGTCGATCACGCAGCGATCGGCTTCCCTCGGCGACACGATTCCGCAGGGATCGACGCGCTCCTACCAGGTCTACTACCGCGACCCGCAGCCGGGGTTCTGCCCGAATCCTCCGGGGAACAGCTGGAACGTCAGCAACGGAGCGCAGATCGTCTGGTTGTGACGGACGCGCGGCCCGGATCCGCGTTCACGCGCGCGGCGTCGCCCGGTAGTCCGTCACGAGGAACGCGAGGATCACGGTCGCGCCCGCGCAGAGGAAGAAGAGCTTCGCCATCTCGTTGCCGGAGAAGCCCGCGGCCCATGGCAGGCCGAGGAGCGCGACGCCGACGAAGAACTCGATGATCCCGTGCAGCGGGAACGGGACGATGCGCACGAGCCCGAGCGGGAAGGCGGTCGCGAGCGTCAGGACGAGGTGCACACCCGCGAGGACGTACGCGATCGTCGCCGGCACGCCGTCGAATTCGAAGACGCGCGGGCCCGCGAAGAAACCGATGACGACGAGGTAGTCGACGTAGCCGTGCGCGCGCGGGCTGAGGATTTGCATTGGTGCTCTCGTTCGGGATCCGAGGGCCTGACCTCGACTCCATCGGCGGCGATCGCTCCCGTCGCCACCCCCAACCTGGAATCCTCGGTGCTAGCGCGGATCCGTGCGCCCGACCACGCAGGGGATGAACCCTTCCGCGGCGTCCGCCGACGGCTGCATCGGCACGACTTCGGTCGCGGCGAAACCGGCTTCGGCCATCGCGTCGCGCAGCTCCGGCACGGACCACAGCCTCCAGCGGTACACGAACGCGTCCTCGATCGACTGGACGATCTCGCCGTCGCGCTCGACGCGGAAATGCATCGCGTTCACGGCGCGCGAGGTGCACGGATCGAACTCGCGCTGCTCCCACACGTACAGGATCCGCGCGCCGCCCTCGATCCAATGGCTCCGCTCGACCGCGCCGACGCGCAGCGAGCTCGGGCCCGCGTAGGTGTCGCAGACGAAGATTCCGTGCGCGTCGAGCCGCTCGCGCGCGCGGGAGAGATAGCGCACGAGTCCAGGGCGCTCGCCGATCTCCCCGATCGAGAAGTTCCCGACGAAGATCACGTCGGCGCGATGCCGCGCCGGATCCGTCGCGTTGCACGCGTCGCCGTGGACGAGCTCGATGCGAGCGTCGCCGGCCGCGCGCTCGAGCACTCCGGCGTCGAGGTCGACCGCGACCGCCGAACCTCCGGGCACGATGCGCACCCACGCGCGCGACACGGCCGCCGTGCCGCAGAAGTCCTCGCCCAGCGCGCGCGGCGATGCGCCGTGGATCGACAAGAGGAGCGCCACCACGCGCTCCGGCGACTGCACCGTCCGTTCGTACAGATCGTGGCGGTCGAACGTCGCGGACTCCCGTCTACACGCCCCAGCCGCCCGAGAGGTGCAGGTTCGACCCGTTGACGTACCGCGCCTCGTCGCTCAACAGGAACCGCGCCGCGGACACGACGTCGGAGACCTCGCCGACGTAGCCGGCGGGGATGTGCTTCGTCATCTTCTGGAGCTCCTCGTCGGGCGAGCTGCCCGACGCGATGAACCCCGGCGAGATCGCGTTCACGGTGACGCCGTGGGGCCCGAGGATCTTCGCGAGCGTGCGCGTCAGGATCAGGATGGCGGCTTTCGAGATGTAGTGCGCGGTGACGTTCGGCTGGCCGACCATCTGGTCCGCGTTCGCCATCGAGAAGTTCAGGATGCGCCCCCAGCTGCGCTCGACCATCTCCTGCGCGACGAGCTTCGAGAGGTAGAAGACCGGATGGAGGTTGTCGTCGAACTGCTCGCGCCAGCTCTCGATGCTCTGGTCGAGCAGCGGGATGCGCACGTACGGCCCGGCGCAGTTCACGAGCGCGTCGACGGGACCGAGCTGCTCGCGCACCTTGCGGACGAACGCCTCGCACGCGACCGGATCCGAGACGTCGCAGTGCTCGGCGAGCGCCTCCGCGCCCTTCGCGCGCATCGCATCCCAGGCGGTCTTCGCTTCCGCGATGCTCGTGCGGTAGCAGAAGGCGACCGACCAGCCGCGTCCGGCGAGATCGATGCCGATCGCGCGGCCGATTCCCTTCGCTCCACCCGTGATCAGTGCGACACGTTTCATGTTGCGCCGCAGGATAGCGCTTCAGTGTCGCTCCGGCACGCGTACCCACCACACGCGTTCGGACTCGAGGACGCCGTGCTCGTCCTTCAGGACCCACGGCCACTTCTCGTCGCGCAATTCCGTCGCGTCCCGCGCGCGGCACACGACCGCGTAGCGGCCGGGCTTCATGTCGATCGGCGAAAGGCGCAGCGTGTGCGAGCCGTCCGCGTCGAAGCGGGAGGAGGCCGTCGGGCGCTCCGGCAGCGGCGGCAGGGGACCGCGATCGCGCCGGTCGCCGAACGGCTGGACCTTCTTCTTCTCCTTGCCGGCGACGGCCGTGCCCGTCGCGACCCTGCCGGTCGCCGGGCCCGTGCCGACGTCGGTCGGCTCGCGCGTCGCCGGGAACTGCGCTTCGGGGAGGACCCACCAGCTCACCTCGATCGCGTGCGTCGCCGGCCGCATCGTGCGCACCTGGAACTCGAGCGGCTCCTCCTGGAGCAGCATCGCCTCGCGGATCCCCGGCGGCGGCGCGAGCGGAGTGCAGTCCTCGATCGGGTCGACCAGCGAGTAGATGCGCAGGACGATCGCTTCCTGGCACACGGGGCAGAAGAACTCGCCGTCCTCCATGACGCATCCGCTCGCGGTCGGCTTCCACGCGCCGCGCACGCGGCCGGCGGCGCCCTCGTACACGCCGATCCCGGGGTGTTTCGCGCGGATCCAGTGGGCCCAGGGCACCTTCTCGGGATCGTCGGTCGCCGAGACGTTGATCCCGGTCGTGACGGCGGCGACGTGGTTCGTGATCTGCGTCGCGTACTCGTCGCCGAGTCCCGCGAACGCGTGACCCCATTCGTGGATCGTCGTCGGAGCGCTCATGCCGCCGATGACCGCGACGCCGGCGCCGGCCGTGCCGAGGATGCCCTGCTTCACGAAGACGACCGCGAGCTCGTCCTGCTCCGGCATCTCCGAGAGCATCGCGTGGACGCGCGACCGGTCGATGCCGACGTGTCCGGCGATCGTGCCGGTCGTCCGTCCGCCGAGCGCAGTGTCGAACGTGCGCCCGAAGCCGTCGATGCCGTCTTCCGCGCTGAGGAGCTCGGCGCCCAGGAAGTTGAAGTAGTTCCAGTACTCGCGGAACGTCTTCTGGTGCTCGAAGAACGCCGGCGCCTCGTCGGCGAGCTTGTCGAAGGCCTTCAGGTGCTCGAGCGTGTAACCGTCGCCCATGAGCACGACGTCGACGCGGTTCTTCGAAGGTCCGTGGCGCACGACGTCGCGCCAGCCGAGGAACGCGCTCGGCGCCGAGCGCCGGGCGCCCACCGCGCCCGCCGGCGTGTCGGGGAACTTCGTCGCGAGCTTCTTGTAGGCGGCGCGCGCCTCCTCGTAGTGCGCCGTGCGGCCCAGCTCCTCGGCGCGCTCGAGCAGCGCCTTCGCCTGGGCCTCGGGATCCTCGGCCTGGAGCGCGAGGAGGAGGCAGATCGAGAGAGAGAGGGTACGGGACACGGACGTGCGGACATTCTAGCTCCGTCACTTCGGCGGTTCCGCGCGCGCCTGCTCGAGCGCGCGCTGCACCCGTTCGAGCTCGACGCGGGACTCCGCGAGGTCGGGCTGGATCGCGAGCGCGCGCCGGTACTCCTCGATCGCTTCGGCGAGCTGACCGCGCACCGCGAGAAGGCCGGCGAGGTTGTGGTGCGCCTCGGCGAGATCCGGCTCCCGCAGCACGGCTTCGCGGTACTCCGCGAGGGCCTCGTCGGTGCGACCCTGGAGGTCGAGCGCCATCCCGAGGTCGTTGTGCGCGCGTCCGAGGCCGGGGTCGAGCTCGACGGCGCGGCGCAAGTGCTCGATCGCCTCGTCGAGGCGCCCGGACTTCAAGTACGCGTTGCCGAGGCCGGCGTGCGCCTCGCTCGTGTCGCGGATGTTGGCGCCGGCGATCGGCGCGAGCGTCGCGTCGTCCTTCCAGAACCCGACTTGGCGCCACGTCATGGTCGTCCACGCGATGGATGCGACGACGGCGAGCACGGGGACCGCGCGCGGAGTGAACTCCGCGACGCCGAAGCCGACCGCGATCGCGAGGCCGATCATCGGCACGTACGTGTAGCGGTCGGCCATCGCTTGCCAGCCGACTTGCACGAGGCCGATCACGGGCACGAGCGTGCCGAGGAACCAGAGCCAGCCGACGGCGAGCCACGGCCGCGCGCGGATGCAGCGCAGCGCGCCGGCGGTGAGGAGAGCGAGCAGCAGGACCGCGCCGAGCACTTCCGCGGTCGGATACCCGCGGAAAGGGTGCGGGTAGAAAGCCTGGAGGTTCACGGGCACGAACGCCTTGCCGAGGTAGCCGACGTACGCGATCGCCGCGTTCTCGAGGCGCAGGAGGAACGGGGTCGCCTCGCCGCGCGCCATCGAGCCGCCCGCGCGCTGCACGAGGAACGTCGCGACGCTCGACGCGAGCGAGAGCGCGAACAGCGGGATCTTCTCGCGCACGCGAACTGCGAACGACTGCGCGCGGCAGAGCGGCCAGACGTCGAGGAGCAGCAGCGTGAACGGCAGCGTCACGATCATCGGCTTCGCAAGGAGCCCGAGGACGTGGCAGGCGAGCACGGCCGCGTACCGCATGGCCCCGGGTCGCTCGAGCCAGCGCACGTACGCGAGCAGGGCGAGGATCCAGAAGAACGCGCAGAGGACGTCCTTGCGCTCCGCGATCCAGGCGACCGACTCGACGTGCAACGGATGCAGCGCGAAGACCGCGGCGACGAACGCGCTCGCGGCCAAGGCCTTCGTCGTGCGGAGGAGCACGTGGAAGAGGAGCAGGGTGCTCGCGACGTGGATCGCGAGGCTCGTGACGTGGTGACCCGCGGCGCGCAGCCCGAAGAGCTGGACGTCGAGCATGTGGGAGAGCCACGTCAGCGGGTGCCAGTTGCTCGCATCGCCCGTAGTAAACGCCCAGACGACGCCGCTCCACGTCAGTCCCGCGCGCACGTGCGCGTTCTTCGTCACGTAGACGTCGTCGTCGAACGACGTGAAGTCGTGCCCGGCGACGCGCGCGTAGGCGAGGATCGTCGCGAGGACGAGGACGACGGCGAGTGCGGGCGCGATGCCGGTCGCCGCGCCGCGAACCCGGTCGGACGGCGGTGCGGGCATCGTCCGCTAGCTCGCCTCGAGAGCCTCCGGGAGCTTGAACTCGACGGTCTCGACCTCGCCGGCCATCTCGTTCACGCTTCCCGCGCCGAGCTCGCGCAGGCGCGCGATCACCTCGCGCACGAGCGACTCCGGCGCCGACGCGCCCGCCGTCACGCCGACGCGCGACGCCGGCGTGAACCATTCCGCGCGGATCTCGCTCGCGTCGTCGACGAGGTGGCTCGCGACGCCCTTGCGCGCGCCGAGCTCCGCGAGGCGGTTGCTGTTCGAGCTGTTCTTGCTGCCGATGACGATCAGGACGTCGATGCCGTCCTCGGCCAGGCGGCGGACTGCGTTCTGCCGGTTCTGCGTCGCGTAGCAGATGTCACGCAGGTCCGGGCCCTGGATCCTCGGGAACCGCCGCACGAGCGCGTCGATGACCTCGCGCGTGTCGTCGATCGAGAGCGTCGTTTGCGTGACGTACGCGAGACGCTCGGGGTCGGCGACCTCGAGCGCCTCGACCTCCTCGACGGTCGAGAGCACGGTCACCGGTCCGTCGATGCGGCCGCGCGTGCCTTCGACCTCGGGATGGCCGGGGTGCCCGATCAGGATGACGTGATGGCCTTTCGAGCGGTACGTCTGCGCCTGGACGTGCACCTTCGTGACCAGCGGACAGGTCGCGTCGATCACGCGCAGCCCGCGCGTCTCTGCAATGCGCACGACGTCGTCGGAGACTCCGTGCGCGCTGAAGATCGTCACCGATCCCTGCGGGACCTGCGCGAGATCGTCGACGAACACGACGCCGCGCGAGGAGAGATCCTGGACGACGTAGCGGTTGTGCACGATCTCGTGGAGCACGTACACCGGCGCGCCGTGAACCTCGAGCGCCTTCTCGACGACTTCGATCGCGCGGTCGACGCCGGCGCAGAAACCGCGCGGATTCGCGAGGCGGACGTCCACCTCAGTGCTCCTCCTTCACGAGGTTGCGGTTCCAGTCGGGGATCTCGACGACGAGATCCGTCGAGCCGTCGGGAACGGCCTGGCACGACAAGCGGGACAGCGGCGTGAGCCCAGGCGCGCAGTCGAGCTGGTCGTTCTCGTCGTCCGTGGCTTCGGGGATCGACTCGTGTCCCTTCCGCACGATCACGTGGCACGTCGAGCACGCGCAGACGCCGCCGCAGGCGTGGTCGATGTCGACGCCGTTGCCGAGCGCGATCTCGAGGATCGATCCCGTGCGGCCTTCGCGCGAGTAGGGGAGCTTCGCCGGATCGACCTCGACTTTCACGTTCTCCGGGAGGAACGTGATCGTGTACGGCTTCGTCGGGAGCTTCGCCTCGACGGCCTTGATGTAGGGGTTCGTGCCGCCCATTCGGCTGCCATCCTAGGGCGCGCGCGGCGAATCTACCTGGTGCGGCCCGGTCGCCCGCGACTGCGGCTCGTTCCGGGGCCGTAGGGAGTTGCCGAGCGCGTGTCCGCCGGCGGCGGCGGCGCCGGGTCCGGTGCGGCGACGGGCGGAGGCTCGCGCGGCGTCCGCGGACGCGGCGGTCCGTCGCGTCTGCGGCTCGGGCCGGGCGGAGGGACCTCCTCGATGTTCCACGTCGCCTGCCGCAGGACGTCCTTCCACCGGCGCATGCCGAGCGGCGTCACGAACGTGATCGCGCGGCCGCTGCGTCCGGCGCGGCCCGTGCGGCCGATCCGGTGCGTGTAGTCGGTGACGTCGCGCGGCGGACCGTAGTTCACGACGTGCGTCACGTGGACGACGTCGAGGCCGCGCGAGGCGACGTCGGTCGCGACGAGGGCCTTCACGTCGCCGGTGCGGAAGGCGCTCATCACGCGGAAGCGCGCTTCCTGGTCGTAGCCGCCGTGGAGCGCCTTGATCGAGAACGGCATCCGTTCGAGGCGGCGCATCAGACGGTCGACGTCCTCGCGGCGGTCGCAGAAGACGAGGAAGACGTCGTCGGGATCGCTCTGCTCGAAGAGCCGGATCAGCGCGAGCGAGCGATCCTCCTCGCTCACCGGCATCCAGCACTGGTCGATCGAATCGACCGTCTTCACGCCGACGGACGTCGCGACCTCGACCGGATCGCGCGTGGATTCGCGCGCGAGCTTCAGGAGCTCGGGCGGGAAGGTCGCGGAGAAGAGCAGCGTCTGACGCTCCTCCGGCGCGTACGAGAGGATCTTCTTCACGTCGTCGATGAAGCCGATCTCGAGCATCCGGTCGGCTTCGTCGAGGACGACGTACTCCGTCCACGGGAGCGAGAGGAAGCGCTGCCCGTAGAGGTCGAGCACGCGTCCGGGCGTGCCGACGACGACCTGCGCGCCGCTCTGGAGCGCCTTGACCTGCGGGCCGAGCGGTTCGCCGCCGACGATCAGCGCGACACGGATGTTGCGCGGCTTGCCGAGGGCCTGAAGTACGGAGGAGACCTGTTCGGCGAGCTCGCGCGTCGGTGTGAGCACGAGCCCGAGCACGGAGGCGCGCGACGGATCGATCTTCGACATCATCGGCGCGCCGAACGCGAGCGTCTTGCCGGTACCGGTCTCGGCCTTGGCGATGACGTCCTTGCCGGCGAGGACCGGACCGATCGCGAGCTTCTGGATCGGCGTCGGGACGGTGATGCCCATCTCGGCGATCGCGCGCTGCACGTCGACGCCGAGCTCCCACTCGCTGAAGGTCCCGATGTCGGGCGGGACCTCGGTCGGGTGGAGGGCGGGGACGCGGGATTGCGGCGCGCGCGCGCCGGGGCCGGAACCCGCGTGCGGCCGACCTCCGCGACCGGATCCGCCGCGGCGATGTCCGCCTCCGCGGCCGTGCGAGTTCATGGGATGGTTCTGCGTCAACGAGCTCTCGTGGATTCGGGCCGGAAATCCGAGCAACCAGGATACGGTCGCACCTCGCGAGTTCCAACGAACGCTCCCGTTTCGTGTTACGTGAAGCGCTCACGACGACCGCCCTCGCTACATCGGCATCACCCGAGCGAGGCCTGGATCTCGCCGAGTGCGGGCATGCCAGTTGCTCAGACCGCGCCCTCTCCTCGCATGATCTCGCTCCTCTTCGTGGTCAGCCCGCTCCTCGCGCCGAACGCCGCACCCGTCAACGACGTCCTCCTCGACATCGTCGCTCCGCCGGGTTGCTATTTCGAACACCCGCTCTGTCGCCTCCTCGATGTCGATGGCGATCAGTTGCCGGACTTCGCCGACGTCCTTCGTGACGCGGCTGGCGGTTGCGAAGTCGAAATCCGTTCCGGCGCGGACGGTTCGCTCCTGCGGACGATTCTCGATCCGGATCCCTATTTCGGTCAGTCGATCGCCGATGCCGGCGACCTCGACGGCGATGGATCGGGAGACGTGATCGTCGGCGGCAGCAACTCCGCACGCGTCTGCTCGGGGAGGACCGGGGCGGTGCTCCTCGCGTTCCCGGGGCCGAGCTCCCCCGACCGATACGGCTACTCCGTCGCGCGCCTCGGCGACGTGGACGGCGACGGCCTGCCGGACTTCGCGGTCGGCGCGCCGCAACGAATCGTATCGGGAGGCGGTGATCACTGGACGATGATCACGACGGGGCCGGGATACGTCGACATCCGGTCGGGAGCGAATGGAAGTGTCCTTCGCGTCCTGCACGGATCAGGCATCGGCATCGCCTTCGGGGGTTCCGTGTGTGCGATCGGAGACGCGGACGGGGACGGTGTCGAGGACGTCGCGGTGTCGGGATTCCTCGAACCGATTCCGATGGGACCGACGAGTCTCACCCTGTTCTCCGGCGCGACGGGATCACCTCTGTGGCAAGACGACGAGTTCTCGGGCGTCGTCTCCAGGCTCGGCGACATCGACCAAGACGGACGAAACGATCTCCTGATCGGCAATCCGTTCGGATCGCGAGTGGTCGCGCTGTCCGGCGCAAATGGCTCGAAGCTGTGGATCCACGGCCCGCGCCAGGAGGTGTGGCAAGCCGTGGACCGTTACGGCATGTCGATTTCGGCCGTGGGGGATCTCGATGGAGACGGCTTTCCCGATGTGATCGCGGGCGCCGCGCAGCCCAGCGTCTCCAGCACCATCGGTTTCTACCGGGTCGGTCCGGGTTACGCCGAAGCTCTGTCGGGCAGGACCGGGACCTGTCTGTCGTCGATCGTCGGCGCGGATTGGGGAGCGGCGCTCGGCACGGCGGTGTCGGGGCTCGAGGACATCGACCACGACGGGCGCCCGGAGCTGCTCGTGGCCGAGCCGGGGCTCGCCCGGTTGCGTGTATTCTCGGGGGACAGCCGCAATTCGTCACCGCAGAACTACTGTGTGTCCGTCCCGAACTCCTCCGGGTCCGCTGCGCGGATCGGCTGGAGCGGGAGCATCAGCATCGGAGCCAACGATCTCGTCCTCGACGTCCAGGGCGCGGTGCCTGGACGGCCGGGGTTCTTCCTCACATCGACGAGCGCATCCGCGCTCCGATTGGGAAGTGCTGCCGACCTTGTTCCCAGCGGATTCGAATGCCTCGGGAACCGGCAGCATTTCAAGATCGGCCCGATCGCCCGGGCGGATGCCGCCGGTGGTGCGCAGAGCCGGTTCGACGCGCAGAATCCCGCATCGGGACCTGGATCCGTGACGCCGGGGTGCACGTGGAACTTCCAGTTCGTCTACCGGGATCCGAACGGTTGGAGTCTCCGGACGAATCGCTCGGACGCGCTGTCGGTGAGCTTCAGGCCGTAGCGTCGACGGCATAGGATGGAGGCATCCTGCGGACCCCTCCGCAGAGCCGCATGTTCCTCTCCATCCTTTGCGCCGGCGCTCTGATTCCGACGGCTCGGCAGAGTTCGCAGCCCGCCGACGCGACGAGATCCCTGCCTTCTCTCACGTCTTCGATCGAGCTCCCCGGCGTCGAGGGGCGGATGGATCACCTCGCGATCGATCTCGGGCGCAGGCGGCTCTTCGTCGCGGCGCTCGAGCACGGCACGCTCGAGGTCGTCGATCTCGACACGAGGAAGCGGCTCAAGAGCGTGACCGGGTTCTCCGAGCCCCAAGGGGTCCTCTTCTTCGCCGACATCGGCAAGGTCTTCGTCGCGAACGGCGGCAACGGGATGCTCGACGTCATCGACCCGGGCACGCTCGAGAAGGTCGCGAGCGTCAAGATCGGCGACGACGCCGACAACGTGCGCTGCGATCCGGCGACGAAGACCGTGTACGTCGGCTACGGGGACGGAGCGCTCGCGATCGTCGACACGACGAAGTGGAAGGTCATCGGGGAGATCCCGCTCGGCGCGCATCCGGAGTCCTTCCAGTTCGACGCGAAGACGAAGCGCGCGTTCGTCAACCTCCCGGCGAAGCGCGAGATCGCGGTCGTCGACCTCGCCCTGCGCGAGGTCGTCGAGCACTGGCCGATGAAGGAGGCGGAGCAGAACTTCCCGATGGCGATCCAGGGCGCCGACCGCCGGCTCTTCGTCGCCTGCCGTCAGCCGGGGAAGCTCCTCGTCCTCGATCCCTCGAACGGGAGGACGTTCGACGCGCTCGATCTCTCGGGCGATGCGGACGACGTGTTCCTCGACGAAGCGAGCGGCCGCGTGTACGTCGCCTGCGGAGCGGGCTTCCTCGACGTGTTCCGCCGCGGCGAGAAGGGCGCCTACGAGGCCGAGGGGAAGATCGCGACGGCGGCAGGATCACGCACCTGCCTCTACTCTCCCGGGGGAGAGAAGCTGTACGTCGCGGTGCCGCACCGCGGCGATCAGCGGGCCGAAATCCGCGTGTACGACACGCGACGGTGAGGGACGCCGGGCGACCCGGTCGCTATCCTCTCGGCCCCCACGATGCGCATCGCCACCTGGAACGTGAACTCGATCCGCGCGCGCCTTCCGCGCGTCCTCCCGTGGCTCGCGGAGCAGCGACCGGACATCGTGCTGCTCCAGGAGACGAAGTGCCTCGACGAGGTCTTTCCGCGCGAGGCGATCGAGGAGCTCGGCTACAACATCGAGACCTACGGGCAGAAGACCTACAACGGCGTCGCGATCCTCGCGCGATCGCGGATCACGGACGTACAGAAGGGCTTGCGCGACGAGGAGGACGATCCCGCGGCGCGCGTGATCGCCGCGACCGTCGGCGACGTCATGGTGCTCTCGGTGTACGTCATCAACGGCCAGGAAGTCGGCGCACCCGCGTACGCGAAGAAGCTCGAATGGCTGAAGCGGCTGCGCAAGCTGATGTGGGAGAAGTACATCATGACCGAGAAGGTCGTGATGGGCGGCGACTTCAACGTCACCTTCGACGACCGCGACGTCTACGACCCCGACGAGTGGCGCGAGAAGATCTTCTGCTCGACGCTCGAGCGCGAAGCGATGCTGCGCATGATGGACTCCGGCCTGAAGGACGCGTTCCGCAAGCACACCGAGGACGGCGGGCACTACACGTGGTGGGACTTCCGGACGCGCGCCTTCCAGCGCGGAGCCGGGCTCCGCATCGACCACTTCCTGATGTCGCCGCCCGCCTACCGGGCGTGCACTGCGGTCGAGATCGACGTCGCGGCGCGCACGGGCGAGAAGCCGAGCGATCACGCGCCGGTCGTCGCGACGCTCGAGTGACTCGGATCCTCGGCCGTCGAGCCCTCCAACGTGCCCTGCAGGGGCCGCGGAGCCCGCTGCGGCTCCCGCGGTCTTAACAATCCCTGTCGACTGCGGCCGGCGGTCGCGCGCGGACGCTTCCACCCCCTTGCTGATCCGCGGACAGGAGGGGCATGATTGCGCGCGAGGGGAATGTGCGCGCCGTTGCGAGCGGCGGCTACGGAGGGGTTATGGCTCTGTCGCATTCCGACGACGATTGCGCTGCGCGCGCGACTCGCGCACGCGCACGGTATCCAGATGAACGCTCCGACGCCGGGCCCTCCCGCCTGCGCGTCCGCGCCGCTTTCCACGCTGCGAGGGTGACGCCCCATGCCGCGTGAGCTCGAATCGGTCCTCCGCGTCGTGAATCCTTTCACCGGCGACGCGACGTTCGACGTCCCGTTCGACTCGCCGGCGGAAGTCGACCGCAAGCTCGACCGCGCCCGATCGGCCCAGCGGCGTTGGCAGGCGCTGCCGCTCGATCGGCGCACGCAGCAGGTCGCCTCCGCGCTCGAGTACTTCCGCACGAACGGCTCCCAGGTGGCGCGGGACATCACCGTGCAGATGGGGAAGCCGATCCAGCAGTCGCGCCGCGAGGTCGACACCCTCCTCGGGCGCGCCGACCACATGCTCGTGCTCGCGAAGTACGCGCTCGCCCACGAGGTGCTGCCTTCCGCGCCGGGCATCACGCTGCGCATCGAGCACCGGCCCCACGGCGTCGTGCTCGACATCGCCGCGTGGAACTACCCGTTGCTCGTCCCCGGCAACGTCGTCATCCCGGCGCTCCTCGCCGGGAATGCGGTGATCCTGAAGCACAGTCCGCTGACGCCCTCGTGCGGCGTGCACTTCGAGCGCGCGTTCAGCTCGCTCTCCGTGCCCGGCCTGCTCCAGCACCTCGTTCTCGAGAACGAGCGCGCCGAGAAACTCATCGAGGACCCGCGCATCGACTACGTGTCCTTCACGGGATCCGTCGCGACCGGACGGAAGGTCTACGCCGCGGCCGCGCGCAGGCTGATCGACGCCGGACTCGAGCTCGGCGGCAAGGACCCGGCCTACGTCGCCGAGGACGCCGACGTCGACTTCGCGGCGGAGAACATCGTCGACGGAGCCTGCTACAACGCCGGACAGAGCTGCTGCGCCGTCGAACGCGTGTACGTCCACGAGAAGGTGTACGAGGAGTTCCTCGAGCGCGCCCGCAGCGCGATGAAGGCGTACCGGCTCGGCGATCCGCTCGACGACCGCACGACGCTGGGCCCGCTGGCGCGACGCGAGGCGATCGCGACGCTCGAGAAGCAGATCGAGGACGCAGTCGCGCGCGGCGCGACCGTCACGTTCCGCGGCAAGCGGCCGCCGGGCAAGGGGCAGTTCTTCGAGCCGACGATCCTCGCCGGCGTGCCGAACGACGGCCTCGCGATGCAGGAGGAGAGCTTCGGGCCGATCCTCCCCGTCGCCATCGTCGCCAGCGACGACGAGGCGATCGCGAAGATGAACGATTCGCGCTACGGCCTGACGGCGTCCGTGTGGACGCGCGCGTCCGCGCGCGCGGAGAGCTTCGCCGCCTCCCTCGAAGCCGGCACGGTGTACCAGAACCGCTGCGACGTCCTCGATCCCGCGCTGCCGTGGACGGGATGGAAACAGAGCGGTATCGGCTCGAGTCTGTCGCGCTATGGGTTCCACCAGCTGACGAAGAGGAAGAGCATCCACTTCCGCGCCGGCAGCTGACCCGGACCCTCATGCGCAGGCGCGCACTTATCCTGCTCGTCGCCGTTCTCGGCCTCTTGGTCGGGTGGCTTCGTTGGGTCGGTTGGAGGAGTTCCGATCGGCCCGCGCCGGTACCTGTCGCTGACGCCGCGCCGGACGTGCGCGACGATGCGCTCGTCCGCGCGGGAACCCCCGACGCGCGCGCCGCGATCCAGGAGCCGCCGAAGCCGACTCCGGCCGCTTCCCCGACGCTCCGCGCGCGGATCCTCGCGAAGGGGACGCAGCGTCCGCTCGCCGGCATCCGCATCTCCGTCGACGGAGCCGGGACGACCTCGCAATCGAAGGAGAGCGACACGGACGGGCGCGCGGAGTTCGCGGTCGCCGCCGGCGTCGCGTGGAGCGTCTGGGCTCGCGATGAGAAGCACGTCGCGGGATCCGCCGCCCTTCAGGTTCCGGCGCTCGCGGAGGGTGAAGTCCGCGAGGTCCTCCTCGAGCTCCCGAGCGGGGACGACCTGCGCTTCTGCGGACTGGTCCTCGCGCGCGAGGGCCGCCAGCCGATCGCCGGGGCTCGAGTCCACGTCGAGGCGCGAGCGATGCCGATGCCGGAGGGCGCCACGATCGACTTCACGACGGACGCGGACGGCAGCTTCGAGGTGGAGCTCGCGTCGTGGAGGTTGCCCGATCTCTCGGTCCGCGCTCCCGGGTTCGGCCCGGCGATCGTCGTGCCTCGCGTCGGACACGAGACTCCGGAGTCGGCGATCGTCGTGCTCCTCGATCGATCGGCGAGCCTGATCGTGCACCTCCTCGGCGCCGCCGGCGCACCGATCGCCGGCGCGCGCGTCCGGGCGACGACCGGGTCCGAGAACATCTTGCGGCCCGACAGCGCGGAGCTCCTGTCGATGATCGGCATCCCGGATCCGGACTGGAGCGCGGAGACCGACGCGCAGGGCGCGTGCACGATCGCCGACCTTCCACCCGACGCGCCGCTCCACCTCGAGGCGACGCGCGAGCGCCGCACGCTGCGCAGGGAGACGGAGCCCCTGACGCTCCGCGCGGGCGAGACGCGGACGATCGAATGGAGGATCGGCTCGGGTTGTCGCCTCTCGGGTCGGATCACGGACGCTTCGGGCGCGCCGGTCGAGGGACTCGCTCTCTGGCTCCTGCGCGCGGAATCGAGCACGCCCGAATTCCTGAACTCGTACGCCGAGCGGAGGGTCGTGAAGAGGGCGCGGTCCGGCGCGGACGGCGTGTACGCGATCGACGACCTCGCCGCCGGGAACTGGTGCATCGGCCCCGCGCCGACGCGGGGCTTCCACGAGCCACCGTCCGCCGACGCGGTCGCTCCTCTCGCGGTCGTCGTCGAGATCCCGGAAGGCGCCGCGGACGTCCGCAAGGATCTCGTCGTGCACCGCGGGCTCTACATCCGCGGCCGCGTGCTCGATCCTTCGGGAGCGCCGCTCCCGGGGGCGTCCGTGCTCGGCTCGAGCGAGGAGATCAAGCTACACGACAGCGCGAGCGCGGGTGCGGAGGGGGCGTTCGCTCTCGGGCCGCTCGCGTCGGGCCGCTACCGGCTGACCGCGGTCGGGCACGGCGAGCACGGCGACTCCGACACGGTCCTCGCGTCGGCGGGCGACGACGGCGTCGTGCTGCAGGTGAAAGTCGGCGCCCTCCTCGCGGGCACGGTCGTCGACGCGCGCTCGGGCGCGCCGTGCCCCGCGCGGCTGACCGTGACCGGTCTGACGCTGGATCCGCCGCTCATGATGCTCGCGGAGACCCAGGCGGACGGGACGTTCGCGCTCGCGGGGATGCGCCCGGGAACCTACGACATCGCGGCGCACACCGACGACGCGCGCGTCGGGATCGTGCGCGGCGTCGTGATCACGGGGGGCGTGCAGGACGCCGGACCCGTCCTCCGCGTCTCCGCCGGCGCGCGCGTCCGGGTCCGCTACGACGGAAAGGCGCGCTACGGGACGTTCGAGGTCCGGAGCGACGGCGCGATCGTCGGCATCGACAGCCTGGAGAGCGGGACGAGCCGCTCCCAACCCGTCCCGGCCGGCCGCGTCGTCGTGAAGTTCACGCTCTGGGATCCGACCCGGACGCAGGAGAAGGAGCTCGAGCTCGCCGTCGGGGAAGAGAAGAGCTGCGCATTCACGGACACTCCATGAAACAGCTCGCCGTCTTGTTCATCCACGGAGTCGGGAGCCAGGACCCGCTGTTCGCGGATCCGATGGCGGCGGACATCCTCGGGCGATTCGCCGCGCGTGCGCAGCTCTCGCACGCCGCGGCCGCGGACGCCCTCGTGTTCCAGTCGGTCTACTGGGCGCCGGTGCTCGCGGCGAAGGAGTCGCGCCTGTGGGCGAAGCTGCACGAGGGCGCGGACCTCGCTTACCTCTCGCTGCGCCGCTTCATGGTGAACTTCGCCGCCGACGCGATCGCGTACCAGCCGCTGCCGGGCGAGGCGAACGCGTACGAGGACATCCACGCGTGTTTCGCCGACTCGATCGCGGACCTCGCGCGGCGCGCGGGGCCCGACACGCCGCTCGTCGTCATCGCCCACAGCCTCGGGACGGCGATCGCGAGCAACTACCTCTACGACCTGCAGGCGAGTCCGGCGCGTATCGCGGCCGGGAGGTCGGATCTCGTGCCCGCGAAAGTGCGCGCGAAGATCGGCAAGACGCCGCTCGAGCAGGGCGAGACGCTCGCGTGGCTCTTCACGATGGGGAGCCCGATCGCTCTCTGGAGCCTGCGCTACGAGCACCCGGAGTTCGGAGTCCCGATCCGCGTGCCGGCGCCCGCGTTCGCGAGCGGTCGCCCCGCGCTCCGCTGCGGATGGATCAACATCTTCGACAAGGACGACGTGATCGGGTACCCGCTGAAGTCGCTGTACCCGGACGCGATCCTTGAGGACGCGCGCGTCAACGCGGGCGGCTGGCTCACGAGCTGGAACCCGCTGTCGCACGACGCGTACTGGACGGACGCCGACGTGACGGGGAAGATCGCGAGAGAGCTCGCGGAATTCTGGAAGGCGCTCTAGTCCTTCTTCGGCGGCGTCGGCTCGGCCGCCTTCGTCTCGCCCGAGTCGGCCTTCTTCTTCGGCGCGACGATCGCCACGCACGCGTTCTCCCGCTTCAGGTACTCCTTCGCGAGCGGCTGGAGGTCGGAGACCTGAACCGTGTCGGCGAACGTCGCGAAGGTCCGCATGTCGTCGAACACGTGCTCGCGCGCGTGGAGCCTGGAGAGCGCATCCATCCAGTAGCCGTTCGTGCGCACGCGGTCGCGGACCTCGGCCTGCGCGGGTTTGCGCTGCCGCTCGACCTCTTCCGCGGTCAGGCCCTTCTCCGCCATGGAGTCCGTGACCTTGAGGCACGCCTCGACCAGTGCGTCGGTCTTGTCCGGCTCGGACATCGCCTGCACGACGATCCAGCCGTCGCCGGGGTAGACCTCGCTCAGGTTGGCGCCGGCCGCTGGCGAGTACGAGGCGCCGAGCTTCTCGCGCACCTCGACGCGCAGCCGATCGGAGAGCACCTGCGCGAGATAGTGCATGCGACGTCGACGCGCGGTGTCGCGCCCGTCGGTCGCGGGGAAGACGATGAGGACGAGCGTCTTCTCGACGTCCGTCTCGATCGCGTAGTTGCGCTTCAATCCGGTCTGCAGATGGACGGGCTTGCGGCGCTCCTCGTACGCCTTCGCCGCGCGGCGCTGGGGGAGCGCGCCGAACGTGCGCGCCGCCGCGGTCACGACGGCGTCGAGATCGACGTCGCCGACGATCGTCAGATCGATCGGAGCCTTGTCGAGCCGCGGAGCGAGCCACTCGCGCATGGCCGCGGTCGTGACGGCCTCGAACTCGGCCTGCGTGGCGAAGCGGAACCGGTCGTCTCCCGAGTAGAACTCCGGGAGGAACTTCGCGGTGATCGGGCCTCCGTGCTGGTGCTCGAGGCTGTCGAAGTAGACCGGGATCCCTTTCTTCAGCTCCCGCAGCCCTTCCTCTCGCCAGCCGGGATCGGTCAGGTAGGCGGTCAGGAGCTCGAGCTCGCGCAGCAGGTCCTCCTTCGTCGTCGCTCCGTTGAGGGTGAAGTGGTCGGTGTTGATCCCGAATGCGACTCCGAGCTCCTTCCCCGCGTCGAGCTTGCGCAGGTCGTCGACGCTGTGCGCGCCCAGACCGCCCGCCTCGTACACCTCCGACGTCGCGGCGCCGAGCGCCTGCTGCTTCGCTTCGAGGGTCAGGTCACCCTCGCCGATCGCCGCGGAGACGAGGATCTGCTTCTTCTTGAAGTCGGTCTTCTTGACGTGGAGCCGCACGCCGTTCTGGAAGACGATCTCCTCGAGATCGAACTCGTCGACGTGCGACCGCGAGGCGATCGCGCCCGCCTTGGAAGCATCGGACGCGTAGGCGAACGGCTTCGTCGCCTCCTTCTTCTCCCGCTCCACGGCCGTCTTCGCGCTCGTCTCGTACGTCTCCCGCAGCGTCTTCGCGGCGTCGGGCCCGAGGTCGAGATTCCCCGACGCGGCGACGATCAACGCGCCCCGCTTCCAGGCGGCGGCGAAGGCCTCGGAGCAGGCCTTGGCGTCCAGGGCCTCGATCAACGGCTTGTGGATCGAGCGGTCGGTCGCCGCGGCCGTCGGAACCTGGCGCTCCTCGGCGGCGTGCACGAGCTCGCTCACGCAGCTCGCGCTGGCGCGCGTCTTCTCCCGATCGACCGCTTCGTCGAGATTGCGCAGCAGATTCGCGCGCACCTCGGCGAGCTCGGAGTCCTCGAAGCCGAACTCGACGGCCCTCCGCAGCTCGATCTCGCACGCGGCTAGCGCCTGGGCCCACTTCTCCGGCGTGCACGTGATCGAGAGGCCCTCTCCGTCCTCGGCGCGCAGTCCGTCGCGCAGCGAGTACGCGGAGGCGCCGAAGTAGGGAGCGCCCTCGCGCTTCGCGAGCTCCTCGAAGCGCAGGTTCAGCATGTCGCGCGCGACGCGCAGCGGCAGGTCCTTCTTGATCTCGGACTGGTCGTCGGGCCGGTCGGTCCAGGCGACCGCTCTCTCCAGCACGACGGTCACGGACGAAGCGTCCTTCTCGGGGATCGCGAAGAAGCGCGTCTCGAAGGTCGGAGCGCCGACCGGCGGCTCGGATTCGCGAGGCTCGGCCGGCGCGGCGACGTCGGCGAACGCCTTCTGGATCAGCGCGGAAGGATCGAGATCGCCGAGGTCCCCGACGAGCAGGAACGTGAAGTGCTCCGGCCGGTACCAGCGCCGGTAGAACGCGCGGACCGAGTCGGAGGTGAACCGGTCGCGCGCGGCCTTCACGCCGATCGGGATGCGCTGGGGAATCCGGGTTCCCGCGAGCTCGATGTCCCAGGAGCGCACGAGCATGCGGTAGTCGGGCGAATCGCGCTCGCGCTCCTCGGCGTCGATGACGCCGCGCTCGGAGTCGACCTCCTTCTTCTCGAGCAGGAGCCCGTCGGCGAAGTCGCGCAGCACCCCGAGTCCCTCGGTGATCGAATCCTTGTCCGAGGTCGGCAGGTTGATCTGGTAGACGGTCTCGCTGAAGCCCGTCGACGCGTTCGTGTCGGCGCCGAAGGCCATGCCGTGCTTCTGGAACCATTCGATCAGCGTTCCCGCCGGGTAGTGGCGGCTGCCGTTGAACGCCATGTGCTCGAGGTAGTGCGCCATCCCGCGCTCGTCGTCCTTCTCCGCGAGGCTCCCGACGTCGACGTGGAGGCGCAGGTAGCAGCGCTGCTTGGGCTCGACGTTCTTCATCCAGGCGTAGCGCATGCCGTTGTCGAGCCGGCCGAAGTGGATCCGCGGATCGGCGGGGATGTCGGAGCGTTCGTGCTCCCACTTGCGGGCTTCGACGGCCTTCGACTGGCCGAAAACGGGCGCGACGAGCGCCGGAACGACGGACGCGAGGAGGAGGAACGGCTTCATGAGCGACACTCTACTCGGTCGCGGGACCCGGGACTCACTCCGGCGTCACGTACGCCGCCGTGATCCCGCCGTCGACGACGAGCGACGCGCCCGTCATGAACGAGGAATCGTCGCTCGCGAGGAACAGCGCCGCTTTCGCCATCTCCTTCGCCTCGCCGAAGCGGCCCATCGGGACGTGCACGAGCCGGCGCTGCTTCTTCGCGTCCGTGTCGAGGAACTTCATCAGGAGCTCCGTCTTGAGCGGGCCCGGACACAGCGCGTTCACGCGGATCTTCTCGCGCGCGTGGATCACGGCGAGCTCCCGCGTCATCGACAGGAGCCCGCCCTTGCTCGCGGTGTAGGCGATCTGCGCCGTCGCGGCGCCGAGCAGGGCGACGAAGGACGCCGTGTTCACGATCGAGCCGCCGCCGGCGCGCCGCAGCGCCGGGATCCCGTGCTTGCAGCCGAGGAAGACGCCCTTCAAGTTGATCGCGAGCGTCTTCTCCCACACCGCTTCGGGCGTCTTCATGGCGTCGTCGTCGGCGGAATCCATGATGCCGGCGTTGTTGAAGAGGACGTCGAGCTTGCCGAACGTCTTCTCCGCGAAGGCGACCATCGCGGCGCAGTCGGCGTCCTTCGAGACGTCGGCGCGGACGAACGCGGCCTTCCCGCCGGCTTCCTTCACGCGCCGGACGGTCTCCGCGGCGGCGGAGTCCGCGACGTCGACGACGACGACGCTCGCGCCCTCGGCCGCAAAGAGGAGCGCCGATTCGCCGCCGATGCCGCCGCCCGCGCCGGTGATCAGCGCGACCTTGTTCGCGAGTCTCATCGAACGCTCCCGCTCTGTCTCGATCGACGCTCGGTCGCCGTGCGGACGAGATCGTCGAAGAGCCTCTGCTGGCACGCTTCCGGAGAACGCTCGGGGTGCCACTGCACGCCGATCATCCACGGGTGGCCTTCGACCTCGACCGCTTCGATCACGCGATCGTCGGGCGAGCGCGCGACGACGCGGAGCCCTTTCGCGACGCGGTCGATCGCCTGGTGGTGCGAGGACGCCGGCGAGGTGTCCGTCGTGCCGAGGATGCGCGCGAGATGCGTACCTTCGTCCACCTTGACCGCGTGGAAGCCGTCCACGCCGCCCGCGCCGACGTGGGGGACCTCGTTCTTCACCGTGTCGGGCAGGTGTTGCGTGAGCGTCCCGTCGAGCGCGACGTTGAGGACCTGGAGGCCGCGGCAGACGCAGAGAGTCGGGAGCCCGAGCTCCTTCGCGCGTCGGACGAGATCGATCTCGAGTTCGTCGCGCGCGGGGTCGACGTCACCGGTCATCGCGTGCTTCGCGCTTCCGTACGTCTCCGGATCGACGTCGCCGCCGCCGGTGAGGATCAAGGCGTCGAGCCCGCGCAGCGTCTCCTCCGGGGGCGACTTGCCCGGGAGGATCGGCACGGCCGTGCCGCCGGCGCGCTCGACGGCGCGGACGTAGTTCGAGAACTTGTCCGTGTCGGGCTTGGTCGTCGTCAACCCGACGCGGACAGTCGCGGGGCGGCGGTCGCTCATGGGTGCGATGGTACGGAACAATCCCGCCGGCGACGATTCCTCACTCGATCGCCACGTCGGACCAGAACACCCAGCTCGGCTCCGATCCGTTCTCGTCCAGGTTCTCCGTGCGCAGGACGAGCTCGCTCGTCGCGTGCGCGGGGAGCGAGAGAGCGAACGTCTGCAGATCGCGATCGGATTCCACCGTGTCGGGCCGCAGCGTCCGATCGAGGAGCGTGCTCGCCGGGCCTTCGCTGGGAACGAGCTCGACGCAGACGCGCACCCCCGCGGATCGTCCGGGCGCGATGGACTCCCGCGGGATTCCGAAGCGGCCGGACACCGTTGTGTCGCCGGGGAGGAGCTCGAGGTGGATGCGTGTGCCGGTGCCCACCCGCGTCAGCGGCGCTCGGGCCACGAACTGCGCGGAGACGGCTCCTTCCGGCTCGACTCGCGTGGGGCACCTTCCGAACGAGGGGAAGTCGAAGGTGATCGGAGACACCGCGTGACCCTGGTCGAACGGCGGCCGGTGTCGCGCAGCCAGGGACCGGAGCAGCGCCAGGTTGAGCCCCGGGTCGCCGCGGAAACGGCTCGAGAAATCCCGCAGCAAGTCCGCGGGTCCCTTCCCGTCGACGATCTCCCGCTCGAACTCCTCGACGTGGCCGTGGATCTCGTCTCCGCGCGCCTCGCCGATCCGCGCATTGCCGGGGAGGGCGAGCAGCGCGATCAGCGCCAAGGCCCCGGGCACGAGCGAGCGCCCGGTCCTGGAGCCGTAGATCTGCCAGGCGAAGAAGACGCTGCACAGCAGCGGCGTCGTCAGCGTCACGTAGCGGAGCGGGAATCCGTCGCGCCAATCGACATCGGAACGGCTGATGACGACGGCGCCGACGACGCAGAGGGTCGCCGTCATCGAGAGCAGGAGTCCGAGCGCGCGGCCCGATTCGCGCGGTCCGCACCGGTGCAGGGCGATCCAGATCACGCCGACGGCGCTCGCGACGAACGCGAGGGCGACCACTCCGCTCGCGGGCCAGAAGCCCTGTGCCTGCGGCCCGAACCCGAGCGCCAGCATGGCGGAGCCCATCGCGAGCTCGGTCGAGAGCGGCGCTCCGTACGCCTTCCCCGGCGTGCGCGCGTAGCCCCACGCGTGGATCGCGGCGAACGCGGCACAGGCGAGTAATGAAAGAAGAAGGATGCGGCTCCCGCGGCGTTCGGCGGGATCCGCGCTGCGCCTCCCGCGCCAGCCGGTCCAGGCGACCCATGCGGCCAGCGCGGGGACCTGGATCATCCCCGCGCCGCCGCACAGCGGCAGGGCGGCGAGCGAGACTCCGCAGACGAGCGCGCGTCGCGGCCGAGGAAGCCGTGGCGAGACCGCGATCGCGCAGAGGATCGCGCAGGCGAGCGCCGTCGGGAGAGTGAGCGCGAGCTGGAACCCGGAGAGAAGGTTGACCGCGTTGCCGGTGTGCAGCCACGCGAGGGGAAAGAACGCGTCCGCGTAGCTCGTCGATCCGCGCAGATGCCGCGCGAGGAGGATCATCGCGAGCGAGACGAGGCCGAGGACCTCGAGCTGCAGGCAGAGTCCGGCGTGCAGGTCGCCCGTCAGCTCGTACAGGCAGTAGTAGATGAATCGAGGGAGCGGGATCCGGTGCCCGTTGTGCTGCTCCCAGAGGTTCGCCCAGGTCAATTTCCCGAGAGGCGGAAGGACGGTGCGCCAGGCGCTCTTGTCGTCGAGGATCGGGAAGAGCGGAGCGCGGGCGGCGATGAAGCGACCCGCCCACACGAGCATTCCGACCCAGACCGAGACGACGAAGGTCGCCGCGATGGAACTCGCAGCGGGTAGCTCCACCGCTCGCGTGCGTTCATCCCAGGCGCCTCGAAGGGCACCACTGAGTCCAGGGTTCGTCTCCACGGTGAGGGAGGTCGCATCCCCGTGGACCGAAGGCGCCAAGGTCCGCGGGGAAGTGGAAGACGCGCGACAGCAAACTTCCTGCCGCTGGGCTCGCGCTCACCGGGCGAACCGGCAGGAAGTTTGCAGCGCCGGCGCGATCACGGAGGAACCCCATGGACTCGGTCGTGCACTTCGAGCTTCCGGCAATCGAGAAGGAGCGGATGGCGCAATTCTACAAGAGTGTGTTCGGCTGGAAGGCGAAGATGCTCGGTCCCGAGATGAACGACTACGTGGTCGTGACGACGACGGATTCCGACGAGGACGGTCACCCGAGGAAGCCCGGGGCGATCAACGGCGGGTTCTTCAAGAAGACGGCCGACATCCCGGCGCCGTATCCGTCGGTCGTGATCGCCGTCGATGATGTCGAAGCTGCCATGAAGAAGGTCGAGAAGGCCGGCGGGGAGGTGCTCGGCGAACCGATGGAGATCCCGGGCTACGGCCTCTACGTCTCCTTCTTCGACACCGAAGGCAACCGCGTGGCGATGATGGAACCGCGCGGGATGTGATCCGTCACATCCGCTCGAGACGGCTGTACGGAGCCAGAGCAAGTTCTCAACGATTTCGAGCGCTCTGCCGAGCGGGTGACGCATCCCTCCGGACCGCGTATTCTGGCGCGTCGACGCCCCTCTTCCCAAGGTGGTCACCATGAGACGTGCTTTCGGATCCGCGCTCCTGCTCCTGTCGTCGCTTCTCGGCGCGTGTGCGCCCGACTTCGACGCCGAGGAACTGGAACTCAACATACGCCCATTGCCGGGGAAGGAGGGCATGGCCTTCCTCCTCGTGGAGCGAGGTGTTCACGGGAGTGGAGAAAATGCTCTGAGTGCTCTGAAGAAAGTGCTCGATCGTCGCCGCCGCCTGCCTCCGGATGGCGGGCTCATTTCGCTCGACCTCGACGAACTCGAGAGGGAAAACCCCGCGGATGTGAATGGTCTGTCGCTCTCGGAATTCGCGAAAGCGACGCGCGTGCAGAAGGCGGGGTTGTTCCTGGACGAGAAGGGTCGGCTGGGCGTGTACCAACTCTGGGTTGCCGCCAAACCCGAACTCTTCGTTCAAATGTTTAACGAGGGCACGAACAGAGAGCTCATCGAGCAGGCGAACCGAGGTGCACCGTTCTCTGCAGAGTTTCCGTGGTTCGACGAAGCGAGCTGGAAGCGAGCCGTCGCGTGCGCGAGAGAGAATGTCGAGTGGCTACGACTCGATGACCGCGGCTTCGTGCTCGATGTGCCGCTCTCGCGCGAATCCGCATCGAGGTGCCTGGCCGCTCTCGTCGAGGACGAAGCCCTACGCAAGAGATGCGGAACGTTGCTCGCGGCGTCCTCGAGTCTCGAAGTGGGGGAAGAGCGGACCCGGATTCGGTTTTCGTCTGAATCGTCGGGTTGGCTCAGATCCGTTCGGTGCGCTTGGGGTCGGGCGTACGACGACTCCTTGCTCACCGTTGTGAAGGGCTCGCGATTGCCCTTCAGCGATGCGCCGACGCTCGAAGCGATGGACCGAGTGCTCCACGCCTCGAAGTAGCAGGCGGATTGGTGTCGTCAGATCCGCTCGAAGTAGCGCAGCCGCTCCCAGTCCGTCACGGCCTTGTCGTAGGCCGCCTGCTCTGCGCGGAAGAAGTGCGCGTAGTGCTCGACCACCTCGGTGCCGAACGCCTTCTTCGTGAACGTGCTCGAGGCGAACACGTCCGTCGCGTCCCGTAGCGATCCCGGCAACCGCGCGAGCTTCTCCGCCGCGTACATGTCGCCCTCGAACATCGGCGGCGGCTCCGTCCGCTTCTCGATCCCGTCGAGCCCGGACGCGAGCGACGCGGCGTACGCGAGGTACGGATTGCAGTCGGCGCCGGGGATCCTGCACTCGATCCGCAGGCTCTCGCCCTTCCCGACGACGCGGAAGCCGGCCGTGCGGTTGTCGTAGCTCCACGCGAGACGCGTAGGCGCCCACGATGCAGCCTGGTAGCGCTTGTAGCTGTTCACCGTCGGCGCGTAGAACGGCATGACCTCGTTCGCGTGCGCGATCCATCCGCCGAGGAACCAGCGGAACGCGTCGCTGCATTCGATGCCCCCGAGCTTCTTCGCACCCGGGAACGCGCTCTTCGTGCCCTTCCACAGGCTCATGTGGATGTGGCACGACGATCCCGCCTGGTCCGACGCGAGCTTCGCCATGAAGGTGACGCTGATCCCGAGTCGATCGGCGGTCTCCTTGAGGCACTGCTTGAAGACGCCGTGCCGGTCCGCCATCGAGAGCGCGTCGGCGTAGCGCACGTTGAGCTCGTGCTGCCCGAGACCCCACTCGCCCTTGCTGTTCTCGACGGGGACGCCCGACTGCTTCAAATGTCGGCGCACGGCGGAGTGGAAACCCTCCGTGCGCGTGCCCTGGAGCATGTGGTAGTCCTCGAGGTACCAACCCATGGGCTCGAGTTGCGCGTAGCTCTTCTTCGATGCGTCGCGGAAGGAATCGCGGAAGACGTAGTACTCGAGCTCGGAGCTCGCCATCGCGGTGTAGCCCGCCTCCGCGGCGCGATCGACCTGACGGCGGAGCATGGAGCGCGGCGCGACCGCGACGGGCTTGCCCGTTTTCACGTCGGTGACGTCGCAGAGGACCATCGCGGACTTCTCGAGCCAGGTGGCGAGGCGCAGCGTCGAGAGATCGGGGACGAGATGGAAGTCGCCGTAGCCGCGCTCCCAGTTCGCGAAGCGGTAGCCGGGGACGGGCGCCATCTCCATGTCGACGGTGAGGAGGTAGTCGCAGGCGTGCGCGCCGTGCGCGAGGGCGTCGTCGAGGAAGAAGCCGGCGTCGAAGCGCTTGCCGAGGAAGCGACCGTAGGAGTCGGTGAAGACGACGAGGACGGTCTCGATCTGGCCGGAGGAGACGAGCGTCTTGAGCTCGTCGACGGTGAGCATTCCTTCGAGGCGAGTCATCGCGCCGGAGGATAGCTCCGGCGCGGAGGGGAAGGTAGCTGGGTGGGCGAGCGCGGATCAGCCGCTATCTTCGGACCATTCTGAGACCCCGGACAAAGATCGCAGCAGGGCTCCTGCTCGCCGGACTCGGCGTCACGACGTGGATCCTGCGCGTGTCGACGGTCGATCCGCCGCGCTCCGTGCGCGATCCCGTCACGGTGCGCCTCCTTTCCGCCGGCCGTCACTCCGGGCTCCTCCTCCCTTGCGAGGACGGCCGCGTCGTCGAGTACGACTACGGCGACTGGAACTGGTACGCGCTCGGGAAGGACGACTGGTGGCGCGCGCCGGCGACCGTGCTGTGGCCGAACCAAGGCACGCTGGGGCGCAGGTACGTCCGCGCGGAGGACGAGGGCTCGGTGCACACCTCTACCTTCTCCGTCGAGCGACGTGATGCGCAGCGGCTTCTCGCGCGCCTCGACGCCGCGTTCGCGGCCGGCGGAGATTCGCTCCACAGCGATCTCTACGACATGGACTTCGTCCGCTTTCCCGAACGCTTCTGGTTCGCGCACGATTGCCAGGACGCGACGGCGGAGTGGCTGCGCGAGCTCGGCTGCTCCGTCCGTCCTGCTCCGATCCGCACCGGCCTCAGCTTGAACGACGCGGCCGACTGAGGGGAACGCTTCGCGCGACTACTGGATGACGACCGTCAGCAGGTTCGACCACGCCGCCTGCGGCCCGCCCTGGTCGAGCAGGACTTGCAGGTACACCCGCGTCCCCGACGGCACCGTCCACGGGAGCGCCGCGCGCCCTGCGCCGTCCGTCGTTCCCGTCGCGACGTCCGTGATCGACCCGGTGAGATAGAGGAGGCCCGCCGTCCCCGGCGTCGTCGTCCCAGCACCCACGCTCGTCGACATCTTCACGGTGTACGACACGGAATCCGGGCCGTCGACGAACAACCGCGTCCCCGCGGTCGCGCTCGTCGTTCCCCATTCGCCGAGCGTCGGCAGCGAGCTGAACGTCTTGAGCGCGACGTCGTCGACGAGCGCCTCGCACAGGCTGTTGCTCGGACTGTCCGCGGCGGTGAATCGGATCTTCATCGCGTCCGTCAGCGGAAGGACGCTCTCGAGCGCGAACGTCCTCGTCGTCCACACGTTCGCGTTCTGGCTCGTCTCGAGCGTCGTCCAGTGCGCTCCGGCGTCGTTCGACACCTCGACGAGCAGCTGGTCGTCGACCACGCTGCCGAGCATGTCCGCGTACCAGCGCGCGTAGTCGAGCTCGAGGTGGCCGAAGCCCGACGCGCGGAAGATCGGCGAGGTCAGCGTCGTGATCCCGTCGACGTCGTTCGCGCCCGCGCTGCCTCCCGCGGCGGCGCCGGTGACCCAGCACATGGTGCCGCTGCCCGCGGGATCGTCGTTGCCGGGTTGCGCGATCGCTCCGCCGTTCATCGTTTGCTGCGGAACGGCGCGCTGGAAGGCGTAGTTCGCGCCGGTGGTCGTCACCTGCCACCCGAAGTCCACGATCTCCATGTCGTCGGTCGCGAGCAGCCGCGGCTCGCCGACGTCCACGGGCACCGCGTCGATCGAGCTCAGGCCGTCCCAGATGATCGCGAGGTCGAGGTGGTAGCTCCCGAGCGGCGCGTTCGGCGCGACCGCGATCTGGAGGCCGAGCGGATGCGCCGTGCGGATGGGATGTCCCCCGGCCGGCGTCGCGGCGAAGACCTGCGCGCCGACGCCGAACCCCGCGTCCGCCGAGAGCACCGTGATGTTCGGGTTCGCCGAGGAGATGTGGAGGTTGCCCGAGACCGCGTCGACGCCGGGATTCGTGATGCCGATCGTCAGGTTCCACGTCTCGCCCGGCTCGATGAACGCGTCGCCGTCGCCGATGAATTCGCTCCACGCGACCGGACCGCGCTCGGCCCATCCGCCCGACCACTTCGCGACCTGGAAGAGTCCCGGGCGCACGGCCTGGTAGAGAGGCTGGATCTGCGAGGGCAGCGGCCAGAATCCGTCCGACGACGAGCCGATCTCCGGGCTGAACGCGAAGACGCCGACTTGCCCGTAGTGCCAGTCGACGCTGACGCCGTTCGCGATGTAGAGGACGAGCGGCGGCGGGCCGTACACCCACGCGTTCGCCGCGGTCGCGAGCTGTCCGTAGCGCTGGAAGAGCAGATCGTCCGGCGTCGGCACGCTGTCGTATCCCCACGGATAGAGCCACAGGTTCCCGTACGTGTGCGCCGAGAGCGACATGCCCGCCGGGTGCGCGAGGAGGAAGTCGCGGATCGCGCGCGTCTCGGGTTCGGAGAACGCCGACGGTCCGCGGTACGTCTCGTCGCCCGGCACGCCCGACGATCCGGCCCACTGCGGGCCCCACTCCCACGAGTAGTTCCGGTTCAGGTCGACCCCGAACGTCCCGCCGTTGTTCCGCCGGTTCTTCCGCCACATGCCGCCGCCGCCGGGATTCGTCTGGCGGTTGTACTCGTAGCCGTCGGGATTCACGCACGGCACGAACAGGAGGTCGCGCGTGTCGACGAGCCGCCGCGCGACGGGATCGGCGGGATAGTTCGAGCACACTTCGTCGGCGAAGAGGAGGAGCGCCTCGCCGCCCATCGGCTCGCGCGCGTGATGGAGCGCGTCGAAGACCGCGATCGCCTCTCCGGGTTCGTCGATCGCAGGGTTGTCGCTGATGCGCATCGCCCAGATCGCCCGGCCCTCGACCGACGTGCCGATCGAGAACTTCGGGGAGACGATCGTCGGATACGTCGCCGCGAGGCGGTCCATCTCCGCTCCGATCTCCGCCAGCGTCTTGAACCCGCCCATCGAGCCGCCTTGCGTCAGCGACTTCGCGTCCGCGGCCGCGCGCGTCGCGTAGTAGGAGGAGAGGTCCGGTTGGACGACCGTCAGATCGAAACCCATGCGCACGAGGCGCGCCTCCTCGAGGGGATCGGAGTAGATGCGCGCCTTCCCGTCCGTGACGGGGAAGTGGTCGTCGGGATCGCGCGCCGCGCGGAAGAGACGCTCCCGCTCGGCGTCGTCGCGCACGCGGACTTCGCAGAGATCGATGCGCGGGCGTCGCCCGTCGAGGACCGACTGCGCGGGAGCGCGCGCGGAGGTGAAGGTTGCGCAGGCGCAGAGGAACCAGCTGAGACGCGGGGTGAGTTTCATTCCGAAGCCTTTCCCCGTCGTCCTCGGCGGGTGTGCGGATGTTGCGCGTGGATCGCGAGTGCTCCCTCCGCGCGTGTCTCGACGTCGAGCTCCTCGTAGAGCCCTTCCATCTCCCGCTGCGGCAGGCCGAGCCTCTGGAGCAGGAGGTCGACGAGGCACGAGATCGGGATCTCGTTCGGGAGATTGGTCGCTTCGTCGCAGCGCGCGAGGATCGCGCGGCGCAGCTGCGTGCGCAGGAGCGCTTCGCGTTCCTTCGTCGGCGCGGTCTCGAGCAGGGGCTCGATCTCGACGCGGCGGTACATGCGGTTGCTCGCCGCCTCGGTGACGCGGACGCGCGAGAGACCGAACAGCCACACGAGGAACCGGCCGTCGGGAAGGCGCTCGTGCCTGCAGATCTCGCCGAGACCGGCGACCGTGCGGATACGCGGCGAGCCCGCGAGCGCGTCGGCGTGCTCCTCGACGACGGTGCCCATCACGATCTGGCCCGGTCCGTCGAGCAGGTCCTCGATCATCTGCCGGTACCGCGGCTCGAAGATGTGCAGGGGCATGACGCAGCCCGGGAAGAGGAACACGTTCGGCAGCGGGAAGAGCGGGACGATGCGCAGTCGCGCGTCGTCGGACTGCTCTTTGCGGGCCGCGTGCATGGCGCCGTCCCGTCAGCCCGGAAGGCCGCCGGCGGCGCGGCCCGGGTCGAGCGCGCGGAGGAGCGCGTTCATCGCGCGGGCTTCGCCCTGGAGGCCGCGGAGCTCCGCGCTCCTCCCCAGGTTGCCGATCTGGCGCCGCAGCAGCATCGGATCGAGCGCTTCGCGGAAGGAAGCCGCGCCGACGGCGATCCCGTGCTTCTCGAGGTACGCCTTGCACTCGGCCTCGGTCCGCTGGCGTCCCGCGTGGTACGGGTCGACGATCGCGCTGCGCCAGCCGCCGTAGAGCCGCACCATGACGTGCCCGGGGAGCGGGACGAACGCGGCGCGGATGCCGGCGCGCCGGGCGACGAAGATCCAGATCGCGGAGAGCGTGAGCGGCACTCCCGCGCGCCGCTCGATCGCCCGGTGGATGTGGATGTTGTCGGGGTGATGGAACTCGCCGCGCGTCCCGCCGAAGAGGAGCTCGTTCCCGAGATACTCCGACAGCACGAGGGCGCGTTCGAGCTCGCCCTGGACGCGCGCGGCGCGGCGGGCGACCTCGGCCGCCATAGCGTCGAGCGCGCGGGCGTAGGGCCTCGAGTCGAGATCCGGCTCGTGCACGCGCGCGAGGAGGAACAGCGCGCGCTCGAGATCGAGATCGGTGCGCGCCGCGTAGCGCGCGAGGCGCCGGACCGCGACGCGACGGCTCCTGTCGACGAGGATCGCGCGCGCCCGCGCCCGGATGTGCGGATCGTCGCTCTTCGTCGCCCGCTCGAGCTCCGGTCGCGACGCCGACCCCGCGGCTTCGAGGGCGCGCCGCACCTCGGCGAGCACGGTCGGGGAATCGTCGGCGAGAAGACTCGCGAGTGCGGCGATGCGTTCGGGGTCGTGGATCGGTTTCACGCGCGGCTCGCATCGATTATCCACACCCGCGGCCGATCCCGGAAGGGCGAGAGTGCGCGCCTTGCGAGCGCAGGCCGCGCGTCCTATCCTCTGCGCCTCGAGTCGTTTCGGGTCCAGAGCGTCGATGCACGAGTCCCCGCGTACTCTCCGGCCGACGCCTGTGCGCGACGTCGTGGTCACTCACGCGCTGCGCACTCCGATCGGGCGCTTCCTCGGCGCGTTCACCGACCTCTCCGCCGCCGATCTCGGGACTTCCGTCGTCTCCCATCTCCTGCGCCGATCCGGAGTCGACCCGGCCCGCGTCGACGAGCTCATCTTCGGCAACGGGCGCCAGGCCGGCGGCGGACCGAACGTCGCTCGGCAGGTCTCCGTGCGCGCGGGGATCCCGAACACGGTGCCCGCGTACACGGTGAACATGGCCTGCGGGTCGGGTCTGAAGAGCCTGCAGCTCGCTGCGGAAGGCATCGCGTTCGGACGCTGCGACGTCGTCGTCGCCGGCGGCACGGAGAGCATGAGCGGACTGCCGTTCTTCCTGCCGAAGATGCGCACCGGCTACCGCCTCGGGCACGCCCCGGTCGTCGACGCGATGTACAAGGACGGCTTCGTGTGTCCGCTCTCGGACATGGTGATGGGGGAGACGGCCGAGAAGCTCGCGAAGGATCTGTCGATCCCGCGGAGCGAGCAGGACGAGTTCGCGCTCGAGAGCCAGAAGAAGGCGCGCGCGGCGATCGAGGCGGGGCGCTTCGCGGACGAGATCTCGCCCGTCACGGTGCCCGGGAAGAAGGGGGACGTCGTCGTCGCGAAGGACGAGCACCCGCGCGCCGACACGACGCTCGAGAGCCTGGGGAGGCTGCCGCCCGTTTTCGACGCGAAGACGGGCACGGTGACGGCGGGGAATTCCTCGGGGATCACCGACGGTGCGGCCGCCCTGCTCGTGATGGGAGCCGACGTCGCCGCGGAGCTCGGTCTAGCCCCCCTCGCCTACGTCGGCGCGTCGACGCAGGCGGGCGTCGACCCGCGGATCATGGGGATCGGCCCCGTGCCGGCGATCCGCGCGCTGGAGGACGCGACCGGATTCGCGCTGCGCGACTACGACCTCGTCGAGCTCAACGAGGCGTTCGCCGCGCAGGTGCTCGCCTGCCACCGCGAGCTCGACTTCCGCATGGACCGGCTGAACGTGAACGGCGGCGCGATCGCGCTCGGGCACCCGATCGGAGCGACGGGCGCGCGGATCGTCGTGACGCTGCTCCACGAGCTCGCGCGGAGGAACGGCGAGCGCGCGCTCGCGACGCTGTGCATCTCGGGCGGGATGGGACTCGCGACCGAGTTCCGCGCCAGCCGTCCGTCGAAATCGTAATCGTCGACAGGCGGGAGAACGGAGCGCCGCCGAGCTACGGATCTGCATGAAAACAGATGCCGAAAAACGCAGCGTGCATGTCGGCGTGTTCCAGGACATGGCCTCGGCCGACGGCGCCGTCCAGGGACTCGTCGACGCCGGCATCCCGAAGAACCGGATCACTGTGATCTGCCCGACCTGCACCGCCGAGAAGTACCACGAGTTCAAGCAGCAGGATCGCTCGGGCGCGCACGCCGCGTCCGGAGCCGCGAAGGGCGGAGCGATCGGTGCCGTGCTCGGAGGCCTGGCCGCCGCGGCGGGCGTCGCGGCGAGCGGTGGTGCCGCCCTGCTCGTCGCCGGCCCGCTGCTCGCGGGCTCGGGCGGCGGTGCACTCTTCGGCGGGTTCGTCGGGGCGATGCTGACCCGCGGCATGGAGCGCGAGGTCGCCGACTTCTACGACCAGGCGCTCGAGAAGGGCCAGATCCTCGTGGCCGTGGAGCGCGGCGACGAAGTGACCGAGGATCAAATCATGCTCGCCGACCGGATCTTCGTCGCTGCCGGGGCCGAGCAGGTCACGTTGAAGAAGACCTGAGCGCCTCGAGCCGGCGAAAAGCCGCGTGGACCGCTAGGATATGCTTCTCCTGGTCCATTTCTCCCGGATCCTGCACCTCTCCATGAAGCACATCCACGCGCTGCTCGTCCTCGTCGCCGCGGCGACGCCCGTTCTCGCCCAAGGCTCGGACTCCTGCACGACGCCGACGCCGATCGCCGGCGGCGGACCGTTCCCGTTCAACAACGCGTCGGCGACGACGGGTGGGCAGGGTCAGCCGGTCTGCAACGTCTCTTGCACGAACGACGTCTGGTTCACGTGGGCGGCGCCGACAACGGACATCTACGAGGTGTCGTTGTGCGGGGGCGGCGCGAACTTCGACTCCGTGCTCGGCGTGTACGCCGGGACGGCTTGCCCGACGGCTCCCGCGGTCGGCTGCAACGACGACTCGTGCGGTCTCCAGAGCCGCGCCAGCTTCGCCGCGACACAGGGCGCGAATTACGTCATCCAGCTCGGCACGTACGGCGGATCCGCCGGCGGCTCGGGCACGTTCACGATCTCCGTCGCCGCGCCCTGCGGGCCGGCGCACGGTCCCGACGTGATCGTCGGCGACATCAACGGCGTGTCGAACTACAGCGGCACCGGCGGGCTCGACGCGATTTCCCTGGGCACGACCTCGTGCAACATGGGCGACGTCTGGGTCGAATGGATCGCGGGCAACAACCACCACCCGGCGATCGGCGGCAATCTCTACCGGTACGACACCGTCAGCGGCGCCGGGCGCTTCGAGCAGATCGGGATGTCGTGGCTGAAGCACGGCTTCTACGCGCTCAGCGACAACCTCTGTTGCCCGAACTGCATCGGCACCGACGGGACGCACCTCGGCGTCGGCTGCTCCGATCCGTACACGTCCGACCGCAACGGGACGCAGAGCTTCCTCGGCCCGCGCTACCAGGTCGACGCGCACACCGGCATCTTCGTGTATCCGCCGGCGAATCCCGCCTACTCCGGCCAGACGGCGCGCCGCTGCGAGTTCCTCGCGGCCGACGTCGACACCGCGGCGGGAGTGCGCTACTTCGGCGAGTGCCAGTACGTCTGCCCCGACGACGCGGCTGCCGGCAACAACAACAACAACGCGAGCTGGCGCGAGCTGACGGTCAGCGGCAGCGGCTCGGACTTCAACTTCCAGCTCAGCGGCCCGACGAATCGCGAGCTCTCCGCGATCAAGGCGTGGCCCGTCGCCGACCCGGCCGCGGTCGTGCTCGACGTCCAGGTGCCGAGCGAGGGCCTGTACCACGTCGGCTACAGGACCACGAACCTCGGGAGCGGCCAGTACCACTACGAGATCGCGGTCCACAACCTGAACTCCGATCGCGACGGCGGCTCGTTCTCGATCCCGATCCCGGCCGGCGTGAACGTGACGAACATCGGCTTCCACGACGTCGCGTACCGCAACGGGGACGGCAACGGCAACTCGAACTTCTCGGGTGCGGACTGGACCGGAACGCTGGCGGGGGGAACGCTCACGTGGGCGTGCGAGCCGCAGGCGGCGAACGCCAACGCCAACGCGATCCGCTGGGGCTCGACCTACAACTTCCGCTTCGACGCGAACGCCCCGCCTGTCACCGGCACGGCCACGCTCGGCCTCTGGAAGCCGGGCGCTCCGAGCGTGGTCAGTGTCTCGATGGACGTCCCGGGCGGCACGCTGCCGTACACGCCGTTCTGCTTCGGCGACGGTACGGGCCAACCCTGCCCGTGCGGGAACTCGGGATCGCCGGGGCACGGCTGCCAGAACTCGATCGGCTCCGGCGGCTCGCTGCTCGCGGCGACCGGGACGCCGAGCCTCTCCGCGGACACGCTGCAGTTCCACGCGAGCGGCGAGCCCGCGAGCTCGTTCAGCATCGTGCTCCAGGGGAACGCGGTGATTCCCGCGGCCCACTTCGGCGACGGCATCCTGTGCGTCGGCGGCAGCACGCGCCGGCTCTACACGAAGCACGCCAGCGCCGGGATCGTGACCGCCCCGGAAGCCGGAGACCTCTCCGTCTCCGCGCGTTCCGCCGCGCTCGGCGACCCGATCTCGCAGGGCACGTCGCGCGTGTACCAGGTCTTCTACCGCGATCCGAGCCCGACGTTCTGCCCCGCTCCGCCGGGCAGCACGTTCAACGTGTCGAACGGGCTGATCGTGGTCTGGGGAATGTAGGGCGCGCGGCGCGCGGCGCGGTCCGTCCGGGCCGACAAGGCCTTCGAAAACCGACTTCCCTCGGGTAAGCTCTTCGCCCCGCAAACGTCCCGGGCACCGAGGAAAGCATGGCCATCCAAAAGGTAGGAGTCGTCGGCTGCGGCCTCATGGGCCACGGGATCGCGCAGGTCGCCGCGCAGGGCGGCTTCGACGTGCTGGTCGTCGAGACCGAGCAGAAGTTCCTCGATGCGGGGCTCGCGCGCATCGACAAGAGCCTCGCGAAGCTGGCGGAGAAGGCGGTGGAGAAGGGGAAGCCCGCCGATCAGGCGAAGGCCGAGTCCGCCGCGGTCCGCGCGCGCATCCGCGGCACGCTCGACCGCAAGGCGCTCGCCGACCGCGATCTCGTCGTCGAGGCGATCGTCGAGAACCTCGACGTGAAGCGCGAGCTCTTCGCCGACCTCGGCAGCATCTGCAAGAAGGAGGCGATCCTCGCCTCGAACACGTCGTCGTTCCCGATCGCCGAGTGCGCGAGCGCCTCCGGGCGCCCCGCCCAGGTCGTCGGGCTCCATTTCTTCAACCCGGTGCAGCTCATGCGCCTCGTCGAGGTGGTCCGCACGCCCGCGACGTCCGACGAGTCGTTCGCGGCCGCGCGCGCGTTCGGCGAGGCCTGCGGCAAGACGCCGGTCGCGTGCAAGGACACGCCGGGCTTCGTCGTGAACCGTTTGCTCGTCCCGTACATGGTCCAGGCGCTCTTGATGCTCGAGCGCGGCGACGCGACCGCCGCGGACATCGACGCGGCGATGAAGCTCGGGTGCGGGCACCCGATGGGACCGATCGAGCTCACCGACTACGTCGGGCTGGACACGACCCTCGCGATCCTGGAAGGATGGGTGAAGGCTCACCCGAAGGAGGGCGCGTTCGCCATCCCGGCGGTCCTGAAGAAGAAGGTTTCGGACGGGAAGCTCGGCCGGAAATCCGGCGAGGGCTTCTACAAGTGGCAAGGAGACAAGCGGCTGTGATGCTCACGAATCTGATTCTTGTCGCCGGGGCGATCGCTCCCGGCCCGACGGCTCCCGACGGCAAGCCGACGGTGGAATGGACCGCGCCCGAGTCGTTCATGGGCGCCGGCGAATTCGTCGTCCACGTCGTGCTGACCGGGTCGAAGGACACGGTCAAGGTGCCGGCGTGGCTCTTCGAGGGCTCCGCCTTCACCGTGAACGGCAAGCCGCTCGGCGAGAAGCGCAGCGACGCCATGGTGACGCTGTTGCCCAACGCGCACCTCGCGCTCGATCTCGATCTCGGCGGTCTCCTCGCGACGGCGAAGGGGGTCGACGCCAAGGATTTCAAACTCGGATACGCAAAGGACTACCTCGACGGCGAGGAGAAGGGAGTGCGGTTCATGCAAGCAGTCGAGAAGGGTCTGGACTTCATGAAGATGCCGGTCGAGGACTTGTCGAAGTACCACGTGATCATGTCCACGAACCGTGGCGACATGGAGATGGAGTTCTGGCCGGACGTCGCGCCGAACCACGTCCGCAACTTCCTCGATCTCTGCTACACGGGCTTCTACGACGGGAAGATCTTCCACCGCGTGATCCCCGGCTTCATGATCCAGGGCGGCGATCCGACCGGCACCGGCACGGGCAGCGGCCCGCGGATGCTCAAGGCCGAGTTCAGCAGCAAGAAGCACGAGGCGGGCGTCCTCTCGATGGCGCGCTCGCAGAGCCCGGACTCCGGCTCCTGCCAGTTCTTCGTCATGCACAAGGCCTCGCCGTCGCTCGACGGCCAGTACTCCGCCTTCGGCAAGCTCGTCAGCGGCCTCGACGTCGTCGAGAAGATCGTCAATTCGAAGCGCAATTCGCAGGACAAGCCCTTCGAGCCGCAGACGATCATGAAGTGCACCGTCGTCCGCTCGGGCGGCAAGTAGGACGAGCGCCGTGGGCTTCGAGAACATCCTCCTCGAGCGCGCCGGCGCCGTCGCCTTCGTGACGGTCAACCGTCCAAAGGTGATGAACGCCCTGAACGCGCAGACGCTGCGCGAGCTCGCGGCGGCGTTCGACGAGGTCGAAGCCGACGCGGCGCTGCGCTGCCTCGTCGTCACGGGTGCGGGCGAGAAGGCGTTCGTCGCCGGCGCGGACATCAACGAGCTCGCGAAGATGCAGCCTCTGGCGGCGAAGGATCTCGCCTTCTCCGGCCAGCAGGTCTTCGCGCGCCTCGAGAAGATGACGAAGCCGTCGGTCGCGATGGTCAACGGCTTCGCGCTCGGCGGCGGATGCGAGCTCGCGCTCGCCTGCACGCTGCGCACGGCGTCGACGAACGCGAAGCTCGGCCTCCCGGAGGTCTCGCTCGGCATCATCCCCGGCTACGGCGGCACGCAGCGGCTCGCCCGCATCGCCGGGCCCGGCGTCGCGCGCGAGTGGGTGCTCACCGGCGACCTGTTCGGGGCCGAGGAAGCGCACCGCCTCGGTATCGTCAATCGCATCTTCGCGCCCGAAGCGCTGCGCGAAGGCACGATGAAGATGGTCGAGACGATCCTTTCGCGCGGTCCGGTCGCGGTGCGCCTGGCTCTGGAGACGATCCGGCGCGGCATGAACATGAGCCAGCCCGAAGGCGAGATCATCGAGAGCGACATGTTCGCCCTCGCGGCGACGACCAGCGACATGCGCGAGGGGATGACCGCGTTCCTCGAGAAGCGCAAGCCCGCATTCGTCGGGCGTTGAGCTGGAACGACTGAGCGGCGCCGCGACGGAGCACCTGGAATCGACCCGCGAACCGGTCGAGGAGACATCATGAGCGAACAAGTGGTCATCGTCGGGGGCGCGCGGACGCCGATGTGCGAGTACGTCGGCACGCCGGGTTTCGGGAAGTTCAAGGACGTCAGCGCGATCGAGCTCGGCGCGCACGCGGCGAAAGCTGCCCTCGCGCGCTCCAAGGTCGACCCTGCGTCGGTCGGCCACGTCGTGATGGGCAACGCGCTCCAGACCTCGATCGACGCGCTGTACGGCGCGCGCCACGTCGGCCTGAAGTCCGGGATCCCGAAAGAGGTTCCCGCGCTCACCGTGAACCGGCTGTGCGGCTCGGGCATCCAGTCGGTCGTCAACGGCGCGCAGATGATCCAGCTCGGCGAGACGAACACGGTGCTCGCAGGCGGCATGGAGAACATGAGCCAGGCGCCGTTCGCGCTCTACGGCGCGCGCTCGGGCATCCCGTTCGGCGTCCAGCCGCAGCTCCAGGACACTTTGTTCGGCGCGCTGCTCGATCCGATCCCGGGTTTGATGATGGCGCAGACGGCCGAAAAGATCGCGAAGCGGCTCGGCATCTCGCGCGAGGAACAGGACCAGTACGCGCTGCGGAGCCACAAGCTCGGCACCGCTGCCGTGAAGGAAGGGCGCTTCGGCGCCGAGATCGAGCCGGTCACGGTCAAGACGCGCAAGGGCGACGAAGTCGTCGCGACCGACGATCACATCAAGCCCGAGACGTCGCTCGAGGCGCTCTCGAAGCTCCGCGCGGCGTTCGGCAAGGACGGCACGGTGACCGCGGGCAACGCCAGCGGCGTCGTCGACGGCGCCGCCGCGGTGGTGCTGACGACCGCCGACCGCGCCAAGGCCGACAAGCTCGACGTGTGGGCGCGGATCGTCGCGTGGTCGTACGTCGGCGTCGAGCCGAGCGAGATGGGGATCGGTCCGGTGCCGGCGATCCGCCGTTGCGTCGACCGCGCCGGCATCGCGCTGCGCGACGTCGACCGCATCGAGATCAACGAGGCCTTCGCGGCGCAGTACCTCGGGTGTGAGAAGGAGCTCGAGCTCGACCGCGAGAAGGTGAACGTCAACGGCGGCGCGATCGCGCTCGGCCACCCGCTCGGCGCGACCGGCACGCGCCTCGTGCTGACGTTGATGCACGAGCTTCGCCGCGCGAAGAAGCGCTACGGCATCGCGTCCGCTTGCATCGGCGGTGGTCAGGGAATCGCAATCCTCATCGAGAACCCGGCGGCCTGAGCGGGATCGGCCCGACGAGATGAACCCGCTGATCCACACCCGCCCGGACGGGAAGCGCGTCGTTCGGCTGACGCCGGGAAAACGCGTCCTGTTCCTGACGAAGGACCTCGACAAGATCGAGCGCCAGCTCTCCGGCCAGGCGAACTTCCGGATGGAGGAGATCGATCCCAAGGACCTCCTCGACGACATCAACACGGACGTGATGACGCCGGCGTGGGTGTGCTTCCGCCACCGGCCGGAGGACCTCGCGCTCGATGCGTACGCGGGCCTCGTGCACGCCGACGGACGTCGCGTGTTCGGCACGCGCGCGCTCATGGACGGGAACTTCGAGGTGATCGTCTCCGGCCTGCGCAAGGGCACGGGCTCGTCGCGCGAGACCGCGCCGCAGGCCGAGAAGTGGTCGGGCGTCCACCTCGTGATCGCCTCGTCGTTCGCGCCGATCCACGAACGCAACAACGTGAACCTCGGACAGCTCATGGGGACGCACGCCCAGCTCGCGCGGCTCCAGCGCGGCGAGGAGATCCCGCTCGAGGAGTTCACGGGCCAGTACGACCTCGTCACGCGCGCGATCCTCGAATCGGGCGGCCTGTTCGCCTTCGCGAAGAGGTTCGCGGCCGGCGAGATCGCCGTCCCCTCGCCGCCGACGACGAAGCGGCCGATGACGATGACCGAGAAGATCCTGGCCGTGCACCTCGTCAACGACGGCCGCGGCGAGGAGTACGTGAAGCCCGGCGATCTGTGCCTCGTGCGCGTCGACGGCGGCTACAGCCACGAGTTCACGACCGCCCAGGTCGACGACTTCCTGCGGCGCGAGTACGGCCCCGACTACGCCGTCGCGGCGCCCGAGAAGTTCGCGGTGTTCGAGGACCACCTCCTCTACACCGATGGCGTGAAGAAGATGGCGCCGTTCTCGGCCCAGATCCAGAAGCTGCGCGATCTCCAGCGCGAGTTCCAGAAGCACACCGGCGTGCGCGACTACTCCGCGCGCAAGGGCGTCTCGCCCGGGATCTGCCACCAGGTCGCGCGCGAGCAGTTCGTCGATCCCGGCGATTTCGTGCAGGCGACCGACAGCCACACGTGCATGGGCGGCGGCAACAACGCGCTCGCGTGGGGAGTCGGAGCGACCGAGTACGCGGGGCTGATCTACGCGGGGTTCACGTTCGTGCAGGTGCCCGAGTCGATCCGCTTCGAGCTCACCGGCAAGCTCGCCCCCAGCTGCACCGCGAAGGACCTGATGCTCGAGATCCTGCGCACGTACGCAAAGCGCGAGCAGACGCTCGACCGCGTCATGGAGTTCGGCGGCCCCGGACTCGCGTCGCTCTCGATGGACGAGCGCGCGACGCTGACGAACATGGCGACCGAGTGCAGCGCGAAGTCCGGGATCTGCGAGGCCGACGAGGTGACGCTCCGCTGGCTCGCCGAGCGCCGGCCCGGGCTCTCGAAGGAGGCGATCCGCGCGCATTTCGTCCGGCCGGACGCGGGCGCCGAGTACGCGGGAGGCGTCCACAAGATCGACCTAGCCGCGCTCGTCCCGATGGTCGCGGAGCCCGGGGATCCGACGTACGGCAAGTCGATCGACGAGATCGGCCAAGTGAAGATCGACATCGCCTACGCGGGCTCGTGCACCGCGGGCAAGGAACACGACCTCGACTTCTACGCGCGCGTGCTCGACGAGGCCGTGCAGGCCGGGCGACGGGTCGCCCCGGGCGTGCGGATGGTGCTCCAGTACGGCAGCGAGAGCGTGCGCGACTACGCGCGCTCGAAGGGCTACCTCTCGATCTTCGAGAAGGCCGGCGTCGAAGTGATCGATCCGGGCTGCGGGGCGTGCATCGGCTGCGGCCCGGGAGTCTCCGAGACGAAGGAGCAGGTGACCGTGAGCGCGATCAACCGCAACTACGCCGGGCGCAGCGGACCGGGAAGGCTTTTCCTGGCCTCGCCCCTCTCCGTCGCCGCGAGCGCGGTCGAAGGGCGGATCGTGGCGTATCATCCCGGGATGTTCCGCGTGCGCGCCGGCGCCGCGCGGTAGCTTGGGCCGGCGAGGCGAGCGAGATGACTGAATACGACATCGCAGTGATCGCCGGCGACGGCATCGGACCCGAAGTGACGCGGGAGGCCATGAAGGTGCTCGGCGTCGCCGGGGACGTCTACGGCTTCCACGTGCGCGGGACGGAGTACCCGTTCGGGACCGAGCACTGGCTCAAGACGAAGGAGCTGTTCCCGGACAAGGCCTTCGACGAAGTGCGCGGGATGCGCGCCGTGTACCTCGGGGCGATCGGCGATCCGCGCGCTCCCGTCGGCCTCGTCGAGTTCGGCGTGATCATGCGGATGCGCGTCGGGCTCGACCTGTACGTCAATCTTCGTCCGGTGCGCCTGTACGACGCGCGCCTGTGCCCGTTGAAGGACAAGAAGCCCGAAGACGTCGACATGGTCATCGTGCGCGAGAACACGGAGGACGCGTACACCGCGAAGCCCGAGTTCGTGGACCGCGGCGGCCCGGACGAGATCGCATCGCAGCCGATGCGGTACACGAGGAAGGGGACGGAGCGGATCATCCGTTACGCGTTCGAGCTCGCGCGCAAGCGCAACAAGCACAAGAAGCTGCTCCTGATCGACAAGTCGAACGCGGTGCCGGCGCAGGACCTGTGGTCGCGCGTGTTCGCGGACGTCGCGAAGGATTACGCCGACGTGAAGACGGAGCACGCCTACATCGACGCCGCGTGCATGTGGATGGTCAAGAATCCGGAGTGGTTCGACGTCGCGGTGACGACGAACCTGTTCGGCGACATCATCACGGACCTCGGCGCGATGATCCAAGGCGGGATGGGCATCGCGGCGTCGGGGAACATCCACCCCGGCAAGGTGAGCCTGTTCGAGCCGATCCACGGCTCGGCGCCGAAGCACGCAGGGAAGAACGTCGCGTGCCCGGTCGCGGCGATCATGGCCGCGTCGATGATGTGCGACTACCTCGGCGAGAAAGCCGCGGCCGCCGCGATCGAGAACGCGGTGATCGATCTCTTGCGGAGTAAGCGCCTCAAGGGCGTCGGCACCGGCGACCATCCGACGAACGAGGTGGGGGACCTCGTCGCGGCGGAAGTGCGCAAGGTCACGGCGCGCGTGTAGCGCCGGCCGCTTCGATCTCGTCGAGCCGTCCCACGTCGACCGTCACCGGCTCGCCATCCGACGTCGGCTCGTAGACGCTGCGGAACTTCGCATTCCACACGATCTCCCCGGACTTGTACGACGACCGCGAGTGCACGGTCTGCGAGAACGTGTCGTCGGTGCCAGCGAAGAGGATCAGGAACTCGGCGTCGTTCCGCCGCAGTCCTTCGGCATCGAGGTCCTTCATCGGACTCGACTCGTCGATCGGGTGCACGATCGTCCACGTCAGCGGGAAGAACGAGATGTCGTCGAGCTCGAGCTTCAGGCGGTGGAAATTGCGCGCGCGCGCCTCTCCTTCCCCCTCGAACAGGCTCAGGAACACCTTCACGCGCGGCTCCACGATCTGGCTCGATCGCGCATTCGCGATCCGGAACTCGAACGCGAACCCGTTCTCGTACGGCGCGATGATCGCGTGGTCGCTGAACAGGATCTTCGCCGTCGGTCGGGCGACGCGCGCGAACAGCATCCCGGTCATGATCGTGAATCCGAGCAGGCCGGTCACCGACTCGAGCGTGACGACCAGGTTCGCGGCGAGCCCGTGCGGCGCGACGTGGCCGTAGCCGATCGTCGAGAACGTCTGCACGCTGAAGAAGAACGCGCGCAGGAAGGGGCTCCCGAGGCCGCTCTCCTCGCTGCCGGCGAGCGCTCCCGGTCCGCACGCGAGATAGATCCAGCCGAACAGCGCGTTCACGACGAGGTAGGTGCCCGCGAGAACCGCGAAGAAGCGCGGCCACGACATCGTCAAGAGCGAGTGGTAGAGACTGAGCGTCGTCCGGAAACGCAGTCCCTTGCGCCTGACGTTGAAGCTGCCGTCCGGATTCAGGAACCGCTGTCGGCTCTCGCGCGCCGCGATCGAGCCGAAGCCGAGATCCCGTCTCTCGTTCCGGGTCAGCCTCGAATGGCTCCCCTCCTTCATGGAGAGCGGCACTCCGCGGGACTCAGGGGACCCAGCTCACGTCGAGCGTCCCGGTGGCGTTGAACGTGCTCGAGGGCGAGCACATCCCGAGCACGGACGGGTCGCGGTAGTACACGAGAACCCAGCGGTGTTGCCCGGGAACGATGACGCTCCCGAGCGCCGCGCTGCGGGCGGAGACGCTCGGGTCGCCGCCCTGCGGCGCCGTGATGCTCCCGCCGGCGGCGGCCTTGATGTAGAGGCGCTTCAGCGATCCGCCGACACAGCGCACGCCCTGGCCGTAGACGACGCCCGAAGGCGCGATCGCGTTGCCCTGGAGCACGACGCTCAGCGCCGTCGGCTTCTCGTCGGAGGTCGTGAACACGAGCGTGTCGGACGCGAGCGAGGGATTGCCCGCGCCCGTCAGGATCGCGCCGCCGGTGCCCGCGCTGTTGTCGCAGCCGCGCGGCGCCGCCGCCGGCGGATTGCTGCACGGGCAGGCGATCACTCCCGCGGCTCCGGGCTGGCAGACGTCCTGGATCGGCGTGTCCAGGTTCCGGAGCACCCGGATCGTGTCGGCGATCTCGTCGAAGAGGAGCACGTCGAGGTCCCGGTCGCCGTCGATGTCCACGAGCGCCGCGCACGAGCCGTTCGCGTCCGCGGGGAACGACTGGTCGTGCGAGAAGTTCCCGAGCCCGTCGTTGACGTACACCTCGAAGATGCTGCCTCCGAAACACGAGAGCACCCAGTCGAGGTCGCCGTCGCCGTCGAGGTCGCCGACGTCCGTCGCGACGGTGTCCGAGCCCGCCGAGACGACGTGCGCGGCGCCGAGGCCGCCGAGCCCGTTGCCGAGCAGCGCCGCGCCGTTCCCGGCGAACGAGTTGGCGATCGTGACGTCCATGTTGCCGTCGTTGTTCAGATCGCCGGCCTGCATCATCCACGGCCATCCGCCCGCGCTGACCGGCGGCTGCATCGTGAAGGTGCCGTTGCCGTTCGACAAGTGCACGATCGCGAACCCACTGGTGATCGCGCCGACCACGAGGTCCGTGAGCCCGTCGTTGTTCATGTCGGCCGCGACGAGCGCGTACTCGCCGTCGCCGCCGCCCTCGAAGAGCGCCGGTGCCCCGAAGTGTCCAGATCCGTTGTTCAGGAGAATGGCCATGTTGTTCAGGGCCGTGTTCGCGGTCGCGATGTCGAGGTCGCCGTCCCCGTCGACGTCGAGGAGAGCGACGCCGTGCGGTCCGCTGCCGACGACGTAGTCCGACTTCGGACCGAACGTGCCGTCGCCGTTCCCGAGGAGCACCGAGACGTCCGATCCGCCCGTGTTCGACACGACGAGGTCGAGCTTCCCGTCGCCGTTGAGGTCGCCGTGTTCGTTCGGGCTCGGCGTCTGTCCGACCGGGTTCGTCGGCACGAGGAACGGGTTGAAGAGGCCGGTTCCGTCCGACCGGTTGAGGAACATCCGCACGTCGGTCGCGTCCTCGCAGATGCCGGCGATGTCCACGGTGCCGTCGCGGTTGTAGTCGGCCGGTCCGCCGCCGTACACGCGCGCGGAGACGTTCGGGAACGTCCGGACGCTCATCGAATCGATCTGCTGGAAGGTGCGCAGCGCGCGACCGGCGCGCACGCGGAACGACCACGACCAGCCTCCCGCGCGCAGGAAGGAGTTGTCCTGGGCCTGCACGAAGTGGTCGAGCTCGACGAAGACGATCTCGCCCGCCAGGAAGGGCTTCACGGGCGTGAACCGCAGGCGCTGGTTGCCGTTCTCGTAGGAGATCGCGCCCGCGATCGTGCCGCTGACGCTGCCTTCGATGTGGAAGTGCGCGGCCGAGGGAGGCAGCGACGCCGGGTCGACGGCGCGGTCGAATTCGACGATGACCGGGGCACCCGGAGCGACGTTCGACGCGTTGATGGTCGGGCTGAGCGTCAGGACGTCGAGAGTCTGCGCGCCGCACGGCAGCGCGAGGAGGATCGGAGCGACGACGAGAGCGAACGTGCGCATGGGCTTGGTCTCCGCCGGGGGGTGGGCGCCCATTAGACCACGGGTCTCCGGATCCGGCGCAGGCTCGACGACGCTTCGGCGGCCTCCGTGCACGGCGGACCGGGGTGATACCGCATCTCGATCGAGTCCGGTCCGACGCGGATCCGCGTGAAGCTCACGGTGCTCGCGTCCTCGCGGTGCATGCACGGCGAGAAGGCACCCCGCTCGGGCTCGTGGCTCCGGTGGAACGCGGCGAGCAGGTCCGCGTCGAGGCCGCCGTGCTCGCGCACCATCCGGTCGAGGAGCGCCTGGCGCAGCGCGCGCGCGCGCGCGGCGTCGCGGGAGGAGGAAAAGAGGAGAGCGCCTTCGCTCCGTCCCGTGCGCGACTCGAGACGCGCGCCGTCGGAGTCCCAGATCCGCGCCGTTCCCGCGGGATCGAGCGCGAAGAGCGAGAACGGCCGCGTCGACGACGGATCGGTCGCGAGGATCCTCCGCTCCGCATCGGCGACGTCCGCGCTCGCGAGGAGGTCCTGGACCAGGAGTCCGCGCGACCGCAACGGGCGGTCGCGCGTCTCGCGCGGACCGTTGGCGATGCCGATCGTCACGCCGTGTTCGTTGGCGCCGAGCCACGTGCCGCCGGCGTCCCCGTCCACGGGCGCGAGAAACCGCACTCCGCCGCTCTCGCGGACGGACGGCGGCAGCGCGGGCTTGCGCGTCGCGAGCTCGTCGCGATTGAAGAAGACCTCGTAGCCGCCTTCGGTCCGGATCCACGTCGCAGTGCACATCGGATCCTCTAGGCGAGCGGCTCGAAGCTCGATGCGACGCGCCGGTGGAGATCCTCCGCGAGCGCCTTGCGATTGCTCCCGCGCACGGTTCCCTCGCCGAACGTGACCGTCGCGTCGATGCGATCGAGGAGCAGGAACTTCGCGGCGTGCTTGGCGACCGACATGCCGTCCGGCCAGCGCACGCTCTGCGAAGGCGGCGGATCGTCCGGGCCGGTCGTGTACCCGATCGTCGCCCAGGCGATCGGGTGGCCGTGCCGCGCCGGCGGCTCGAGCAGCGACGTCCGGAAGGGGAGCACGACGGTTCCTGGACCGGTGCGGCCCTCCGGGAAGATCGCGACGACGTGACCGCGCGCGAACGCCTCCTCCATGCGCGCGTTCACCACGGGGAGCGTCCGGTTGTTCAGTCGATCCACGAAGATGATGTCGAGGACCCGCGCCATGAAGCCGAAGAACGGCCAGCGCGCGATGCCGGACTCCGCGACGAACACCGCCGACGTCTGCGACGCGAGCAGCCAGATGTCGACGTACACGATGTGATTCGAGAGGAGGAAGCACGGCCCCGCGGGAGGACAGCCGCGCACGGTGACGCGCACGCCGACAGCCGCGAGGGAGACCACCGCCCAGCGCCGGAAGACGGCGTTGCGGAGCCGCGTGCGCCGCGCGGGACTCCCGAGCGTCGCCGGCGCCACCAGGAAGAACCACGCCGAGAGCCCGATCGTCGCCAGCGCGAACACCGCGAGGCGCGCGAGGGCGCGGATCCGGATCCGCAGGGCGCGGAACCCCCCGCGGGGGACGGAGTGGAAAGCTTGCGTCTCACCGGGGACAATGGGCCCCACGGTGCTGGTGGGCTCCGCGGCCGCTTCATCTTCGGGGGTGTTCACCCTGCGCGTCCCTGCCCCTATGTCCTACCAGTCCGCCGTCTCGCAGCGCACCCATTCCATCAACTCGAGGAGTCCGAAGTCATGAGATCGAAAACCATCCTTACGACACTCGCATTCGTCCTGATCGCGATCCCCGCGGCACGTGCCCAGGACGCCAAGGCGAAGGCCGGTCCGTCCTCCGCACAGAGCGCGAGCGCCGCGAAGGCGGCACCCGCCCCGGCGGTCGCGAAGCAGCTGCCCTGCTACCCGATGACGACGTGCGTCGCGTGCGGCAAGCCCTTGCCCGCGGCGCCGGTCGACTACGTGAAGGGCACGCAGCTCTTCCGACTCGACTCCGAGGCCTGCCAGAAGGCGGTCGACGCCGACGTCGCGGGCATGACGAAGAAGGTCAACGACGCGGTCGTCGCCCAGCAGAAGCCGACGTACCCGATGAAGACGTCGCCGGTCTCCGACAAGCCTCTCGAAGCGACCGCGGTCGACCACGTGTACGCGATGCGGCTCGTGCGTCTCGCGAGCCCCGAGGAAGTCGCCGCGTTCGAGAAGGATCCCGCGCCGGCGATGGCCAAGGTCGACAAGGCGCTCATCGATGCGCAGCTCGCGAGCTACGCGTCGAAGACGTGCCCGGTCAGCAAGGAGGAGCTCGGCAAGGACGGCGAGCCGGTCAACTACCTCTACGGCACGACGCTCGTCCGGTTCTGCTGCAAGGACTGCATCAAGTCCTTCGAGAAGGAGCCCGCGAAGTACGCGAAGGCTGGTTCGCCCCACTAGCCGATCCGGCGGCGCCGTTCGCGGCGCCGCCTAGCGCTTCAAGTACCCGATCGACGTGCCGTAGGGTTTCGTCTCCGACTGCAGCACGGCGTGGCCCGTGGCGAGGTCGGCGAGCGCGGCGGCGATGTAGTTCGTCCGCGCGTCGTTCTTCTCGACGATTCCCTGCGGTGCGTTGTCGAGCGCGCCGCGGTACACGAGCGCGCCCTTCTCGCTGATCAGGAAGAGCTGGGGCGTCGACTTCGCGCCGTAGGCCTTGCCGACCTTGCCGTCGGTGTCGAGGAGCACCGTGGTCTTCACGTGGTTCTGCTCCACGAACTTCCGGACGGCGTCGGGCTTGCCGCCCGGGTTCCCGGGGTTCTCCGAGACGATCGTGAACCACGCGACGCCCCTGGAGCGCACCGCCTCGGGGTACGTGCGCAGCGGGCCGGTGGGGCCGTAGGCGTACTGGCAGAACGGGCACGCCGGGTTGAGCCACTCGAGCACGATGAGCTTCCCCTTCGAATCGGAGAGGTTCACCGTCTTGCCGTCGAGGTTCTTGAGCTCGAAGAGCGGCGCCGGCTTGCCGAGCTCGGCGGAGTCGAGACGCGTGTCGGGCGCCGGGGCGACCGCGAGGAGGACCGACGACAGGAGCGCCGCGAGCGCTCCGGCCCTCGTCGAGACGTGGAGGTCGATCATTTGCGGTCCGGGATCGGGGCGGTGTCGAACTCGTAGGCGCTCTCGCCCTGGGCGGTCTTCACGACGAGGAGTCCCTTCAGCCGCGGAGCGCCCGGCGGCGTCGTGTCGCGGTAGGCGAGGTCCGCGACGAGCCTGCAGGCGCGGTCGTCCTTCGCGGTCGTGCGTCCGACGAGGCTCGTCGTCTCGCTCGTGAGCGGGAAGATCTCGAGGCTGCTGGCGCGCGGGACGGAGAAGCGGAGCGTGCGGTGCTCGCCGCTGCCCGACCACTCGATCTCGGACTCGAGCTCCGACCACGGACGCGGGAGCCGCGCGCGCGCCGCCTCGAAGACCTTCTCGTTCGCCGGCGCGGGCTTCGAAGCGTTCGCGCCCGCGAGCGGAAGCTCGAGGTGCGCCTTGCCCGAGCCCGGGAAGCACGACTCGATGCACACGAGCCAGCTCGCGTCGACGTCGAACGCGATCTTCGTCATGTCCTTGGGGATCTCCTTCGGCGCGCGCACGTCGGCGAGGAAGAGCACGTCGCCCTTGTGGACGAACGTCACGATGTCGCCCTCCGCGACCTCGCGCTCGGGCGTCGGCGACCGCGGCGCGCCGATCGTGAATCCCTCGGGTCCGCGCAGCTGGATCTTCGTCGGGAGGCCGCTGTCGCCCGGGTTGTCCCAGTAGATGTGCCAGCCCTTCTCGACCGCGAACTTGACGCCGAGCGTGAACGTCTCCCCGGGCGCGACCGCCGCCCGATCCGCGATCAGCTCGAGCTTCACGAGACGGTTGCCGCGCGGAACGGCGGAGTCCTGGGGGGCGAGCGCGGCGACGAGAGCGAGGGCGAGGAGCGACATGACAGGGCCCGAAGATAGCACCTCCCCGCGGGGGTATCATCCCGGGCTGGATCGACCGATGGCATCGCGCAAACGCTTCAGCGTCCTCCGGGACCCTGTCCACGGCGACATCTACCTCACGCACGAGGAGATCGCCGTGATCGACACCCCCGAGATGCAGCGCCTGCGGGGCGTCAAGCAGCTCGGCACCGCCTACCTCGTCTTCCCGGGAGCGGTCCACACGCGCTTCGACCACTCGATCGGCGCGCTCCACATGGCGGCGCGGATGATCGAGGCCGTCAACCGCAGCTTCGAGTTCGATCCGAAGTCCTGCGTCGGCGTGTCCGAGGAGGAGGCGCGCGTCATCCGCATCGCGGCGCTGGTCCACGACGTCACGCACATCCCGTTCGGGCACAGCATCGAGGACCAGGACGGGATCTTCTGGCGGCACGATTCGGCGCACCGGTTCGAGCGCATGCTCGGAGTGGGGACGGGTCTCGGGAAGGCATTGCGGACGCTCGGCGTCGCGAAGGACGTGCTCGCGATCCTCTCCGCGACGAGCGAGCCCGCGCCGAAGCCGGCGCCTCCGCCGTACTGGACGCAGATCGTGTCGGGGACGTTCGCGTGCGACATCCTCGACTACCTCGCGCGCGACGCCTACTTCACGGGGCTGAAGCTCGCGGTCGATCCGCGCGTCACGAGCTACTTCAAGATCGATCGCGCGAGCGGGAACCTCTACATCGATCTCGCCAAGCACGACGTCCTGCGCGAGGACATCCTCTCCGAGGTCGTGCGGATGCTCGAGGCGCGGTACTACTTCTCCGAGCGCGTGTACTACCACCACGCCAAGGTCGCGGCGGGCGCTCTCGTCGCGCGTGCGGTCGGGTTCGCGCTCGAAGCGGGCGCGGTGAAGGAGGAGGACTTCTACGGCGAGACCGACGAGTCCGTGCTCGCGATGCTCGAGCGCGCGGTCGCGAAGTCCGACAAGGAGTCGCGCGAGCGCGTGCGATCGCTCGTCGCGCGCTTCCGGGCGCGGCAGCTGCCGAAGCGCGCCTGCGTGTTCCCGCGCTACGACAACGAGGCGGTCCAGGAGGCGCTCGTCGCGCGTTACTTCGCGCAAGGCGGCGCGAAAGCGCGCGCGGCGACGGAAGCGCGCATCGCGGACCTCGTGCGCTTCGCGACCGGGAGATCCGTCGAGGTGATCGTGTACTGCCCCGCGAAGAAGATGCAGCTCAAGGAGGCGCGGATGCACGTGCGCTGGCCGGGTACCGCGACGGTCGAGCCCCTCGCGAGCTACGCCGCGCGCGTCCCGCGGCTCGCGGACCTCGAGCGCAGCTACCGCGACCTGTGGAAGTTCTACGTGTTCGCGGATACGTCGGACGCGGAGCTCCTCGCCAAGGTGCGCGAGGTCGCGGAGCAGGAATTCCGCGAGGCGACGAACGCGTACGACGCGTCGCGCGGGCGCTAGTTCGGCCCGAAGTCGAGCTCCCGCAGCGCGAGCGCCGCCATCGCCGTCGCGTACGGACGCCCGAGCCCCGGCATGTCCTGGAAGCTCCCGTCGACGAGGCGCGCGGCCAGGACGTCGGCGAGGATCGGCCCGCGGTACCGTTCGCGGACCTCGCGCGGGAGCGCGCGCGCGGCGCTCGCCGCGAACAGGTAGTCGTAGAAGAGGTAGTGCGAGCCGAATCCTTCGGGACTCGTGTGGCAGAGTTCCTTGTGCCACTCCGCCTTGAACTCGCTGCGGTGCGCGAGGAAGAGATCGAGAGCGCTCCGCAGGAGGTTCGTCTCGCCGCGTCCGCCGCGGAAGAGCGCGAGCGCGCACACCGGCCCGCGGCCGCACGCCTCCGGATGGACGCCGTCGACGAGCGTCCCCGGGAGATCGGGGAGGTACCGGTACGTCCCGTCCTTCTCGCGCAGGCCGTCGAGGAACGCGAGCGCGCCGTCGATCGCTTCCTGCTGCACCTTCGCCCCGGCCTCGCGCGTCTCGAGCAGCGCGAGCAGGACGCCCGCGGTCAGGAAGCTCGCCGACGGATCGATGCCCGAGCCGTCCGCGTCGCCGGGGAGGCGGATGTAGGGCCAGCCGCCGCGGCGATCCTGGCTCGCGACGACCGAGTCGACGAGCTCCTGCATGCCCTTCGCGAGCTTCCTCTCGTCGCCGACCCCGGCGCGCAGCGCGCGCGCGAACGTCCACGCGACGAACGTGCGGTTCCAGATCGAGTAGACGCCGGCGAGGTCCTCGCTCGCCTTCAATCGTCCCTGCTCGAGGAGCGCGAGAGCGTACGCGGTCATCTTCTCCGCGCCCGTGCGCGCGCCCTTCGCCTCGACGTGTGCGAGAAGCGCCTGGGCGCAGATCGCCGAGCACGCCGGCGTGTAGAGATTCGCTCCGACGGAGAAACCGTCCGTCGGATTCCACCACGACCCGTCCTCGCGCTGGTTCGCGACGAGCCACGCGACGGCCTCGCGCTCGGCGCGCGCGGCTTCGGCGAGCGCGAGTGGCGCGACGCGCGGCTTCGAGGCGCACGCGACGAGATCGGCCTCGGGCCAGTCGATCCGTTCGGCGCCGTTGACGAAGGAGCCTTCGCCGAGGAGGTTCGCGGCGGCCTTCCAGGCCCACGGGCTGTCGGGGTGCGCCGCGGCGAGGCTCTTCCAGCGGCCGGATCCCGCGTCGACACCGGCGCTCAGGACGCCGAACGCGCCGAGCCAGAACGCGGCCTCGTCCGCGCGCGGGTGGTCCGGCCATTTGCTCGCGACGCGCTCGAACGCCGCCGCGGCCTCGGAGTACCGCTGCGTGCGCATCAGCAGCACGGCCTCGTCGCACGCGAGCTCGGGCTCGAGCTCCGCCGAGGCGACGCGCTTCGCCGCGTGGATCTCGTCGAGCGCCTCCGCTCCCTTGCGCTCGCGGCGCAGGATCGCGGAGCGGAGCCGGTGCGCGGCGGCCGTGTGCGTGTCGGCGAGAGCCTGCTCGGCCGACGCGAGCTCGCCGCGCCGGACGAGAGCCTGCGCGCGCTCGAGGCCACTCCCGTCGCCGCGGCCCGCGCGCGCGACGCCCTTCGTCTTGCCGAGCACCTCGCGCGCGAAAGCGTCGAGGAACGAAGCGTCGGAGACGCCGCACTCCGCCGTGACGCGCCCGTCGGGCTCGACGAAGAGGTACGCGGTGCCGAACGCGTGTTTCCCCATCCCGAACATCTTGGCGTCCCGGAACGGTGCCTCGTCCCTCGTGCCGAGGCGCAGCACGACGAACCGCTCCCGCAGCAGCGAGGCGAAGTCCGGGTCCATCAACGCGCCCGTGCGCAGCGTGTCCGGCAACGCCAGCGGCGCGTAGTTCTGGAACAGGACGAGGACGAGCTTCTTCTCCTCCCTCGCGCGCTTCGCGGCCTCGGTCCAGCTGCTCGCCCAGGGGAGGTCGCCGGCGCACTTCGCCGCGAGCGTCTTCCACGCGGCTCGTTCCGGGCTGACGACCGGCTCCTTCGGCTCGAACATCGCGAACGAGGCGACGGCGGCGTCGATCTTCGCCTGCGAGGCCGCGTCGTCGGTCGCGCGGACGCACTGCAGCGTGTAGAGGAAGCCGTGCTCGATGGACTCGACGCACCGGACCTCCATCGTTCCCCCGAGCGGGTTCGGCATCGTCGCGCGGACGAACGGCGCTTCGCCGCCCGCGAGGGCCGTCGAGCCGCGCTCGATCCCGGTCGCGCCCTTCTCCTCGAGCTTCTTCGCGGCGGCTTCGCGCGCGATCGCGGCGTCGGTGACGGCGCCGGCGTCGCTGACGTACACGACGACGCTCGGGATCCCCTGCGATCCGCGCGCGTACAGCGTCAGCGTGTGGCGCGTCCCGGCGCTCGCGCCGTCGGCGGCGTAGCCGGCCCACGTGTCGTCCGGCCTCGCGATGCGGAACCCGAAACGCTCCGACGTGTGCACGCGGTCCGCGCTCCCCTGGCTCGGAGCGAAGACGGCCACGGCGAGGAGTAGAGGGCCAGCGAAGTTCATCGTTCGATCCGGACGTCGGACCAGTAGGACCAGCTCCACATCGGGCGCACGGGCCGCAGGATCTCGGTGCGGAACACGATCTCGCCGGGGGGCAGCTCCGCGCCGTCGATCGCGAACGCGAGGCTCCCTCGGTCGGATTCTACGGACATGGGATCCAGCGTGCGATCGAAGAGCGTGCGGGGAGGGCCTTCGCGCGGGACGGCCTCCACGAGGACGCGCACGCCGCCCGACTTCTTCGCCGCGAGTTCGGACGGGACCCCGAAGCGGCCGGAGATGCGCGCATCGCCCGGCGCGACGTCGAAGCGGAGGCTCGCGCCGATCGGCGCCATGACGACGTGGTGTCCGTCGACGAACCGCGCGACGACGGGCTCGGCGGATTCGACGCGCGACGGCGGCCGCGAGAACGTCAGGTAGTCGAACTCGGACGGCTCGAAGCTCCGTGCGTTCTCGAACGGCGGATCGCGCCGGAGAGCGAGCGTGCGGACGACCCAGCGGCTCGCCTCGGGATAGTGGAACGGGAACAGCTCGTCGAACGACGCGACGAGCTCCGCGGGGCCCGCGCCGGCCGCGACGACGCGCTCGAACCGTTCGACGTCCTCTCGCATCCCGCGTCCGTGGTCGACGCCGGCGTGGGTGTTCCAGGGCAGCGCGACCCACGCGACGAGCGCGAGCGCGCCGCAGGCGAGCGCCGTGCTCCTCCCTCGGCCGTACGCGGTCCACGCGAGGTAGCCCGTGCACAGGAGCGGCGTCGTCAGCGTGACGTAGCGGGCGAGGAAGCCCTGGTTCGGACCGACGTCGGCGCGTCCGACGCCGATCGAGACGGCGAGGCAGGCGATCCCCGCCAGCGAGGCGAGGAACGCGAGCCGTCGCGACCCGTCGCGCGCGCGCGCGACGAGGAAAAGCGTCGACGCGATCACCGCGAGCACGAACGCGCCGCTCGCGGGCCACCACGACTCCGCCGCGGGACCGATCGAGAGCGCGAGGAGCTTCGCGACCACGTCGAGCACCGCCCAGGGGCGCGTCGACTCGTGGTACCAGTGCGGGGCGCGGTAGCCGAGCACGTACAGGGCGCAGAACGCCGCGCAGACTCCGACGGAAGCGAGGAGAACGCGGCCGCCTGCGCTGCGCCGGCCGGAGATCGCGAGCCACGCGATGCACGCGGCGAGGGCCGGGGCCTGCACGAGTCCGACCGCGCCGCACATCGGAAGGCACGCGAGGCACGCGCCGACGGCGGCGGCCCGCCGTCCGTCGACGCGCTCGCGGGAGACCGCGAGCAAGGCGAGGATCGTCGTCGCGAGCGCCGTCGGCAGCGTCAACGCGATCTGGAAGCCCGAGAGCAGATTGGCCCAGTTGCCGGCGTGCAGCCAGACGAGCGGGAAGAACGAGTCCGACCACGCCGTGCGCCCGCGCATCCAGCGCGCGACCAGGATCAGGAGCAACGCGAGAGCAGCGAGGAGGAACACCTGCGCGACCATCGGAGCGCGGAGGTCGCCGGTCAGGGCGTAGGGGAGGTACTGGACGAGCCGCGGGAGCGGGATCCGGTGCTCGTTCTTCAGTCGCCAGAGCGACTCGAGGGAGAGGTTGCCCGAGCGGGGGAGCAGATCCCACAGCGCGAACTCGTCGCCGAACGGGAACCGCGGCGCGAACGCGCGGACGAAGAGCAGGGCCCAGAAGAGCATCCCGGCCCAGACCGCGAATACGAAGACCGCTGCGCCTCGATCCGTTTTCGGCGACGGGGCCATCGGCTTGCGGTCGTCGCCAGCGTACCCGCAGGCGGATCCGATCGGGTAAGCTTCTCACCCCCGCGCCGGCCCACCCATGTCGGACATCGTCATCATCGGAGGATGCGGCCACGTCGGGCTGCCCCTCGGTCTCGCCTTCGCGCGGGCCGGCAAGAAAGTCGTCGCCCTCGACCTCGACCGCGAGAAGGTCGCGCTCGCGAGCGAGGGGAAGATGCCCTTCATGGACGCGGGCGCGGACGCGCTGCTCCCGAAGGTCCTCGCCGACGGCACCTTCCGCTGCACGACGGACGCGAACGCGATCCGCGAGGCCGACGTCGTGATCACGGTGATCGGGACGCCGCTCGACGCGCACCTGAACCCGCGCTTCGAGGTCTACGCGGACCTGCTCGAGAAGGACCGCTCGCACCTGCGGAAGGGGCAACTGCTCGTCCTGCGGAGCACCGTGTACCCCGGGACGACCGACCGCGTCGCCCGGCGGCTCGCGGAGTCCGGAGCCGGAGTCGACGTCGCGTTCTGTCCCGAGCGCGTGGCGGAAGGCGTCGCTCTCGAGGAGATCACGTCGCTGCCGCAGATCGTCGCCGGCACGAGCGAGACGTCGCAGGCGCGCGCGGAGGCGCTCTTCCGCGCTCTGACGCCGGACATCGTCCGCATGAAGCCGATCGGCGCCGAGCTCGCGAAGCTCTACAACAACGCCTGGCGCTACATCCAGTTCGCCGTCGCGAACCAGTTCTACATGATCTGCAACGACCAGGGCGTCGACTTCTACGAGATCCACCGCGCGATGACCGAGAAGTACCCGCGCGCGAAGGGGTTCCCGAAAGCCGGCTTTGCGGCCGGACCGTGCCTCTTCAAGGACACGATGCAGCTCTCGGCGTTCGACAACAACGCGTTCTTCCTCGGACACTCGGCGATGCTCGTGAACGAGGGCCTGCCGAGCTACCTCGTGCGCCGCGCCGCGGCGCGCTACGACCTCACGAAGATGACCGCCGCGATCCTCGGCATGACGTTCAAGGCGGACTCGGACGATCCGCGCGACTCGCTCTCGTACAAGTTGAAGAAGGGGCTCGCGGTCGAGTGCAAGGAGGTCCTCTGCTGCGATCCCTTCCTGCACGACGATTCGGTCGTGCCGGTCGAGGAGGCGCTGCGGCGCGCGGACATCGTGTTCATCGGGGCCCCGCACACGGCCTGGAAGACGATCGACTTCGGGAAGAAGCCCGTCGTCGACATCTGGAACGCGACGCGCGGGGGCAGCGCGGTCCTATGAAGGTCCTCGTCACGGGCGCGAACGGCTTCATCGCCGGGTACCTCGTCGCGGATCTGCTCGAGCACGGCTGGGAAGTCGTCGGCGTCGACAACTTCAGCAAGTACGGGCGCGTGTCGAAGTCGTACGACAAGCACCCGAAGTTCCGCCTCGTCGAAGGCGACGCGAAGGACGCGGGGCTGCTCGAGAAGCTGCTCGCCGACTGCGACGATTTCGTCGCGTGCGCGGCGATGATCGGCGGGATCTCGTACTTCCACAAGTACGCGTACGACCTCATCGCGGAGAACGAGCGGATCACGGCGGCTGCGTTCGACGCCGCGATCGCGGCGCGGAAGAAGGGGAAGCTCCGGAAGATCACGGTGCTCTCGTCCTCGATGGTGTTCGAGTCGACGACGGTGTTCCCGACTCCCGAGGGCGCTCAGTTCACGAGTCCGCCGCCGCGCTCCACGTACGGGTTCCAGAAGCTCGCGACGGAGTACTTCACGCTCGGCGCGCACCAGCAGTACGCGCTGCCGTACACGATCGTGCGGCCGTTCAACTGCGTCGGCATCGGCGAAGGCCGCGCGCTCGGAGAGCACGACGTGTTCTCGGGGAACGTGAAGCTCGCGATGAGCCACGTCGTGCCCGATCTCGTGCAGAAGGCGCTCAAGGGGCAGGATCCGCTGCACATCCTCGGCGACGGCAAGCAGGTGCGGCACTACACCTACGGCGGCGACCTCGCGCGCGGGATCCGCGTGTGCATCGAGCACCCGAAGGCCCTGAACGAGGACTTCAACATCTCCACCGCGCGCTCGACGACCGTGCTCGAGCTCGCGCAGAAGATCTGGGAGCGCGTGCACCCCGGGAAACCCTTCCGCGTGACTTCGGATCCCGCGTTCGAGCACGACGTGCAGCTGCGCGTGCCGGACGTGTCCAAGGCGAAACGCCTGCTCGGGTACGAGTCGACCACGCCGCTCGAGACGATCCTCGACGAAGTGATCCCGTGGATCCGCGAGCAGGTCGCCGCGGGCCGGATCTAGGCAGCGTCAATCGATCGCGACCGCGGTCCAGACGGTCGCGAGACTCGGCGGCTCGTTCCCCGGGCCGGGATCGGTCCGCAGGAGGAGGCGCGCGGGACCGGGGGCTTCGAACTCCACCTTCAGGTACTTCAGGCGCTGATCGAGCTCGCGACGGGTCGGATCGACGTGCACGTGGAACACGACGACGTCCTCGCGCCCGGGTGAGCGGAGCACCGCGCTGAAGTCCGCGCCGCCGGGTTGCCAGTCGGACGGCAGGATGCCGAACCGTCCCGAGAGCGTGTGCCGGCCGGGTGCGACGTCGAAGGAGAGCTCGGAAGGAGCGGTGACGAGCAGCACGTCCTGCCGTCGCATCACGGCGCTCGTCACCGGTGCGGACGTCGTCGCGTCCGCGGGGAACGTCTTGAACTGCGAGAACATCGCCTCCGCGGCGAGCTCGGGCCGAGTTCGCGGTGTCAGCTCGTCCGTGCGCAGCACCTGCACGCGGATGCGATCGCCGTACATCGAGGGGGAAGCCGGTTTCTCGATCCGCATGCGGACCGGGCGGTGGATCGCGCCCGCCGTGTACCAACGCGCCCAGTCCCGATCCGTGTCGAGGAAGGGATCGATGAGGACGCCGGCGCGCAGCATGCCCGGGACGATGCGCACGGTCCTCGTCGCGCCGCTGTCGAGCTCGATCGTCGCGAAGAGCGCCGGAGCCTTCTCGAGGAACGTCCTGGCTCGTCCCCAGAGGCTGGGCGCGATGTCGATCTTCGCGACGTGGCACGTGCCCTGGAGTCCGGAGAGATCGAAGTCCTCGCCGAACGCGACCTCCTTCTCGATCTGCACTTCCGGCGCGCGCTCGGGTCGTCCGCGCGGATTCCGCCGCAGCAGCAGGTAGTCGTTCTCCGCGAGGACGAGCTCGTAGTCCCGCGCAATCACCTGGAGGGCGAGCGCGTCGTCCATCGACAGCAGGCGGTGGTCGATCGTCTCCGGGCAGAACAGGATGAATTCGCTCGCGCGCTCGCTCCGCAGGAACTGCGCGTTGATCTCCATGAGCTCGGGCGTGAACGTGAGGTAGCCCTGGAACACGGGCCGCGGAGTCCAGCGGAGATCGTTGAGGAACAGGACGCCCTGGCGGTAGGACACCATGTCGATCGGGCGATCGCCGACGATCGCGCGGATCCGCGGCAGCGCGTTCCTGGACCGCGCGGCCGCGAGAGTGCGCTCGCACATCTCGCGCTGCCGCCCCGGGTCCGCGAGGCGCTCGGCATTCAAACGGATCAAGTACTGCGTGTAGCGGAAGCGGTCCATCCAGGTGAAGGCGCCCTGGACGGAAGCGGTGAGCCCGATCATGCTGACGACGACGCACGCCGCGCGGCAGATCGTCCCGACCCGGTCCCGCGTGCCGCCGACCGCGAATACGAACGCGGCGACCAGCGTGAACCCGAAGAACATCGGCGTGTGATCCGCGGCGCGGACGAAGCCGGCCTTGAACGACACCCACAGGATCGGGATCGCGAGCAGCGCCGCGGCGCGCTGCGGCAACGATCGCGGTCGCGCGCGGAAGCTGCGCCACGCCTGCAGCGCGAAGAGAACGATGAGCACGAAGGCCGGGAGGCGCGTGCCCTGCGGCGACGACGACGCGCAGGCCTCGCCGTAGCCGCTCGAGACGTCGATGCTCCGGCGGAACCACGTCGGCAGATCGCGCAGCTCCTGTCCGCCGACCCACCAGAAGAGGAGCAGGAGCACGGCGAACGTTCCTGCGATCGCCGGCCCGCTCGCGCGCGAGACGCCGCTGCTCGCGAGCACGGCGACGACGACCACGCACAGGATCGCGGGCGGCAGGAAGCTGAACTTGACGAGGGAAAGGGTCGCGACCGCCGCGAGGCCGAGCACGGTGCCGACCGACGCCAGACGCTCCCGGTCGAGGAGGAGGACTCCGACCGCGAGGATGCTCAGATAGGCAAACGCGTCGATCACGGTCGGGAACAGCAGCACGCCGAAGAAGAGGATCCGGTCCAGGGTGCTGCCCATCCGCAGGCCGAGACGGGCGAGAAGGAGGACGAGACCGAGCTTCAGCACGCCTTCGCATGCCACGAGCCGGAAGTCGAAGAGTGGCGCGTAGTACGCGTCGGTCGCGAAGAGTCCGAGGGGACCGTACGTGAAGATGTAGTCGACTCCTGCGCGCAAGTCCTGCGCGGCGGCGCGCGGGAGCGCGGCGTTCCAGGAGACGTCGAGCAGCTTGGCGGGCACTTCCGTCGGGAGCGCCACGTGCGCGAGCCAGATCACGACCACGAGCAGCGCGAGGAGCAGGTACTTCGGCCGGAGGAATCGGGTCGCATCGCGTAGCGCGTCGACGAGGCGCGTGCGGCCGCGCGCGCGCCAGACGACGAGAGCCGTGCCCAGGGCGAGCGCCGCGAGGAGCACCAGCGTCGAGCGGTGCACGATCGCCGGCTCGGCGAGCGCGCTCGCGTACTGAAGGATGGCGCTGATCGGACGCATCTAGCCGCCGTCGCTGATCTCGATCTCAGACCAGACCGTCTCGAAGCTCGGCGGCTCGTTCCCCGATCCGGGATCGGTCCGCAGGAGGAGTGTCGCGGGACCGGGTGCCTCGAAGCTCGCCTTCAGGTACTTGAGGCGCTGGTCGAGTTCGCGACGCGTCGGGTCGACGTGGACGTGGAACACGACGACGTCCTCGCGCCCGGGTGACTGCAGCACGGCGCTGAAATCCGCGCCGCCGGGGCGCCAGTCGCCGGGCACGATGCCGAACCGTCCCGAGAGAGTGTGGCGACCGGCGCCGACCGCGAACCGCAGCTCGGAGGGAGCGCGGACACGCAGGACCTCGCGACCTCGGAGGACCGAGGGGATCACGGGCGCCGACGCTCGCGCGTCCGAAGGGACGGTCTTGAACCACGAGAACATCGCTTCCATCGCGAGCTCGGGCTTGGCACGCGGCGCCGAGCCGTCCGTGCGCAGGATCTCGACGCGGATCCGGTCGGAGTACATCGACTGCAACTTGGGACGCTCGATGCGCAGGCGGACCGGACGCGCGGGCTGCAGCCCCGTGTACCAGCGCATCCAGTCCGCTTGCGTCTCCAGGTACGGATCGACGAGCACGCCCGACCGCACCATGTCCGGCGCGATGCGGACCGTTCGCGTCTCGCCGGAGTCGAGGTCGATCCGCGCATGGATCTCCGGGGGCTTGTAGAGGAAGGCCAGCACGCGCCCGACGAGCGTCGGCTCGATGCCGAGCTTCACGACGTGACACCGTCCTTCGAGGCTCGAGAGGTCGACGTCCTCGCCGAACGAGATCTGCCGGTCGATCTCGACGACCGGCGCCTCGGGCGAAGCGTCCCGCGGAGCGCGCTCGAGGAGCAGGTAGCCCTTCTCGGCGAGCACCGGCACGTAGTCCCGCGCGATGACTTGCAGAGCCAGCGCGTCGTCCGTGGTGGGAAGGTGCACGTCGATCGATTCCGGGTAGAACAGGATGAATTCGCTCGCGCGCTCGCTCTCGAAGAACCGAGCGTCGAGCTCCATGAGCGCCGGAGTGAACGTGATGTACGACTGGAGGACCGGGCGAGGCGTCCAGCGGAAATCGTTCAGGAAGAGGACGCCTTGCCGGTCGCACACCATGTCGATCGAGCGATCGCCGACGACGGCTCTCGTGCGCGGGAGCTCGTTCTCCTTGCGCGCCTGCTCGAGCCGCATCTCGCATCCCGCCCGCATGCCCGCCGGATTGAAGAGTCCCGCCGCGTGCGCTCGGAAGGAGCGTACCGCGATGGCGAGCCGGTCCGCCCATGTCGTGTCGTCCGGACCTCCCGCCCCGATCCCGATCAGGCTGACGACCACGCACGCGACGCGCCACGCCGTGCCGATCCGGTCCCCCGCGCCGCCGATCGCGAACACGAACGCGGCGAGCAGCGTGAAGCCGAAGAAGATCGTGGTGTGGTCGGCGCCGCGCACGAATGCGGCCTTGAACGCCACCCACAGGATCGGCAGCGCGATCAGGGCCGCCGCCGTGCGCGCGGGGGAACGTGAACCGACCAGCAGGATGCGCCCCGACTGAAACGCGAAGAGGCCGAAGAGGACGACCGCCGGGAGGATCGTGCCCGGCGGTGCCGTCGTCGCCTCACCGCCGTTGTAGCCGTTCGCGACCTGCACGCTCCGGTACAGCCACGTCGGCAGGTCGAAGAGCGCCTGTCCCGCGATCCACCACAAGAGGGCGACGAGCAGGCAGAACGCTCCGCCGACCGCCGCGCCGGCGGCCCACGAGACGCCGCGGCTCGTGAACGCGACCAGGACGAGCACGGACAGGATCGCGGTCGGCACGTAGCTGAACTTCGAGAGGCTGAACGTGGCGAGGATCGCGAGTCCCAGCAGCGTGGCGAGGGCGGACGAGCGCTTCCGGTCGAGCAGCCACGCGCTCACCGCGAAGGCGCCGAGGTAGTGGAACGCGTCGTTCGAGGAGGGAAGGAGCAGCAGACCGAAGAACAGGATCCGGTCCAGCGTGCTCCCGAGGCGCAGGCCGACGCGAGTCAGGACGAGGACGAGGCCGAGCCGGAACACTCCCTCGCAGGCGATCCGGAATCCGAACATCTCCGGGTGGTAGGCGTGGGTCGAGACGACGCCGAGCGGACCGTACGTGAAGATGTAGTCGATGCCGGCGCGGAGGTTCGCGACGGCCGCGCACGAGAGGGCGGCACTCCAGGAGACGTCCAGATTCTTGCTGGGAACCTCGATCGGGAGCGTCACGTGCGTGATCCAGATCAGCACCACGAGCAGCGCGAGGAGCAGGACCTTCGGTCTCAGGAATCGAGCCGCGCGGCGCAGCGCGTCGATCGTTCCCGCGCGGCCGCTTGCGATCGCGAGCAGCACGGCGCTCGCGACGGCGCTGGCGAAGATCTGGGGTTGCCACGGATGGAGCCAGATGCCCACGTGCAGTGCGTCGACGAGGCGCGTCCGGCCTCGCGCGCGCCGCGCGACGAGCACCGCCGCCGCGACCATCGCGGCGAGGAACACCAGCGTCGAGCGGTGCACGATCGCGGGCGGCTCCGAAAACGGCGGTCGGCCCGATGCGAGCAGGAACCCCGCGATCGCCGCGATCCAGACGACCGCCGGCTCGGCGAGCGCGCGCGCGTACCAGCGTAGGTAGCTCGGCATCCACCGCCACATGCGGAAATTGCTCGTGCCCGAGCTGCGGTCGACCCACGAGCTCGGCACCTCGGAGACGCGGCGGCCGGCGAGGTGCGCCTTCACCGTGAGCTCGAGCGCGATCTCGAAGCCGCCGCCGCTCTCGACCGTGACCGAATCGAGGAACGTCTTCGAGTACGCGCGGAAGTTGCTCGTCGCGTCGTGCGTCCCGACTCCGGCGATCCAGCGCAGCGACACGCCGGCGATCCGCGACAGCGTGCGCTTGAGCCACGGACCTCCGCGCTGCGAGCCTCCGCGCATGTACCTCGACCCGGAGACGACGTCGGCGCCGCCGCGGATCGCGTCGGCCATCGCGAGGATCACCTCCGGCGGGTCCGAGAGATCCGCCATCGAGGTCACGACGACGTCGCCGCGCGCGGCGGAGAAGCCCGTCTTGATCGCGTTGAGCGCCCCGCGACCGAGCGTGTTGCGCACGAGGCGCACGCTCGCCGGTCGATCCGGCATCGCCGCGATCGCGGGGAGCGTCGTGTCCTCCTCCGTGTCGTAGCAGACGAGGATCTCATGGTCGGTGCCGGCTAGGGCCTGCCAGAGGCCGCGCAGGCACACCGCGATGCTGCCCGCCTCGTTGTACACCGGGAGGACGACGCTGATCAGCCGCATGCGATCACTCGATCCCGATCCCGGACCAGCACGCCGCGTCGCGAGCCGCGTCGGCCTTCGGTCCGCTCGCGGAGCGCAGCTCGAGCCGCGCCGGCGCGTCGCACGCGAACGCGACCGCCAGCACCTGGAGCTGGCGGTCTCCCTCGACGTGGAGAGGATCGAGGCGACGCTCGAAGAGGACGCGATCCTCCGCCCCGGCGCGCACGAGCACCGCGCTGAACTCCGCCGCCTCGGACGGGATCCCGGGGCGCGACCCCGCGACGAGACCGTACGTTCCGGTGAGCCTGTGCGAGCCCGGGGCCACGTCGAAGATCATCTTCGACGTCGCCGACAGCCTCAACACGTCCGTCTTCTGGACGATGTCGCGCACCGGGTCGCGCGCGGAGACGACCTCGACCGGGCGGACGGCGAAGAGGGAGTACGTGAGAAAAGTTTCGAGCCCGTGCCGGGGCGGCGGCGCGCTCGCGTCGTCGCGCACGAGCTCGACCCCGATGCGCGGCTCGTACATCCACGCGTGCGCGGGCGGGAGGATCCGCATCCAGACGGGGTGGTGGAGCGGCTTGCCGGTGTACCACGCGATCCAGTCCTTCTCCGTCCGGATCATCGGATCGACGATCACGCCGCCGCGCATCATGTCGGGGACGATGCGGCCCACGGCGCTGTCCCCGTCGTCCAGCTTGATCTCGGCGAAGAGCGCCGGCGCGGAGTCGAGCGTGGTCCAGAGGCGGCCTGCGAGCGTCCGACGGATGTCGAGGCGGAGCAGCGTGCATCGTCCGGACAGCCCGCGCAGGTCGATCGCGTCGCCGAATGCGCAGTCGCGCTGCAACACCGTCTCGGCAGCCGCACCCGACTCTCGCACCGGACTGCGCCGCAGGAGCAGGAATCCCTTCTCGCGCAGCACCGGCTCGTAGTCGCGCGCGAGAATCTGGAGTACGGCCGCGTCGTCCATCGTCGGGAGGCGCGTGTCGATCGTCTGGAGATGGAAGAGGACGAACTCCGGAGCGCGATCGCTTGCGTAGAAGCGCGCGTTCAAGTTCGCGAGCTCGGGCGTGAGCGCCGCGTAGCTCTGGAAGACCGGCCTCGGGCTCCAGCGCAGTCCGTTGCGGAACAAGGCGACCTGCAGGAAGGAGATCATGTCGATCGTGCTCGTCCCGACGATCGCGCGCGTGCGCGGGAGATCCATCCACAGCTCGTCGGCTTCGTCGCGCGACGCGACGTCGGCCACGAACGCGCGGGGATGGAGCAGCGCGCGAACGTGCGCGGCGACGCGGTGGAAGGGATCGGAGAGCTCGATCGGGAGTGCGCTCGGGGCGACTCCGCCGGCGAGGCGCATCCCGATCAACCCGAGCGCGACGCACGCGAGCCGGGACGCAGCGGACACGGTCTTCGCGATCGCCGTCGATGCTTCGGCCGCGTCGAGCAGCAGCGGCGCGACCGCGCCGTACAGGAAGAAGACGGGCGTGTGGTCCTCCGCCCGCACGAAGCCCGCCTTGTAGGCGATCCAGACCCAGCCGAGGTGGGCGAGTGCCGCGGGGGATCTCTGGAGCGACGCCGCCACGGCGGTCGCCGCGAGCATGAGGAGAGCGACGGCGACCGTGCCGGACGGCGCCGCGCTCGACATCGCCTCGCTGTACGCGCCCGAGAGCTGCATCGAGCGCGCGAGGTACGCCGGCGCGTCCGCGAGGGATTGCCCGCACAGCCACCACCCGACGATCGCGAGCGCCACGCATCCCGCGAGGAACGCCGCCGCGAGTGGTCTCGAGTTCGCCGCCCAGAAGCTCCACGCCGCGGCGACGACGCCGACGAGAGCCGCCGCCGTGTAGGTGAACTTGACGAGCGACAGGCCCGCGAGGAGCACGGCGCCGATCGCCGCCGCGCGGCCGCGGGAACTCTGTGTCCGGCTCATCCACGCGAACGCCGCGACGATCGTCAGGAACGCGTGGGAGTCGGTCTCGAGCGGCGAGCAGACGACGGCGAGGAAGTAGACGGCGCGCAGCAGGCGGTTCCGGATGCCCGCGCCCGCCATCGTGAGGACGACGGCGGCGAGGAGCTGGAACGCGCCCTCCCAGACGACGATTTTCAGCCCGACGAGGCCGGGGACGTACGCGCCGGTCGAGAGGAACCCGAGGGGACCGAACGTGAAGACGTAGTCGATCCCGGCGCGCCAGCGGTGCTCGAGTGCGTGGCCGAGCGCGAGGCACCAGGACGTGTCGAGCTCGCTGTAGACGAGGTCTCCGGGGAGCACCATCCGCGTCGCCCAGACGAGGAGGCAGAGCAGCGCGAGGGTCCACCGCGATCCCCGCGGCTCGGTCATGATTTCTTCGCGCGCACCAGGAACTGGCCGCCGAGGAAGCGCCACGCGATCGGCACATGCAGGTAGAGGCGGAGGAGCGCGGGCGACTTCGGCAGCCACGAACGCGTCGTGTACGGGAGGAACCGCGGGATCTCGTCGACGGTCTCGAACCCGATCGTCTCGAGCACCTCGACGAGCGAGCGATCCGTGATCGGGACGAGGTGGTCCCAGTAATCCCAGTACACGCCGGGCAGGAAGCGCAGGTTCGGTCCGAGCGCGACGAGATGCCCGCCGCTGCGCAGCACGCGCGCCGCCTCGCGCAGGAGCTTCTCGACGTCCGCCTTCGAAGGCAGGTGCTCGAGGAGGTTGCTCGTGAATACGACGTCCTGGCTCCCGTCCGCGAGGAACGAGAGATCGCGCACGTCGCCGGCGTGGAACTCGATGCCGGGGGCGAGGTTCGCCTGCATCGACGGATTGAGATCGATCCCGGTGCGTCGCGCGCAGCGGACGTGATTCAGGAACTCGCCCATGCCGCAGCCGACGTCGAGCACGCGGTCCTCGGGGCGGATCCAGCGCTGGAGGTAATCCTCGACGATCACCTTCCACACCTCGGCCTTGGCGCGCCGCGCCTCGGGGCCGAAGCGCCGGTCGTACATGCGCTGGAGATCGTCGGGACCGGTCATGTCGAGCCGAGCGGCGGGGCCGCCGCGTCAGCCTTTGCGCGCGAGGCGCGGGCGCGCGCGCGCGGCGAGGAAGGCACCGAGGCGCTCGAGCGCGCGCTCGATGTTCTCGATCGACGTCGCGTACGAGAGGCGCACGTGGTCGTCGACGCCGAACGCCGAGCCGGGGACGACCGCGAGGTTCTGCTGTTCGAGGAGATCGTCGCAGAATCCGACCGATCCGCGCTCGTCGATCCACGGCGAGACGTCCGGGAACGCGTAGAAGGCGCCGCGCGGCCACGGGACCTCGAGGCCGATCTTCGTCAGTCCGTCGACGAGCACGCGCCGGCGCCGATCGAACTCGGAGACCATCGCCGCGACCTCCGGCGGTTCCTTCACGAGCGCGGCCTCGAACGCGGCCTGCGACACGGCGTTCGGACAGCCGGTCAGCTGGCTGTGGAGCCGGGCGATCGCGGCGGCGACCGGCGCCGGGGCGGCGGCGTAGCCGATCCGGTACCCGGTCATCGCGAACGCCTTGCTCGCGCCGTCGACGATCACCGTGCGCGCGCGCACGGCGGGCGACGCCTGCGCGGGACTGAAGTCGGGCTCGCCTTCGTAGACGAGGCGCCGGTAGATCTCGTCCGAGACGATCCACAGGTCGTGCGCCTCGCACAGCTCGGCGATCGCGCGGACCTCCGCCTGCGTCAGCACGTACCCCGACGGGTTGCAGGGCGAGTTCAGGATGATCCCGCGCGTGCGGTCCGTGATCGCCTTCCGGATTGCGGCGAGGTCGGGACCGCAGTCCTTCCGCGAGCGCACGGACACGGGCTTCCCGCCCGCGAAGAGCACGATCTCGTCGTAGCTCACCCACGCGGGGAGCAGGAGGAGCACTTCGTCGCCCGGCTCGATCAAGGAGAGACACGCGCCCGAGAGGGCGTGCTTCGCGCTGTGACAGACGGTGATCTCCTGCTCGGTGAAGGGGATCCCGCGCGTGTGCGTGAGTCGCGCGGCGATCGCCTTGCGCAGCGACAGCGTTCCCTCGGCCGGCGTGTACTTGACGTCCCCCGCGAGCACCTTCGCCGCCGCGGCATCCCGGACCGCCTTCGGGGCGGCGAAATCCGGCTCGCCGACCGACATGTTGATGATGTCGCGGCCGGACGCGGCGAACTCCTTCGCCCGCGCGTCCAGGGCGAGAGTCGTCGAGAACGCGAGCGCGCTCACGCGTCGGCTGGGGCGCATCCCTCGATTGTCCGAGCCCCGGGCCCTCGATCAAGGGGATCCGCCTTGTTCAGCGCCTCTTCAGCGGATCGCGACGTCCATCCAGTAGATCCAGCTCCTCTCGACGCGCTCCCCGGCGGCGCTCTCGGTGGCGAGGACGAGCTCGCACTCCCCGTGGGGCGGGAGATCGAGCTCCACGACCTCCGGGCCGGCCGCGATCTCGCGCTCGTACAGCGTCCGGCGGCCGCCCGCCTCGGCGAGCTCGATCCGCGCGCGGGTGACCGTCGAGAACCGCCGCCCGACCAGCTCCGGCGGCACTTCGATGCGAGCGGAGCAGTGCGTCTCGCGCGCGTGAACGGCGAGATGGATCCGCGTGCCGTCGCGCGCGAGGAGCGCCCAGCCGCCGTCGACGATCCGCAGTGAGTACGGCACCTCGGCCTCGATCATGGTGGGGACCCGATCGAGCGCCAGGTAGTCGAAGAGCTCCGGCGCCCACGCCGGGCCTCGATCGAAGGGCGGCCGGTGCTCGCGCGCGAGAGTCTGGAGGATCCCGCGGGTGCGCGCGGGGTAGGGATAGAAGTGCTCGGAGTAGCAGCGGACGATCTCGGACGCGCGCGCGCCGTTCCGGACGAGGGCGTCGAGCTCCGCCGCGCGACGCGACTGCTGCGCGGCGTACGCCTGTCCGACGCGGACGTTGAGGGGCAACGCGGCCGCGAGCGCCAGCGCGAGCGCCGCGCGGACGAGAGTTCCGCCGGCGCTCCCGCCGTACGAGCTCCACGCGAAGTGGACGGCGCAGAGCAGCGGCGCCGTGAGCGTCACGTACCGCGGCTGGAACCCGTTCCGCCAGCCGAACTGGGCGCGGACGAGACTCAGGCCGACCGCGAGGCACACGGTCGCCGCGATCGAGGCGAGGAGCCCGATGCGGCCGATCTCCGGCGCCGTCCGGCGCCGGACGCCGCGGACGAGCATCCAGGTCGTGACGGCGGCGAGCGCCAGGACGAACAGCCCGCTCGCGGGCCAGGTGTCGCGCGCGGCCGGGCCGATCCCGAGCGAGAGGACAGCAACCGCGTGCAGCGCGATGTCACGGAGCGCCGCTGGAGAGCTCGCTGGCGCGGTCCTCGAGACGAGCACGAGGCCGGCGAGACAGCTCGCGAAGCAGACGCCGACGGAGGCGAGCAGGATCCGGCCGCCCGAGCGTTCTCCGCGCTCCGCGCTGCGCGTCCCGCGCCATCCGACCCACGCGAGCCAGGCCATCAGCGCGGGCGTCTGGATGTCTCCCGCTCCGCCGCACAGCGGCAGGCACACGAGCGCGAGTCCGATCCAGCCCGCGCGCGCCGGCCGCGGGAGGTCCGGCGAGAGCGATCCCGCGGCGACGATCGCCGAGGCGAGCACCGTCGGCAGCGTCAACGCGATCTGGAACCCGCCGAGCAGGTTCTGCGCATTGCCCGTGTGCAGGAAGACGAGCGGGAAGACGACGTCGGTCCACGCCGTGCGCCCGCGCACGCGGCGCGTCACGAGGATCCACGCGAGGGAGATCACTCCGAGGAGCTCCGCCTGGAGGAACATCGCGGCGCGCAGATCGCCCGTGAGGCTGTACAGGGCGTAGTGGAGGAGCCTCGGCAGCGGAATGAAATGCACGTTGTACGGCTCGATCAGCCGCTGCCACGTGAGCGCGCCCTGCGGGGGCAGCAGCGACCAGAGAGTCGCGTCGTCGTGGATCGGGAACCGCTCGGCCCACGTCCCGATGTAGACGTGCGCCCAGACGAGCATCCCGGCCCAGACGAGCAGCACGAAGGCGGTGGCGGGGCGGACGGACATGCTCAGGGAGCGCTGGACAATGGAAGAATCGGCCTGCGAGGTCGTCCTCCCCCGGCTGTGACCGGAGGAGCTGGATTGCCCGTGATCCGATCGACCGTTTGCGGTATCGAAGCCGCCCCGACACGGTCGTTCGCCACGCCATGATGATCAGGTCCCGCCTCCTCCGCTACTTCCTCATCGGACTCGGGGTCCTCCTCGTCGCGGTGTGGTTGACGTTCACGGCGTTGTTCTTCAATCCGCTCGAGTCGGATCTCGAGGCCGACGTCGCCGCGCTCGTGCCGCGCGACGTCGACTTCTTCGTCGCCAAAGCCGGACTCGCCGAGGCATTCGACAAGTTCCCGCACCTCGCGGTCGAGAAGCGGCTCCTCGCGAACGAGCGCTGGAAGGGACTGCTCGAGTCCGCCGACGCGAAGAAGCTCGCGGAGAAGCTCAAGATCGAGGAGACGCTCGCGCAGCTCGCGCAAGCGACCTCGCAGATCCCGCTCGGCATGCAGCCGCAGCAGATCTTCGGCGGGCGCGACCTCGCCATCGCGGGGTACTTCCGCGGAAAGGAGCTCGAGCAGTCGGACTGGGCGGTGTACGGGCGCGCGAACTGGCTCGGCAAGCTCGCGGCCGCGGCGCTCGACCACCCGAGCCTGCTCCAGCTCGAGAAGCGCGGGCTCAAGGTCGAGGCCGACGGCCAGCACGTCGCCGTCTCGGGCGCCGGTCTGCCGAGGAAGATGTACGTCACGCGCATGCGCGACGTCGTGATCGTCTCGACGATCCCCGAGCTCACGGAGAAGGCGCACGCGCTCGCGGCGAAGGGCTTCGAGGACTCCTTGTTCCAGAGCGCGGGCTACTTCGACTGGATCCAGAAGGCGCCGCGCGACGACCAGCGCGACGAGTTCGAGATCTACGTCGACTTCCGCAAGGCGATCGCGACGCTCGGGCTGCCGAAGGCGTGGCCCGACCCGAAGAGCCAGGAATTCGGGACCGCGCTCCTCGGGCGGATCTTCCAGCTCGGCAACCTGAAGAACGCGATCGGCGTCGTCGGCCTCGACGAGGGGATCTCGCTCGATCTCCACGGCGATCTCAGCTCGGAGCAGATCACGCCGGAGCAGGAGCGGCTGTACCGGACGCGCGGTTTCGACCGCGACACCGTGCTCGCCGAGGCCGCGCGGCTCGCGCCGCGCGACACGTCGCTGCTCGTGTTCCTCCACGCGCCCGTGTCGGACTTCCTCCACATGGTGCTCGCGAGCTGCGAGCCGTCGCTGAAGCAGAACCTCGAGGACCTGTTCCGCAGCACGGGCAAGTACCCGAACATCGAGAAGCTCGTCGCCGAGCTCGACGCGTCACTGAAGGACCGCGCGGCCGTCATCATCCGGCCGAACGACTACCCGCCCGACCCGGAGGGGCCTCCTCACAACGACGCCCCGGTGCCGGCGATGGCGCTCGTCCTCTGGCCGAAGAACGTCGAGCAGATCAACGCGCTGCGGCAGATGATCGGCGAGCAGGGGACGCGCTTCCAGCTGCACGGCAAGCACCCGAACGACCCGGGCTTCTTCAAGAACACCGAGTCGGGCTACGAGACGCGCGAGTACTGGAGCATTCTGGTCGACGGCACCGGCGTGATCGTCACCGCGAACGCGGCGCAGCTGACGATCATCACGAACTCGCTCGGGATGATGGGCCACCTCCTGAAGACGTACACGCAGAAGTCCGACCGCTATCCGAGCCTCGCCGACGACGATCGCTTCGAGGCGCTGATCCACAGCTCTCTCACGCGGGCGAACCTGCTCGTGTACGCGAACCCCGCGACGGTGGCGCCGATCCTGCGCGCCCGCGCGCAGCAGATCGCCGCGAACAAGGTCAGCAGCAGCTACGACGCGAAGGCCGAGAGGGCCCGGGTCGAGACGAAGATGCTGCGCGAGGGCTACGGCGGCCGGACGCTCGACGCGCTCTCGCCGCCCGAGCAGGCCGAGTTCGAGAAGAAGGTCGACGCGGAGATGACGACGATCCGCAAGTCGCTGCGGGAGCAGCAGATTCCGGCGCTGATGGCCGAAGAAGAGCGCTGGATCTCGTGGTCCGAGGGTCTGACGGGCGGACTCGTGATGCTCGCGCTCGACCCGAAGAGCTTCGACTTGTCGCTGCGCGTCGTCGCGCCTCTCGCGGTCAAGTAGTACGGAGCCAGAGCAGATTCTCTACGATTCGCGGTCGCCGCGAATCGTAGAGAATCTGCTCTGGCTCCGTAGTTGGTGCCCCGGACTGGGATCGAACCAGCAAGGGGGTTAGCCCACAGGCACCTCAAGCCTGCGCGTCTGCCAATTCCGCCACCGGGGCACCGAAGGGGGGAGGGAGTCTAGGGAGCGATGCCGACGGGCGCAAGCGAGCGCGCGGTACTGGGCGCTGCCGATTGACAGGCTGACCGACCGCGATACGGTCTGGCGCCGCCCCCATGCAGAAAGCAATCGGAAACGCGCTGATCGGCCAGTCCGGCGGACCGACCGCGGTGATCAACCAGAGTCTCGTCGGGCTCGTCGAGACGCTCTCCGCGGATCCGCGGATCGGCGAGGTGTACGGCGCCGTGCACGGCATCCAGGGCGTGCTCAAGGACAAGATCATCGACTTGAAGCGCGAGAAGCGCTCGACACTCGAAGCCGTCGCGCGGACGCCGTGCGCCGCGCTGCGCTCCGTGCGCAAGAAGCCGACGCGCGAGGAATGCGAGCAGGTGCTCGCCGGCTTCCGGAAGCACCACATCCGCTTCTTCTTCTACGTCGGCGGCAACGATTCGGCCGAGACGGCGCACATCCTGAACGAGATCGCGGCCGCGGAAGGGTACGACGTGCACCTCTTCCACGTGCCGAAGACGATCGACAACGACCTGCGCGAGACGGATCACTGCCCCGGGTACGGCTCGGCCGCGAAGTTCGTCGCGCAGGCCGTGATGGGGGACAACCAGGACAACCGCAGCCTGCCGGGGATCAAGATCGACGTCGTGATGGGCCGGAACGCGGGCTGGCTGACGGCCGCGAGCGTGCTCGCGCGCCAGCACGAGGACGACGGGCCGCACCTCGTCTACGTCCCCGAGCGCGTGTTCGACCTCGACCGCTTCGCCGGGGACGTCGACCGCGTGTACAAGCAACGCGGGCGCTGTCTCGTCGCGCTGTCGGAGGGCGTGCACGGCCCGAACGGAGCGCCGCTCGTCGAGAGCAAGGAGAAGGACAGCCACGGCAACGTGCAGCTCTCCGGCTCGGGCGCGCTCGGAGATTTCCTCGTGGAGGCGATCAAGAAGCGCCTCGGCGAGAAGCTGCGCGTCCGCGCGGACACGTTCGGCTACCTGCAGCGCTCGTTCGCGGGGCTCGCGTCCGAGATCGACGCGAAGGAGGCGCGCGCGGTCGGCCGCTACGCCGCCAGCGAGGCATTGAAGGGGAAGGCGCGCCACGGCTCGGTGAGCCTCGTGCGGAAGAAGAAGGGGGACTACTCGGTGAGCTGCACGCTGACCGATCTCGCCCTCGTCGCGAAACTCACGCGCCCGCTTGAAGACCGCTTCGTCCAGGGCGACAACGACATCGCGCCGGAGTTCGTCGACTACGCGATGCCCCTCGTCGGCAAGTTGCCGAAGACGGCCCGCCTGTCGGACTTCCCGGTCTCCGCGTTCTGATGAAGCACCGCACGGCACCCCTGCTCTCGATCTCCGTCCTGGCCGTCCTCTGCGCGCCCGCGCTCGTCCCGATCCTCCAGGAGAAGGAGAAGGAGGTTCCGTTCGCCGAGTTCGGCAAGGGCTTCCTCAAGGCGCACGGCAATCCGGCGCAGGCTAGCGACCTCCCGATCGAGAAGTTCCGCGAGGACTGGTGCGTGCACGCCGTGCTCGGCGGCGTCGACGTCGCGTACCCGATCGCGTTCCTCTCCGACAAGCAGCAGGTCGACGACCTGAAGACCGTCGTCGTCAGCCTCCTCGAGATGCAGTCGAAATGGATCGACCTCCTCGCGCCCGATCCCGCGAAGGTCCAGTCCGCGCACGCCGACATCACGGAGCTCGAGAACTGGGTGAAGAGCTGGAAGCAGCCGTCGCTCGCGAACGTGAAGCCCGAGGAGAAGGGCAAGGACCACGACCTCTTCAAGGTGCTCGCCGCGAACGAGGCGCAGACGAAGGCCGGGGCGCGTCTCACCGAATTCGTGTGCAAGCCCGATGCGCTCGGCGTCGCGCCGAAGGAGCAGCAGCCGCTGCGCATCCTGTTCTCCCCGACGCGCCGCGATTTCGTCGAGCTCGTCGGCTACGCCGGATTGCTCGACGAAACGAAGCAGGCCGAGCTGTGGAAGCCGGCCGTCGGCGAGTTCACGACGTTCTGGATCGGCTGGGACCTCGTCATGGCGCTCGAGTACCCGCCGTGGGTGCCCGATCCGCAGTTCCGCACGTCGATGCCGATGAACAAGTTCGACAAGAACGGCCTCGAGCAGCACGCCGTACAGCAGGCGGCGAACGCGTGGCAGTGGCTGTGCTACGCCGACGACGGCGCTCCGCACTTCCACCAGGCGATCGCGATGAGCCTCGCGATCTCGGTGTGCGGCGAGATCAACGCGCTCGAAGGCGACGGCTGGGGTTACGGGACGACCGGCGCGAAGACGCAGCCGTACGAGCGGTTCGTCCCCGGCGGCAACTCGGCCGGCGGCACACTGCCGCCGATGCCCGCCGCGGGCGGCGACGCGGTGAAGAAGGGACGCTGGCGCGAGGGCGCCGGGAAGGACCACTTCGCGACCTGTCTGCGCAAGGGGCAGAAGAACGGATTGAAGGCGCTCCCGAAGAGCAAGCCCGAGCATCTCGATCAGGCGATCCTCGACGACAAGAACGCGCACTTCCTGATCATCGCGCCCGACGAGTCGACGAAGTACGTCGTCAGCGCGCCCTTCTTCGGACCGGACGCGAAGCTGAAGCCCTATCCGCCGACGTCGGTGATCCTCGACTACCGCGAGTTCTTCCGCGCGTACAAGTGCTCGTTCTTCAACTGGATCCTGACGCAAGGCGATCCGAAGGATCCCGCCGCGAGCGCCGCGAAGTTCCGCGAGCTGATGAAGAAGTCGGCGGAGGCCGAGGGCACCGACGCGTTCGACGAGCTCGTCAAGTCGATCTACGGCGTCCCGCTGTCCGGCAAGGACGGGAAGACCGACAGCCTCGAGTGGCGCTTCCTCGACTGGCTCGCCAAGGGCCACTAGCGGCGCCCGACGTGACCGACACGCCCCTTTCAGGAACCCCCGAGCCGCGCGCGGACGCCCCGGAAACGCCGGCGTCCCCCTACAAGAACCTGTTCGTGCCTCTCGTCGTCGTGCCGGCGGTCATCGTCGGCGCGATCATCGTCGTCTTCCTCTTCTTCGGCGCGATCACAGGCCGCGAAGCGTCGCTTTCCGAGAACGTCGACCGCGTCGTCCACGGGGGGCAGGCGGAGCGCAAGCAGGCGGCCTTCAACATGGTCCGCCAGATCGCGGAGAACCGGCAGGCGGCGCTCGACGGGAAGAGCTCGCCGTGGCCGGTCGAGTCCGACTTCCTGCCCAAGCTGCGCAGCGCCTGGGACTCGACGTCCGCGAGCGATCCGTACATCCGCCTCGTGCTCGCGAGCCTGCTCGCGCAGCTCGACGACCCCGAAGGCGTTCCGAGCCTCCTCGCGCTGCTCGACACGCCGGCGAGCGACGATGCGGACGGCTCCGTGCGCTTCAACGCGCTCGCGAACCTCGGCGCGCTCGGCGATCCGCGCGCGGAAGCCGCCGCCGTGCGCGTGCTCCAGCAGAGCGAGGACCCGGGCCTGCGCGCGGTCGCGGCGATCGCGCTGCAGCGCATCCCCGGTGACGCGGGGCTCGCGGCGCTGCGCGGCGCGGTCGGCGATCAGCTGCTCGAGGTGCGCGCGAACGCGGCGCTCGCCCTGGCGATGCGCGGCGACCCCGCGGGTGCCGCCGTGCTGCGGGAGCTCCTCGACCCGGCCGCCTACCAGACCGAGAACGGCCGCGACGCGTCGAAGTTCGCAGTCGCGCGCCGCGTCAGCGAATCGCGCGTCGCCGCGATCCAGGCGCTCGCGCGACTCCGCCGGGCGGAGGACCGCGCCGCGATCGAGCGCGTCGCGAGCGACGACGAGGATCTCGCGGTCCGCGAGGCGGGCATGAAGGCCCTCCAGGGTTGGCCTTGAAGCCGCTTGCGCCGCGCCGGAAGCCGCGGCGGGCTGGAATTGTCGTTCCGGACTTGCCAAGAGCCGTCCGCCTCCCCAAATTCATGCCGATTCTCGCGGAAGACCCGCAACACCTCGTGCCGTGACCGAAGTCGTCGAACCCAAGCCTGCCGCCCAGGAAACCCCTCGCGAAGAGCCCGGCAAGGTTCTCGTCCGCGCGCCGCTGCGCGGGGAGATCACGCGCCGCAGCCTCTTCTCCGTCCTCTCGCTCTCCTGGGTGACGTTCGCCGCGGCGAGCGCGGCCTTCACCGGCGCGCTGACGCGGTTCATGTTCCCGAACGTGCTCTACGAGCCGCCCATGGAGTTCAAGGTCGGCTATCCGCCCGACTTCTCGGTCGACGCGGTGGACGAGCGCTTCAAAGCCACGCGCGGCATCTGGATCGTGCGCGAAGCGGCGGGCTTCTACTGCCTCTCCACGACGTGCACGCACCTCGGTTGCACGCCGAACTGGCTCTCGGCGGAGGAGAAGTTCAAGTGTCCGTGCCACGGCTCCGGCTTCCAGAAGACCGGGATCAATTTCGAAGGGCCTGCACCGAGACCGCTCGAGCGGTACAAGATCACGCTGGCCGAGGACGGCCAGATCCTGATCGACAAGAACACCAAGTTCCAGGAAGAGAAGGGGCAGTGGACCCTCGAGGGGGCCTACCTCTCCTACGTCGGTTGAGCTCGGAGCCGCGATCGCGCTGGCACCCGGGACCGGACCGCCGCTAGACTTCGCGCCGCCCGTTCCGACTCCATCGAGCCCGCTCCCGCCCCCTCCACCCGCCCGACGATCCCGCGAACCGGATGTCCACGATCCTCGAGAAGGTCCGCGCGACCCAGCTCTGGAAGTCGATCTTCCGCCACGGGTACCCGGACACGCCGCGCAATCGCACGCTCGCGGTCCTTTCGAACTTCTTCCTGCACCTCCACCCGGTGAAGGTCCGCCGGTCGGGGATCCGGCTCTCCTACACGTGGTGCATGGGCGGCCTGACGTTCTTCCTCTTCATCGTGGAGACGATCACGGGCCTGCTCCTGATGTTCTACTACCGCCCGACGGCGGAGCTCGCCTACCGCGACATCTTCGCGCTGCGGGAGTACGTCTCGATCGGCGTGATGCGCGAGATGCACCGCTGGGCGGCGCACATGATGGTGATCACGGTGTGGCTCCACATGTACCGGGTGTTCCTCACCGGGAGCTACAAGCCGCCGCGCGAGTTCAACTGGAACGTCGGCGTCATCCTGCTCGTCCTGACGCTGCTCCTGTCGTTCACGGGGTACCTCCTGCCCTGGGACCAGCTCGCCGTCTGGGCCGTCACCGTCGGCACGAACATGGCGCGCGCCTCGCCGCTGATCGGCCACGAGGGCCCGGGCAAGGAACTCCTGCATCCGACGGCGTTCAACGACATCCGGTTCGCGCTGCTCGGCGGGTCGATCGTCGACGCGAACGCACTCTTGCGCGCCTACATCTGGCACTGCGTGGCGCTGCCGATCGTCGGCTCGATCTTCATGATCGTTCACTTCTGGCGCATCCGTAAGGACGGCTGCCTGTCGGGCCCGGCGCCCGTGATGCTCGAGAGCGAAGCGGGCAAGGCGAAGGGCCGGCGCTAGCCGGAGCGAGGAAGAGCGATGCACTTCGACTGGCACCAGATATGGGTGAACGTCAGTCTCCCGGACAACGTTCCCATCGTGCTG